>NZ_JBFBAW010000031.1:0-75702 GCF_040682435.1 Lentzea sp. NPDC051208 | reverse complement strand
TCGCAATCCACACCGAACCCGGAGGCCCTCCCTCATTCCAAGATCATCCGACTACGTGTCGGACCGTTCGCAACCTCGCTGGGCAATACAGCTAGCTGATCTTCGCGCGGTGTTTCAAGAACAACTCGTGCCTCAGGTGATCGTCCTGTCCCACGAACCCCTTGAACGATCCCAGCCGGTATGCCGTCGCGCTGGAACCGTTACGGACCTCAACTGCGAAATCTCTGCTGAGAGCGCTGATTGAACGCTCCAGCTCGTAAGACTCCAGGGGCCTGCCGACGGCCTTCTCGAGCTGGCGCTGAGTCATGAACTCACCGCTGGCCCGCAGAACGCGGTAAATCGGATCCTGATCGGCGTTGACGTCTCGCTCCTGCCGCTTGCCCGACTTCTTCAGTGCCCGGTGGATCGAGGTCCCGATCGCCTGTGCAACCGGAGGCGGGAATGCGTTGCCGATTTGCCGGTACCGCGAAGTCTTACGGCCTTCGAAGACCCACTCGTCCGTGTCCTGCCAGCCTTGAACACGAGCCACCATCTCGCACGTGAGTTTGGGTCCCACCTTGAACACATCGCCAGGCGCTGGTGGCTCATCGGCAACACCCATCGCGTCGACGCCGAGCTCAGCCCACGCTCGCTTGGCCCTCGTCGGCCCGAGATCTGCCCCGCCGTGCTTCTTCGAACCGCCGACGATGGTCGGGCCGATGCCGTTCGCAAGGCGAGCCCAGTCGTCCGCGCCTTCCCAGCCTCGTGACGCCATCAGATCCTTCAACACCGCTCCGACCGTCGGCGTGGAGCTCTGAGCCTTCGGCCAGGCGAAGTAAGGGGCGTACTGGTCCTGCAGTGCGACGAGGACGAACCTCGGCCTGAGCTGAGGCACTCCGAACTCGGAGGCGTGGAGCAGCCGCCACTCGGCGACATAGCCCATCTGCCCCAGCCGGTCGAGCACGTGCTGCCGGTAGCCGGCGAACCGGGGCATGCTCAAACCCCTGACGTTCTCCAGCATCAACGCCTGCGGCCTGACCACCTCGCACAGTTCGACCGCCCACGCGAAGAGGTCACGTTCGTCGTTCGCGCCGAGCTGCTTGCCCGCGATGCTGAACGGAGGGCACGGCACTCCACCAGCAAGCAGGGGAACCCCGAGGTGCTCCATCGGGTTCCACACGTTGAGGTCCGCCACATCGCCGGTGGCCACCTCGGCATGCGGAAGATTTCTCCGGAGCGTGGCCGAGGCGTTCACGTCGAGCTCGACGGCGAGCCGGTGCTTGAAGCCCGCCTTCTCAAGGCCGAGCGCCTGGCCTCCGGCGCCGGCGCAGATCTCTACGACTTCGAGCTTCTGCACAGCAACTTCTCCCGGCGGCAAGCAAGATCGTGTGATTGACGTGGTGCAGTATCGTCCATCGGTGTTCCGAGTTCCCCACTGGCCGTCCGCCCAGGTGACCTCTGATGTCTGATAAGAGCAAGAAGGCGGAAGCCCGGCAGCGTGCCCACGCCGCCGGCCTCTACCCGGCACCGCTGAACGAAGGCCGCTCCCGCAACATGAGCGCGAACCGGCGCGCGGAGACGAAGCCCGAGATCGCGTTGCGAAAGGCACTGTTCAAGCTCGGGTACCGCTATCGGAAGGACCACCTGCTCCGGCTCGGCGACGGGATGCGCGTCAAACCGGACATCGTCTTCACCGCGCGCAAGGTCGCGATCTTCGTGGACGGTTGCTTCTGGCACGTCTGCCCGGAGCACGGCCGGCAGCCCACCACCAACGAGTGGTACTGGACCCCCAAGCTCCGCCGCAACATGGAACGCGACGAATCTGTGAACACGGCGCTGAACGCCGCAGGATGGCGTGTCCTGCGTTTCTGGGAGCACGAGCAGGTGCCGGACGCTGTCGGCGCTGTCGTGGCCGCCCTGGAGCAGACCGAACATGAGTTCGACCCTACCTCCGGGGACCGACACTTTTCGACTAACCAGCCACAGACGCGCGGAAGCTAAACCGCATCACGCTTTCGCGGGACGACAGGCGCCTCGAACACGGGATCCGAAGCAGTCGCGACGACCCAGCGCCGTCCTTCGATCTCCGCGGCCGGCCTCGTACTGCCCTCTGGCGCGGGCACCACCCGTGCCGCGACAAACTCGCCCTTGTGCGGCACCGGAAGCCCGAGAGCACGCGCCACCGCCGGGTCGTTGTCTTGATGCCCTAGCACCAGGATCCCTTCTGGACGCAGGTAGGTCCGAGCCCCGCCATAACCTCGCGCGCGCTTCATGGGGTCGTCCTGCTGCGCGACTGTGGCTAGGACCGTGCGGCTGACCAGCACGCCCTGCAACTCGCGGAACAACTGGTTGACCCGCGCTTGTCCGTGCTGGCTTCCCTTCTTCGCCATCGCGCTGAAGACCCGGCTACGCGCTGCCGCGTCCATGTGCAGCAACAGGTTCTTCCTCAACTCACCCCGGTGCGGCCACAGTGGAACCACTGCTGACCTGCCCTTGGAGTTCAACTTCCGCTTGTTGTCCCTGTTCGCCGCCATCAACTGATCCGCGTGAACTCTGACCAGCCCTGCGGACCACGCGCTTTCCGCGTCACTGGCCCACACGACCAGACAGATGTGATTCCAGGACTCAGGCGGGAGCATCCATTCCCCCCAAGACCTGGAGAACTTGCAGTCGACCTCGACACCAGCGATTTGGTAGTCGGTGTCAACACCGTCACCGAAGCCGAACTCACGATGCAGGTTGATCTCCACCAACGTGCCCATGTGAGTTTTCTCGGTCTTGTGGAGCTGGTTGTAGTCCCACCGCCCGGTCCGCTGACCGTCGTACAGCTGGTCGTAGGTTGCCCGAAGAACGGCAGCGAATCTCGCTCCATCAGGATCGAGCGTGCACAACTCCCATCGCACGAGCTCCAGTTCCGCGTCTGAGACAGCAGGGACGTCAGTCACGATCCATCCACTTCCACAACTCCAGTCATGGTCCTTGAGCGAACATGCCGGTCCGCGCCTACGCGTTCACCGGCTCAGTTGAACAAATCAGCCGTCACCGCTTTCCTGGCCTCATCCGGCAAGCGCCGGTACGAGTTCCAGGCACGCTCCAGAGCGGTCGAACCACGCCTCCCGCGATTCATCCAGCGCAGCAACCTCGCGCGATCGGCCTGGTCAAGCCCCTTGATGGCCTCCAGCACGTCATCGGCCCTGACCGGAACACCGTCGGAGCCCGCCCGGCACCGCTTGCACTCGGTGGTCAGGAGAATCTCCTGCTCGCCATCCGGCATGACCACCTCCAGCCTCGTCACCGAAAGCACGGCGGGCTGGTTCGAGTCGTCCAAATATTCCTCGCCACCAGAAATACCGCAGCTGGTGCACATGTAGCTGTCACGCGCCAGGACCGCCTTCTTCTCCTTGGCGGAAACAGCCTTCTGCGGCGCGGCGGCGCGGCGTGCAACTGGATCCCAGACCGGAACTCCGGCCTTCATGAACCGCTGGTCGCCTGCCGTGAGTGTGGCGTCTTCGGCGTTCGTGAGTATCACCCAGCCGTAATCGCGCAGGTCACGAATGCGGCGGTCAGCCTGGGCCACACCGGGAAAGACCTCGCGAAGCTGCCCTTTGGTGAACCTGTTCCCCTCGCCGACCTGCTGCAACAGCCATAGAGCACCCTTGACCATGGTGCCTGCCTTGAACGACGGATCGTTCCACTCCGGGATCGCCAACTCTCACTCCGTTCTCGCTGCGCTTCACCGATTGTGGATCAACAAGCGCAACATTGTCAGTGGTTCCTGCGATGATCCGGGCAGAGCAAGATCGGACAGTCCAGCTGGAGGCCACTGCATGTCCCGCAAGTTCGGCGTTCCACCCCAAGGCGAGCAGAACCGTTCCATCGTGGAGGAGCGGCTCGCACAAGCACTGCTGGAGAAGGGCGCCAAGGTCACCGTGGATTGGCGCGGCGAGCAGAAGCACCTCGACGTCATCTCCATGCCGGTGGAGTTGCTGTACTTCAACCCGGACACGCACAGGATCAGGGCCCAGCGCACGCTCGACCCGGCGAAGGACAAGGCGCTCGACGAAAACCCCTGGAGCGACGAGAGCCAAGACTACCTGCGCCATCTGCTCACCCGGAGGCCGTCGAACCCCACTCAGCTGGACCCCGATTACACCGCGCTGACCGAAGAACTGGACAACTTCGGGCAGAAGGAGCCGGGGATCATCACCAGGGAGGGCATCCTGGTCGACGGCAACACCCGGCGAGCAGCGCTCCTGGAACTCGGCGTCAAGGACATCAGGGTCGGCGTCCTGCCCACGGACACCTCCCGCAGTGACGTCAACCGCGTGGAACTCGCCCTCCAGTTGCGGCGGGACAAACGGCGCGAGTACTCGTACATCAACCGGCTCATGGCGATCGAGGAGCAGTTGGCCGAAGGTCGTCGCGAGGACGACGTCGCGACCGAGTTCAACATCAAGATCCCGACACTTCGCAAGGACAGGTGGGTCTACGAGCTCATCAGTGACGCGATCGAACGGAGCATGACGGCCAGCGGTGCGGCACTGAAGCTGGTCGACTTCGAAGACCAGCAGGAAAAGCTTCGCGAACTGCACCGCGATTACGAGAAGCTGGCGGCGACGAATCCGGATGCAGCCGCACAGCTCAAAGAGTCCCGGCTCGCCATGGTCGTGCTGAACTACCCGAAAACGTCCTTGCGACTGGCCGAGGCGGACTTCCACCAGCGCTACCTGAGCTCGCGGTTGCCAGCAGAGCTCAAGCCAGCGATCCAGGAAACCGCCAGCGTGAGCATCCCCGGCCTGCCTGGTGTCACAGTCCCCGATGCCACGAGCGAGGCGAAGACCACTCGCGAGCTGACGAACCTGCTGCTCCGGGCGAAAGCAACCGCGCAAGCGGGCGAAAAGGTCTCCGCCGCTGAGGTGTCGGAGGCGGACAAGCTGATGAAGTCCGCGTGTGCTGTCTTCGACAAGGCGGTGGATCTCGCCGGGCAGAACGCGAGGCTGCTGAAGCGGCAGGTGGCGGTCTCGGAGCGCCTGACGGACGCAGCGGACTACGTCAACCAGTGCGTGGCCGAGTTCGCTGAGGCGAAGGCCAAACACGCCCTGGACGAGGACGCGTTCGACGACGCGTTGCTGACCTTGCGTGCCAGCCTGGCGAGTCTCGCGAAGCAAGCAGGCCGCACGTTCACCGCTCCCGGCGACGGTGTGGCGTGGCTGCTCGAAGCTTCCAAGGAACAGTGATGACCGGGATGACCGGTCCGAGCCTGATGATCGGGTTCGGTGACGACGTGGCGACGGCGCGCCTGCGCGCCGGCGACGGGCACGAAGCGGATCTGCGGCGGCTCGCACTCCGTTTGCGCAGTGGCGTGCAACGTTCAGCGAGCACGATGGACGTTGACATCGACGACCTGCTCACCAACCTCGTCGCCCTGTCCAGCTGGCCCCAGCCGACTAGTGTTTCCTGGGATCCGCAGCTGGCCGCACTCGCCACGGACTCCGCCGTGGACGCGCAGACGGTCGAAGCCCGGCTGATTCCGGACACGCCGTCCGCGGCGGAGGTCTCCGTTGACGACATCGACGGGCTGACTGGTCCGGCCTGGATCGGCGACCTGACATCGTTCCAGCGCAGAGACATCGCGAAGCTCTTGTCCTTGCGCCACGGCGCGAACTTCTCCGTGCCCGGTGCGGGCAAGACCCGTGTCGCCCTCGCCGTGTTCCAAGCTTTACGCCGCACGAAAGGCATCGAGCGTCTCCTCATCGTCGGACCGAAGTCCTGCTACGAGGCGTGGCAGGAGGAGAACAAGATCTGCTTCAGCACGCCTCTGCGTGTCGACGTGTTCTCCAGAGAGGCTGATCCCTCCGCAGAGGCTCTCATCGTCAACTACGAAAGGCTCGCGCCTGCGGTCAACGAACTCGGCCAGTGGCTCACTGCCCGGCCTTCGCTGCTCGTGCTGGACGAAGCCCACCGGATGAAGCTCGGCGCTAATGGCACCTACGGTTCGGCATGCTTGGCACTCGGGCCACGAGCACGTCATCGCCTCATCCTGACGGGTACCCCCGCACCCAACGGGGTGAAGGATCTCGAGAACCTCTTCGGTTTCGTCTGGCCGGGACACGGCAGGCAGAAGGTGATCCAGGCGGTGGCAGGGGGTGATCTGCCGAAAGCCAGCCAGGTGCTGCGTCCGCTGTTCACCCGGACGACCAAGTCCGACCTCAATCTCACTCCACCGCAGACGAAAATGGTCCCGGTTCCGATGCCGCCGCTGCATCGAGAGGTCTACGAGGCGCTGTGTGGCCGGTTTTCCGCCCGTGCGGCTGGCGCGGAAGAAGACTTCGCCGCGCTGGGCAAGATCGTTGTTTACATGCTCATGGCCGCGACAAGCCCCGCGCTGCTCTCAGTTGGCACAACCCGGTACGAACCTCTTGCCTTTCAGGTGCCGCCTCTCGCCATCCCAACCGGCACTCCACTGTTCAAGCTGATGCGGGATCTTCCTGCCTACGAGTTGTCTCCCAAATATCAGGAGACCCTCGCCATCGTCGCCACGAACGCGGCAGCCGGCAAGAAAACGCTCGTCTGGTCCACGTTCATCCGGAGCCTCAACACGCTTCAACGTCTGCTGAGCGCGTTCAACCCCGCGATGGTGCACGGTGGCACAGAAGATCGCGAAGACCAGATCGCCCGGTTCCGCAACGACCCGGACTGCATGGTGCTGCTATCGAATCCGGCCACTCTCGGTGAGGGAATCAGCTTGCATCACCACTGCCATGACGCCGTGTACGTGGACCGCGACTTTGCGGCAGGACGTTTTCTGCAGAGCCTCGACCGCATTCACAGGCTCGGACTACCGCGCGAGACGGAAACCAGGATCACGGTGCTGGTGACCGAGGCCAGCATCGACGAGATCGTCGCTGCCCGACTTGGAGACAAGCTGGAGTTCATGGGCCGGATACTCGATGACCCGGCCGTCCACGAACTCGCGGACCTCGACGAGGAGCCCTCCGTGGGGGGCGGCCTCGATCCGCGAGACATCCAAGCGCTGCTGGGACATCTCCGTGGCCATTCCGTCTGACCGAATCCTGCGCGCGGCCGTTCGCTGGCTGGAACTGCTTCCCCATTCTGCCCCAGCTCGCTGCCGCGCGCTTTTCGCAACCCACACCGGCTACAGCGACATCACACCGGCACAGTACGAACTGGCGTACGTCTGGCTGAGAGAATCAGGATTGCTGAGGCCCTCGGAGTCTTCTCGCCCTGCTGCACTCAGGGTCTTCTCAGCAGCAATAAGCAGAAGTGCCGCCGCCTGGTTCGCCGACGCCGACATCTTGATCCGAGAACCGTCCGAGGTGCCAGAAGACGCGCTGCGGGCTGCCGATCTCCTCGGATTCTCCGCCGCAGAGGCGCACGGCGAGATCATCGCGTTGTGGGGAAAGGTGGACCTTGAACGCCGTCAGCAAGTTGGTGCCGCCGGAGAACTCGCGCTCGTCGAGCTCTTGAACGGCTGCGTCCCAGACCGCGTTGACCATGTCGCCGCCGCTTCGGACGGCTACGGCTACGACATCGCTGTCCGCACGAACCCGCTGGCCTTGCACCTCGAGGTGAAGTCAACGCTGCGCCGGGGGCGACTAACCCTTCACCTGTCGAGGCACGAATTCGAGACGATGCGACGGGATTCGCAGTGGTCTCTCGTGGCGGTCCGCCTGACCCCCGAGCTGATCCCGGCATCGATCGCCACCGTTCCAAGGAACTGGATCTCAGCGAACGCCCCGATGGACCGCACCTCCTCAGGGCTATGGGAGTCGTGCCGGCTGGAAGTGCCACCGGAAGTACTGAAACCCGGCATTCCCGCGCTTGCGGGAGCGCTGGCAGACGACTGCCCCTCCTTGCTCACCGGGGCAATCCGCTGGCCAGGATGAACCACCGCGACTGATTGGAACCGATGCGGCCTACTACTTCGCCTGGGGCAGTTTGACCTTCTTCTTCGAGCCCGGCGACGAAGGCGGCGGCACCACGGGCCCGATGTCCCCGTCCGGCGCCTCGTCCAGATCCACGATCACCGGCGCGTGATCGCTGGGCCCGGTGCCCTTGCGCGCGTGCCGGTCGATCCACGCGGCCTTGGCCCGCGGCGCGACGGAGTCGGACGCGAGGATCAGGTCGATGCGCATGCCGAGGTCGCGGTGGAACATGCCGGCCCGGTAGTCCCAGTAGCTGAAGATGCGCTCGGTGGGCCACCGGTCGCGCACGACGTCGTGGAACCCCAACGCTTCGATGGCCTGCAATGCGGCGCGTTCGGGTTCGGTGACGTGGGTCGAGCCGATGTAGGCCTCGGGGTCGAACAGGTCCGCGTCGGTCGGGGCGATGTTGATGTCGCCGCACACCAGGGCGTCCGAAGGGCCTGCCTCCAGCACGTCGCGCAGTGCTGCCAACCACTCCAGCTTGTACTTGTAGTGGTCCGACTCCGGCTCACGGCCGTTCGGCACGTACAGCGAGTGGACGCGCACGCCGCCGCACGTTGCGGCAACGGCGCGTGCCTCGACGTGTGGGAACCCTGGTGCGCCGGCTACGCCTACCGCCACGTCGTCCAGGCCTACGCGAGAGAGGATGGCGACGCCGTTCCACTGGGTTTCGCCGAACAGGGCGAACTCGTAGCCGCGCTCCTTGAGGGCGTCTCCGAGCAACGCGGTGAAGGCGTCGTCGGCCAGTTTGGTCTCCTGCAGGCACACGACGTCCGGCTGCCGCTGGTCCAGCCACGGCAGCAGGCGGGGTACGCGTTGCTTGACGGAGTTCACGTTCCAGGTCGCCACTCGCACGCGCTCCACGGTAGTCAACGCGGCTAGAGCCCGCATGGAGCTAGACGCGCGCGGGTGAGCGCAAACCGCGTGCTGCTACCCACGCGACGATGGGCAGCACTACGAGAGACAGCAGGCCCCACTGGAGGTTCCACACGCCTGCGGTGGCACCGACGACCGGAGAGCCCAGGCCGCCGATGCTGACCGCGAGGCCGAGCGTGACGCCGCCGGCGGTGCCGAGGCGGTTGGGCAGGTAGTCCTGGCCGAGGGTGACGTGGAGCGAGAACGGCACGTACAGCGCCACGGCCGTGAGCGCGACCATCAGGTACACGGCGGGACCAGGCACCAACGCGACTCCAGCGACCGCGGGCACCGCGACCGCATAAGACACCCGGAGGACACGGACGCGCCCGAATCGTCCGGCCAGCACGCCGCCGAGCAACGTGCTCGCGGCACCGGCTCCGAACAGCACGACCAGCGCCGCCGCTCCGGCCGCCGGGCCGCCGCCGACGCGGCCGGTCACCCAGATCGCGAGGAACGTGCCGAGCCTGAACGTCACCATGGAACGCGCGACGATCACCACCGTCAGCCTGCTGAACTGGCCCCAGTCGTCCCGGCCGGCCGAAGCCTGGCCCGTGGCTGCAGCGCCGTGCACCCCGCGCAGCGCCGCCGTCGTCAACGCGCCTCCCACCAGCGCGGGAACCGCGAGCAACGGACTCCAGGCGAGCCCGCCGAACGCCAGGACCGGTGTGACGAGCACGGGTCCCAGGGCGAACCCGACGTTGCCGCCCACCGCGAACCAGCTCGTGCCGACGTGGCTGTCCTGCGCGACGCGACGCGCGAGACGGGCGGCTTCGGGGTGGTACGCGGCGACACCGAGGCCCGACAAGGCGATCGCGAGCCAGGTCACCAGGTACGAGTCGCTCAGCCCGGACAGCCCGATGCCCACGCCGGCGAGAACCGGACCCCTGGCAGGCGTTCGCCGGCTACCTGGACGACCTCTACGCGTTGCAGGCGGAGGACCGAGACCTCAACGACGTCCTGGCCCGCGACCTGCCGAACGCCCCCGAGGTGGTCTCGGCCTGTCACCGCGGGGCCGGCCACGCGGGAATCCTGATCGACCGCGCCCTGGCGGCGGGTGTGCTGCGCGCCGACTACTCGATCACCGACCTGGCCACACTGACGAGGGCGATGGCCCAGGTGATCCGCGACTCTCCCAGCGAGTGGCGGCGCTTCCTGCCGATCTACGTCGAAGGCCTGCGCGCGCAGAGGAGCCGAACGCGGGTGGGGCCCCGGACATGTCCAGTCCAGGGCCCCGGTTTGCCGCCCATTTGCGCACACCAGCGACGTTTAAGAGTCGGATCAATCCTTAGGTCGCCGCGCTCTTCCGTTGAGCTACGGCCGCACGGGCAGAGCGGCCAGCAGGATTCGAACCTGCACCTCGGCGAGTCTTGTCCGGTCTCGAGTGATCTGGCGTTCGGCGGAAATGCTGATTCTGGAGCGAGAGTCTGAGCTTGATCCCGGCTTGCCTCTACCGATTGGGCTACCCCGGCGCGATGTGCCGGGAGGAGGATTCGAACCTCCACTGGTGACCGAGTGGTTCAGGCTGACGTTTCAGTTTCAGCTTTCACGCTCCCTTGTGGGAGCGCATCCCCCGCGCTCCAGCGGGGGAGACTGTGGACGCTATCGGAAGAGGTAGTCGAAGACGACCTCGCCGACGCGCTGGTCGGTGATCTCCAGGCCGTTGGCTTCCTCGCGAGCGAACTTCACCGCCTGCTGGAGCTTCTCGACCCGGTCGACGAGCTCGTTGACCCGCCGGGCGGGCAGCGCACCGGAGAACTTCACCGTGGTCCAGTACCCCACCGGGATGTCCTCGTAGTACACCTCGACCTGAGCCGGGTGCTTCTCCGTGGCCTCGGCCTTGACGTGGTTGCGCGGCACCTTCTTGGTGCGGATGGTCCGGACCTGCTCGGTCCGCCAGTAGTCGGCGGACTCGTCGAAGTTCCAGTCCTCGGCCGCGTCCAGCAGGGGCAGCTTCTTCACGAAGGTGTGCAGGTCGGTCAGCTGCTTCTCGAGGAACAGCAGGTACGACACGGGCACGTCGGGCAGCAACGTCCGCCCGTCGACCACCACGTCGGCCTTCGCGACGCAGTTGGCCCAGTCCTTGGTCGCCGTGACGTCGAAGAGCCGGGTCATCACGGCGGCGGTCTTCCGCAGCACGTCCTCGGCCTTGAGCTGCACACGGGTCGACTCCGGCGGCAGCACCTCGCCGTCCTCGTCCTTCGGCTGGTACGTCCGGGAGATGCCGGCCAGCAGCGCGGGCTTCTGCAACCCGTGGTGCGCGTCCGTGAGATCCCGGAGCGTGCCGCCCTTGACACTCTTCTCCACTGCGATGATCTGGTTCAGCTTCGTCATGCCGCACCCCCCTTGGTCTCGCGCACCCTACGCACCGGAAAGCCGTGTCCGCACGCGATTTGACCTAGTGGAGACGGCTTCGGCCCAACGAAGTTCGCCGGCGATGAAACTCTTCACACGCCACCGGCGATAGGCCAGCAAGGACGTGCCCTGCTCCGAAAGGTCCGCAACCATGAGTCTTCCTCGTCGCGCAGGCGGCACGTGGTACTTCGTCGTGGTGATCGCGACTGCCGGCCTCTTCGCCGCTGTGCCCTTCGCACACGCCGAGCACCGCCTGCGGCGACCGGCGCTCTGGTGGTGGACCGCGCTTTACGCGGCGGCCTCGGTCGTGTTGATGATCATCATGCCGTCCTCGCAGGACCAGCCCGCGGCATCCACCGCAGACGTGCGCAGCACGATCGGCGGCGTCGTCGCCATCGCGCTCATCGTGGCGGCATGCATCCAGCTCAGCGGCATCCGGCGAGAGGTCTACGGCCTTCCCGGCCCCGTCCGGCCGGTGCAGCCCTGGGCCGCGGACCCCGCTGTCGCCGCGGCATTGGCGCTGCGGTCCAGGAGAGAAGAAGCTCGCGCGCTCGTCGCACGTGATCCGGCACTGGCACGCGACCTCCGGATCGGCCGGCCGGATCTGCCGCGGCAGTACGACGACGGCGGTCTGGTGGACATCAACACCGCACCGGCCTCCGTCATCGCGCACTGCTGTGGTCTCGACGACCGCGCGGCCAGGCAGATCGAGCGTGCCCGCAGCCAGCACTCGCTGCCTTTTCAGTCGGTCGACGAGCTGCTCGTCTTCGCCGAGCTGGACGTCAGCGCGTGGGACCTGATCCGCGAACGCGCGGTCGTCTGTTCGTGAAGAAAGCACGCTGAGTCGAGCAGTTCGCACCACGACCGGTTTGGTGGGGAAGGTGGGGCTCGAACCCACGACCTGACGGATTATGAGTCCGCTGCTCTAACCAACTGAGCTACTTCCCCCTCGCAGCCGCGGCGCCCCCTGCCCGCTAACACCGCGTGGTGGAGGATACCGATCAGCCCGAACGGGCCTTGCACGCCCCCGTGGCGAGCGACACATAGGGTGGACGCGTGCGTTTGACCCTCCGCGACTTCACCCCGGCGGACGAGCCGGCGGTGCTGGCGCTGTTCGCCGACTGCGACGACTGGTTCCAGGCCGCCACGGGGCATCCGTCCGGGCCCGGTGACGTGCAGAGTCTCTTCTACGCGTTGCCCGAGGGGGCCGCGTTCGAGCAGAAGCACCTCCTGGTCGCGCAGGCTCAGGGCATGATCGGGTTCGTGGACCTCGTTGTCGGCCACCCCGCGCGGGGTGAGGCGAGCATCGGGTTCTTCCTGGTGCCGAGGGATCTGCGCCGGTGGGGCATCGGCAGGGAGATGGCGAAGGCCCTCGCCGAGCGCTTTCCGGACGTCACGCGCGTGCACGTGCGGCTCGACGACTTCAAGCCCGGCAACGAGTTCCTGAAGGCGATGGGCTTCGTGTTCAACGGTCAGCGGGCCGTGCTGGAGATCGCGCCCAGGTCCGACGGCCGGTAGCCGCGCGGGTAGCCCGGGTAGGTGCGGTTGCGGGTGCTGGTGAGCTTCAGCGCCTTGCGCACCGGCATCCGGCGCACGACGAAAGCCCTCAGCCGCAACGCATGCCGTCCCAGGGCGCCCACCCACGACGGCGGCGCTGTGAACCCGAATGCGCGCACCATCGCCGGGTCCAGCATCGCGACCACGGCCCGTGCGACCACCGGACGCGCGACGGACGGGTACCACGAGCAGAACAGGTCCAGCGTGTACTGGCCGATGCGGCGGTTCGACGGCGCGAAGACGAAGTGCTCCTGCTCGTAGGCCGTCTTGATGGCCAGGAACTCGTCGTAGCCGGCCGGGATGTCCCTGATGCCCATGCGGGCGCCGACCGCGCGGTAGAAGTGGAACCCGGCCAGTTCCTCGTTGCGGGTCAGCGGACGCCAGCCGTAGCGGTGCAGCCAGTCGATCGGGTCGTAGATGAACGTCGACAGCACGTAGAGCATGTCGTCGTTCGAGATCTCGTAACGGCCGTGCTGGCGGTTGACGACGCGTAGTGCCTCACGGCCGCGTGGGGAGTCGTAGCCGTGCTCCACCAGTTCGGCCATCAGGACGGCCGTGTCGTCGTAGCGCTTCTGCGGGCGCCGTTCGAACTCCCCGGTGCGTTCCAGCAGGCCCGAGATCGTCGGGACGCAGTACGTGCGGAACAACGCCATTTCGAGGGACTTCTGGTAGTCCCACGGGAACTCCAGGCCGGCGGAGATGCGCATGATCTCCTCGTGCTCGGTCACGGGGTCGAGCACGGAGATGCGGCGGAGGTTCGCGAAGCGGGCGGCCATTCGTCCAAGCTGGCTCAAGGCCCGGCAAAGCACTAGGCCCCAGTCGGATGACTGGGGCCTAGTGGCTAAGCTCCCCCAACTGGACTCGAACCAGTAACCCTGCGATTAACAGTCGCATGCTCTGCCAATTGAGCTATGGGGGAATGTTCGGTTGTTCTAGCCCGTCAGGCTTGGTTCCTCCTGACAGTGGGTAACTCTACATGAGTCGCGAAAGGGGTTTTGCAAGGACCCCCCACTTGGCGGCAACATAGGCCATGACCAGGCACGATGCGAGAGGAGACGCCACATGAAGGGCATCTTGGTAGGTGCGGCGATCGGCTACGTGCTCGGCGCGAAGGCCGGACGGGAGCGTTACGACCAGATCGTGCGCCTCTGGCACCGCTTCACCGCCAACCCGACGGTGCGCAAGACGGCGGCCCAAGCCAAGGACAAGGCGTTCGAAGCCGCAGTTCAGGCGAAGGATCTGGCCACGGACGCCGCGGAAAAGGCAGCTGAGAAGGCTCCGTGGCGCCACCACGAGGAGACCAACGGCAAGATCTCCACTCCTCCGATGACGCCCCGGAAGTGACGAGCTTCACACCTGGGCGACCACGAAGATCCGCCTGAAGGGGAACCAAGTGGTGCCGTCGGCTCGCTGCGGGTACGCCTCACGCAGCCGCGGCGCCAGTTCCGCCACATAGGCGTCCCAGTCCGTTGAGGACAGTGCCGCGCGCACGGGCCGCAAAGCCGTGCCGCTCACCCATTCGAGCACCGGGTCCGGACCGGAGAGCCGCTGCACGTACGTGGTCTCCCAGACGTCCGCGACGGCGCAGTCGCCGAGCAGGCCGGCGTACTCGACAGGGTCCAGAACCGGCTTCTCACCACGGAAGACGTGCGCCAGGCCCTCCCCAGCCACCTCGCGGATCAGGCGGTGCGAAGCGTCCGCGTAGTTGCCGGGGACCTGGAACGCGAGCCACGCGCCGGTCGGCAGTGCGGCGACCCACTTCGACACGATCGAGGGATGTGACGGGACCCACTGGAGGACCGCGTTCGACACCACGACATCGGTGTCCGGCAACGGTTCCCACGTGGTCACGTCGTCCACGCGAGCGTCGACCCCGGCCGCACGCGCCGCCTCGACCATCTCCGGAGACGAGTCGAACGCCTCGACCACCGCGGAAGGCCACCGCGCGGACAGCGACGAGGTCAGGTTGCCGGGCCCGCAGCCCACGTCGACGACGCGACGAGGCTCCACAGCGCGCACGCGCCCCACGAGTTCGTAGAACGGCCTCGCCCGGTGATCGGCGAAGGCCAAGTACTGCGCCGGATCCCACATGCGACTAACAGTACACGCGTACTGTTAGTCCGCAAGCTTCGAAACGAACACCGAAACGGCCTCGCGCACGCTGTCGAGATCCACGCCGGCATCCCCGCGCGCCTGCCACACCACGCCGTCACGGCCGGGGATCTTGCGCTGCAGGATCCACACGCCGGGCGACTCGACGCGCTCCCGCGCCCGGATCGACCCCTCGACGCGCTGGCTGATCGCCCGCAGCACCCGCCGCGGGTCGTCCAGCGCGAACCGTTGCGCGGGAAGGTCCTCCAGCAGCACGACGGGCCCTTCGACGGAGGCCTCGACCGCCTCCACGACCCGCAGCGCGCCCTCCCACTTCACCTTGCTGATCAGGTGCCAGCCGATCCGCCGCGGCTCGTCACCCGGCAGCCACAGCCCGAGCGACGTGACCACGACGTGCCCACCCGTCTGCACGGGCGCGTGCGCGATCACGGTCTCGTCCTTCTCCAGCGAACCGGTGAAGCCGTCCGGCGCACCGTTGCCGAACAACCGTTGGAACAACCCCACTACAGCACTCCAGCGCTCTGCTGCAGGAGCGCCTTGCGGTACTCCTCCAGCGCCACCAGGTCGCCCCACAGCGCCCGGTACTCGTCGGCGTCCTTGATCGGGGACAGCCGCCGCAACCGCGACTTCACGTCCTCGACCTGCTTGCCGACCTGGACCTCCTGCAGCCGCGCGATGACCATCGACACGTAGCGGAACTCGTCGTTCTGCTTGACGGCCAACGGTTCCACCGCGAGCTCGGTCAGCACCGACCGCACCGACGCGTGCGAACACGCCTGCGAGATCGCGTCCAGGTACGCCGAGCCCTCGAGGCCGCAGGACGCGCCACCGGCCGCGCGGATCGCCCGGTGCAGCGCCACGTACGCCGGGTCGGTGAAGGACTCGTCCGGCAGCGAGTCGTACAGCGGACCGGCGTACTCGGGCAGCCGGAGCGCGATCTTGAGCACCTCGCGTTCGGGCACCAGCCGGGGGTCGCGCGGGTTCGGCCGGGGCGGGCCGTCGACCTCGACGCCCAGCGCCATCTGGTTCGGGTCGGCGCGCTGAGTGGTGGCGACCGGCGCCTTGCCGCTGGAGACCTGGCGGACCCGGCGCACGACCATCGCCTCGTCGTCCCAGCCCACCCACCAGGCCAGCCGCGTCGCGTAACCGTCGCGCTTGGCCCTGTCCTTGATCTGCGCGACGAACGGCACCATCTTCTTCAGGGCCTCGACGCGGCCGTCCACGGAGTCGAGGTCGTAGGTCTTGAGCTGGGCCTTGATCGCGAACTCGATCAACGGGATGCGCCGCGCCACCAGGTCGCGCACCGCCACGTCGCCCTTGGCCTGCCGCAGCTCGCACGGGTCCATGCCGTCCGGCGCGACCGCGATGTAGGTCTGCGCGGAGAAGTGCTGCTCCCCGTCGAACGCCTTCAGCGCGGCCTTCTGGCCCGCCTCGTCGCCGTCGAAGGTGAAGATGACCTCGCCGTTCACGTCGTCGTCGATCAGCAGCCTGCGCAGCACGTTCATGTGGTCCGTGCCGAACGCCGTGCCGCAGGAGGCGACCGCCGTCGGCACGCCGGCCAGGTGCATCGCCATCACGTCGGTGTAGCCCTCGACGATGACCGCCTGCTTGCGCTTGGCGATCTCGCGCTTGGCCTGGTCGAGCCCGAACAGCACCTGCGACTTCTTGTAGATCATCGACTCGCTGGTGTTGAGGTACTTCGCCTGGATCGGGTCGTCGTCGAAGATCCGCCGCGCGCCGAACCCGACGACGTCTCCGCTGATCTCCTTGATGGGCCACAGCAACCGGCGGTGGAACCGGTCGATCGGCCCCTGGCGGCCCTCCTTGGTGAGCTGCGACTTGATCAGCTCCTGCAGCTCGAACCCGCGGCCGAGCAGGTGCTTCGTGAGCTTGTCCCAGCCGCCGGGCGCGAACCCGCAGCCGAACTGGCGTGCGGCGGCCTCGTCGAACCCGCGCTCGGCCAGGAACTCGCGCGCCGCCTGCGCCTCGGGCGTCGCGAGCTGCTCGGCGTAGTACTCGGCGGCCGCCTTGTGCGCCTCGATGAGCCTGCTGCGGGTGCCGCGGTCGCGCTGGATCGTGGCGCCGCCGCCCTCGTAGGTGAGCTGGATGCCCGCGCGGTCCGCGAGCCGCTCGACGGCCTCGACGAACGACAGGTGCTCGACCTTCATCACGAAGGCGATGACGTCGCCGCCCTCGCCGCAGCCGAAGCAGTGGAACGTGCCGTGCGACGGACGCACGTTGAACGACGGCGACTTCTCGTCGTGGAACGGGCACAACCCCTTGAGAGCTCCGCCACCGGCACGCTTCAGCGAAACCTGGTCACCGACGACCTCGTCGATACGGCTGCGCTCACGCACCAATGCGATGTCGCTCTCCCTGATGCGTCCTGCCACGCCTAGAGTCTAATGCCCTGGCAAACTGCCAACCGTGACCACCGCCGACGTCTTCGGACTCCACCGGACGCACCTGATCGGCGTCGCGTACCGCCTGACCGGCAGCTTCGCCGACGCCGAGGACGCCGTGCAGGAGGCGTGGCCGCGGTTCGCGAAGGCCGAGGGCGTGCAGGACGCGCGCGGCTGGCTCACGACCGTCGTCAGCCGCATCTGCCTCGACCGGCTGCGCTCCGCCGCCGTGCGCCGCGAGACGTACGTGGGCTCGTGGCTGCCCGAGCCGCTGCTCACGACCGGCGAGGACGACCCGCTGGCGAGCGTGGTGCGGTCCGACGACGTGCGGATGGCCGCGCTGGTGGTGCTCGACAGGCTCACGCCGGACCAGCGCGTCGCGTTCGTGCTGCACGACGCGTTCTCCCTGCCGTTCAACGAGATCGCTGACGTGCTGCAGGTCTCGGAGGCCGCCGCGCGCAAGCACGCTTCCCGTGCCCGCAAGGCCGTCGCGGACGCCGATCCGCCGCCCCGCGCCGCGCTGGCCGAGCAGCAGGAGGTGCTGGAGAAGTTCCTGCGGGCGATGGCGAGCGGCGACATCGACGGCATGCTCGCACTGCTGCACCCCGACGCGGTGATGATCGGCGACGGCGGCGGCAAGGTGCGCACGGCGGTCCACACGGTCTCCGGAGCGGACAAGGTCGCTCGCTTCTTCCTGGGCCTGTTGCGGAAGTACGGCCACCCGGAAGAGCACCGGCCGGTGTTCGTCAACGGCGAACTGGGCGTGCTCCTGCCCGCGTACGGCGAGGTGACGGCGCGCGTGACGGCGTTCACCGTGCACGAGGGCAAGGTCGCGGCCGTCTACGACATCGCGAACCCGGACAAGCTGACCCACGTGGAGTTCTGACCGCTTTGGTCTGGACCACAACTGGAACCGGGATCGTTCCGGCGCTAACGTTCGGCCCGCTGGTCAGCCCAAGCCCCCTGCCGCGGGTTGCAACCACCGGAGTTCGAACATGCCCGAACACGACATCCCCTCACGCCGGGCGTTCCTGGCGACCGGTGCGGCCGCCGTGGTCGCACTGACCGCCGCCGGCGCCACCACGGCGCGCAGCGCGCCCCTTCCCCTGACCCCGACCTGCGTCGATGACGACGACACCCCGTCGAACATCGAGGGTCCCTACTTCAAGCGGAACTCCCCGCAGCGCACGAACCTGCGCACGCCCGGCGTCACCGGGATCGTGCTCAGCATCACCGGGTTCGTCTACACCATGAAGTGCCAGCCGATCCCCAACGCGCTGCTGGACTTCTGGCAGGCGGACGCTCGGGGCGTGTACGACAACACCACGTTCAAGATGCGTGGCCACCAGTTCACCAACGCCTCCGGCGCGTACGTGCTGGAGACGATCGTGCCCAAGGACTACCCCGGCCGCACACCGCACATCCACGTCAAGGCGCAGCCACGCGGTGGCCGGATCCTCACCACGCAGCTCTTCTTCCCGGACGACCTCAGGGCGTACGGGATGAACATGCCCTACCTGAACCGGCGCGACGCCTACCTCGACCGCGAGTGCGAGGTCGAGCTCGGGCCGCTCGTCGGCAACCGCTACACGGCCAAGTTCGACTTCGTCCTGGAAGCCTGAGCTACCAGCCCGAAATTCACCACCGCATTCGCAGCAGCTTCCCGACGTCGCGGAGCTTCGGGATCGCGCTGACGACCTTCATCTGGATCCTGCCGGACCTGGGCAACGCGTCCAGGTGCGGCAGGTCCACGCTGCGCCAGGAGTCCACAGTGGTCAGTCCGGGGTGCAGCGCCTCGATCTCGCGCGGATCGTCGACGCCCCAGTGCAAAGTGGCGCCGGCGTTGCGCACGGCCGGCACGAGCTTCTGCAGCTTGATCCCCCACGGGCCGTAGACGTCGAACAGCAGCTCACCGCTGGAGAACCGGCTGGTGATCCTGCTGATCAACGCGTGCCCCTCCGCCTGCGTGAGGTACATCGAGAGGCCCTCGAACACCGCCACGACCGGACGGTCCGCGGGCACTTCGGCGAGCCACGCGTCCTCGGTGACCGACGACGCCACGAGCCGGTAGTCACCCTCAGGTTCGGGCAAGAGCTTGCGCCGCAACGCGACGACGTCCGGCATGTCGACGTCGACCCACCGCACGGTGTCCGGCCGTTCGACGCGGTGTGCGCGGGTGTCCAGGCCACAGGCCAGGTGCAGCACCGTGCAGGACGGGGTGCGCCGCAGGAAGTCACGCGCCCAGTCGTCGAGGACCCTGCCGCGGATGGCGACACCGACCGCGGTGGTCGTGTTCATCCCGGTCTTGGCGAAGTCGTAGTCGATGCGGTCGACGGCGCGCTTGGCCTCGGTGTCGTGCAGCACGGACGTGGGGCGCTCGCTGTCGAGCGCCCGGCCGTACAGCGTGGCGAGCATGGTCTCCTGCGCGCCCGTCAGGGTGACTTTCTCCACGTCACACCGTCTCTCCCCGGCGGATCACGTAGGTGAAGCTCTCCCAGTCGTCGCCGGCCATGTCGTCGGCAACGATGGTGACGACCTGCGAGCCGCAGTGCGCGAAGAGCAGCCGGACGAGGTTCGTGTCGACGCCGAACATCTCGATGCCGCCGTCCTTGCGCTGGTGGGGCGCCTGCTGGGCCGCGATGACGACCTCCTGCCGGGCGCCGGACGGGGACGCGGTGGCGACGGCATCCGGCACCACGGTCACCCCGGTCCGGGTCGGCGTGCTGCCGACCGCGGCCCACCAGGTCACGGCCTCCTGCACGACGTCCAGTTCGAGGTGGTACTCCCCGGTCTCCTCCGGCGCGACGATCTCCAGGTCCAGCTCGACGGCGGCGCCGGGCGCGAGGTCGTGCGGCAGGTCGGCGCGCCCGTCGTCCCAGGTGACGGGCTCGTCACCCCTGAGCCAGTGGTTGCCGAGCCTGATCAGCTGACCGGACGGCCAGGTGTGCGCGCTGACGTTGGTGACCCTGGCCCGCACGGTCGCGGTCTGACCGGCACCGACGGGCGTGGGCACGTCGATCAGCTCGATGCTCGCCCGCATGTCCTCCGCCGACAGCTCCTCGCGCCTGGTGGGCCGGCAGGGGAGCTGGAACACGAGCACCCCGCCCGGCCGGACGACCCGCTGCAGTTCGAGCAGGGCCTGCACCTGCAGGGCGGGCGGCGAGTGCTGCAGGGAGATGAGGCTGAGCGCCGAGTCGAACGACTCGTCGGCGAAGGGCAGCCGGTACCCGTCGTAGGCGACGAAGCTGACCCGGTCGGGGAACTGGTTGATCCGGTTCGCCTCGTCGACCATCGACTGCGCGACGTCGACGCCCACGACCTCGTGCACGTGCGCGGCGAGCGCGTTGGACAGGCGGCCGGCGCCGCACCCGAGGTCGACCACCCGTTCCCCGAACGACAGCCCGGCCTCGTCGACGAGCTTGCGCACCGAGGCGATGGGCCCCGTCGCGGTGGCGAGGAACTCGTCGAGGTCCCAGCCGCCGTTGCGCCGCTCCGGATCGGTGAGCACCGCCCACAGCGGGTCGACCCGTCCGAGGTCCTCCCAGGTGGACTTGAATCGATCGACCGGCATGCCGCTACTCCCCAGGTGCTTGGCGTGGTTCGCCAACGGACTCTATCCGTCCGGCTCGGCCGGCGTGCGCGATCCGGGCGTCTAGGCCGGCGGCACGCGACAGGCGTCACCGCTGGTGAATCCCTGGTCCTTGATGTCGAACGCGCTGTTGAACCGGGCCCGCTGGTTCTCCAGGGCGACCTGGTAGGTCAGCGCGACGAGTTCCTTGCGCCCCAGCAGCTTCTCCAGCTCGGCGACCTGCTCGCCGGTGACCGCGACCGGTGTCTCGGTCATGGCGTCGGCGTAGGCGAGCGCCTTGCGTTCGAGGTCGGTGAACAGCGGCGACGTGGCGTAGTCGTCGATGTGCTTGAGCCGCTCGATGTCGAGGCCGCCGTGCTTCATGAGCATGGCGCCGAAGTCGACGCACCACGAACAGCCGAGCTTCACCGCGGTCCGGTAGACGCACAGCTCGAACAACGGCCCGTGGACCGCCTTCTTGACCGCCAGCTCGTGCCGGCCGCTCGCCATCAGCAGCTTCGGGTGGTGCGCCATCACGGTGACGGGCTCCGGCACCGCCCCGAACTCACGCCGCGCGAACCAGTACACGGCCCTGAGCAGCGGGCCGGCGTCCTTCTTCGTGATCCCCTTGATCCTCGTCATGCCCACTGGACGAGGTGGCCCGCCGGAACGTGACACCTTTGGGTGACTGGGACGCGAGCCGGTCTACTCATAGGGTCCCTCCATGAGCAACGACTTCGTGCTGGACATGGACCACGAGTCGGCCGGCCTGCTGGCGGGAACGCTGCTGGCAGGCGATTCGTGTGCGGTCCCGGTGCGACACCAGAACGTCAAACTCCTGCTGTGCGCGCTGCCCGGTGAGAACGGCATGCGGCTTTTCCTGCGCCGCAACACCCCCTAGCGGTCATACACGGCCACATACTTCATGAGCACATCGCGCGACTTCTCGTTGTCGAGCGCGACCGCGTGCATGCGCTGAAAGACGGCCACGGCCCGTTCCACGGTCGCCGCGTCGCTGGCGAGCGTCCAGTTCGCGAGGTAGACCAGCGGCGGCTCGTGCTCGTACTGGATGAGCGCGTAGTCGAGCCCGACCGCCGCCGCCCCGCCCGCGCTGGCCGGCACGACCCGGATCGACGGCGCGTGGAACAGCAGGTGCAGGACCTGGTCCTCCATCAGCCGGTTGCCGCCGACGACGGTGCGAAGCGCGTACTCGTGGATGAAGAACACGCACCGCGGTAACACGCCGTCGCGTTGCAGTTCCGGCGCCGGCGCGAACCCCAGGGCGCTGGCCAGCGCCTTCTCGTAGCACTCGGTTCTGAGCAGGACGGGAATGGTGACGCCGCTGAAGCAGGTGATCTGGGTGGCGCCCGCTGCGGCGAGCACCACGAGTTGCTCACCTGCACCGTGCTGGGTCATGGGTGGAACGGTAAAGCCATGATCATGATCTCGCCGCGCGAAACGCCTGCCCTACAGGGCGAATGCTGCCGGAATTGATTACGGAGAGGCGACCTGCGCGAGGAAGTAGACCGCCTTCGTGCGGGCGTGCCGGACCGCGACCAGGAACGGCCGGTCGACGTTCACGACGATCGGGTCCGGTCCTGGCCCCGGCCTTCCCCTGGTCATGACCACCGCGGTCGCGGCAGCGCCCTCCAGGCCCTGCTCGTCGAGGCGGAGCACGGCCTCGTGGATCACCTCGCTGACCGACAGCGGGTCCGGCGAGAGCCCGCCGAGGTCGGCCAGGGGAGTGAACATCGTGCCCGCACCGAGCCGCTTCAGCGTGTCCCGCAGCTCGAACTTCTCCCGAACGTCCACTTTGGGCAGTGACAGCTCGACCGAGGTGGTGCCGCTCACGTCGAACGCGGACGGGAGCAGCGGTTGCTCCAGCGACTCGTCCGGCAGCAGCACCAGCGCCTCCACCTCCGGCCCGGCGGGCAACGCGATCGTCTGCCAGCCGTCGGTCCTGGCGTAGCCGAGCTCGGCGGTCGTCTTCATGGTCGGCACCTCGACGTCGCCGCCGGGAGCGTGGAACAGCCTCGGCTTGGTCTTGTGGGCCTTGAACGCGGTCGTCCAGCCCGCCCTGAGGTAGAGGGCGTTGACGATGACCGCCCCGTCGAACTCCAGGCCCGCGGGCAGCAACTCGGGGATCAGGCCGCGGGTCGTCTCGGCGACGTCGGCGTTGACGAGCTTGCGCGTGGTCTTGGTGTCGGAGAAGTCGGCCCGCCGCACCGAGGAGGTCAACGAGAAGTCCGGGTTCAGCGGCAGGCCGTCGTCGGCCCACAGCGTGTTCGCGACGGCCAGGTCGCGGACACCGGGCGCGGCCCGCGGGTCGAACCCGCCGAGCAGCAGGTCGAGTTCCTCACGGGTCGCGCCCCGGGCAGCCTCCCGGACCAGCGCGAGCGCGCTGGCGACGGAGAACGGCGACCAGCACGCGTTGGCATCGGGATCGGGGACGGCGACGCGGTGGAGGTCCAGCGCGAAGGTGGTCAGATCGCTCACGGGCGGGCGACCTGCGCGAGGAAGTAGATCGCGCCGGACCGCGCGTGCCGGACGGCCACGAGGAACGGCCGGTCGACCGTCACGACGACCGGGTCCACCGGGATCTCCATCGACACCGTGCGGAACAGGACGGCGGTGGCCGCCGCGCCTTCGAGGCCTTCCTCGTCCAGGCGCAGCACGGCCTCGTGCACGACGTCGTCGACGAACATCCGCTCGTCCGGCGAGAGGCCGGAGAAGTCGGCGTCGCGCGCGAACATGCGCTCGACTCCCAGCTGCCGCAACGTGTCCTTGAGGGTGAACTTCGCCCGTACGTCCACTTTGGGCACTGAGAGTTCGAGCCGGGTGAAGTCCTGCGCGGTGAGCACCGACGGGCTCAGCGGCTGCTCCAGCGACTCGTCCGGCAGCAGGATCACGGCCTCGACGCCGGAGTCGGCGGGCAGCACGATCGTCTGCCAGCCGTCGTGGCGGGCGTAGCGGAACTTCTCGGTGACCTTCATCGTCGGCACGTCCACGTCGCCGCCGGGCGCGTGGAACGGTTTCGCGGCGGTCTCCCAGGCGGAGAACGCGTTGAGCCAGCCGACCTTGAGGTACAGGGCGTTCACGATGATCGCGGCGGCGTCCGAGGGCGGCGGGTCCGTCAGCAGTTCGGGGATGAGGCCGCGGGTGGTCTCGGCGACGTCGGTGTTGACGAGCTTGCGGACCGTCGCGGGGTCGGAGAACGCGATGCGCCGCACTGAACCGGCGAGCGAGAAGCCGGGGTCGATCGTCAGGTCGTCGTCGGCCCACAACGTGTTCGCGACGGCCAGTTCGGGCACGTCGAGGGCGTCGGAGGCGTCGAAGTCCTGGAGCAGGCCGTCGAGTTCGGTGCGGGTCTCGCCGCGCGCGGCCTCACGGGCCAGCGCGAGCGCACTGGCCACCGAGAAGGGCGACCAGCACGCGTTCGAGGACGGATCAGGTACGGCGACGCGGTGCAGGTTCAGGGCGAAGTCGGCCTGATCGGTCACGGAAGCACTCCCCTAACGGCGTGGACCTGGCGGTGACCGGCGGTCCCCCGGTTCGTCCGCCACGTCCTCGAACCTACGCCGATGCGCGGTGCCAGGCCACGGCCTGCGCGTCGGTGAGCAGCGCGACCTGGTCGATGACGACGCGAAGCCGTGCGGCGTAAGAGGAAGCGGCCGCGAACACCGGGCGGAACGCGGGGTCGAGCAACGTCGGGCGCTCCATCAGGCGGCCGGCGAGGTCGGTGATCAGGTCGCGCTGCTTCGCCTGCATGGCCAGGCGCGCCGGGTCGCTCATCACGTACCGGACGGCCATCGCCTTGAGCAGCGCCACCTCCGCCGCGACCTGCGTCGGGATCTCCAGCGAGGCGTTGTACCTCGTCAGCGCCCCGTCGCCGTGCACGGCACGGGTCGCGGTGACGGCCGCGGAGGCGAAGCGGCCGACCAGTTCGCTGGTGAGGTTCTTCAACGCCACCTGCGCGCCGAGCGAGCCGTCGTACTCGCGGTCGGTCCAGTACGCGATCACCGGCAGCTTCAGCAGTTCCTCGGCGGTGGCCTCGAGCGTCGCGACGGACTCGTCGGAGAACGTCTTCGCGGCGAGCGACGCGATGGCGCCGCGTTCGTCGGGACGGGCCAGCGCGCCGAGGCTGATGCGGTGGGCCAGCACGCCGTCCTCGACGTCGTGCACGGAGTACGCCACGTCGTCGGACCAGTCCATGACCTGTGCCTCGATGCACCGCTCACGGTCCGGTGCACCCGCACGCATCCACTCGAACACTTCGAGGTCGTCGTCGTACACGCCGAACTTCATCGTGCCCGGCGTACGCGGCCACGGGTACTTCGTCGACGCGTCCAGCACAGCGCGCGTGAGGTTCAGGCCGTGCGCCGTCTTCGGTTCGAGGCGCGCGAGGATGCGGAACGTCTGCGCGTTACCCTCGAAGCCACCGCACGGGCCCGCGAGTTCGTTCAACGCCCTCTCGCCGTTGTGCCCGAACGGGGGATGCCCGATGTCGTGCGCGAGGCCGGCCGTGTCGACGATGTCGGGATCGCAGCCCAGTTCCTCACCGATGCCGCGGCCGATCTGCGCGACCTCCAGCGAGTGCGTGAGGCGCGTACGCGGCACACCGGTGACCTCGGAGCCCTCGCCAGGGCCGACGACCTGGGTTTTTCCGGCAAGCCTGCGCAACGCGGCGGAATGGAGCACACGGGCCCGGTCACGGGAGAACGGCGTGCGCGTGTCGGTGCGGGCACCCGGCAGCGCGGCGCTCTTGGGCTCTTCGGGGAGCAGGCGCTCCGTGTCGTGGCCGGTGTATCCCATCAGCCGATTTTAGGGAGCTTGAGCTCCTCGAACACGCCGGCGTGCGCCTTCATCAGGCGGTAGTAGAGCAAGGCTCCGGTCTCGCGCTTGATGTAGAACCACTGCGTCCCGCGCGTCTGCACGTTCGGGCCGCTGCGGGTCGGGGACGTCCACGCCCGCAGTCCCGCGTCCTCGGCCATCGTGCGGGCGCGCAGCGAGTGCCACGGGTCGCTGACGATCACGGCCGTCTTCAGGTCGCGTTCCTTCGCGACCGACGCGACGGCCCGCAGCGACCCGAGCGTGTCCGCGCCCTCGCCGACCTGCAGCACCCTGTCCTCCGGCACACCGCGCTTGACCAGCCACAACTTGCCGACCTGGCCCTCGGTGAAGTTGTCGCCGGGCTGCCGGCCACCGGTCGTGGCGATGTAGCTGACCACGCCCTCCTCGTAGAGGCCGAGCGCGTGCTCCAGGCGTGCCGCGAGCACGTCGGACGGGACGCCGTTGTACTGCGCGGCACCGAGGACGATCGCCATGTCGGCCTTCGTCCAGTCGTCCACGCGCGCGACCTGCCAGACGCGGAACGCCGTGCCACCGCCCACGAGCATGCCGATGACCAGCGCCCCGAAAAAGAGGCGCAACACGATCCGGCGAATCCTGGCGAGTGGTTTCAGGGGCGTGGTCCGCACACCACGCATGCTCCCAGACCGCGCGGGTGCCGCGTTGACGCCCCTGCGAGGATCATCGTCATGCCTGCTGAGCAGCCCACCATCCTCGCGACGTCCGGAGGCCTGCGGGCCGGCAGCCGGACCTTCCTCGAGTTCAACAAGTTGATCCACTTCGCGCTCGACCTGTCCGGCGTGGACGGGCGCACACCGCGCTTGTGCCACGTCGGCACCGCCGGGGGTGACCAGCGGGCCATGAACGCGAACATGGCGGAAGCCGGCCGGGTCGCGGGCGTCGACGTGTCGGTGCTGAACCTCTTCACGATGCCGCCGACCGACGACCTCGAGGACTACGTGCTGTCCCACGACGTCATCTGGGTGGGTGGCGGCTCCGTGGCGAACCTGCTCGCGGTGTGGGAGGTGCACGGGCTCGGCGCGGTCTTCCGCAAGGCGTGGGAGGCAGGTGTGGTGCTCAGCGGCGTGTCGGCGGGCTCCATCTGCTGGCACGCGGGCGGCGCCACGGACTCGTTCGGCCCGGACCTCCGGATCGTCACGAACGGCCTGGGCTTCCTGCCCTACGGCAACGGCGTGCACTACGACTCCGAGGAGCAGCGCCGTCCGAAGATCCACGCCGCGGTGGCCGCCGGGGTGCTGCCGAAGACGTACTGCACCGACGACGGCGTCGGCCTGCTCTACCGCGGCACCGAACTCGTCGAGGCGGTGACGGAACGTCCCGGCTCCGGCGCATACGTGGTGGTCAGGGAGGATTCTTCAGCAACCGCACAGGAGGAAAAGCTCGACACCAGAGTCTTGTGACGCGGACCTTGGAAATGTGCGCTGGGCTCTGATCCTCTTCTTCGTGGCGGCCGTGTTCGTCGTGCCCGAGGCGTCGCCGTGCCTGGCCCACGGGAAGCCTTCGGCCGACATGTCGCGCGGCCCTGACGTGCTGGACACCGGCGCCGGTTCGCTGGATCCCGGCGAGGCCGATGTGTCGGACACCGGCCCGTCCTCGGCGATGTCCGACATGTCGGCCACCGCCCTGTCGGACATCGCGGCGGCGGGCGGCGCGTCCGACGTCGGCCTCGCGGTGCTGGACCTCCAGACCGACCAGGTGGTCTCGGAGCAGGGCGACAAACCGTTCTACTCGGCGTCGCTGTCGAAGCTGATCCTCGCCGTGGACGCGTTGCAGCAGCAGTTGTCCGGCGAGGACCAGGACCTGATCCACCGCGCGTTGAGCGACAGCGACGACAACGCCATGGACGTGCTGTGGACGAGGTTCGACGGCATGGACGCCATCGGCCGCGTCGCCGCCGCAGCGGGCCTCACCGGCACGCACGCGCCGGACGGCCCCTCGCAGTGGGGAGAGGTCGTCATCACCGCGAACGACATGGTGCGGCTCTACCACTACATCCTCGGCTCGCCGGCCCGCGACGCGGTCGTCGCGGCGCTGTCGGCCGCCCCCGCCACCGCCGCCGACGGCTTCGACCAGGCGTTCGGCCTGCTCGGCGTCACCGGCGTCTACGCCAAGCAGGGCTGGATGTACTACCTGCCGAGCGACGTCTACCTGCACAGCGCGGGCGTGCTGGACGGCCGCTACGCCGTCGCCGTGCTCACCACGAGCCCGACGGGATCGTGGACGACGGCCAGGCAGTCGATCAACGCCGTCGCGTCGGCGGTCCTCGCGAAGCTCGGCGTCAACGGCTGACCCTCCGGTCGCGGCGCTCCCGCCACGGCCGGTCCCACTCGCCGGTGAACTCGCGCACCACGAGGATCGCGATCACGAGCAGCACGACCGCGCCGAAGACCAGCGCGCCGAACAACGCCCCCGCCACACCCGCGCCGGAGGAGAACTCGGAGACGGCGAACCCCGAAGCGGCGAGGACGATGACGTAGTTGCCGACGTTGCGGCGCCGTGCGGAGTAGACGTCCGTCACCCGCGCCAAACTCACCCCGAGCACGACGGGCGTGAGCGTCACCAGCAGACCGACGACCAGCAGCACCGGCCGGTACAGCGGCGTCACGAGAGCCACCGTCATCGCGGACACCGCCAGCGCGAGCCCGACCGTGACGAGCACGGTCCCGAGCACCCTGATCCGCTGCAACGGAACCCCTTCGCCGGACTCCGGCACAAGCGGCCCGAAGGCGTCGACGACCATCTTGTGCACGGCATAGCTCCGCCACACGACCAACGCGAGCGCACCGAGCGCCGGCACCGAGAGCACCAGCAGCACCACGACCGCGAAGTCCCCCGGCCTCCCCACGGGCTCGACGCTGAACGCGAACCCGTAGAACAGGTAGAAGATCGCCATCGCGGTGCCTTCCAGCACCACGAACACGTGCCGCAGCCGGGCAGCGGACTCCGCGTCGGTGATCCGCATCGCCACCACGCCGCCCGCCACCGCACACAGGCACACCAGCCCGCCGCTCACGGCCGTGGCCAGCAGCACCTGGGGATTTCCGACCTCGGTCAACGCGGCGAACACCACCACCCAGGCGAGCAGCACCGCCCCCGCCACCGCCTGCCCGCGTTCCCCCGTCATGTCATGGACACGCGGGAACGTCCCGTGATGTTGCTCGCGACGCGAAACCCGCGATCACGGGATGAACGTCTCCAAGGTGCGACCGCCTCGCTGACCGTGCTTGGCGGTCCGGTCCACCTGCACCGCGACATACGTCAAAACCGCCAGCGACGCCGTCACAACCACTGTGAAGACGATCGAGCTCGGGCTCGTCAGCAGGCCGTCCACCTCGGGATAGTCCGTGTAGAGGGTCTCCAGCGCGATGAAGCCCATGAGGAACGGGATGAAGAGCGAGAACCGGAATGCCTTGGCCAGCCGCGTCAGGTCCGGCACCTGGACCACGACCACCCCCACGGCCGCGCAGCCGAGTGTCACGAGGAGACCCCACGCGACGAACCAGGGACGAACGAAGTCGTACAGCGGCAACGTCATCGCCGACACGAATGCCGCGAGCGCCATTCCCGGCGCCGCCGCGACGAGCACGACACCGAGTTGCCTGATCTCCCGCGGGCTCATCGCGCCACCTCCGCGTCCGGCCGGCGGCGAGTCGGCGGCAACGCGCCGTGGTGGCCGAGGAAGCGTGCGAGTTCGAAGGCGCACAAGACAACGGCGAACATCGCGGCGATGAGCTGGAGTGCGTGCAGAAGGGCCCCGATCACGGACTCCGCGAACATGCCGTAGACGACCGGCCACACCATGACCACGAAGAACATCGCGACCACGATCAGCACCGTCACCAGCGCGCGTCTCCGGAAGGCCTGGCGCAGATCGCGGACCCCTGTCAGCACCACACCTGAGACGACCGCGCAGCCGGCCGTCATCACCCCGAACAGTGCGGCGCCCGGTGCCGAGGCGGGCAGCGAGGTCGCCACGAGTCCCGCGGCGAACAGGGCACCGAGCATGGCGGCGCGCTTGCCCCACGTGTGCAGGTCGCGGACGTCCACCGGCCGGCTGTCCAGCTCCTCCGGTGTGAGCGGCGGCTCGACCATCGTGGGCGCCAGCACCGTCAGCAGCACCGACACGAGGGCGATCACGCCGTAGGCCACCGCGGCTACGGTGACCGGGGCGGCCGGGTGTTCCACGTAGTGATCGCGCACGGCGAGTCCCGCGGTGGCGGCCAGCACCATCGAGGCGCCCATTGGAAGGCCGAGGCGCTTGAGCGACTGGTGCCGCGACGACCGCAGGAAGACCAGGCCCGTCCAGCACGGCCCGAGCGCCACCGCCGCCACGCCCACCCACACCTGCACGGTGGCGTACCCGGTCACCGGGATGGTCAGTGCCACCACGACCATCCCGGCCAGCAGGACGAGTCCCGCTCCGAGCAGCGGGACACCGATCCGCGTCAATCGCTGCGTGTGCATGCACTCAGCACGCACGCACACGGCGATCTGTTGCCTCGCGGCCGAAAATTGTTAGCAGCCGACGAGGCGTGCCGCGAGGTAGGACTCCAGCTGGTCCATCGCCACGCGCTCCTGCGACATCGTGTCGCGCTCCCGCACCGTCACGGCGAGGTCGGTGAGCGTGTCGAAGTCGACCGTCACGCAGAACGGCGTGCCGATCTCGTCCTGGCGGCGGTAGCGGCGGCCGATGGCGCCGGCGTCGTCGAAGTCGACGTTCCAGTTGCGGCGCAGGGCCGTCGCGAGGTCGCGGGCCTTGGGCGACAGGTCGGCGTTGCGCGACAACGGCAGCACCGCGACCTTGACCGGCGCGAGGCGGCGGTCGAGCTTCAGCACGACGCGCTTGTCCACGCCGCCCTTGGCGTTCGGGGCCTCGTCCTCGGTGTAGGCCTCCAGCAGGAACGCCATCATCGGGCGGCCGACACCGGCCGCCGGTTCGATGACGAACGGCCGGAAGCGCGAGTTCGTGGCCTGGTCGAAGTACGACAGGTCGACACCGGAGTGGTTCGAGTGCGTCGTGAGGTCGAAGTCGGTGCGGTTCGCGATGCCCTCGAGCTCACCCCACTCCTGGCCGCCGAACTGGAAGCGGTACTCGACGTCGACCGTCCGCTTCGAGTAGTGCGACAGCTTTTCCTTCGGGTGCTCGTAGTGACGCAGGTTCTCCTTGGAGATGCCCAGGTCCGTGTACCAGCGGGTGCGCTCGTCGATCCAGTACTGGTGCCATTCCTCGTCCGTCCCCGGCTCGACGAAGAACTCCATCTCCATCTGCTCGAACTCGCGGGTGCGGAAGATGAAGTTGCCCGGCGTGATCTCGTTGCGGAACGACTTGCCGATCTGACCGATGCCGAACGGCGGCTTCTTGCGCGACGTCGTCTGCACGTTCAGGAAGTTCGTGAAGATGCCCTGCGCGGTCTCGGGGCGCAGGTAGTGCAGGCCCTCCTCGGTCTCGATCGGACCGAGGTGCGTCTTGAGCAGGCCGTTGAACATCTTCGGCTCGGTGTAGGAGCCGCGCACGCCGCAGTTGGGGCACGGCACGTCGGAGACGTCGCCCTCGGCGACCTCCTTGCCGGTGCGCTCCGCGTACTCCTCCGACAGGGTGTCCGCGCGGAAGCGCTTGTGGCACGACTCGCACTCGACGAGCGGGTCGACGAACGCCTCGACGTGACCGGAGGCGACCCACACGTCGCGCGGCAGGATCACCGACGAGTCCAGGCCCACCACGTCCTCACGGCCGCGGACCATGAAGTTCCACCACTGCCGCTTGATGTTGTCCTTGAGCTCGACGCCGAGAGGTCCGTAGTCCCATGCCGAGCGGGTACCGCCGTAGATCTCCCCGCACGGGTAGACGAACCCCCTGCGCTTGCAGAGGCTGACAACGGTCTCGATGCGATCGGCGGGCAAGGGGAACTCCATCGGGGGAATGAGAATCGGGGGCTCAAGCCTAGCCCGTCACGTCATGCCCCGAACGGGCGACCGGAGCCTTACCCTGCAGGAATGGAAGACCGGCTGCGAGAGCTGTGGGACTTCGCCGACCTCGACGGCACCGAGGCGAGGTTCCGCGCGTTCCTGGGCAACGTGGAGACCGACGACGAGCGGGCGGAGGTGCTGACCCAGCTCGCCCGCGTCGAGGGCCTGAGGGAGAACTTCGCCGCAGGTCACGCTCTGGTCGACGAGGCGGAGGTGCTGGTCGCCCCCGACTCGACGGGCCGGGTGCGCGCGCTGCTCGAACGCGGCAGGCTGCACCGCTCCGCCGGCGACCCGGAGGCGGCGCAACCGCTGTTCGTGGCGGCGTTCATCCTGGCCAAGACCCGCGGTGACCTGTCGCTCGCCGTCGACGCCGCGCACATGGCGTCGCTGGTCGACGACCCGGAGAAGTGGACCAAGCAGGGCATCGAGATCGTCGTCGCCAACCCCGGACTGGTGCGCTGGCTCGGCCCGCTGCACAACAACCTCGGCTGGTTCTACTTCGAGAACGGCCGCTACGACGAGGCGCTCGACGCGTTCGAGAAGACCCCGGAGGCCTACGCCGAGAGCGGCAAGGCCAAGACGCTGCACGCGCTGGGCCGGTCCGCGGAGGCCGCCGAGGCCGCGCGCAGAGCGTTGGAGCTGCTCCCCCACGACTCGCAAGAGGAGTGGGTCAAGGAGATGGAAGCTATCGCCGCGGGTTCGTAGGCCCTGCCGCCTCGCCGAGCCGCACCGTGAACGCGTCCTCGGCGAGCACGCTCGTGTGCGTCTCGACCTCGCCGGCGGCACTGGTCAGCGTGGGCTCGTACATCGCGGGCTCGTCGGTCAGCGCCTCGGACAGCAGCGGGATGACGTGTTCGCGCACGGGGAACGGCGACATCGCGCGCCGGTAGGCCACCACGGACTCGAACTCGACGGTCAGCACCCAGCGGTCGTCCTCGTCGGTCGACCGTGCCAGCGTGCCCTTGTGACACCCCGGCTGAGCGGTCAGGAGCTTCAACGCCTCTTCGACGCGCACGGTGAACGTCTCAGGGTCGGACACGCGGAATCGGCACACCAGCAGCACGGTGCAAGGATGGCACGGTGACCTCCAAGCGCCCTCTCCTGCCCGGCGACGGCCCACTCGCGCGCGTGCGCCCCGTCGTGGCGTTCGTGCTCGTGCTCGGTCTGTTCATCACCGGCGTTCTGGTGGGCGGCACCCTCGGCGCGGTGCTGCTCGGTGTGCTGATCGTGGGCGCCGCGGTGCTCCTGGCCGCCACCTGGAAGGTTCTTTCCCCAGGTCACCGCACATTGCGCGTGGTGGTCCTGCTGGTACTGCTCCTCATCACCGTAGAATTGGTTGTGAAAATCCCTACCAGGTGAGGTGCGCCGCCATGACCGTTCAACTGCACGGCGAGCACTCCCCCGAACGCGAGGCCCCGGCGCCCGCGGCACCCCGCCCCGCGCACACCCTCGCCGAGGCCGGCGACCTGCTGCGCGCGCTGGCTGCCCCGGTCCGCATCGCCATCGTTCTGCAGCTGCGGGAACACGACCGCTGCGTGCACGAACTGGTCGAGGCGCTGGGAGTCGCGCAGCCGCTGATCAGCCAGCACCTGCGCGTGCTCAAGTCGGCGGGCGTGGTGCACGGCGAAAGACACGGCCGCGAAGTCGTGTACCGATTGGTGGACGAACATCTGGCGCACATCGTGGTGGACGCTGTGACGCACGTCGAGGAGAAGTTGTGACCGGACTGAGGTCCACCAAGCAGCGCACCGCGGTGTCGAACCTGCTCGACCAGCTCGACGACTTCCGCAGCGCCCAGGAACTGCACGAGGAACTGCGCCGCCGCGGCGAGGGCATCGGCCTGACCACGGTCTACCGCACCCTGCAGTCCCTCGCGGACGCGGGCCAGGTCGACGTCCTGCGAACGGACTCGGGCGAGGCGATCTACCGCCGTTGCTCGGCGCACCACCACCATCACCTCGTGTGCCGCCACTGCGGCCGCACGGTCGAGGTGGAGGGTCCCGCCGTCGAGAAGTGGGCGGACCGGGTGGCGGCCGAGAACGGCTTCTCCGAGGTCAGCCACACCGTCGAGATCTTCGGCACCTGCGCGGAGTGCACGGCCAAGGGCCTCAAGTAAGGCGAGGACGGGGCGCCCGGTCCGGGCGCCCCGCTCCTAGGGCGTGTCCCGTAGGTCCGTTCGATGAGAGTCACGGTCGAGAGAACCGGAGGCGGTGCCGCCGCAATGCCCTCATACCGGGCGTATTCGGGCTTTGCGGCGGTGCCGTCTCCGGGGCCCTCGGCCGCGACTATCGCGGACGAGACTTACGGGACACGCCCTAGGACTCGTAGGGCTCGACCGGCTCGGCCACGGGCGTGAACGACTCCACGGTGAAGCTCGGCACCCAGGAGTTCTTCTCGTTCGCCGACTTCGGCACGACCTGCCCGGTCACCTCGACCCACTGCTCGTCGGGCAGCGGGGGCACGTCCCCGGTCACCCGCACCTTCAGCGGCCGGGCGTCGGCGGCGCAGCACGAGATCGCGAGCCGTGCGACGAACGTGTCGCCCTCCGCGCGCAGGAGGAACCCGGTCAGCTTCACCCGGCGCCCGTCCAGCGTCCCGGACTCGTCCCACGCCGTGCGCGTGACGAACTCCGTCATGGACAGCGGGATCACGTCCCCGGACGGCAGTTCGCCCAGCAGGTTGCGGGAGCGCTGCGTCTGGTTCGTGTCGGCCGCCGAGTTGACGACGTCACCGCCCAGCGCGGGTGGCGAGATCAGGAACACCGCCAGGACCGGCAGCAGCATCAGCCACGTCGAGCGCGACGAGTGCGAGTGCTCGTGGTCGTCCTCGGAGGCCGCCTTGCCGCGGCGGATGTCCCCGACGATGGCGAACAGCGCCAGGCCGATCATGATCACGCCGGCCGCGATCAGCAGTGGCAGCAGGCTCTTCTGCACGTACCTGAGGTACAGGCCCGAAAAGCTGATCTTCAGCAGCGCGCCGCCGAGCAGGACCAGCAGGATGTTCTGGGTTTCCCGTCTCACAGCAGCACCACTCCACTCACGACGGCGCACAGGATCGCCACCACGAAGGTAGCCGGGGCGAAGCGGAAGGCGAAGGACTTGCCGAACGCACCGGCCTGCAGCGCGATCAGCTTCACGTCGACGGCCGGGCCGACGACGAGGAACACCAGGCGCGGCAGCAGGGGCAGCGCGGAGAACGCCACCGCCACGAAGGCGTCGGCCTCGGAGCACAGCGCCAGGACGACGGCCAGCAGGGCCATCACGATCACACCCAGCACGATCTGGCCGCCCAGCGTCTGCATCCACGCGGTGGGCACGAACGTCTTGAACGCCGCCGCGAACAGCCCGCCCAGCACCAGGAACCCGCCGGCGTCCACCAGGTCGTGCCGCGCGCTCTCGGCGAACACGGCCCACTTGGACCTGCCGGAGTGATCAGCCAGCTTGGCCAGCGCGCGTTCGGCGATCCACTCCATCTTGCCGAAGCGCACCCACAGCCAGCCCATGACCATCGCGGTCAGCAGAGAGCCCACGAACCGCGCGGCGACCATCATCGGGGTGTCGTTGAACGCGACGGCGGTCGACACCAGCACGATCGGGTTCACCGCGGGCGCGGCCAGCAGGAACGTCAGCGCCACGGCCGGCGCGACCCCTTGCTGCATCAGCCTCTTGGCCACCGGCACCGAGGCGCACTCGCAGCCCGGCAGGGCGATGCCGGCGACACCGGCCACGGGCACGGCCAGGGCGGTCTTCGAGGGCAGCAGCTTGCGCAGCGCCGAGGCCGGTACGAACGCCGCGATGGCGCCCGAGATCAGCACGCCCAGCACGAGGAACGGCATCGCCTGCACGCAGATCGCCACGAACACGGTCGAGGCCGTGCGCAGCTTCGGCACGTCGAGAAGATCGACAAGTCTGGACTGGAAGAGCAGTGCGAGAACGAGGATCCCGCACAGCACCTCCAACGACGTGATCTTCAGCCGAGGCGGGCCCGAGCGCCGCTTCGACGAGCGGATCTCGCCGGTGATCGTCATTCCGCGTCCGCGTCCAGGTCCAGCAGGCGGCGGTACTGGCGCGCCATGCCCTCGCGGATCTCCTCGGGCGAGGGCGGCTCGTCGAACTCCGCCTCCTCCTCCACGAGGTCGTCGTCGTCGAAGTCGACCGGGGTGCCGTTGACGGTCTCCTCGGCGTCGGCCTCCTCCTCGAGGGCGGCCTCGCGGAGCTCCTCGATCGTGGCGGAGACGTCCTCGGCGGACAGCGCGGGCAGCATCGGCTTCACGATGGCCAGCACGCCGCCCTCGGCGTCGTCCAGCGCCACGGCCTCGGCCAGCGCGACGGCGTGGTCACGCTCGTACGGGCCGCAGATGAACGAGTCCCAGTCGTCGCCGCCCGAAGGCTCGAACGTGACGGTCCACGGGAACTCGTTGACGTCCGAGTCCTCTTCCGGCTCGTAAATGATCACGCCACCCATGGAAGGGTCCTTTCTCAAGAAAACCGGGAGAGGAGCTCGCCGCGCACCTGCGACGCGGTCGACACGACGAGCATGAGCAGCGTGCTCAGCGGCTCGGGCTTGAGGCCGTCCGCCGGGAAGGCGTAGCGCAGCATCACGTCCGTGCCCCGTTCGGACGCGATGACACCCAGCGTCCCGAAAAGGCCCTGACCAGCGCGTTCGGCGACCCACACGGCCACGTCGCCGACCAGGTCCCACGCGACGACGACCGTCAGCGAGAGAACCGTCAGCCCTTCGGCCAGTTCCATGCCCTGCACCGCGCACGGCACGTCGCCGTGCCGGAAGCTCAACGCGCCGTCGTCGTCCACGGAGACGTCGTGGAACAGCTCCAACGCCTTGCGCGCGGCCTCCAGGGCCTCACCACTCGCGTTCACGACGACACCACCTCCTCGCCCGGCTTGTCGACGGCACCGCCGAAGCGGCGGTCGCGCCCGGCGAACTTCTCGCAGGCCCGCCACAGGTCGCGGCGGTCGAAATCGGGCCAGAGGATGTCCTGGAACACCATCTCGGCGTACGCGGACTGCCACAGCAGGAAGTTCGAGATGCGCTGCTCCCCGGACGGCCTGATGAACAGGTCGACCTCGGGCATCTCCGGCTTGTACAGGTACTTCGCGAGGGTGCGCTCGTCGACCTTGTCCGGGTTGATCTTCCCGGCGGCGACCAGGCGCGCGACCTCGCGGGCGGCGTCACCGATCTCCGCGCGGCCGCCGTAGTTCACGCACATGACGAGGTTCAGCACGTCGTTCTCGGCCGTGCGGACCTCGGCCTCCTGCAGCTGCTTGATGACGCTGCCCCACAGCTTCGGCGAGCGGCCGGCCCAGTGGATGCGGACACCCATCTCGTCCAGCTCGTCGGTGCGGCGCGCGATCACGTCGCGGTTGAAGTTCATCAGGAAGCGGACCTCTTCAGGACTGCGCTTCCAGTTCTCCGTGGAGAACGCGTAAAGGGAAAGCCACTTCACGCCCAGCTCGATGGAGCCCTTCGCGACGTCGAGCACGACCTGCTCACCGCGCTTGTGCCCCTCCACCCGCGACAGCCCGCGCTGGTTCGCCCAACGGCCGTTGCCGTCCATCACGATCGCGATGTGCTTGGGCACCAGGTCGGCGGGGATGTCCGGGGGCGTCGCACCGGACTCGTGCGGCTCCGGCGGGCGCGGAACGCGCTTCTCACGCTCGGAGCGGCGGCGACGCAACATGAGGGCTCGGCATCCTCTCGGGCGAAAACCGTTGTCGGGTAGCCGCCACATTAGCCGCTAGCGCCGCCTGCCCTTCTCCCATCCCCCGAGCCAGGTCCGGAACGCCTCCTGCCACTCGTCGCACGGTCCGGTCCGGCGCAGCAACTCAGGAACGATGTCGCGCAGGTCCTCCGGCTGCGGTCGCCACGCACGGCTCACGGAATCATCGCGGCGCATCTGCTGCGCCCACATGCGCAGTGGAGGCAGACCGTCGACGATCGGAGTGACGTACGCGGGCGCGGCGACGTCCGTCTGGAGCGAGAAACCCGTGCACATCGTGAACAGGAACAACCGGTAGAAACCCGCCACGTGCGCCGCTGTCACGCCGTCCTCCGGCGCCTTCAGCGGGAACATCTCCGAGATGCCCCTGAAGCGGTCGGCCACGGCGACCAGGGCCCTGTTCACCTGCTGGGACATGCTCAGCACGCAACGCACGTCGCCCGCGACGACACCGAGCATGTACTGCAGCTCGGGATGGATCCCTCTGGATCCGAACAGCTGCTGCAGCGCGGTCACCAGTGGACCGCTCGTGCACACCCGGTTTCCTTGCGCGTCCCAATCCACGTGAGAACTCTCGAGCAACGCCCTGCCGCCGAGCAGCTCGACGAAGTCGCGGGCGGTGATCAGGCCGCGGCCCAGCATCCGGTGCACGACGTCCGAAGCGGTTCTGCCGAGCCGGGTCAGCTCTGTGGCCAACGGCAGCCGGTCGGAGTGGTCCCTGCCGAGCAGGTGCAGCGGTGGCGTGCGCGGGCCTCCCGGCAGCGCGCGGCCCCAGTTCCCCAGCAGCACGAAGACCAGTCCCGCACCCAGTCGTGCCGCACCCCGATCCGGGTCCGACACGCTCTCGTCACCCAGGATCTCGTCGTCGAGGATCTCGTGACAGGTCTTGCGCAGCAGCGGCCAGTTCTCCTCCGGCAGGTCGAGCAGCAACGTCAGCACCGCGCTGTCCAGCGTGGATCCGACCACGCGAACCGCCTGGCGGTACAGGGCCACCTGCGTCTTGGGCGTCGGGCTCATGAACCGCAACGACCGCAGTGCGAACTCCAGGAGCGTCGGGTCCTGCCTGCCCGCGCCGTACTGGTCGAACACCAGCAGCGTGAGGCACTGGTCGATCGCCTGTACCAACCGCCGGTCAAGCTCCTGAATCGCGATCTGGGGCACCACCTCGCTCTGCCCGCTCACGATCAACGGCTGGATGCGGCTGACGAGCTCGTGCGCGCCGTTGCAGTGCCGCACGATGAAGCACGCGGCGAAGTACTCCATGAACGTGCGGTGCGTGAACCCGAAGAGTTTCTCCCCGCGAGCGCTCACCCCGGTCCGGGTGAGCAGCCACGCCCGCCCGCCGCAGTAGTCGAGGAACTCCTGCGCGGCTGTCGTCGCGGCGGTTCCCCTGCGGCCGACGACGTTGCGCGCGAAGTAGTCGCCGATCAGGTCTCGCAGCTTCGCCTCGGTCTCGCCGCCCTGCGAGTCGACCCGGTTGAAGAAGTAGTAGGCGAGCTCGTGCACCAGGTACCGGTGCTGGTCCTTGGTCCGGTAGGCACCCGGCACGTGCCGGACCCGGTCCCACTTCTCGAACAGCAACTCGGCGCACTGCTCGTAGACCTGCGGCCGGTTCTCCGGGATGTAGCCGTCGTACTCGTAGATCATGCACAGCAGCGACAGCATCAACGGGTTCGTGCGCAGGTCACCTACGTGCACGCTGTCCAACAGGAACATCGCCATCCGCCGCTCCGGGTCGGCGTGGTGCGGTCCCGAGGTCAGCCGGAACCAGCGTCCGACGTACGTCTCCACCTGCGGGTCGGTGAAGTCGGGCAGGTGGAACACGGGGAAGACCGCGGGGTCGAGGCGCGCGGTCGAATACCCCTCCTCCCGTGCCGTCACGACCACGCGAACGAGCGGATAGTGCAGGCAGAACGCCTCGATCGCCTCCACTGTCGCCCGACGCCTGTCCACGTCGCTGATCTCGTCGAGGCCGTCGAAGACGATGACCGCGAGTCCCAGGGCGAGCACGTCGCGCACCACGCCGACGTCGTGGTCGTGCTGCGTCAGCACCCCGAGCCGTTCGGTGAGCAGCGTGGCGTACGACTCCTCCAGCCGCTGGTGGTCCTTGAGTTCGAGCACCAGCGGCGCGAGTCTGCTCTCCTCCGCCCCCAGCTGGTACATCATCCGGCGCAGGAACGTGCTCTTGCCGGCACCGGGGTTGCCGATCACGACGAACCTGCGTTCGGCCAGGTCGTCCTCGGAGATCGCCTCTCCCACCGAGCCGGTCGACGACCACGGCGCCAGCACCCGGTTGACGTACATCTGCTCGATGGGCACCCGGTGGTCCTCGCGCGAGTGCGGCATCACCAGCTTCGCGAAACGTCTGCGCATCTCCCTCTTGATCGACCGCACGGCGGCGTGCGCCGCGTCGACGCGCCCGAAGTCGGCGGAGACCTCGACCCGGTCGAGCACCGCCCGCACGATCGGGTGGTCCTGGTCGATCGAGTCCGGCCGTTGGCTGATCCGGATCGCGTGGACCAGGTCCTCCTCGTCGAACGCGCCCGCCTGCCGCAGTTCGAGGACCGCGAGCCGGACCGCGTCACTCAGGTCGTCCCACAACGCCGTGCCGATCGCAGCGGCTCGTTCGCCGGGTATGTCGAGCTTGCCTGCCAGCTCCTGGACGAACGTCGCGGCGAGCCGTTCCTGCTCCTCCGCGCGGTCACCCTGTGACAGTTCGAGGAACGCGAGCAGCTCCAGCAAGCCGGTGCAGAGGCGGCTGGAGAGGTAGTCGGCGATGGCGTCCTGCTGGGCGCGGGCGAGTTCGAGCTCGGCCCAGGCCGGGTTCCGCCGCACGGCCTCCGGTGCCGGCAGCGCCGCGTCGAGCGACTCCTTCCACCCGGCCGCGGAAGCACGAACGGCAAGCCCGCCAACGGCTCCCGCCGCCGACCGCCCCGCGAGTGCGACGAGCGCCGAATCTGCCACGCGGCGAAACTACAGAGATCTTGAACGTGCATCCCGGCCGTGGCGCGAACTTAGCCTGATCAGCCCAGCGCGTCTTCGGGCCTGGTCCTGCGCTCGACCAAAGGCAACGACCTGAGCTGCCGTTCGAGGTGCCACTGCAGATGCGCCGCGACCAGGCCACTCGCGTCACGACGGGCGATGTGCGGGATCTCGTCGACCACGGTCCACTGGCCGTGCAGCAGCGCCGAGAGCAACGTCAGCGTGTCCTGGGACGGCGACGAGGACCCGGCCGGACGGCAGGTCGGGCAGCACGAGCCGCCCGCCTGGATGCTGAACGCCCGGTGCGGACCGGGGTTACCGCACTTCGCGCACTCGTTCACCGCGGGCGCCCATCCCGCGAACGCCATCGCACGCATGAGGAACGCGTCCAGCAGCAGCGACGGGTCGCGCTCACCGTTCGACAACGCCCTCAACGCCCCGGCCACGAGCATGTAGAGCCGCAGGACCGGTTCGCCCTCTTCGGCCGTGAGCCGGTCAGCGGTCTCCAAGATGGCGCACGCGGCCGTGTAGCGCTGGTAGTCGGTGACGATGCCGACGCCGAACGCGTCCAGCGTCTGCACCTGCGTGATGATGTCGAGCGACCGGCCGGGGTGGAACTGCACGTCTACGTGGCAGAACGGCTCCAGCCGCGCGCCGAACTTCGACGACGTGCGGCGCACGCCCTTGGCCACGGCGCGGAGCTTGCCGTGCTTCTGGGTCAGGAAGGTGATGATCCGGTCCGCTTCACCGAGCTTCTGCACACGAAGCACGATTCCGGTGTCGCGGTACAGGTTGGCCATCAGAAGCCCAGGCGGCGCAACTGCTTCGGGTCCCGCTGCCAGTCCTTGGCGATCTTGATGTGCAGGTCCAGGTACACGCGGCTGCCCAGCAGCGCCTCGATCTGCTTGCGGGCGGCCATGCCGACCTGCTTGAGCCGCTCACCCCGGTGGCCCAGGATGATCGCCTTCTGCGACGGCCGCTCCACGTACACGAACGCGTGGATGTCGATCAGGTCGTTGCGGCCCTCGCGCGCCTGCATCTCCTCGACGACGACGGCGATGGAGTGCGGCAGCTCGTCGCGCACGCCTTCCAGCGCGGCCTCGCGGATGAGCTCGGCGACCAGCGTCTGCTCCGGCTCGTCGGTCAGGTCGCCGTCCGGGAACAGCTGCGGGCCCTCGGGCAGCTTCTTCAGCAGCAGGTCGCTCAGCTTGTCGACCTGGAAGCCGTCGACGGCGGACACCGGGATGATCTCGGCGAACTCCATGACCTTCTGCAACGCGAGCAGCTGTTCCATCACCTGCTGCTGCGACACCAGGTCGGTCTTGGTGACGATGCCGACCACGGGCGTGCGCTTGGCGACCTTCTCCAGCTCGGCGGCGATGAACTTGTCACCGGGGCCGACCTTCTGGTCCGCGGGCACGCAGAAGCCGACGACGTCGACCTCCGACCACGTCTCGCGCACCAGGTCGTTGAGGCGCTGGCCGAGCAGCGTGCGCGGCCGGTGCAGACCGGGCGTGTCGACCAGCACGAGCTGGCCGTCCTCGCGGTGCACGATGCCGCGGATCGTGTGGCGCGTGGTCTGCGGCTTGCTGGACGTGATGGCGACCTTCGAGCCCACCAGCGCGTTCGTCAGCGTCGACTTCCCTGCGTTCGGGCGGCCGACGAAGCACGCGAACCCGGAGCGGTAACCATCCATCCGTCCATTGTCCCTGGGACCGGCAACCGGGTTGTCGCCGGTCCCGGAACCTGCTATTCCGTCACGTCCGCGACCGGTCAGGACCAGGCCAGCTGGTGCGCCCCGTCGTCGGCGCCGACGACGAACGCGTCGATGCGGCCAGGGCCCCACGACACGGCCCCGGCGCCGCCGTTCAGCACACCGCCGTGGAACTCCCACTGGTGCCACACCTGGTCGAACGCCTTGTGGAACAGCCCGTTGTCCGTGCCGCGGACGAACACGTCGAGCCTGCCGGGCGCCCACGACGCGACACCGGGCGCCGCGCTGATACCGCCGCCGAGCGACTCCCACTGGCCCCATGCGCCGTTGTCAGCCCACGTGTGGTGCAGCGAGTTGTCGTCGCCCTTGGCGAAGACGTCGATCCGGCTTGCGTCCCACGACACCGAGGCCGGCGCCGAGGTGAGGTTGCCGCCCAGCGACTTCCAGCCCGACCAGGTGCCGTTGTCCAGGCTCTTCACGTACAGGTCGTCGTCGGTCCCGCCCCCGCGGCCGACCGTGAAGACGTCGAGCTTGCCCGGCCCGCGCGACGAGATGGCCGGGGCGTACTGGTAGCGACCGGCGTCGATCGTCTCCCAGGCACGCCACTGGCCGTCGTAGACGAGCCGCTGCAGGGCACCACCGGCGGTGCCCGCCACGACGTCGATGCGGCCAGGACCCCACGCCACGGCCGAGGGCGAGGTGCCGAGGTAACCGCCGAGCGACTCCCAGTCGAGCCATCGGCCGTTCTCGTACACGCGGTGCATCAGCGTGTGGTCGATGCCGGTGGCGAACACGTCGAGCCGGCCGGGACCCCAGGTCGTGACCGCGGGCGTGCCGTACAGCTTGCCGCCGTGCCCGGCCCAGTTCCACGCCGCGTGCGCCGCCGGCGTGGACAGGAACAGCGTGCCCGCGGCGATCGCGAGCACGCCGAACAACGCTGTCAAACGTCTCATCTGCGTTTCTCCCCCAATGATCACGGGACTGGTCCCGCTCGGGGTCATCGCAGCACGTCGGCGGCGTCTCCGGTCGAAGTTGCACGGATGACGGGCGCAGTTGCCGCCCGGTCCCGGACCACGGCTCGCTAGAACTGCTTGCGCAGCTCGCCGGAAGTGTTCGCGAGGAGCACCGGGCCGGTGGGTGTGAGGTCACGCACGGCCGCGAGCGACTCCCCGTCCACCCGGTTCGCCTCGGTGACGACCGCCGCCGCTTCCAGCCCCTCGGCACCGCTCGACACGGCGGCCGCGACGGCCGCCTGCAGCGCGGTGAGCTTCAGCGACGGCAACGAGACCGTGGAGGCGTTGTAGGTGCGGCCGTCGAGGTCCCGCACCGCCGCTCCCTCCTCGGCACCGTTGCGCGCACGGACGGACCGCGCCAGCGTGATCAGCTTGGCGTCCTCGGGGGCAACGTCAGTCATCTTCTTCTGTCTCCTTCTGCACGGGACGCACGAGCACAGTGGTGACCCGGATGCGGCCGCGTTCGTCCTTGCCGCCCTCGGCCCGCATGCGCAGGCCGGCGATCTCCGCCTCGGTGCCGGGCAGCGGCACGCGCCCGAGCCGTTGCGCGAGCAGGCCGCCGACGGTCTCGACCTCGTGGTCGTCGAGCTCGGTGCCGAACAACGCGTCCAGGTCGTCCACCGGCAGGCGCGCGCTGACCCGCACCGCGCCGTCCTCCAGGTGCTCGATCGGCGGACGGTCGTCGGTGTCGGACTCGTCGGTGATCTCGCCGACGATCTCCTCGAGGATGTCCTCGATGGTCAGCAGGCCCGCGGTGCCGCCGTACTCGTCCACGACGATCGCCATGTGCCGGCGTGACACCTGCATCTCCCGCAGCAGGTCCGCGATGGGCTTCGAGTCCGGGATGAAGCTCATCGGGCGCATCAGCTCGGCGACGTTCTTCGGGTCCTCGTCCTCGGCGAGCGTGGCCCGCATCAGGTCCTTGAGGTTCACCACGCCGAGCACGTCGTCGACGCTCTCGCCGATCACCGGCACGCGGGTGTAGCCCGTGCGCAACGACAGCGCGAGCGCCTGCCGCACCGACTTCGACTGCTCGATCCACACGATCTCGGTGCGCGGCACCATGATCTCGCGCGTGATGGTGTCACCCAGCTCGAACACCGAGTGGATCATCTCGCGCTCGCCCTCGTCCACGACGCCGCGTTCCTGCGCCATGTCGACGAGCTCGCGCAGCTCGACCTCGGAGCTGAACGGGCCCTCGCGGAAGCCCTTGCCGGGCGTGATGGCGTTACCGATGAGGATCAGCAACTTGGACAGCGGACCGAGCACGCGCCCGAGCTGCCGGACGGTGCCCGCGGCGAGCAGGCTCACGCCGTACGGGTGCTGACGGCCGAGCGTGCGCGGTCCGACGCCGACCAGGACGTACGACACGATGAGCATGCTCAGGCAGGCGTACAGGACAGCGAGCCCGTCCTGTTCCACGAAGTCGAGGAAGACCGTCGTGGCCAGCACCGCCGCCGACATCTCGCAGGCCAGCCGCAGCAGCAACAACAGGTTGACGTGCCGCGGCCGGTCGTTCAGGACGTGCAGCAACTGCCCGGTGCCCCAGCGGCCCTGCCGTTGCAGGGCCTCCACCCGTGCGCGTGACACGGTGCCGAGAGCGGCATCCACACACGCGAACAGGCCTGCGGCAAGCACGAGCAGAACGGCCAGCACGATCACACTGGCAGGGTTCGCGCTCATCGCGTCAGGCTTCTTCGTTCTTCTCGTCCAGGCCGACCGCGCCGAGCACCTTGTCGTCGGTGCTGCGCTGGTGCGCGGCCCGTTCGGCCTCGTCACGGGCGGTGCGGAAGTCGCCGAGGATGCGGTTCTGCAACGTGAACATCTCACGTTCCTCAGCGGGCTCGGCGTGGTCGTAGCCCAGCAGGTGCAGCACGCCGTGCACGGTCAGCAGGTGCAGCTCGTCCAGCAGGCCGTGGCCCGCCTTCTTGGCCTGGTCCTTGGCGAACGCGGGGCACAGCACGATGTCCCCGAGCAGCGCGGGCCCGAGGCCCGCGGCGTCGGGGCGGCGCGCGGAGTCCAGCTCGTCCATGGGGAAGGCCATGACGTCCGTCGGACCCGGCAGGTCCATCCAGCGCTCGTGCAGGTCGGCCATCACGTCCAGCTCCACGAGCAGGACGGACAACTCGGCCAGCGGGCTCACGCCCATGCGGTCCAGCGCGAAGCGGGCGGCGGAGACGATGGAACCCTCGTCGACTCCGACACCCGACTCGTTGGCGATCTCGATGCTCACGGCGCCTATCGTCCTCGCCGCTGGTTCCCCCGGCGTGCACCGGGTCCGTGGTGCTGCCCGTTCTGGTCGACGAGGTCCTGCTGGACCTGCCACTTGTCGTACGCGTCGACGATGTCGCCGACCAGGCGGTGGCGCACCACGTCCTGGCTGGTCAGCACCGAGAAGTGCACGTCGTCGACGCCTTCGAGGATGTCCCGCACGACCCGCAGGCCGCTGCGCTGGCCGCCGGGGAGGTCGACCTGGGTGATGTCACCCGTGACGACCACCTTTGAGCCGAAGCCGAGGCGGGTGAGGAACATCTTCATCTGCTCGGGCGTGGTGTTCTGCGCCTCGTCGAGGATGATGAACGCGTCGTTGAGCGTGTTGTGCGTCAGCAGGTAGTCCTCGGTGACGTACAGGGAGTCCTGCGCCGCCACCTGGATGCACACCGTCTCAGTCCGGCCTGCGGGCTCGATGCTGTCGATGAACCGCATCGGACGTCCGCCGCCACCGGCCGCGTGGTACTTCTCCCGCTTGCGCTTGAGCCGGAACGGCTCGACGCCCTCGGGCAGCCTGATGTCGAGGACGTACGCGTCGTGGCGGTAGCCGACGTCACGGCCCTTCGCCCTGCCCGGCTTGCGTCCCTCGGCCGGACGGCAGCGCCAGTAGGCGACGCCGCCCAGCGAGCGGACCAGTGCGACCACGTCGTCCCGGAGCCGCTCCGACGTCGTCGCGTACTGGACGCGACAGGTACGGCCGAGCTGGGCGACCGGGCCGCCGTCCGAGTCGAGCAGGCCCTGCAGGACGGCGAGACGCACGTCCGCGCTGTTGTGCAGGTAGAGCTCGGGCACGAACTTGGTGTGCGAACGGGTGCCGTGCAGTCCCAGCTCGCGCATCACGGCAGTCACGGGATTCGCGATCGTGATGACGTCACCAGGCGTCCTGATGCGCCGCATCGTGTAGTCGACCTGGGACTTCTTCATCACCGCGATGTCCGGCTCCAACGCGATCTGCAGTGCGAAGGCGAGTGCCGGGTCAGCGGTCGAGAACGACGGCGTCGTCGAGCCCGTGATGCACCCGTCGCCCAGCAGCAGGCCCAGCGCGTACGCGTTCATCGGCACTTCGCGTTCCGGCAGGCACACCGGTGCGCTGAGGAGCGGGAGCTCGTACCGCCGGGCGTGTGCCGCCCGCAGGTTGCCGATCATCTCCTTGGTCTCGAGCACTCGCCACGGCTTGTTCCGACGCCGTTCGGACGCCGTCCGAACGGTCCAGAGGTGTTCACCGCAGGCGAGCGTCGACGAACCGTCCTGTGCCGTGACGCGGTAGACGTCCTTCTCACCCTGCGGGTAGACGCCCAGCACCGGGGTCGGCTCGCCGTTGGAGCCGATGACGAGGTCACCGACCTGCAGCGACCCGATCGGCCGGTAACCGTCCGGGGTCAGCACCGGGGTGAAGATCGGCTGGGCGCGGCCACGCATGTAGGCCAGTGGTGCGACCTCGATCGTGCCCGCCTGCGTGAGGCGCGGGATCGACTCCGGGTCGACCATGTCGTGCAGCGCGTCGTAGAGCGGGCGCAGGTACGGGTCGATCTTCTCGTAGAGCGTGCCGGGCAGGTAGCCCAGGCGCTCGCCCGCCTCGACGGCCGGGCGGGTGAGGATGATCCGGTTCACCTGCTTGGCCTGCAGCGCCTGCACGGCCTTGGCCATGGCGAGGTACGTCTTGCCGGTGCCGGCGGGGCCGATGCCGAACACGATCGTGTTCTTGTCGATCGCGTCGACGTAGTGCTTCTGGTTCAGCGTCTTCGGCCTGATGGTGCGGCCGCGGCGGCTGACGATGTCGAGGCTCAGGACCTCGGCCGGCGACTCGACGTCGTTCGCGCTGAGCATCGCGACGATGCGGCGGACGGCGTTCTGGTCGATGGCCTGACCTCGGCCCGCGAGGGTGATGAGCTCGGAGAACACGCGTTCGGCGAAGGCCACGTCGGCGGGGTCGCCGGACAAGGTGATCTCGTTCCCGCGCACGTGCACGTCGGCGTCGAGCAGTTCCTCCGCGAGGCGGAGGTTCTCGTCGCGCGACCCGAGCAGCGTGAGCACCGCACCTTCCGGCACGGCGAACCGGGACTGACCTTCCTTGTTGCTCTGCTGGTTTTCTTCGGCCACGTGGCCCCGGCCTGCTTCCTGTCGCTCGGATCTGGTGCCGTCGATGCTAGTCCGGCCGAAAATGGGTGGCTACCGCTTTGCTCACGGTGTGTGCTCGGTAGCTGTGGAGATCCGCAGGCTCGGCGTTGAGGACGTACCCGAGTGCATGAAGCTCGTGACGGACCGGGGTTGGAGCTGGACGCCCGCTCAGTGGGAGATGCTGCTGGGCCTCGGTCCGGGCTTCGGCGCCTTCGACGAGACCGGCTTGCTCGGCACGACACTGGTCACGCCGTATCCCGAGATGCAGGCGATCAGCGGCGTGCTGGTCGGTTCGTGGGCCGAACGCAGAGGCATCGCGGGCGCTCTGATGTCCCACGTACTGGATGCGGGACCGTCGGTGCTGTACGCGACGGCGATGGGCCAGCCGCTGTACGAGCGGCTCGGCTTTCACTCGGTCGGGCGTGCGTCGGCGTACCACGGCGAGAGCGGCACGGCGACCGGTGTGACACGTCCGGCGACGCCTGACGACCTGCCCGCGGTGGTGGCGCTGGACCGGGCGGCGAGCGGGTTCACGCGCGAGGCGTTCTGGGCGCACGTGTTCGGTCCGTCATCGGCGTACACGCCCCACGTCGCGGAGGACGGTTTCGCCTGTACGCGGCGCATGGGTGAGACGTTGGTCATCGGTCCGCTCATAGCACCGGACGCGGCGGCGGCGTGCGAGATCATTGCTGACGTGGCCGCCGGCGCCGGGCCGTCCCGTGTCGACGTGAGCGACCCGGACGTGGCGGCGTACCTGACGGGCAAGGGTTACGAGGTGCGAGGGGGCTGCGCGCTGATGGTGCACGGCGTCGACGACGTCGGCGGCGACCGCGGGCGGTACTTCGCGCCCGCGTCGCTCGCGCTGGGATGACTGGGGAAACTGTGGAACTGCGACGACTGACCTTGGACGACATCCCCGCGTGCTCCGACCTGGCGGAAAGCCGGTCGTGGCCGCGCGAGGAGAGCAAGTGGGAGTTCCTGCTCACGTACGGCGAGGGCTGGGGACTGTTCGACGAGCACGGCCTCGTCGGCACGACGATCGTGACGCACTACCCGGAGCTGGCGTCGGTCAGCATGGTGCTGGTCGCCGAACGCGCCGCGCGCCAGGGCCACGCCCGCCGGCTGGTGTCGCACGTGCTGGACACGGGTGTCTCGACGTTGTTCGCCACGTCGATGGGCCGCCCGCTCTACGAGCAGCTGGGCTTCCACGCCGTCGGGTTCACCGACATCCACGCCGGGACGTTCACCGGACCGGCATCCGGCGTGTCGCGCCTCGCGACCGCCGCCGACCTCGACGACCTCGTCGCGCTCGACACCAAGGTCACCGGCCTCACCCGGCCGTACCTGTGGGAGTCGCTGCTCAGGATGGGCACGGTGCGGATCTCCGAGCACGGCGTCGCGGGCTCGTGGCAGGTGCGCGAAGGCCGGAAGCTGATCGGCCCGGTCATCTCGGACTCCCCCGCCGACGCGTGCGCGCTCATCGCCGACTGCGCCGCCGGTGATCCCAGCGTGCGCGTCGACGTGCACGACCCCGAGGTCATCGCGTTCGTGCGCGAGAACGGCCTGGAGTCGTGGGGTGAGGCGACCTGGATGGTCCGCGGTGCCGAGCAACTGCCAGGTGACCGCACCCGCTACCGCGCTCCGCTGCTGCAGGCCCTCGGCTAGAGGCGCCGGCCGCCGAGCAGGTGCAGGTGGGCGTGGAAGACCTCCTGTCCGCTGTCCGGCCCGGTGTTGAAGAGCAGCCGGTAGCCGGACTCGGCCACGCCCTCGGCGTCGGCGACCTCCTTCGCGGCGGCGAAGAGGTCGCCGAGCTGGTCACCGGTCAGGTCGACGGCGTTCGGCACGTGCTCGCGCGGGATGAGCAGCACGTGCACGGGCGCCTTGGGCTGGATGTCGCGGAACGCGAGCGTCGTCTTGGTCTCGTGCACGATCGTCGCGGGAATCTCACCGTCGACGATCCGGCAGAACAAACAGGACATGCCCCAAGCTAAACGAACAGGCGGTCCAGCTGCTCGTCGACGGCCTCGACCATGTCGGCGACCGTGAGCTCGCCGGGCCCGAGCCCGTGGTGGATGTTGAGCCCGTCGATCAGCACGATGAACCGCCGCGCGGCCTTCATCGGCACGACGCCGTCCCGCAGCTCACCGGCTTCGTGCGCCGCGACGAGAACGCGCGCGACCCCGTCGTACAACTCGCGTGTGCCGGTGCGTTCCAGTTCGTGCAACGACGGCTCGACCATCGCGCGCGGCAGGAACGACAGCAGCACCGCGGCCTCGGCCCGGCGGTCGTCGTCCAGCGCCAGCATCTCGTGCGCGAAGGACCGCAGCACCTCCCGGTTGCCGGCGGTGGTGTCGATCTTCTCGAGCCGCGCCAGGAACCGCCGGTACGCGAGTTCCATCGCGAACCCCAGCAAGGCGTCCTGCGTCGGGAAGTAGTGGCGCAGCGACCCGCTCGACCAGCCGGACTCCGCGGCGACGGCACGCACGGACGCGTGGTCTATCCCGTCCCGCTGGACGATGCGCCACACCGCCTCAGCGAGTTCCCGGCGGCGTTCGTCGTGGTCGACAACCTTGGGCACCGGCCCTTTTTAGCAGTCGCGCGCGAGCCGGACGACAGCCGCGCGGCACCTCTCCCACGACTCCGTGCCGGGCGTGATCACGTCCATGTGGCCCGCTCCCCCGACCACGACGAGCTCCGCCTGCGGCTCGGCTGCGCAGAACCCGATCGACTGCTCCACCGGCACGTCCTCGTCCTGGTCACCGTGCACGCACACCACCGGCTTGCCGATGGGGATCAGCGCGGCCGGCGAGGCGTCCGCGAACTGCTCCTCGGTGCACAGCTCCAGCGCCCGCGGCGTGATGTGCTTCGTGAAGTCCAGCACCGCCGCCTGGGCGACCGCTCCGGCCACTCGCGCGCTGTGCTTGGCCGCCCACACGGCGAGGTGGCCTCCCGCGCTGTGCCCGAGCGTCACGACGGGCCCGATGTCGACCGCGTCGATGGCGGCGAGCACGTCCTCACCGGTCTGCGGCCAGCCACCGCCGCCGCTCACCCGCCGGTATTCGATGTTCCAGACAACAAATCCTTCTGCGACGAGCACGTCCGCAAGAGGGCGGCCTAGTTCGAGGCCGTAGCGCTGGTGCCAAAAACCACCGTGAATGACGACAACGGCACCCTGAGTCGCGGTCTCGGGAACGTAAAGCTCGCCGAACTGACTGGGATGGTCACCGTAAGCAATTTGCTGCACACGCAGAACTTACGTGAACGACAAGAATTCGCCGAGAAGCGCGCCGGTTCGATAGGGAGTGACGAACCCGCAGGCCAGGCGGCCGGAGCAGGCCACGCACGCCGGGAAACCAAAAGGGGCGCCTCGCGGTCCGAAGCCTGGGGGTCGCTTCGCCGCGAGGCGCCGACGCCGGACCGAGGGGGGAGGTGTCCGGCGAGTCTTTTGGTCAGAAGGTCTAATCGTCTACTCCGTTTCCGGATAGACCAATCAGCCCCACTGCGAACAAGAGTAACCCCAACCGCCTGCGGTTCGCTACAACTTGCGTCAAGCCAATCCATCCGATGTTCACCTTGCGAGTGATCGGGGTCACCACCTAGTAGTACGTACCCCGATGGCACCAAGAGCAACCGCCGCAGCGGTAGATGCACGCAGAACGGTTGGTCCCAATCGGACGATCCGGGCACCCGAAGATCGCAACGCGTCGAGTTCCTCGGGTGTGATTCCGCCTTCGGGACCCACGACGAGCAGCACGTCCCCGGAATCGGGCAGCGCGACGTCCGCGAGCCGTTCGGTCGCGCTTTCGTGCAACACGAGAGTGAGCGCCGACGACGACACGCGATGAGAAAGCTGGTTCGTGCTCACGGGTTCGTCGACGAACGGCACTCGCGCGCGGCGTGCCTGCTTGGCCGCCTCACGAACCGTGGACCGCCAGCGCCCCAGCGCTTTCGCACCGCGCGGGCCGTCCTCCCACTTCGCCACGCACCGCGCCGCTCGCCACGGCACCACGCCGTCCACACCGGCCTCGGTGGCCAGCTCGACCGCCAGCTCACCCCGGTCGCCCTTCACCAGGGCCTGGGCGAGCACGACGCGCGGTGCCGGTTCGGGCTCCACCCAGCGCTCGACCACGCGCAACGCCAGGGCGTCCTTCTCCACCGCCACCACGGAACAGCGCACCTGGGCACCGGAACCGTCCGACAGGACGAGTTCCTCACCCGCGCGCAACCGCTTCACGGTGGCGGCGTGCCGGCCTTCCGGGCCGTCGAGCACGAACTCCTCACCGGAGGGCAGCGCCTCGACGAGGAAGACCGGCAGGGTCACCGGTGGCCGCGCGAGGAGCGCAGGCGGGAGAACAGCCCGCCGCCGCCCTTGCCGTTGTGGGACAGGGAGGGCTCGTTCTCGCCGCGCATCTCGGCCAGGTCGCGCAGCAACGAGGCCTGCGCGGCGTCGAGCTTGGTCGGCACGACCACCTCGAGGTGCACGTGCAGGTCGCCGCGACCGTCGACACGGCCGGTGGACCGCAGCTTCGGCATGCCGCGACCGGTCATGACGAGCTGCGTGCCCGGCTGCGTGCCGGGGTCGATCTGCAGTTCTTCCTCGCCGTCCAGGGTCTTCAACGGCAACGTGGCGCCCAGGGCGGCCGTCGTCATCGGGATCTGGACGATGCAGTGCAGGTCGGCGCCGTCGCGTTCGAAGATCTCGTGCGGGTGCTCCTCGACCTCGACGTACAGGTCGCCGGCCGGGCCACCGCCGGGACCGACCTCGCCCTGGCCCGCGAGGCGCACGCGCATGCCCTCGGCGACACCGGCGGGGATGTTCACCGAGATCGTGCGGCGCGACCGCGTGCGGCCGTCACCGGCGCACTGCTGGCACGGGTCGGGGATGACCTCGCCGTAGCCGCGGCACACCGGGCACGGGCGCGACGTGACGACCTGGCCGAGGAACGAGCGCTGCACCGACTGCACCTCGCCGCGGCCGTGGCAGGTGTCGCACTGGACGGGCTTGGAGTTGTTCTGCGTGCCGGCGCCGTGGCAGCGGTCGCACAGGATCGCCGTGTCGACGGTCAGCTCACGGGTGGCACCCGCCGCGCACTCCTCCAGCGTCATGTCGAGCCGGATCAGCGCGTCGGAACCGGGCTGCACGCGGCTGCGCGGCCCGCGGCCACCGCCGGGCGAGGCACCGAAGAAGGCGTCCATGATGTCGCCGAGGCCGAAGCCCGCGAACGGGTCACCACCCGCGCGGCCACCACCGCCCGAGTCGAGCGGGTCGCCTCCCAGGTCGACGACGCGGCGCTTCTCGGGGTTCGACAACACCTCGTAGGCGGCCGTCACCTCCTTGAAGCGGGCCTCCTCGTTGGGATTGACGTCCGGGTGCAGCTGCCTCGCGAGCTTGCGATAGGCGCGCTTGATCTCATCCTGTGTCGCGTTCTGCGAGACACCGAGGATGCCGTAGTAATCCCTGGCCACCTTGTTCGCTTTCGTGTTCATCTCAAGTGCAAGACGTTTCTGGTCAACGACCGGTCAGGATCTCACCGACATAGTTGGCGACCGCGCGCACGGCGGCCATGGTCCCGGGGTAGTCCATGCGCGTCGGTCCGACGACGCCCAGGCCGCCGAGCGGATTGTCGCGGCTGCCGTAGCCGATGGACACCACGGAAGTGCTGCGCATCTCAGCGGCCTCGTTCTCCTCGCCGATGCGCACCAGCACGCGACCGGGGTCGCGGGAGGCGGCGAGCAGCTTGAGCACGACGACCTGCTCCTCCAGTGCCTCCAGCACCTGCCGCAGCGAGCCCGGGAAGTCGGTGATGCTGCGCGTGAGGTTCGCCGTACCGCCGAGCACCAGCCGTTCCTCGGGGTGCTCCACCAGCGTCTCGATGAGCACAGTAGCGACTCGCAGCATCGGATCGCGCAGGTTCGACGGTACCTCGTCGGGCAGCTCGGCGACCTTGGCACTCGCCTCGGCCAGCCGCTGCCCCGCCATCGCCTGGTTCAGCACGCCGCGCAGCTGGGCCGTGTGCTCCTCGCTGATCACGTCCCCGAGCTCGACGATCCGCTGGTCGACGCGGCCGGTGTCGGTGATGAGCACCAGCATCAGCCGCGACGGAGTGATCGGCAGCACCTCCAGGTGGCGCACGGCCGCGCGCGACAGCGTCGGCACCTGGATCACCGCCACCTGCCGGGTCAGCTGCGCGAGCAACCGCACGCTGCGGCGCATCACGTCGTCGAGGTCGACCGCACCGTCGAGGAAGCTGCGGATGGCCCGCCTCTCGGCCTGCGAGAGCGGCTTGATCTCGCTCAGCTTGTCGACGAAGAGCCGGTAACCCTTGTCCGTCGGCACACGCCCCGCGCTGGTGTGCGGCTGGGCGATGTACCCCTCGTCCTCCAGCGCGGCCATGTCGTTGCGCACGGTCGCGCTCGACACACCCAGGTTGTGCCGGTCGACCAGGGCCTTCGACCCCACGGGCTCCTGGTTGGACACGTAGTCGGCAACGATGGCGCGAAGCACCTCGAAACGACGCTCATCGGCGTTCACCGCTGTTCACCTCCATGTCCACTGCTCCCGAGTTTACCCAGCCCGTTTCCTGCTCGGTGCGCGCTCTGAAGTCCTGCTCGATCCGGCCTCCGGTTTTTGTCGGTGGTGGTCGCTAGGGTCCAAACGTGGACAACGTTGTGTGGCTGCGGCCACCCGGCAAGCCATGCCTGGTGCTCAGCGACGACGAGTGGCGGAAGGGTTCGGTCGTCTGGGAGGAGACCCGCAGGGAGGACGGGCTCTGGTGGGGCACGGTGACGTACGACAAAGAAGGACAGAAGATCACCGAGGTGCGCAGTCAGCACGACCTGCGCGCCCGCTGATCAGGGAAGCAGGCGCCTGACCACGGCGTCGGCCAGCAGGCGGCCGCGGTCGGTCAGCACGCAGCGGTCGTCGTACGGCTCCAGCAGCCCGTCGGCGATCGCCTGCTTCGCCTCCTCACGGCCGGCCTCGTCCAGCACGTCCATCGGCAAACCTTCGGCGAGGCGCAGTTCCAGCAGCACCCGTTCGACGCGCTGGTCCTCGGCCGACAGCGTCTCGCGCCCTGCGGCGGGCGAGTTGCCCTCGGCCAGCAGGGCCGAGTAGCGGGCCGGGTGCTTCACGTTCCAGAAGCGCACTCCGCCCACGTGGCTGTGCGCGCCGGGACCGAAGCCCCACCAGTCGGCGCCCTTCCAGTAGAGGACGTTGTGCTGGCACTGCGCTTCGACGGACGTCGCCCAGTTCGACACCTCGTACCAGGAGAAGCCGGCGCCGCTCAGCACCGAGTCGACCATCTCGTACGACGAGGCCAGCACGTCGTCGTCGGGCATGGGCAGGTCGCCGCGGCGGATGCGGCGGGCGAGGCCGGTGCCGTCCTCCACGATCAACGCGTACGCGGACACGTGGTCGACGCCCGCGGCCAGCACGGCGTCGAGGGATTCGGCCAGATCCGAGGGTCGCTCCCCCGGTGTGCCATAAATCAGGTCCAGGTTCACGTGCTCGAACCCGGCTTCACGGGCCTCCAGCGCGGCTTCCCCCGGACGGCCGGGCGTGTGCTTGCGGTCGAGCACGGCGAGAACGTGCCGTGCGGCGGACTGCATGCCCAGGGACACGCGCGTGTAGCCGGCCGAACGAATCCCTTCGAAGAACGGAACAGACGTCGACTCGGGGTTCGACTCCGTCGTCACCTCGGCGCCGGGAGCCAGGCCGAACGACTGCCGCACCGCGTCCAGCACGTCGCCCAGACCTGAGGCACCGAGCAGAGAAGGCGTACCGCCGCCGACGAAGACGGTCTGGGCGGGCACGGGAGACCCGAGGACGGAAGCGGCCAGGTCCAGTTCGCGGCGCAGGCCCTCCAGCCACGATTGCGGTGACGCCGAGGAACCCAGCTCACCGGGCGTGTAGGTGTTGAAGTCGCAGTAACCGCACCGGGTCGCGCAGAACGGCACGTGCACGTAGATGCCGAAGGGGCGCGAGCCGACACCGGCGAGAGCGGAAGGAGGAAGCGAACCGTCGGCGGGCGCGGGCTCGCCATCGGGCAAAGCGGAGGGCATGACTCCCAGTGTCCCCTACACGGCCCGAATGGCGGTGTTCGACCAGGGAAATTATCTGTCGGTGACAGAAGTATTACGTAGTGAAACCGGCCCACGATGTCAACTCACCCTCGTCAATCCCAGCATTCGGTTGGCGGTGGACCACGCACTGGACGGCATGCACACTGAGGTCATGCATTCGACTGGAGTCCGCCTCGTGGCCCGCCGCCACGTCGACTTCCGTCGTGTCTCCAGCGCGATGTGCCGTCGTTCGGCATGACCGCGCGCTGATTTGTTCCCGTCAGCGCTCGGCGCGCTGACGAGGCCCCCACCACAAGCACCTCCGGGCTCGCACGCGCACTGAGCGCCTCGAAACCCGGAGGATGGCGATGGCCACGCCGCAGACGTCACCGCGTGCCAAGCAGCGTCGCGGCGAGGGGCAGTGGGCACTCGGTTACCGAGAGCCGCTGAACCCCAACGAGCGGAGCAAGAAGGACGACAACCCGCTCAACGTCCGCGCCCGCATCGAGAACATCTACGCCCACGGCGGTTTCGACTCGATCGACCCGGCAGACCTGCGCGGGCGGTTCCGCTGGTACGGCCTCTACACCCAGCGCAAGCCCGGCATCGACGGCGGCCGCACGGCCACGCTGGAGCCGGAGGAGCTGGACGACGAGTTCTTCATGATGCGCGTCCGCAGTGACGGCGGTGCGCTCACCACGCAGCAGTTGAGGGTTCTCGGCGAGATCTCGCAGACCTATGCGCGTGACACCGCGGACATCACCGACCGGCAGAACATCCAGTACCACTGGATCCGGGTCGAGGACGTTCCCACGATCTGGCAGAAGCTCGAAGCCGTGAACCTGACGACGATGGAGGCGTGCGGCGACAGCCCGCGCGTCATCCTCGGTTCGCCGGTCGCGGGCATCTCGCAGGACGAGATCATCAACGGGCAGCCGGCGATCGACACGATCCTCGAGCGCTACATCGGCGACCCGCGCTTCTCCAACCTGCCGCGCAAGTTCAAGACGGCCATCTCCGGTCTGCAGGACGTCGCGCACGAGATCCACGACATCGCGTTCGTCGGCGTGAACCACCCCGAGCACGGGCCGGGCTTCGACCTCTGGGTCGGCGGCGGCCTGTCCACGAACCCCATGCTGGGCAAGCGCCTGGGCGCCTGGGTGCCGCTCGACGAGGTGCCGGACGTCTGGGAAGCCGTCATCAGCGTCTTCCGCGACTACGGCTACCGCCGCCTGCGTCACCGCGCGCGCATCAAGTTCCTCGTCGCCGACTGGGGCCCGGAGAAGTTCCGCCAGGTCGTCGAGGACGAGTACCTCAAGCGCAAGATGATCGACGGCCCGGCGCCGGAGACCCTGGACCAGCAGCTCGACCACATCGGCGTGCACAAGCAGAAGGACGGCCTGTTCTACGTCGGCGCCGCGCCGGTCGCGGGCCGCGTGTCGGGTTCGATCCTCGTCGAGGTGGCGAAGTTCGCCGAACGGGCCGGCTCGAACCGCGTCCGCTTCACGCCGCAGCAGAAGATCATCGTGCTGGACGTGCCCGAGGCCGAGATCCCGACGCTCAAGAGCGATCTCGCCAAGCTGGGCCTGCAGGTCGACCCGTCGCCGTGGCGGCGGGGCATCATGGCCTGCACCGGCATCGAGTTCTGCAAGCTCGCGATCGTCGAGACGAAGGCACGTGCGCTCGACCTCGTCACGCAACTCGAAGCGAACCTCAAGGACATCGTCGACGGCGTCACGGCGCCGATCACCGTGCACATCAACGGCTGCCCCAACTCCTGCGCCCGCATCCAGACCGCGGACATCGGCCTCAAGGGCCAGATCGTCACCGACGAGCAGGGCAACCAGGTCGAGGGCTTCCAGGTGCACCTCGGCGGCGGACTCGGCCTCGACGCCGGGTTCGGCCGGAAGTTGCGCGGCCACAAGGTGACCGCGGCCGAACTGCCCGAGTACGTCGAGCGGGTCGTGCGGAACTTCGTCGCCCAGCGCGAGACCGACGAGCGGTTCGCTCAGTGGGTCGGCCGGGCGGAAGAGGGTTCGCTGCGATGACCGAACGCGCGACGCCGTTCTACTGCCCCTACTGCGGCGACGAGGACCTCCGGCCGCAGGAGGAACCCAGCTACGCGTGGCTGTGCACCGGATGCCGCCGCGTCTTCAAGGTCTCGTTCGTCGGGCTCAACCTGCCGCAGGAGGTGAAGAAGTGAGCGATCTCAAGGAAGACCTCAAGATCGTCGCCGAGGCCGCGGAACTGGAGCTGAAGGACGCCAACGCCGAAGAGGCGCTGGAGTGGGTCGCGCGGACGTTCGGCGACAACTACATCGTCGCCTCCAACATGCAGGACGCCGTGCTGATCGACCTCGCCGCCAAGGTGAAGCCGAACTTCGACGTGCTGTTCCTGGAGACGGGCTACCACTTCCCGGAGACCATCGGCGTGCGTGACGCCGTCGGTGTCGTCTACCCGGAGGTGCGCATCGTCAACGCCGCCGCCGAGCAGTCCGTCGCGGACCAGGAGGCGGAGTTCGGCCTGCTGTACCAGTCGGATCCGGCGAAGTGCTGCAACCTGCGCAAGGTCGTGCCGCTGCGCCGGGAGCTCGCGAAGTACGACGCGTGGGTCACCGGTGTGCGCCGCGTGGACGCCCCGACGCGGGCGAACACGCCGATCGTGCAGTGGGACGAGCGCAACGGCCTGGTGAAGATCAACCCGATCGCGCCGTGGAGCGACGACGAGTTCAACGCCTACATCCGCGAGAAGGGCATCCTCGAGAACCTGTTGGTGCAGGAGGGTTATCCCTCCATCGGCTGCCTGCCGTGCACCGCGAAGCCGCTGCCGGGGCAGGACGCGCGCAGCGGTCGCTGGGCCGGTCAGTCGAAGACGGAATGTGGGTTGCACGGATGACACTGGCTCTGGACACCCTGGGACGCCTCGAATCGGAGGCGATCCACATCTTCCGCGAGGTCGCGGGCGAGTTCGACCGGCCGGTGATCCTCTTCTCCGGCGGCAAGGACTCGACGCTGCTGCTGCACCTCGCGATCAAGGCGTTCTACCCGGCACCGGTGCCGTTCCCGCTGCTGCACGTCGACACCGGGCACAACTTCGACGAGGTCATCGAGTTCCGCGACCGCGTCGTCGCCCAGCACGGTCTGCGCCTGGAGGTCGCGAAGGTCCAGGACTGGATCGACGACGGCCGTCTCGAAGAGCGCCCGGACGGCACGCGCAACCCGCTGCAGACCGTGCCGCTGCTGGACTCCATCACGCAGCACAAGTTCGACGCGGTCTTCGGCGGCGGCCGCCGGGACGAGGAACGCGCCCGTGCCAAGGAGCGGATCTTCAGCCTGCGCACGGCGTTCGGCCAGTGGGACCCGAAGCGCCAGCGCCCGGAACTGTGGAACCTCTACAACGGCCGGCACCGCGCCGGTGAGCACGTCCGCGTGTTCCCGCTGTCGAACTGGACCGAGCTCGACGTGTGGAACTACATCGAGCGCGAGGGCATCGAGCTGCCGGACATCTACTACTCGCACCAGCGCGACGTGTTCCTGCGCGACGGCATGTGGCTCGCCGAGGGCCCGTGGGGCACCGCACGCGAGGGCGAGACGTTGCTGCGCAAGACGGTTCGCTACCGCACGGTCGGCGACGGCTCGTGCACGGGTGCCGTCGAGTCCGACGCCGCCGACATCCAAGCGGTGATCGCCGAGGTCGCCGCGTCACGACTGACCGAGCGCGGTGCCACGCGGGCCGACGACCGGCTGTCCGAGGCCGCCATGGAAGACCGCAAGCGGGAGGGGTACTTCTAAATGAGCGACCTGTTGAGGTTGGCCACGGCGGGCAGTGTGGACGATGGGAAGTCCACGCTCGTCGGAAGGTTGCTCTACGACACCAAGTCCGTGCTCGCCGACACGCTCGACGCCGTGCACCGCGCGAGCGCCGACCGCGGTCTCGCGACGCCGGACCTGTCACTGCTGGTCGACGGCCTGCGGTCGGAACGCGAGCAGGGCATCACGATCGACGTGGCGTACCGCTACTTCGCGACGCCCAAGCGGTCGTTCGTGCTCGCCGACACCCCCGGTCACGTCCAGTACACCCGCAACACCGTCACCGGTGCCTCCACCGCGCAGCTCGCGGTCCTGCTCGTCGACGCGCGCAAGGGCGTCATCGAGCAGACCCGGCGCCACGCGGCGGTTCTCGCGCTGCTGGGCGTGCCGCGGCTCGTCCTGGCCGTCAACAAGATCGACCTCGTGGACTACGACGAGGTGACGTTCTCCCGCATCGCCAAGGAGTTCACGGCGCACGCCACGGCTCTCGGCTACACCGAGGACGCGGTCGTCGAGATCCCGGTGTCCGCGCTGGCGGGCGACAACGTCGTGGACAAGTCTGCGAACACGCCCTGGTACTCCGGCCCGACCCTGCTGGAGCACCTGGAGAACGTGCCGGTCGAGCCCGACCCGCACGACGCCCCGTTCCGCTTCCCGGTGCAGTACGTGATCCGCCCGCGCACCGCCGAGCACCTCGACTACCGCGGGTACGCCGGTCTGGTCGCGGCGGGCACGGTCAAGCCGGGCGACGAGATCGTCGTGCTGCCCTCCGGCCGCCGCTCGACCGTCACCAAGATCGACACGGCGGACGGCGAACTGACCGAGGCGGCGGCCGGCCAGTCCGTCACGCTGCTGCTGGCCGACGACATCGACATCTCGCGCGGCGACCTGATCTCGGTGGCGGGCAACGAGCCCACGGTCACCGACGAGCTGGACGCCACCCTGTGCTGGCTCGCGGAGAAGCCGCTGCGGCCCGGCGCCCGAGTCCTCGTCAAGCACGGCACGCGCACCGTGCAGGCGATGGTCACCGACCTGCGCGACCGCTTCGACGAGCAGAACCTGTCCAGTGTGGACAGCCCTGCCTCGCTGGAGCTCAACGAGATCGGCCGAGTGGCTCTGCGACTGGCGGAGCCCGTTCCGCTGGACGACTACAGCTTCAGCCGGCGCACCGGGTCCTTCCTGGTGATCGACGCGAGTGACGGTTCCACTCTCGCCGCCGGACTGGTCGGGGCTCCGCTGCCGCTGCTCGAGGACGGCGTGGAGAGCTGTACCGGGGGTAGCGCCGCTGCCCCCGACACTCACGCCCTCGTCTCCCCCGGTCCCTGAAAGGCCTTGCTCCCGTGAACCTCAAGCCCGCCATCGCCGTCACCCTGATCGCTCTGACAGCCCTGTCCGGTTGCAGCCGCGCCGGTACCTCCGACACTCCCGTCGCCGAGTCCAAGGGTGCCGCCGCCGAGGTCCGCCTCGGGTACTTCCCGAACGTCACCCACGCCGCCGCGCTGATCGGCGTCGACAAGGGCCTGTTCGCGAAGGAGCTCGGCAACACCAAGCTGACGACGCAGACGTTCAACGCGGGCCCCGACGAGGTGAACGCCCTGCTGGGCGAGTCGCTCGACATCGCGTACATCGGCTCCGGCCCGGCGATCAACGCCTACTCGAAGTCCAAGGGCGAGGCCGTGAAGCTCATCGCGGGTGCCACGTCCGGTGGCGCTCAGCTCGTGGTGAAGCCCGAGATCAACTCGATCGAGGACCTCAAGGGCAAGGTCGTCGCCACGCCGCAGCTCGCGAACACGCAGGACGTGTCGCTGAAGAAGTTCCTGGCGGAGAAGAACCTCACCGGCCAGGTGACGGTGCAGAACGCGGAGAACGCGGCGTCGCTCGACCTGTTCAAGAAGGGCGACATCCAGGCCGCCTGGGCACCGCAGCCGTGGTCGGCACGCCTGGTCGCCGAGGCCGGTGCCAAGGTGCTGCTGGACGAGAAGACGCTGTGGGAGGGCGGGGCGTTCCCGACCACCGTGGTCATCGTGCGGACGAAGTTCCTGCAGGAGCACCCGGAGACGGTCGAGGCGGTGCTGAGGGGTCACGTCGCCGCGATCGACTGGGCGAAGGCCAACAAGGACGAGGCCAAGAAGTCCGTGAACGCCTCGCTGGAGAAGCTCACGTCCAAGAAGCTCGGCGACAAGATCCTCGACGCCGCGTGGGACAACATCGAGCTGACGACCGACGCGCAGGCCAAGTCCTTCCCGCAGCTCGCCAAGGACGCCGTGACGGCGGGCGTGGCCAAGGAGGCCGCGAACGTCGCCGGGTACGCCGACTTCACGTTGCTGAACAAGGTTCTCCAGGCACAGGGCAAGCCGCAGGTGCAAGCAGCCGGACTGGACCAGAAGTAAGTCTTCGACGCCGAGGGAAGGCACACCACCATGACCGCCACGCTCGAGACCACTGTCCCGTCCACTGTGGATACTGCCGTTGAACTGGCCGGAGTCCGGAAGGTGTTCGGCCACGGCAACTCGGCCGTGGTAGCGCTCGACGGTGTCGACCTGAGGGTCAAGCCCGGCGAGTTCGTGTGCCTTCTCGGCGCCTCCGGCTGCGGCAAGAGCACGCTGCTCAACATCGTCGCGGGCCTCGACGCCGCGACGTCCGGCGAGTTGCAGCTCAACACCTCACGCCCGGCCGTGATGTTCCAGGAGCCCGCGCTGATGCCGTGGCTCACCGCCGCGCGCAACGTCGAGCTGGCACTGCGCTTCGCCGGTGTCGGCCGGCTGGCGCGCAAGCGCCGCGCGCTGGACCTGCTGGAACTGGTGCGGCTGGGCGACGTCGCCGACAAGCGTCCGCACGAACTTTCCGGCGGTATGCGTCAGCGCGTGGCCCTGGCCCGCGCGCTGGCGTCCACCACCGTCTCCCCGGACGGCGCTCCCGCCCTGCTGCTGATGGACGAGCCGTTCGCGGCCCTCGACGCCATCACGCGGGACGTGCTGCAGAGCGAACTGCTGCGCGTCTGGGAGACCACGAACACCGCGATCATCTTCGTGACGCACGACGTGCGCGAGGCCGTTCGCCTCGGCCAGCGCGTCGTGCTGCTGTCCTCACGTCCCGGCCGCGTCGTGCGCGAGTGGGACGTCACGGACTCCTCGAACGAGGTCCTGGACGAGATCAACACCCATCTGCGAGAGGTCATCAGTGGCCACGCCTCCTGACACGCTCGACAAGGTCGGCGCCGGCCTCGACGCGCTCGATGTGCCCGTGGAGGAGCACAAGCCGCCGGTCTGGCGCCGTTTCCTGAAGACGGGCGTGCCACCCATCATCGCCTTCGCGCTGCTCCTGGGCGTCTGGCAGGCGTTGTGGGCTTCGGCTCTGCTGCCCGAGTTCCAGCTCCCCGCTCCGGTCGACGTGTGGGACGAGCTCGTCCGCTCGATCTCCACCGGCGAGGCGTTCGGCATCCTGTGGACCTCGTTGCACCGCGCGGTGCTCGGGTTCCTCGCGGCGGTCGTGATCGCGACGCCGCTGGGGCTGCTGATCGCCAAGGTGCGGGTCGTCCGCGCGGCGATCGGGTCGTTGCTGACCGGCCTGCAGTCACTTCCGTCGGTGGCCTGGGTTCCGGCGGCGATCCTGTGGTTCGGCGTGACGCCGTCCACGATCTACTTCGTGGTGCTGATGGGCTCGGTGCCGTCGATCGCGAACGGCCTGGTGGCGGGTATCGACCAGATTCCGCCGCTGCTGCCGCGAGTGGGACGCGCCCTGGGCGCCGGCCGCCTCGCCTCGGCCCGCCACATCCTGCTCCCCGCCGCCCTGCCGGGTTATCTGGCGGGTCTGAAGCAGGGCTGGGCGTTCTCGTGGCGGTCGCTGATGGCCGCGGAGATCATCGCGACGTCACCCCAGCTCGGCGTCGGGCTCGGGCAGTACCTGCACAACGGGTCGTCGTTGAACGACATCAACATGGTGATCGCGGCGATCTTCCTGATCCTGCTGGTGGGCATCGGGATCGAGCTGCTGCTGTTCCGGCCGTTGGAGCGCGCCGTGCTGAGGGCCCGTGGATTGACGGGTGCGCTGTGATTCCCCTTGTCGCCGTCGCCCACGGCAGCCGTGATCCCCGTTCGGCCGCTTCGATCCATGCTCTGCTCGATGTGGTGCGCTCGTTGCGGCCCGAGTTGGACGTCCGCGGGTGCTTTCTGGACCTGTGCGCGCCGCGGCTGAACGACGTGCTGCGCGGTCCTGCGGTGGTCGTGCCTTTGTTGCTGGGCAAGGCTTATCACGCCCGCGTCGACGTTCCGGCCGCCGTCGCCGAGTCTCGCGTGCCTGCTGTGGTGACGGATGTGCTGGGGCCGGATCCCCGGCTGGAGTCAGCGGCTTTGCGGCGGTTGTCCGAGGCCGGGGTGTCGTTCGGGGACAGGTCTTTGGGTGTGGTGCTGGCCGGTGCGGGGTCCTCGCACGGTCCGGCGAACGAGGCTGTGGCGCGCGTGGCCCGGCGGTGGGCTCGGGAGTCGGGGTGGGCCGGGGTGGAGGCGGCGTTCGCGTCGATCGCATCGCCTACCGTGCCCGAGGCGATCGAACGGTTGAAGGCTCGCGGTGCCAAGCGAATCGCGGTGGCGTCGTGGTTCCTGGCGCCGGGGCTGCTGCCGGACAAGGTGGCGAGGCTGGCGGGCGATGCCGTGGTGGCGCAGCCGTTGGGTGACGACGTGGAGGTCGCGCAGCTCGTGCTGGACCGCTACGACTTCGCCCTGGCTCGTCAGACCGTCGCCGCTTAGCTTGTGCCACAAACAGATCCTTGGATCGCATTCAACGACCCGCGCAGGGAATGTCGGTGGCACCTGCGATCCTGTTTGGATGCATATGTTCGTCGACGAGTCGGAGCGGAGCGGCTACCTCATGGCAGCCGTCCTGATCGCCCCGAACGCACTGCACTCCACCCGCTCGTTGATGCGCGGCCTGTTGCTCCCCGGTTGTCGACGCGTGCACTTCAAGACCGAGAAACCCGCCCGGCGCAAGCTGATCGCCGACAAGCTGGCGTGCTGCGACCTCGTGGTCAACATCTACGTCGCGCGCGGCAAGAGCGAGAAAGTCCGTTCCAAGCTTCTCCCGCTGCTAGTCGATGACGCCGTCGGCGCAAGCGTCACCCGCCTGGTGCTCGATTCACGTGACCCCGTGGCCAACGGTCGCGACCGGCTGGTGATCGGTACCAGAACCAAGGCCCACGATGCCGGACTGGTGTACGAGCACATTCAGTCGTCCTCGGAGCCAGCACTGTGGGTCAGCGACGCGCTCGCCTGGTGCCACGGTGCCGGCAGCGACTGGAAGCGGCGGATCGCACCCATCACCGGGACCGTCGTCGACCTGGGCCAGCTTTAGAAAGCGCGAAGCCCAGGCAGCGACCGTCCGGACGCGCACCTGGGCTCACTTCCTCCACCTAGCGGCGAAGGCTATGCGCACAGTCTAGCACATTTGACCCCAACCGCTCCCCGCGCCACTTCCGGCCGCCGCCACAAGATCGAAGACACAGCGCCGTTCGGGCGATGTGAACCGTGAACTGTTGACGTGAAACCTACTCATGAGTAGTCAGAAGATTACGCCGCGTGCTGGAAGTGTCCCTCGTCCACTCATCGGGGAGAGGCCATGAAGCTAGCCGGAATCGCAGCAGCAGCAGCACTGGTACCGATGCTCATGTTCGCCGCCAACGCGTCAGCAGCTCCGCAGACCATCACCTACAAGCTCCGCGCGAGTGCCGCCGGGCAGTCGTCGGACTTCACGCTCGACCAGGGCGTCGACGCGTCGGCGCCCGCGACCGTCGCGCCCGGCGGTTCCGTCGCGGTCACGATCGACCCCGCGCCCAACAAGATCCCGACCGAGGCCGGCGGCCGGCAGGTGCGGGAGATCAAGGGTCTCGCGCTGAGGTTGCCGGTGCCCGCCAACTCGAAATTCCAGTCCGCGTCGCTGGCCGGCGGTTCCGGGCTGGGCGGCACGCCGACGGTTGCCTTGCAGGGCAACGACGTCGTGCTGAGCGTGCCGGGGCCGATCAAGGGCGGCGCCGACTTCGAACTGCCCACCGTCACCATCAACCTGCAGGCGGGTGGCACCGGGACGATCACCACGAAGCTGGGTGGCACCAGCTACGACGCCCCGGGCCTCACCTTCACCGCCGTCGTCACCGTCATCGGATTCCCGGTCAACGCCGCCGCGAAGGGCTACCCGGACCCGAGCCCCGTGCTGACCACGACCACGATCGGCTAGCGATCCTGACGCCCAACCCCCTGCCGGGCATCAGGAAGTAGCCGCGACCAGAGCGGTCATCGTGGCGAGCGTCGTGCGCAGGTCTTCCAGTGAGACCTGCGCACTGACGCGGTTGGCCCACTCGTACTGCGCCTCCCGCAACCGTTCGATGGCGGCGAAACCCTCGGGCGTGGGCCGCACCAGCTTCGCGCGGGCGTGCGCCGGGTTCGGCAGGTACTCCGCCAAACCCTTGTCCACCAACAGGTCCGCGATCCGCTGCACGGACTGCCGCGCCAGTCCCATCTCCCGCGCGATGCCCGAGACGGACAACGGTTCACGCAGCACCGCGCCGAGCACCTGCCACCACGCCGCGGTCAGGCCGACCGGCTTCGTCATCACCTCGGCCGCGTCGAGGAACGCTCCGTACAGACGGAAAGTCCTCATCACGACGTCGGTCAGCACATCGCCCGACTCGGTCCTGGACACCGCCTCAGCCCTGGACACTCGCCACCAGCTTCTCGAACGCCTCGGCCGTGTCGTCGCGGTTGAACTCGTACCAGGCCTGCAGAGTCCCCGGCCAGAACGTCTCCAGCTCCGCCAGCACCTCGCGGGCGAACTCCAGCGCGGACGCGCCACCCGCCGTGATCACACCGTCGGCGCGCACCACACGTTCGTCGCGATACAGAGCCGCGCCGCCGTAAGAACCAAGCGCCCCAGGGAAGTTCGACGTGTGCGGCACGTCGTCGAGCAGCCCCTCGGCCGCCAGCCCGACCGTCGCCCCGCAGATCGCCGCGATCGGCTTGCCCGCCTCGCGGAACCGCCGCGCGAGCTTCCCGAACGCCGCCAGCTCACCGGTCTCCCAGCCGTCGCCGCCCGGCATCACGAGCATCGCCGCGTCGTCCAGAGACACGTCTCCGATGGCGACGTCCGGCAGCATCCGCACGCCGCCGATCGTGCGGATCGGGTCCGTGGTCAGACCGACCGTGCGCAGCCCGTACCGCCCCGGCTGCTGCTGGAACTGCTGCAGGCTCACCTGCGCGGCCACGTGGCCGTACTCCCAGTCGGCGAGCTGGTCGGCCAGGACGAGGTACACCGTCTGTGTCATGACAGCACACTGTCATGAATGACAGGATGCTGTCAACATGCCCGGAAGCTAAGGTCAGCGACATGGCAGACGAGCTGGTCCACTACGAGGTGCAGCGTGGCATCGCGACGATCACGCTGGACTCCCCCCACAACCGCAACGCGCTGTCCTCGCAGCTGCGCCGGGAGCTCAAAGAGCACCTGACCAGCGCGGCGAACGACGACCAGGTGCGCGTGGTCGTGCTGACCCACACGGGCTCCGTGTTCTGTTCCGGCATGGACCTCAAGGAGGCGGCCGGCGCGAGCGCGGGCGACCAGGGCGTCAACGAGTTCCCCGCGATCCTCGAACAGCTCTGGACCAGCCCGAAGCCCGTTGTCGCCGCGCTGAAGGGCCCGGCCCGCGCGGGCGGCGTCGGCATCGTGGCGGCGTGCGACATCTCCATCGCCGCCACCGCGGCCACGTTCGCGTTCAGCGAGGTCAGGATCGGCGTGGTGCCGGCCGTCATCTCGGTGACCGTGCTACCGCGCCTGCTGCCCCGCCAGGCCCACGAGCTGTTCCTGACCGGTGAGACGTTCGACGCCAAGCGCGCGGTCGAGATCGGCCTGCTCAACTCCGCGGCCGACGACGTCGACGCGGAGGTCCGCCGCTACACGGACATGCTCGCGCTCGGCGCCCCCAACGCGCTCGCGGCCACCAAGGAGATGTTGCAGCAGGAGCGGTCCACGAACCTCGGCGAGGTCTTCGCGGACATGCTCAAGCTGTCGGCCCAGCACTTCGGCGGCCCGGAGGGCCAGGAGGGCATCGCGGCGTTCAAGGAGAAGCGCAAGCCCTCCTGGGTGCCCGCCGACTAGAACCAGCCGGTGCACTCGATGACGCCCTGCGAGGACCCGCAGGCGCGCATCACCTTGCCGTCGTTCTTGAACGCGTCGGTGTACTTCGCCGACCCCGAGTCGATCTTGGTGTAACCGAGGAAGCCCTCGTGCCCGTTGGCCGAGGGCTCCTTGCGGTCCGTCCAGATCTCCTCGCCGGGCGTGCCGTACGAGATGCGGCCCCACGCGCACTTCGACTTGTTCGACGCGCGCAGCTCGACCACGCGGCCGTTCTGCATCGTCACGGGGTTGTCGCCGTCGATCGTCTCGAACGGCGTGAAAGCCCCCTCCTGCGAACAGTCGGGGTCACCGGCGAAGGACACCGCCGGACAAAGCGTTCCAACAACTACAGCGACGCCGAGCGCGGAGCTCAAGCGACGGAATTGCGTTCCCATGGAACGGCACTGTCCACTCCGGACGCCACAACCGCAGCCCACGTCACCGTTCTGTGCGAATCACGCGCACTTTCCGGTCACCTGATTCGGCGGTCTGCTTCGCGGCGTCACGCAGGACCTCCAGCACGGAGGAGTCCAGATCAACGGGCACGACCAGCACGTACTCACCCGCGGGCAGCCACGAGAGGTCGGTCAGGCTGTCGTACAAAGCGTCCAGGTTCTGCCCGAACCACTCGGGAAAGTCCAGGGCGGCGGCAATGGCCGAGATCGCGGCGGACTTCTCCGAAACGAGAATGTGCCGTTTCATTTTCTCACGTCCACGACGACGAATGACGAATAGTGGTCGCCGGTGTAGAAGACTTCCTTCTCCGAACCGGTGACGAGGCGCCGCGCACCTCGATCAGGACTTCCCGGCGTCGGCACGGTGTACTCCTTGTAGTACCCGGAGTCCTTGGCGGGCAGGCGCTTCTCCCGGTTCTGGAACGTCACGCCGTCGTTGCGCGGGTACGGGAACGGCCCCTTCGCCTCGATCAGCTTCCAGGTCTGGGCCGCCTCGGCGGGCAGCTTCGACAGCGCCTCGATGTCCAGCCCGGAGTTCGCGCCGGGCACGGTCTCGGCCTCCGCCGTGCCCGTGACCACCGGCCTCGTGGTCTGGGGAGGCGGCTCCGAGCTGTTGTCCTTGACGAACCACCCGATGACGACCAGCGCGAGGAGCCCGACCAGCGCGACGGTCAGGCGACGACCAGGGCTCACGCGGCGACCTTCTCCGGCTCGGGCTCGGGCTCCAGCTCGGAACCGGAAGCCGGGTTCTTCGCGCCCCAGTCAGCGACCCGGTCGATCAGCCGCGCCACGCCCAGGCAGAGCGGGAGCACCACGATCATCACGACGGGGAACTGCACGGCGACGGGCAGCTGGACGACCCACAGCTCGACCCCGTCCCACCACTGCACCAGCCAGTCCACGCACCTCAGCCTAGTCTCGTGACCGGTGTCACGGCATTTGGCCACGATCCAGGTGGGTATGTTGCGAACCATGTTCGCCGTTTACGCAGCAGAACCCAGTCCTGAGAACCCGCTGGCCTCGCTTCGCGTCGGCGAGCGCCCCGACCCCGAGGTTCCCGCCGGGTGGGTGCGCGTCGCGGTCAAGGCGGCCAGCCTCAACATGCACGACCTGTGGACGTTGCGCGGTGTCGGCATCAAGCCGGAGCAGTTCCCGATGATCCTGGGCTGCGACGGTGCCGGTGTGCTCGACGACGGCACCGAGGTGGTGCTGCACTCCGTCATCGGCGACCCGAACTGGGACGGCGACGAGACGCTCGACCCGAAGCGCACGCTGCTCACCGAGAAGCACCAGGGCACGTTCGCCGACTACGTGGTCGTGCCGGCCCGCAACGCGCTGCCCAAGCCCGCGGACCTCACGTTCGCCGAGGCCGCCTGCATGGGCACGGCGTGGCTGACCGCGTACCGGATGCTGTTCGTGAAGTCCGGCCTGCGTCCCGGCCAGACGATGCTCGTGCAGGGCGCGTCGGGCGGTGTGTCGACCGCGCTGATCCAGCTCGGCCGCGCCGCCGGGTTCCGTGTGTGGGTGACGGGCCGAACGGAGGAAAAGCGCGCGCTCGCGTCCAGTCTCGGTGCCCACGACACGTTCGAGTCCGGTGCCCGGCTGCCCGAACGGGTCGACGCGGTGTTCGAGACCGTCGGCAAGGCCACCTGGTCGCACTCGATGAAGTCGCTCAAGCCCGGCGGCATCGTGGTCATCTCCGGCGCGACGTCCGGCGACGCCTCCGCGGCCGAACTGCAGCGGCTGTTCTTCCTGCAGTTGCGCGTGGTCGGCTCGACCATGGGCACGCGCGAGGAACTGGGCGACCTGATCAGGTTCTGCGCCCTGAACGACCTCAAGCCGCAGATCGGCGCGGAGCTGAAGTTCGAGGACGCCGAGCAGGGCCTCCGCTCGATGCTGGACGGCGACACCGCGGGCAAGATCGTGTTCAGCCGCCCGTAAACAGCACGAAAAGCCAAAAATCGGCTCTCTGATTGGTGGGTCCGGACAAACCGCGTGACAGTGAGCACGCATAGGTTCGCCCGGACCCACTCACCAAGGGAGCTAGGCATGACCACACAGGGCGTCTTCAGGCGCAAGCCCATCGAACAGATCGCCGAGGACTCCGGCGACGGGCTCACCAGAACACTGGGCCTGTGGCAGCTCACGGCGATCGGCATCGGCGGCATCATCGGCGCCGGCATCTTCTCGCTCGCGGGCGCCGTCGCGAACAAGACGGCGGGCCCGGCCGTGCTGATCTCGTTCCTCGTCGCCGGTGTCGCGAGCGCGGCGGCGGCGTTCTCGTACGCGGAGTTCGCGGGCCTGATCCCGAAGGCGGGCAGTGCCTACACCTACGGCTACGCGGTGCTGGGCGAGATCGTCGGCTGGTTCATCGGCTGGGACCTGCTGCTGGAGTACACCGCGATCGTGGCGGTGGTCGCGATCGGCATCTCGGGCTACTTCACCGAACTCCTCAGTCTGCTCAACATTCAGCTGCCGCAGTGGATGCTGGGGGCGCCGGGCACCGAGACAGGGGACGTCGCCGCGGGCACGTACAAGGTGAACCTGTTCGCCGTCGTGCTGTGCCTCTTGATCGCGTACGTGCTGAACATGGGCATGAAGAACGCCGCACGGTTCGAAACCACGCTGGTGTACCTGAAGGTCGCGGTGGTGGCGCTGGTCATCGTCGTCGGTGCGTTCCACATCAACACCGACAACTACAACCCGTTCTTCCCGTTCGGCATCTCGGGTGCGCTCACGGGTGCGGCGACGGTGTTCTTCGCCGTCTTCGGCTACGACGCGATGTCGACGGCGGCGGAGGAATCCAAGGACTCGCAACGGCACATGCCCAAGGCGATCATCTACTCGCTCGCGGTGTCGATGGTCCTGTACGTGCTGGCCTGCCTGGTGCTGACGGGAATGGTGAACTACTCCGACGTCGACGCGGAGTCCGCGTTCGCCACGGCGTTCGCCGACGTCGGCCTGCCCGCGCTGGGCATCATCATCAGCGTCGGCGCCATCCTCGGCATCACGACGGTGCTCTTCACGTTCCTGCTGGGCGCGGCCCGCGTCGGCTACTCGATGAGCCGCGACGGCCTGCTGCCCCAGTGGTTCGCGAAGACGCACCCGGTGAAGCACGTGCCGTCGCGCATCACCTGGGTGCTGGGCGTCGCCTCCGCGATCATCGCCGGTTTCCTGCCGATCGCGGAGGCAGCCGAACTGACCAACATCGGCATCCTGCTGGCGTTCGTCGTCGTCTGCATCGCCGTGATCGTGCTGCGGTACAAGCAGCCCGACCTGCCGCGGACGTTCAGGACGCCGGGCATGCCGGTGGTGCCGATCATCGGCGTGATCTTCTCGATCTGGCTGATCACGTTCCTGACCCCGGAGACGTGGCTGCGGTTCGCGGTCTGGTTCCTGATCGGCCTGATCGTCTACTTCGCCTACTCGAAGCGGCACTCCCTCATGGAGCGTCAGTCCAGGAAGTGACGATCTGGTCGAGGGTGGAGAGCGGCACCGCGCCGCTCCCCACCACCAGGTCGTGGAACGCCTTGATGTCGAACCGGTCGCCCAGCTTCGTCTCGGCCTCCGCCCGGATGCGCTGGATCTCCAGGCGCCCCACCATGTACGCGAGCGCCTGGCCCGGCGTCTCGATGTACCGGTCGATCTCGGAGTCGATCTCGGGTGCGGTCATGACGGTGTTCTCCCGCAGGTAGTCGACGGCCTGCTGCCGCGACCAGCCGAACGCGTGGATGCCGGTGTCCACGACGAGCCGCCCGGCGCGCATCGCGTCGAGGCCCAGCATCCCGAGGCGCTGCTCGTCCGACGAGTACAGGCCCATCTCGTCCGCGAGGCGCTCGGTGTAGAGCCCCCAGCCCTCCAGGTACGCCTCGATGAACGCGTACTTGCGCATGTTGGGCAGTTCCGTCTCGGAGGCGATCGAGAACTGGTAGTGGTGGCCCGGCACGGCCTCGTGGAACGCCGTCACCTCGGACAGCGTGCGGCTGCGTTCGGTGGCGCCCAACGGGTTCAGCCAGTACGTGCCGGGACGGCTGCGATCGGCCGGGGCGGGCTGGTAGAACGCGATGGCCGACGTGCGCTGCTCCTCCTGCGGCACGGCGCGCACCTGGCAGCCGATGCCCGGCATGCGGCCGAACCACTTCGGCGCCTCGGCCTCCGCGCGGGCGATCGCCGCGACGGCGTTCTCGATCATCTGCTCTTCGCTGTCCCACAGCAGTTCCGTGCGCAACCGGTGGAAGATCTCCGGCACGTCCTTCGTGCCCCACAGCCGCGAGCCGATCTCCGCGTACTCCTCGCGCAGCGACGCGATGATGTCGAGCCCGAGCCGGTGCAGCTCGTCGGGTGTGCGGGAGGTCGTCGTGTAGGTGCGGACCAGGTTCGCGTAGTTCGCCTCGCCCTCGGGCAGCCAGCAAAGTCCGGCCTTGTCGTCGTCGCGGCCGTCCTCGATCGACGCCAGCACGTCGCGGAACCCGGCGACGGCGGTGCGGATCTCGGCCGAGTGCGCGCCTTCCCACTCCTGTGCCGGGAGGGCCAGGAAGGCGTCCATGCGCTGCACGCCGGTCTGGAGGTGCCGGCTCAACGGCCGCCGGTCGGAGTCGCGGACCCTCTCGGCTGCCTGCTCGATGTACCGCGGGTACTTGTCGAGGCGCTGGGACACGTCCAGCTTCGAGGAGATCATGAGCAGGCCGTTCACCGGCGCGCTCATGGTCCCGACGGTGTGTTCCACCAGCCTGGCGTCGAGGCGGTCGACGATCGCCCGGCCCTGCTGCTTGATCACCGCGAGCGTGACGGCGTCCTCGGTGTCGTCCGTCTCGGCCCTCTCCAGGAGGGCGGCGATCCGGTCGCGGTCGGCCCGCTGGCCCTCGACGCTCAGGTCTCCGAGCCCGTCCTCCCAACCCGGCACCCCGAGCATCGTGGCCTGCAACGGCGAATAGTCCATCATCGCCTGGAACATCTCATCAGCGAGCGACATCAGGCCCTCCTGGACCAGTCGGAAACGAGCTTGCCGAGCGTGGGCAACGGCACGATGCCGTTCTGCAGCACGAGGTCGTGGAACTCCTTGATGTCGAACCGGTCACCCATCGCGGCCCTGGCCTCCTCGCGCACGCGCTGGATCTCCAGGCGCCCCACCATGTACGCGAGCGCCTGCCCCGGCGCCTCGATGTACCGGTCGACCTCGGACGAGATCTCCGCGTCGTCCATGGCGGTGTTCTCGCTCAGGTAGTCGATGGCCCGCTGCCGCGGCCATCCGAGCGCGTGCAGGCCCGTGTCGACGACCAGCCGGCCCGCGCGCATGGCGTCGAGGCCCAGCATGCCCAGGCGTGCCTCGTCCGACGAGTACAGGCCCATCTCGTCGGCCAGGCGTTCGGTGTAGAGGCCCCAGCCTTCGAGGTAGGAGTCGATGAACGCGAACTTGCGCACGTTCGACAGCTCGGTCTCGGCGGCGATCGAGAGCTGGAAGTGGTGGCCGGGAATGGCCTCGTGGAACGCCGTCACCTCCGACACCGTGCGGCTGCGTGCGGTGGCGTTCAACGGGTTCACGAAGTACGTGCCGGGACGGGACCCGTCGAGGGCCGCGTCCTCGTAGTACGCGAACGCGGCGTTGTGGCGGTCGACCTCCGGCACGAACCTGATCTCGCAGCGCGCCAGCGGCAACCGCCCGAACCACTTCGGCGCCTCGGCCTCGGCCCGCGCGACGGCCTCGACCGCGCTGACGAGCATCTCGTCCTCGTTGTCCCACAACAGGTCCGTGCGCAACCGGCGGAAGATCTCCTGGACGTCGCTGACGCCCCACACCCGCGACCCGATCTCCGCGTACTCCTCGCGCAGCCCGGCGATCAGGTCGAGGCCCAGCTGGTGCAGTTCGGCGGGGCTGTAGGAGGCGGTCGTGTAGTCGCGGACGAGCCTGCGGTAGTTCTCCTCGCCGTCGGGCAGCCAGCACAGGCCGGCCTTGTCGTCGTCACGGCCGGGCAGGCCGAGCAGGACCTCGCGGTACCGGGCGAACGCCGGACGCAGGTCCGCGTCGCCCTCCCACTCCTGGCGCGGCGAGGCGAGGAACCGTTCGACGTACGCCGCGCCGTTCTCCACGTGCCGGCGCAACGGTCTGCGGTCGGTGTCGAGCAACCGCCGCGCGGCCTGCTCCAGGAAACGTGGAACGAGGTGCCGCCGCTGGGAGAAGTCCACCTGGGAGGTGGCCCTGAGCATGGTCGCGACCGGTGCGTTCGCTCCCCTGGACACCGAGTGCTCGACCAGCCGCGCGTCGATGCACGTGATGATCGACTCGGCCTGGTGGCGGATCACGTCCCGTGAGACCTGGTCCTCGTCGCTGCCGTCGAGGCGGCCGAGGATGCCGGTCAGCCGTGTCCGCAACGCCTGGTGGCCCTCGACGCTGAGGTCGTCGAGCCGGTCGTCCCAGCCTGGGACACCGACGAGCGAGGCGAACAGCGGGTTCCAGTCCATCATCGCCTGGAACATCTCATCGGAGAGCGAGGTCACGCCCTCCTTCTTAGCCGCGCGGGAACCGCTCTGCCAAGGAATTGATCGTTTCCGTCAGCTCGGCACCGATGCGCCGCACCAGCTCACCCGCGGGTTCGGCCGTCGCGAGCGGATAGGTGGTACCCGCCCACAGCGACATGACCTCCACCTCACCGCTCGCGCGCACCGGCCTCGTCAGGTGGTGCACGTTCGGGTAGGCGGCGGGCGCGTGCGGGCCCTGCTCGACCATGAACCGGTTCACGAGCCCGCGAGCCGGACGCCCGCTGAACGCCCGCGTGAGCGCGGTGCGCCGGACTCCTTCGGCGAGCGCTTCCCGTTGTGCCGCATTGGTTCCCGCCTCCGGGCACCCGAGGAACGCGGTGCCGAGCTGAGCCGCGACCGCACCCGCCGCCAGCACGGCGGCGACGTCGGCGCCCGTGACGAGGCCGCCGGTCGCGATCACCGGCAGGTCGACGGCACCGCGCACGAGCCTGATCGCGGCGAGGGTGCCGTACAGGTCGCCGCCGCCGGGCGAGACGCCGTCGTCGACGAACGTGCCGCGGTGGCCACCCGCGTCCGACCCCTGCACGCACAAGACGTCGGCGCCGATCTGCCGCGCCTGCCTTGCCTCGTTGGGGGTGGTGACCGTCACGACGATCGTGGAGCCGGCCGCCTTGAGCCGCCGCACGTCGTCCGCGTCGGGCAGGCCGAAGGTGAACGACACCACGGGCACGCGCAGTGCCAGGACGAGTTCGAGCTTCGCCGCGTAGTTGTCGTCGTCCCAGCGGGGATCGCCGGGGACCGCGCCGACCTTCTCCGCATAGGACGTGACGCGTTGCACGTACGAGGAGATGTCCGCTGTCGGGCGCGTGCCGGGCACGAAAAGGTTGACCCCGAACGGTTTGCTCGTGAGCTCGCTCGTGCGCGTGATCTTCTCCGCGAGCTGCTCGACGGTGATGTACCCCGCCGCGACGAACCCGAAGCCGCCTGCTTCGTTCACCGCGGCGACCAGTTCGGGGGTGGAGGGGCCACCTGCCATGGGCGCGGCGATCACGGGCACGGCCAGCGTGTGGAACATGAAGGACAACCTAGTTGGATCGGGCGCCGAATGCCTGGTGAAGCGCTGTGTCCTTGGTGACGCGAGATCCGCTCCGGACGTGGGGGGCCCCCACCCCACAGGGAGGTGGGGCCGGGGGGGGCCCAAAGAAAGGCGCGGGGTTGAGGATTTGTGGGGCGGGTGT
>NZ_JBFBAW010000030.1:0-78463 GCF_040682435.1 Lentzea sp. NPDC051208 | reverse complement strand
TCTGTTTCCCGGGCTGTTTTTGGCGGGGGGGGGGTGTTGTGGGGGGTGGGTGACCGCACGAAAGCGCCCCGCGTGCGGTCCGGCAACGTGAAGAAGGCTCGCTGCTGGTTGCGGCGTTGCGGACAGGACTTCCGGTCAGGTGCTTAGGGCGCGACAGGTCCGGACCGGTAGAGGTCCTCACCTGCCCACCGGATCCGGTCCTGGAAGCCGAAGCCCGGTGCGGCGACGAAGTTCGCCGCGTCGTCCACCGATCCCGAGCCGTCGTACTTGGCGCGCAACGGGTACGGGAACACCGGCCGGGTGCGCACGACGTTGCCGTCCTGGTCACGCCCCTCGGCGATGATCCGGGACGGCGCCCGGCCGCCTTCGACCCACGACACGAGTGCCCGGAACGGGTCGAAGCCGGTCAGGGTGTCGCCGCCGGCGCAGTGCCACATCGACGGTACGACGAAGAGCCTTGCCCAGGAGGGGTTCTTGCCGCCGGTGAGGCGTTGCCAGTAGTCGAGCGTGCCCTCGAACGGGATGCCCTGGTCGCCCGCGCCGTGCCAGATGATCAGCTTCCCGCCGGCGCGCTGGAACGCGCGCAGGTCCAGCGAGAGCGCGTTCGCCTTCACGGTTTCGGGCACCAGGCGCCGGAACTCGCGGACGGTGAACTCGAAGGACTCCAGCGACGAGTGCGGTTCGCCGATCGGGTAGACGAGGTGCTTCAGGCCGTTGTCCGCGAGCTCGGGCGCGATGCCGCGACCGAGGCCGGGAGACGGGTTGAGCCAGAACGTCCACGAGAGCTCGGAACCGTGGGGCTGGCCGCCGGGGTAGAGCCGCACGCCGCCGTCGGACGGGCCTGCGTAGAGGCGGCGGACGCGGGCGATCTCGTCGTCGGTCAGCTGCCCGGCCAGAGTTCCCGGGTCGAACCTGCACAGGCGCGGGTCGTCGATCTGGCCGTCGACCAGACCGTCCAGGCCGTCGCAGGCCGCCATCACCGCGTCGTGCAGCAGAACGATCTTGTCGTTCGGGATGGTGTTGCGCGCGATCCACGCCTGGTAGCCGATCAGCGCGGTGTAGTAGGCGCCCGGTGCGGCCGCGATGATGCCGTCGAAGTCGCGCGGGTAGCGCTGCGCCAGCAGCAGGCCCTCACGGCCGCCGTTGGAGCAGCCGCTGAAGTACGACTTCGACGGTGCTTTGCCGTAGAAGACCGAAATGATGTGCTTCGAGACCTTCGACAACACGTGTGGCGCGCGGAAGAAGTAGTCGTCGCGGGCCTTCTGGTCCGAAACGGCCCACGTCGTGTCGAACGGGTTCTCCGGCGGAGCCTGGTGCCCGTCGTCCGTCGCGGCCACCGCGGCGTCACCGAAGGCGGGTCCGCAGCCGGCCGGGAAGGCCGGATCGCCTATGACTCCGCAGAATCCGCCACAGCCGTACTGGAGGTAGCGGCCCTGGTAGCCGCGCAGCGGCAGCTTCAGCTGGAAGCCGATGTCCGGTTCGATCGTGCCGCGCACATCGCAGAACTCCGTGGTACCAGTGACAACCGCGGCTGACGTGACGCTCGTGCGGGCGTCCGGCACGTCGAACGAACGCACCAGGTCTGCACAGGAACGCAGTGGACCGGAGGCGGCGGCGGGAGCGATCCCCGCCGCCACCGTTCCCAAGACAACGAGTGGTACCAACAACTTGCGGAACATATGGCGTCCTTCCCCCTGTAGTCGGACGTACAGAGGGAGTCTTCCAGCTAACTGACGTGCACGCGTGGGCGTCGAGTCGGATCCGACTCAGCCGAGCGGATGATTTCGCGTACGACCGGAGGCGTGTCGCCGCGGCCGAGGATCAGGTAGCGGAAGAGGTGCGCCAGCGGATTTCCCTCCGACCACTCGAAGTGCGCGTGCGGGATCACGCCGGTCGAGTCGCGCAGCGCCAGCAGGATCGCCGCGATCGCGTTCGGCGCGGCGGGAGCGGCGGCGCGCAGGACGCGGTGGCCGTCCACCTCGACGCCGGACACGCACAGGACGTTGCTGAACGCCGACGGGTCGACGATGTCGATCTCCAGGAAGATCACGTCCGCGGACCCCGGCACCGGGTTCATGCCGCGCTGCTCGGTCTCCTTCTCGTCGTACTCGGCCTTGTCACCGTACTGACGGCGGTTCGCGATCAACGTGATCCGGCCGTCGTTCTCGATGGTCTCGGTGATGAGCCGGCGGGCCTGCTCGTCGAACTTGATCCTGTCGACGCGCAGTTCGGTCGTGCGCGAGATGCGCGACACCAGGGAGATCACCACGATGCCGATGATGAAACCGAACGAGATCGTGATGCCGTCCGGCTTCTCGATCACGTTTTCCACCAGCGCGTAGAGCAGCACCAGCGTCAGCACGGTGAACCCGATGGTCGCGCCGCGCTGCCTCTTGCGCCACGCGGACACCGTCACCGCGAACGATCCGGACACCATCATCGCCAGGATCCCGGTGGCGTAGGCACCGGCCTGCTCGTTCACGTCGGCGTTGAAGATGATCGTGATGATGACGCAGATGACCGTGTAGACGATCACGACGGGACGAACGGCGCGGCCCCATTCCGGCGCCATGCCGTAGGAGGGCAGATAACGCGGCACGATGTTGATGAGACCGGCCATCGCCGAAGCCCCGGCGAACCACAGGATCAGGATGCTGCTGATGTCGTAGACCGTGCCGAACACCTCGCCGAGCAGTTCGTGCGCGAGGTACGCCAGCGCACGGCCGTTCGCGGGCCCGCCGGGCGCGAACTTGTCCTGCGGCACCAGCACGGTGGTGATGAACGACGTCGCGAGCAGGTACACCGACATGATCAGCGCGGCGGTCGTCAGCAGCTTGCGCGTGTTGCGCACACGGCTGTCGAGGCGCTTCTCCGGCGTCTCACCGGACGCCGCGACCAGCGGCATCATGCTCACACCGGTCTCGAACCCGGACAAACCGAGCACCAGCAACGGGAACGCCAGGATCGCCGGGCCGATGACTCCGAAGAACCCACCGCCGTACGTGCCCAGCGCCGACACCCAGCGATCAAGCGCGTCCGGCGTCGAGAAGACCTCCACGAGGCCCACCGCGGCCACGACGGCGTTCAGCGCGAGGAACACCGCCACGAGCGGGATCGCGACGCCCACGGCCTCGCTGAAACCCATCAGGAACACGCCGCCGAGGATCAGCAGCAGCACGATCGTGAGCACCAGCTCGGTGCCGTGCAACGACTCCGGCACGTACGGGTTCTCCAGCGCGTGCACCGAGGCGTCGGCGGCGGACAGCGTGATCGTGATGATCCACGACGTCGCCACGAACCCCAGCAGCACCAGCACGAAGACCTTGCCGCGCCAGAACGGCAGCAGGTCCTCCAGCATCGCCACGGAACCCTGGCCGTGCGGGCTCTCCCGCGCCACCCGCCGGTACATCGGCAGCATGCCGAGCAGCGTCAGCGCCACGATGAGCAGTGTCGCCAGCGGGGACAGCGCACCGGCGGCCAGCGCGGCGATGCCGGGCAGGTACGACAGGGTGGAGAAGTAGTCGACGCCGGTGAGCGTCATGACCTTCCACCACGCGTGCGGCTTGGCGTGCGACTCGTGACTTCCGGGACCCGAAGGTGCCACGCGGTCCGCGAGCAACCACCTGCCCAGCGGTCCGCCGGGAGGGGCCGGCCGTTCCGGACTCGGAACCTCGGCGGGAATGGCGAACTCCGTGCTCATGGCGCAGAGCATGCCACCGTCAGCTGATCACGGCCGGAACTCCGCCGGGAACCCAGTCTCCTGAATGGACAATCCGGACGGACGCAACGTTCCGATGCTGCCCTGTGCGTGCAGATCGAGAAAAAGGTCCACAACGTCCGGATCGAACTGCTGCCCGCGACCGGACCAGAGTTCGCGCCGCGCACGGTTCTCGTCCAGCGCGGTCTGATGTGGACGATTCGACCTCATCGCAGCCCACGCCACGCACACGGACAGGATTCTTGCTTCCGCACGGATGTCGGCGCCGCGCAACCCGTCCGGATAACCGGCGCCGTCATAGCGTTCGTGCTGCTGCCGGATGACGTGCGCCACACCTGCGAACCCCGGCACCATCCGCGCGAGCCGGTAGCCGAAGTCGGGGTGCTGGCGCAGCAGCCGCCACTCCTCCTCCGACAACGCGCCGGGCTTGGTGAGCACCACCTCGGGGATGATGACCTTGCCGATGTCGTGCAGGCGCCCGGCGAGCTGGGTGACCCGGATCGTGGGCGCGTCGAGCCCGAACTCCCCCGCGGCCACACCGGCCCAGCGCGACACCGACCGGCTGTGGTCGTAGCGGTGCAGCCAGCCGTCCACCCGGTCGGCGACCTGGCAGAGGAACTCCGCCATCGCGCCGTCGGTGTCCGGGTCGACCGCGGGCAGCGGCTCCGGACCGACCGCGATCCTGTTGCGCCCGGCCGCTTTCGCCGCGTACAGCGCCCGGTCCGCGATCACCACGATGTCGTCGGGACCGTCGCCGTGCGTCGGGAAGCTCGCCGAACCGACCGACACCGTGACGAACAACGGGATGTCGTCGTTGCCCGCGTTGACCGGAATGGGTTTCTCCGCAACGCGTTCGCGCAGCCGGTTCGCGATCACGGACAACCGGCCGGGACCGGCGTCCGGCACGAGCAGCGCGAACTCCTCGCCGCCGTACCGGGCGAGCACCTCACCGGCCCTGGACGCCGCGCGCAGCCGTGCCGCGACCTCCATCAGCACGTCGTCGCCGGCGGGGTGGCCGTAGTTGTCGTTGATCGACTTGAAGCGGTCGACGTCGATGATGAACACCGCGACCGACCCGTCGCCCCGCCGGGCGCGGGAGATCTCCAGCGGCAGCTGGGCCTCGAAGAACCTGCGGGTGTGCAGCCCGGTGAGGCTGTCGGTGATCGCGAGCTTGCGCTGGTCCGCCACCAGCCCTGCCAGGCGGGCGATGATCAGCAACGACAGCAGGGCGCTGCCGGCGGCGATCACCAGGACGTCCTGCGACGACTCGCCCACGTCGTGCACCAGCATCAGGACCGGGGCGGCGAGGGCGGCCGAGCACAGCGCGATGATCCGGCCGCGGCTCAGCCCGACGTCCTTGACGTGCGCGCGGTCCACGAGCCGCGCCATCGTCGGGTGCAGCGCCGCCGCGCCGATGCACAGGTTCGCCGACAACCAGATCGCGTCGAGGAAGTTGCCCGCGTGGTAGCTGCCGTCGAGGCGCTGCAGCACGTAGATCGTGTCCGCGGTCAGGATGCCCAGCAGGTTGCACGTCAGCAGGACGAACGCGCGCGGCCGGGGCCCGGCCCCGAAGATCAGCCGCAACGCCACCACGAACAGCGCCAGGTCCATCATCGGGTAGCCGAGCGACGCGATCTTCACCAGGACCGGTGACGTGAGGCGGGCCTGCGGGCCGATCATGTACAGCCAGGACGCCATGCCCGCGACGACGGCGAGCACCGCGGCGTCGAGCAGGCTCGGCAGGTCGAGGCCCGGGGTCCGGCGGCGGATCAGCAGGATCACGCCCGCGACCATCAACGGGTAATGGCCCAGGTAGAAGATGTCCGCGTACGAGGGGTAAACCGTGTACTCGAAGATGTAGTGCGATGCGTAGAACGTCAGGTCGGCGATCGCGTAAACGACCTGGCTGAGTGCGAGGAACACCCACGGCCGCCTCCATTGGGGGCGGTTGCGCCGGACACCCGCGAATGTCGCGACCGCGGCGGAAGCGCTGATCGTGCAGTAGAGCACCACCCGTACCGTTTGCCCCGTCGTCCCCGCGGGGCTCACCGGGATCAGGTAGTAGACGCCCAGCAGCAGGTGACCCGCCACCAGGTACATCCACCACGCCCCGGTGTGGCCGGTACGGAAGATGGTCACACGAGACCCCTCGTTCTACGACATCGGTCGAGCCAGGTGATGATGCCCGACTTGGGATGATCGCGGCACCGTCGTTACTCCAATGAGGTGACCCACCATTACGGACGCTACCGCAAATCGCTCTTCTGTTTTCCACCACTGCGACTGCGTTGATCTCGCGGGTCGCCGATCCGTGCCTGTGGGTGGTACCCGAGGATTTTCGCACGACTTTTCGGTGCTCGGCGGTGATTCGTGCACCTTGTGCCACTGATATTTCCGACCTGTCGGTCGGTAAGCCGGTTCACAAGACCTTCGTCGTTGACCGTTGCTCGTACCGGGGTCGCGGATGAGGTGAGAGCGACGATCAACGGACTATCGTGAGCCGGTGGACGGCGTTCGGTTCGGGGTGCTTGGGCCGCTGCTCGTCACGCACGAGGGGCGGGCCGTCCGCGTTCCCGCAGGCCAGCCACAACAGGTCCTGGTGCTGCTGCTCCTGCACGCCGGTCAGACCGTCAGCGTCGACCACCTCATGTCGATCCTCTGGGACGGCGATCCGCCCGCCAGCGCGCGCAAAGCCGTGCAGGTGCACGTCTCGCAGCTCAGGAGGGCGCTGAAAGACCTTCCCGGCGTGTCGCTGGAGTGGGCGCGGCAGGGGTACCGGCTCGACATCCCCGAACGGTCGCTCGACCTGCGGCTCTTCCGCGACGCGCAGGACCCGGACGAGGCGCTGGGGTACTGGCGCGGGCCCGCGCTGGCCGAGCTGACCACGAACACCCAGCTCGCGAACCAGCTGGAGGAGGAACGGCTCGCGGCCGTCGAGCGCCGTGCCGACAAGGCGATCAGGGACGGCCGGCACCACGAGATCATCGGCGAGCTGACCGGGTACGTCGCGCAGCACCCCACCAGGGAACGGCTGCGGGGCGCGTTGATGGTCGCCCTGCACCGCGGCGGACGGCAGGCGGACGCGCTCAGGACGTACGACGAGGGCCGCCGCCTGCTCGCCGAGGAACTCGGGCTCGATCCCGGCCAGGAGCTCCAGGACCTGCACGCCGCGATCCTGCGGGGCGACCTCCCCGCGGTGCCGCGCGAACTGCCCGCGAAACCCGACCCGTTCGTGGGCCGCCGCGCGGAGGTCGAGCTGATCACGGGCGCGGCCGAGACGGTGATCGCCGTGCACGGACCGGGCGGGCAGGGCAAGAGCGCGCTCGCCGCCGTCGCCGCGCACGCGATGGCCGAACGTTTCCCGGACGGACAGCTGTACGCCGACCTGCACGGCGCCACACCGGGCCGGTCGCCGCTCTCCCCCGCCGAGGTGATCAGGCGGTTCCTGCGCGCCCTGGGCACGCCACCGCTGGCCGTCCCCGCGGACGTCTCCGAGGCCGCCGCGCTCTACCGGTCGACGCTCGCCAGGCGGAAAGTGCTGGTGCTGCTCGACAACGCGGTGGACGCGGCACAGGTCGGCCCGCTGCTGCCCGGTGAACCGGGTTCCACCGTGCTGATCACCAGCCGCCGGATGCTGGCGACGCTGAGCGCCCGGCACGTCCGGCTCGACCCGTTGCCCGAGGCCGACGCGCTGCGGTTGCTGGGCGACGACAGCGCCGCGGCCAAGCAGGTCGCCCGTGCCTGCGACCACCTGCCGCTGGCGCTCACGATCGCGGCCGCGCGGCTGCGGTCACGGCCGGACTGGACGACCGCGACGCTGGCGAGACGGCTCGCGGACCAGCGTCACCGGCTGGACGAGCTGCACTTCGACGACCTCGGTGTGCGGTCGAGCTTCCAGCTGGGCTTCGAGGGCCTGGACGCCGGCTCGACCAGGGCGTTCGTCCTGTTGTGCTGCCTCAACGTGCCGACGGTGGCCGAGCCGGTGGTCCGGGCGTTGCTCGGGCAGGACGAGGTCGACCGCGCGCTGGACCCGTTGGTGGACGCCAGACTCGTGGAACCGTGCGGACCGGAGCGGTACCGGGTGCACGACCTGCTGCGGCTGTTCGGCGCCGAGCACGGGAACGACGAGAAGCAGGAGGCGCTCACCCGTGCGCTCACGCACTACCGCGCCACGCTCGCCGCTGCTCTGAAGAAGCTGCGGCCACACGCTTACGGCGCGCTCACGTACTCCGCGACCAAGCAGGACATCGACGAACCGTTGCGGTGGCTGACCGACGAGGCCGAGAACCTGCTGGCTGCGGCGCGTTCCACTGTGGAATCGCCCGAGCTGGCCGAGCACGGGCTGGCCATCGCGCACATGCTCTACCCGCACCTGTTCAAGCAGGACAGGGTGGCGGACCTGGTCGAGCTGGGCCAGATCGCGGATCAGGCCGCTCGCACCGTCGGCACCTCGGCCGCGTTGCAGACGGCGCTGCTGGTGCGGTCGGCCGCGAACCGCCGGATCGGTTCGTTCGACATCGCCCTCGCCCAGCTGGAGGAAGTGCTGGAGGCGCGCGCCGACGACCCGTTCGGGCAGGGGCGTGCGCTGTCCGGCATCGGCACGATCCAGCGCGAACTGGGTGAGCTGGAAAAGGCCGCGTCGACCCTGGCGCGGGCGGTCGAGCTCACGTCGGAGCACGGACCGGCTGGTGCACAAAGGGTTCCGCTGTCCGCACTGGCGCAGGTGCACCAGGTCGCCGGACGGTACGAACAGGCGCTCGACAGCGCCGAGCTGAGTCAGAAGCTCGCCCGTGAGCACGAGGACGAGGCCGGAACGGCGTATGCGCTGGCCTCGCGAGGACAGGCGTTGTTCAGGCTCGGCAGGCTGGCGGAAGCCGAGGCCGCGCTGAGCGAGTGCATCGAGCTGTGCCGGGTCACGGGCGAACACAACGACGAGTGGCAGGCGCTGCTGTGCCGCGCAGAAGTGCTGCTGGCCGCGGGAAAACCCGGCCAGGCCACCGCGGATGCCGACCGCTGCCTGGAGATCACCGCCGCTCGCGGCGACCGGTACGGCGAGGGCGTCGCCCATCTCGTGCTCGCGAGGACAGGCCGGGAAAAGCACGCGGACCGGGCGGCCGAACTGCTCGGCACACCCGGTCTGCGCAGGGACAACCTGTTGGACGGCCTGATCGGCTGATCAGCCGCAGTGCTCGAAACCGCTGGTGTAGCTGGAGGTGCCGACCATGCCGCCCCACTTGACGCACTTGCCGGGCGCCTTCTTCTTCACGGGGCCGGCGTAGTAGCCGTACTCGTCACGGTCGGTCGTGCGTGCTTCGCCCTGCACCTCGAGGAACGCGCCGACGTCGGACGCCGTGCCGATCTTGGTGGTCTTGATGGCGACCACGCAGTTGTAGCCGTTGGAGGCGTTGTACAGCAGGGAGACCCGCGCACCGGTCACGTTCGCGCCGTCGATGACCTTGTAGCCGTCGCCGCAGGCCTCTTCCGGGGTGTACGGGTTGGTGGTGCCACCGCCACCGTCACACTTGTTCTTCGACTTGTAGTTCTGGGTGCCGTAGTACAGGATCGTCGTCCCGGAGAACTTGATCTTCTGCGGCGTCCCGTTCAGCAGCTGCTCGAAGTGCAGGTGGGCGCCGGTCGAGCCGCCGGTGTTGCCGACGTTGCCGATGGTCTGCCCCTGCGAGACGCTCTGGCCGACCGACACCCGCTGGGCGGAGAGGTGGGCGTAGCGCGTCGTCCAGCCGCTGCCGTGGTCGATCTCGACCCAGCGGCCGTAGCTCGTGCTGCCCTCGTTGCGGACCTTGCTGACCTTGCCCGAGGCGGACGCCACGACGGCGTCACCCTCGTCCGCACCGCGGTTCAGGTCGATCGCCAGCTGCGGGCTGTGGTTGGTCCTGGTCTGCCCGGACCACGTCTGTCCACACGGGAACGGCAGCTCGAAGTTGGTGGCGGCGCTGGCCTGCGGGCCACCGAGCACCAACACGCCCAGCCCGATCGCGAGACCGGCCACCCCTGAGATCATTCTCTTGACGTTCATCGTTTTCCCCTCGTCATCCGAAGATCCGGCGGACCTTCGTGTACGGCGTGCCGTGGCTGTTGAGTTCGCTGATCCGGACGCTCTGCCCGTTGCGCGGCGGCGAGGCTTCCAGGATCTTGTCGTCGCCCAGGTAGAGGGCGACGTGCGTGGTGGCGTCGGAGTCGTTGTCGGAGCGGCCCCAGAAGACGAGGTCGCCCGGCTTGCGGTCCGCGATGGCCACCGCGCGGCCCTTGGTGTTCTGCGCACCCGTCCAGGCGCCGATGTCGAGGCCGGCGCCCTTCCAGAAGGCGTACAGCGTGAGGCCCGAGCAGTCGAAACCGAGCCGGTTGTAGTCGTCGCCCTGGGAGGGGTCGTTGTCCGGGTAGTGGTGGACGCCGTAGGAGGCGCCGCCCTTGCCGCCCGCACCCCAGGAGTACAGGTAGCCCTTGCCGATCTGGGACTTCGCAGTGTCGATCACGCGCTGGACCTTCTGCGCGTTCGTGCCGGTCGTGGGCCCCGCCGGACCGTTGCTGCGGCCGTGCACGGCGTTGCCCGGCGGCGTCTCGCCCGGCTCGATGCCGTCGGTGTCGCAACGCGGCAGGCCCGGGACGAACCCGCTCGTGCCGGTGGTGACGTAGTTGTCCGGCACCCACAGGTCGTCGGTGGTGAAGTCCCAGATCGTGCCGCTCTCGGCCTGCGCCTGGCACTTCACCGGAACCTGTTGCCCCGCCCGGTACCTGTCCACGACCGAACCAGGCGCCGTGGCGGCGTCACCCTTGTTCCTGCGGCCGTTGAGGTCGACCTTGGCGGGGAAGGACTTCGAGGTGGCGCACCTGGGCAGCACCATCGTGTCCGACGGGTTGCTCGTGTAGCCGTCCGCGATCCACAGGCCCTCGGTGGTGAGGTCCCAGACGTTCTTGCCGCCGTACTCCGGGCCCGTGTCCTGGCAGACGACGTTCACCTTCTGGCCCTTGAGGTACATGTCGGCGACGCGCTTCTGGCCGACGGGAACGCCGGGGTCCTTGACGGTGCGGCCGTCGAGGGTGGTCGTCGCGGTGAAGCCGCGGACCTCGGCCTGTGCCGTGCCGGCGCTCGTGAGAGGCACCAGCACGGTCAGGGCGGCGACCGCTGTGAGAACGGTCTTCCTCATGTCAGCAGCGGATGCTCGTGCGGGCGGTGGGGGTGTTGCCGCCCCACTTGATGTTGCCGACGGCGTGGGTGCACACGTTGAGCGTGTTCGTGCCCGACGACCAGTTGTCAGCCTTCTTGCCGTGGCACTGCAGGCCTTCGAGCGTGTAGGGCGCGCTGGAGCCGGTGGCGACCGAGACGCAGACGTCCCAGTTGGAGTGCGAGGAGCGGAAGCCCTCCCACACGTAGGTGTAAGCCCAGTTTTTGTTGCAGCCCTTGAACTGCTTGACCGAACCGATGGTGGTGCCGCCGCTGGTGATGTACGCGGTGGAACCGATCTGCGTCACCGGGCCGCAGCCCGGCGCCGACTCGGCCTGCGCCGGAGCGGTGAGCCCGAGCATCGCGCCACCGACGATGACGGCCGCTCCGAGCGCACTGGCGATCTTGCTGAACATGCTTCTCCCTCAATGGTTTTGCGATGGTGGTGCGGAGAGTGGTCAATCGGTGATGTAGCCGGTCACGACGCGCCCCCTCAGCAAGCGCTCGACGCGAGACGGGCGGTGCGGTGCACGCCGTTCTTGTCGACGTAGAGCACCTCGCCGCGGGCGCAGCCGGGCGCGTGGACCATGTTTCCCCAGTGGTCGCCGGGCGTTCCCGCCGCGACGAAGCCGACGTGGTCGTTGCCCGACCACACCGTGATGCGCAGAGCCGAGTCGCCGCCCGAGTAGTTCGAGACCCGCACCCAGTTCGTCCTGCACCCAGGCGACCAGCGCAGTTCCGCCGTACCGCCCGTGTACATGGGCGCGGTGTCGGCGGTCGTCGAACCGCTGCTGCAGCCGGCGGACACGGGGTCCTTGTCGTTGCACCCGCGTCCGCTGCAGGACGCGGCCTGTGCGTCCGGCGCCATGAGGAGCGTGAACGCGGCTGCGGCGATCAGGGCTGTCGACTTCATGGCGCTGACACTGCCGATCGGCGCTCACAGCGATCTGACAGCTACACCCCGTCAGATGTCAGCGCGGTGTCAGAAGGCCACGTCAGCGATCGGTGCGCGATCGGTCAGCAGAGGTCGACATGGTGGTGCCATGACGTGGTTGCGCAAGCCCTGGGTGGGCCCGTTGGCGTTCGTGGTGGTGGCGTTCGTGGCGTTCTCGCTGCCGCCGTACCTGACCGGTGATCGTCTGCAAGCACGAGTGCAGTCGGACTGGGGACCGCACTACCCCCTGCTCGTCGTGCACGTCGTCTGCGCGTCGATCGCCATCATCACTTGCGTGGTGCAGATCTGGCCGTGGTTCCGTGGCCGTTTCCCCATGTGGCACCGCCGCATCGGCCGTGTCTACGTGTTCGCCGGTGTGCTGCCGTCCGGGCTGTCCGGTCTGGTCATCGGCTGGATGACGCCGTTCGGGCCGGTCGCCCAGGTGAGCAACGTGCTGCTGGCGGTGCTGTGGCTGGCCTTCACGTGGCTGGCGTGGCGTGCGGCGCGACAGCGCCAGTTCCGCGACCACCGCAAGTGGATGATCCGCAGCTTCGTGCTGACCGTCTCGATCATCACCAACCGGATCTGGGGCGTGCTCGCGTTCCTCGCGTTCGCTGACCGCGTGCCGGAGGCGGAGCTGCCGCACACGATCGCCGGAATCTCGACTTGGGCCGGGTGGACGATCCCGTTGCTGCTCTCGCAGTGGTGGCTGGAGCGCAAGCCCCGCCGGCGTGCCGTGGTGGAGCAGCGGGAGGCGGTCACCGTGTGAGCCACTCCCGCCAAGGTGGGCTGACAAGGCGTTATGCGGCGACTACCGTCGGCAGTCATGAGGCTACTGCTCGCTGTCCTGATGATGGTCGTCCTCGCCCCGGTCGCGTCCGCGGCACCGGCGACCCCCACCGCACGCTGCGAGTTCATCCCGACGCCGGACAACCCGGCCGCCCGCCCGGTCCAGCCGCCCAGCGCCGTCGTACCGGCCAGGGGCACCGTGAAGGTCACCATCGTGACGAACTACGGCGTGGTGATCGCGAACCTCGACCGCGCCAACGCCCCGTGCGGCGTGGAGAACTTCGCCCACCTGGCGCGGAGCTGGTTCTACACGATGTCGCAGTGCTGGCGCCTGACCGACACCTCGCGCCTGGGCGTGCTGCAGTGCGGCGACATCTACCGCGCCGAGGAGGGCGGGCCCGGTTACCGGTTCGCCGACGAGGTGACGGGCGAGGAGACCTACCCGCGCGGCACCATCGCGTACGGGAACCAGGGGCCGGGCACGAACGGCAGCGAGTTCTTCATCGTGCACTCGTTCGCCAACATCAAGCCGCTCTACACCGTGATGGGCCACGTCACCTACGGCATGGACACGCTCGACCGGATCGTGAAGGCCGGGATCGTGCCGCAGCCGGACGGCACGCTCGACGGCGCGCCGAAGAAGCCGGTGAGGATTTTGCACGTGCTCGCCCACTAGTTGCTCATTTTCCGAGTAGTCGCCGTTTCGTTGAAACGGCGACTATTTGCGTTTCAACTGGTAAGGCGAAATTCCGGTACGCGATCTCCGTCACATGCTCTACCTGGCCTGTTGAGCCATTGGAACCATCGACCTTTAAGACGGATTTGATGCTCGTTGTGATCCCGCTCGCCTTCAGGAATCAATTCCGCAGCTCCGGCGCTCAGGTCACCTGAACGGCGGTAGTACCGGCTAGTAGCCTGCATTTCAGGAAATCCCGTCGCATTAACAGGAAGTCGTGCCCCGTGCATCGGCTTGTTTTCGCATGCACTGAAGGAGACACACGAGTGGCACCCGAGTTCGAGCCGGCTCGACTCGACGACGTCGACGACCTGCTCAGGCTCTACCGGCGGGCTCACGGCGCGAACTACCCCATCGCGATGGGCACCGACCCCGACGTCATGGCCGCCGAGATCGAGGCCGCGCACACCACGTGGCTGGTGTGGCGCAGCCACGGCCGGGTCGTCGCCTCGATCACCGGGCACGTGGAGAGCGCGGACCGCCTCGGCAAGATCGCCGGGCTGGTCGTGGACCCGGACGCGCAGGGTGACGGCATCGCGCACCACGCCGTCGGGCAGATCACCGGCCTCATGCTCGCGAGCGGCGAGGTCGACTCGGTCTACGGCACCGCGCGGACGATCCACCTCGCGCCGCAGCGGGTGTGCCTGCGCAACGGGTTCCACCCGCTCGGGCTCGTGCCGAACCTGTTCAAGCACGCCAAGCGCGAGACGATGACGTTGCTGGCCAAGCACCGCGACGGTGTGCTGGAGCAGCGGGCGCAGGTGCACAAGGTGCCCAGGAGTCTGGAAAAGCTCATCATGGCCACGCACGCGACGATGCCCGCGCTGCCCGAGTTCGTCGAGGACACCGCCTTCACCGCCGCCGAGCCGTCGCGGCTCGAGGTCATCGAGGCACCGCAGTTCGTGCAGCGGCACTTCGAGCACACGATCAACGACCCGGCGCGGCGGTTCTACCCGCTGCACAGGCCGAACGTGCTGCTGGCCGACGAGCGCGGCGAGTACCAGATCTACGGGCACCTCAACCGGCACGACGGTTACTGCACGATCTTCGGTGCCACACCGAGCCCCCAGGCACTGCTCCCGCACCTCGGTGGCGTGATCGACACGCTGGCCGGACTGGGCGCGCCGCACGTCGAGACGCTGGTGCCGCTGCACGAGTTCGACGAGCTGAGTGCGCTGCTGGCCTTCGGTTTCCTGCCCGTGGCGCTGTACCCGGCGATGCGCAAGGACGGCGAGGTCTACCACGACTACGTGGTCATGGTGCACACACCACAGCCGCCGGACTTCCGCGGGCTCGCGATCGACGAGGCGTTCCGGCCCTTCACCGAGCAGTACATCGAGCTGTGGACGCAGAAGTTCCTCAACACCAACGGAGTGTTTCGCGCATGAACCCGCACCTCGGTCCGGTGACGGTGCCGGACCCATCGCTGCGCGCCGTCCAGGCGCTGTGCGACATCGCGGCACCGTACGACCACAGCGACACGGACCTGTTCCTGGAAGCGATGAACGAGTCGAACCGCTGGCACGCCCAGCGCAACGAGTTCTTCCGCAGCCTGTGGAACGGCAAGCCGCTCGAGGACATCACCGACCAGCCGTTCGTGCACGCCAACTTCTTCAAGATGCACGAGGTGCTCTCTGTGCCGCGCGACAAGGTCGTCGTGCACGCCACCTCCTCCGGCACGACCGGGCAGAAGTCGCAGATGTTCTGGGACGCCTGGACCCTGCGGGCGGGCCGGCGGATGGTCGCGCGCATCTACGACCACAACGGGTTCATCTCCCCCGAGCCGGTGCACTACCTGATCAACCTCAACCAGCCGGCACCCGGCGTGAAGCTCGGCAGCTCGTTCACCGGCCAGTTCATGACCGACTTCGCGCCCGTGGAGTCCGTCGACTACGGCCTCGCGCACACCGGCACCGGGCACGAGTTCGACGCGTTCGGCAGCATCCGCGCGCTGCAACGGTTCGCGGACAGCGGCCGGCCGGTGCGGATCTTCGGGTTCCCGGCGTTCCTGAGCTTCACCATCGACCGCATGCGCGCGATGGGCGTCGAGCCGTTGCAGCTCGGCGAACGCTCGATGGTGTGGTTCGGCGGTGGCTGGAAGGGCAACGCGGACAAGCAGATCTCCAAGTCCGAGCTGCGCGCGAAGGTCACCGAGATGCTGGGCATCCCAGACGTGCGGATCCGCGACAGCTACGGCTCGGTCGAGCACTCGGTGCCGTACGTCGAATGCGCACACCACAACCTGCACGTGCCGACGTGGTCACGTGCGATCGTCCGCGACGTCCGGACGCTGGAACCGCTGCCGTACGGCGAGTCCGGCTACATCCAGTTCGTGTCCCCGTACATCACCTCGGCGCCCGCGCAGAGCGTGCTGATGGGTGACCTGGCCGCACTGCACGCACCTGAGGAGTGCGGTTGCGGCAACGAGACCCCGTGGTTCGAGATCCTCGGCCGCGCCGGCGTCTCCCGCAACCGTTCCTGCGCCATTGCGGCCGCAGAGCTTCTGAAAGGTAAGGCATGAGGCACTTCTGGCAGGGTGAGTGGGTCGGCGACGAGGCTGTGGCGCCGCGGCTCGACACCCTGGACGACCGCACCCAGCAGGTCATCACCGGACCGCGCCTGAACCCGCTCGTCGTGCTCGCCGCCGCGGAGAAGCTCGACCTGGACCGGCACCGCGCGTCACTGGTCGCGTGGGGCCTCGACGAGGTGGAGGTCGACGAGACGCTGGACGCGCTGCGGCACGCGTTGAGCCGTACTTCGCTGGAAAGCAAGCTGAAGCGCGAACTCGGCAACCTCGACCCGGCACGCATGGTCCGCTTCGACTTCCGCACGCCCACCTACGAGGCCTGGGTGCCGCTCGGCCTGCTCGCCCACGTGACGGCGGGCAACGCACCCGCCGCCGGTGTCCTGAGCGCCGTCGAGGGCCTGCTCTCGGGCAACCTCAACGTCATCAAGGTCGCGTCGGACGACTCGGGGTTCACCGCCGAGGTGCTCGCCGCGCTGGCCTCGCACGACCAGACCGGTCAGATCGCCGCCCGGCTCGTCGTGCTGCACTTCTCCTCTTCGCGCACCGACTGGATGTCGCGCGTGCTCGGCGCCGCCGACGCCGTCGCGGTGTGGGGTGGCGAGGAGGCGATCGCCGGCGTCACCGAGCTGGTCAAGCCCGGCGCGCGGGTGATCGACTGGGGGCCGAAGCTGTCGTTCGCCTACCTGACCCGCGACGCGTGGTCCGATGTGGACACTCTGCGCGCGCTGGTCACGGACGTCTGCCGCTTGGAGCAGCAAGCTTGTTCCAGTCCACAGGTGATCTACCTCGACACCGAGGACCCGTCCCAGGTCTTCGCCTTCGCCGAACGATTCGCCTCCGTGCTGGAGCAGACGGGGCCGCCGACCCGCGAGCCCTCGCAGGCCGAGTGGGCGGAGATCACGAACACCGTCCTCGTCACCCAGCTGGAAGAGCACCTCGGGTTCACCAAGGTGCACGCCGGTGAGAACTGGCGTGTGCTGGCGGACGTGCGATTCGCCCCGCGCACCTCGCCGTTGTTCCGGACGGTGTGGGTGAAGCCCCTGCCGCGCAAGCAGATCACCTCCGTGCTGCGGCCGATGCGCCGTTACCTGCAGACCGTCGGCCTCGCGGCGGACCGGCCCGACACGGCCGCGCTCGCGCGTTCGTTCGTCTCGGTCGGCGTGCAGCGGATCACCACGCCGGGTTCGATGCTCGGCGGGTACGGCGGTGAGCCGCACGACGGCGTCTACGCGTTGCAGCGCTACAGCAACCGGGTGTCCGTGCAGCTCGACGACAGGTTCGCCGCGGACGCCTCGCTGGACGACCTGGCCGAGTCGCGGCAGCTTCCGGTTCCCCCTGTTCCGGTGACCCCGAAGTCGGACTTCGAGACGCTCCAGGACCGTCCGGCGGACGTGTACTTCCGCAGCGGAGGCAGTTCCGGCGCGCCCAAGCTGTCCGCGTACACCTGGGCCGACTGGGACGAGCAGATGTGGGTCGGCGCCGAGGCGTTGCTCGCCACCGGGCTCGACCCGCGCCACGACCGCGTCATGAACCTGTTCTTCAACGGGCACATGTACGCGAGCTTCGTCAGCTTCTTCTCCGCGCTGGAGCGGATGAACGCCGTGCAGTTCCCGATGGGCGGCCAGTGGGGCCAGCTCGACGCGATCGCGCAGGCCGTTGTGGACAACCGCGTCGACACGCTGCTGACCGCGCCGTCGTTCGTGCAGCGGCTCTTCGCCGAGCACGGCGCGATGCTGAAGGAGTACGGCGGCATCCGCAAGATCTTCTACGCGGGCGAGCACTTCGGCGCCCAGGCCATCGCGCGGCTGCGGGACGAGTTCGGCGTCGAGACCATCCGCTCGGCCGCCTACGCGACGGTCGACGCCGGTCCCGTCGGTTACCAGTGCCAGGCGTCGTCCGGCAAGGTGCACCACCTGTTCACCAGCCTGCACACGATGGAGATCCTCGACCCCGAGAGCGACCGGCCGGTGCCGTCAGGTGAGGCTGGCAGGCTGGTCTTCACCACGCACACGCGGCGTGGCCAGCGGCTGGAGCGCTACGAGATCGGCGACCTGGGCCGCTGGGTCCCCGGCGACTGTCCCTGCGGCCGCCAGACGCCCCGGTTCGAGCTGCTCGGGCGCACCGGAGACGTGTTCCGGGCCGCCGCGCAGACGTTGAACTACCGGCGGTTCCTCACGGTCCTGGAGGACGAGCACGACTACTCCGGCGCGTTGCAGGTCGAGCTGAACGAGGACGCCGGTGGCGAAGAGCTGGTCGTGCGCCTGGAAAGCGGGCGCGCGCCGGAGCCCGCGGTCACCCACCGCACGCTGTTGTCGCGGTATCCGGAGGTCGCGGAGGCCGTCGAGCAGGACGGGCTGCTGACCGTGCGCGTCGAGAACGTCGTCCTCGCGGACTTCCAGCGGACGAAGAGCAGCGGCAAGTTGATCGCGGTCGTCGACCAGCGCGGCAGCAGGAGCGTGTGAACGATGTCCTTGCTCGACCTCGTCTGCTACGCCCGCACGCATTCCCCGTTCTACAAGGACCTGTACGACGGCTACGACCCCTCGACGCCGTTGCCCGAGCTGCCGGTGGTCGACCAGGCCGCGTTCTGGGCGGCGAACACCATCCGCGACAACCAGGTGCTGACCCGTGCGCACACCGACGGCCTGATCTTCAAGACCGGCGGCACCACCAAGGCCCCTCGCGTCTCCTTCTACACCAACGACGAGTGGGACGCGATGTGCCGCACGTACGCGGAAACGCTGCCCGCGGTGGGGCTGCGGCACGGTGACCGAGTCGCGAACCTCTTCGCCGCCGGCGAGCTCTACTCCAGCTTCATCTTCGCGCTGAACGCGTTGCAACGCTCGCCGATCGACCTGGTGCAGCTGCCGATCACCGGCAGCGCGCCGGTCGAGTTCACGCTGAGCACGATGCAGGACTTCGACGCCACCGTCGTGGCGGGCTTCCCGACGACGCTGTGCCGGCTGGCCGCGCACGTTCGTTCCGAGGCCGGCTCACTGCCGTCGGTGCGGCTGGTCCTGTTCAGCGGTGAAGCCCTGTACGACGACCAGCGCGCACTCCTGCTGCAGGCGTTCCCCGGCGCCGAGTTCCGTTCGTTCGTCTACGGCAGCGTGGACGGCGGAATCATCGGCACGGCGGTGCTCGGCTCGGACGACCCGCGGGTGTTCCGCTCCTTTGTGGACAGCTCGGTGCTGGAGATCGTCGACGCCGACACCGGCAAGCCGATCACCTCACCAGGACGGCCCGGCCGGTTGCTGCAGACCGACCTCACCCGGCGGCTGCAGCCGATGATCCGGTACCCGGTCGGCGACCTGGCCGAGTGGGTCGACGTGGAGGACGGGATCTTCCGCCTGCTCGGCCGCGCCGACGAGGGCGCGCGGGTGGGCCCCGTGACGCTGCACCTCGACCACCTGCGGGCCGCCGTCGACCGCGCCGGGATCACGCACAACGGCGTGCAGGTCGTGATCCGCCGGACCGACGCGCGGGACCAGCTGGTGCTGCGCATCGCCGGTGCGGCGCAGGACGTCTCCGCCGTGCAGGCCGAGGTGTACGTGATCAGCCCGCGGTTCGAACTGCAGGTCGGACGCGGCGTGGTGGCACCGCTCGCGGTGGAGTGGGTGCCCGCGCTGGAGGTGAATCCCCGCACAGGCAAGACCGTGCGGCTCCTCGACGAGCGCCCCGTGTAGTTAGTGTGTGCCGGTGCGAAAGATCCTGGTCATCGGTATCGGCGCGGGCAACCCCGACCACCTGACGGTGCAGGCCGTCAAGGCGTTGCAGACGGTCGACGTGTACTTCGTGCTGGACAAGGGTTCCGTGAAGCAGGAGCTCGTCGACCTGCGCGCGTCGATCCTGGCGGAGCACGTGACGCGCCCGTACCGCTGGGTCGAGGGCCGGGATCCGGAGCGCGACCGCAACCCCGCCGACTACAAGGCGACGATCGACGCCTGGCGCCGCGACCGCGCGGACGTCGTCCTGGGGTTGCTGTCGGAACTGGGCGAGGACGAGGTCGGGGCGTTCCTGGTGTGGGGCGACCCGTCGCTGTACGACTCGACGCTGGCGATCCTCGACGACCTGCTGGCGCGCGGCGAGTCGTTCGAGGTGGAGGTCATCCCCGGCGTGACGTCGGTGGCCGCGCTGACCGCGGGCCACCGGGTGTCGCTGAACCAGGTCGGCAAGCCGGTGCAGATCACGACCGGCCGCCGGCTGGCCGCCGGGTGGCCGTCCGATGTGGACGACGTGGCCGTGATGCTGGACGCGTCGTACTCGTTCGAGGGCGTCGACCCGGACACGTGGATCTACTGGGGCGCCTACCTCGGGATGCCGGACGAGATTCTGGTCTCGGGCCGCGTCGGGGACGTGGCGGCGCGGATCCGCGAGGTGCGCGAGGAGGCCCGTGCGCGCAAGGGCTGGATCATGGACACCTACCTGCTGCGCAAGCCCTGATCGGGGCTACTCCGCGATCAGGCGGCTGACCGAGCGTTCGACGAGTGCACGGGTCGCGTTCGGCGTGGTGAACGCCAAGATCGACATGTGCACGACCATGTCGAGGAGGTCGTTGGCGTTGAACTCGGCCGAGATCCTGCCTTCCATCTGCGCCCGCCCGATGGCCTCGACCTTGTGCCGGTACGCCTCGGCCTCGGCCGCGGGAATGGCCTCGAAGCCGTTCTCGAGCCGGTGGTACGCCGCGAGCCTGAGCAGCTGCGGCTGGTCGCGGTAGGAGTCGAACAACCGGCCCGCGTAGCCGGGCAGGTCGTCGGGCGTGATCGGGACCTGCTGGATCATGCGGTCGATCTGGATCCTCAGCAGCTCGTCGAACAGCCCCTCCTTGCTGCCGAAGTAGGCGTAGATCATCGCCTTGTTGCACCCGGCCTTGGCCGCGATGCGATCGACCCGCGCGCCGGCGATGCCGTACTGCGCGAACTCGTCCATCGCCGCTTCGAGGAGCTTGGCCTTGGTCGCTTCCTTGTCCCTCACCACACCCCCCATCTTAACCAACCGGTTGGTTCTGGCAACTAACCGGTTGGTTGACAGAGTTGCGCCGGTCTGGTTGCCTAGATCTAGCAACCAAACAGTTGGTTAGTTCAACCAACCGGTCAGTCAGGAGAGCGCCATGAAGGTCGCACTGGTCACGGGTGCCTCGTCGGGGATCGGCGAGTCCACGGCGGTCGAGCTGCACAAAGCCGGCTACACGGTGTACGCGGCGGCGCGGCGGGTGCAGCGGATGGAAGGGCTCGCCGCGCAGGGCATCCGGGTGCTGGAGATGGACGTGACGCGGGACGAGTCGATGGTCGAGGGCGTCAAGAAGGTCATCGCGGAGACCGGGCGGATCGACGTGCTCGTCAACAACGCCGGGTACGGGTCGTACGGCGCGGTCGAGGACGTGCCGCTGGGCGAGGCGCGGTACCAGTTCGAGGTGAACGTGTTCGGGCTGGCGCGACTGGTCCAGCTGGTGTTGCCGCACATGCGCGAGGCCGGGCGCGGCCGGATCGTCAACGTCTCGTCGATCGGCGGACGGATCTACGAGCCGCTCGGGGCCTGGTACCACTCGACGAAGTTCGCGGTCGAAGGGCTCAGCGACTCGCTGCGGCTGGAACTGAAGCCGTTCGGGATCGACGTCGTCGTCATCCAGCCCGGCGGCATCAAGACCGAGTGGGGCGGGATCGCGGTCGAGAACCTCGAGAAGACCTCCGGTGGCGGCGCCTACGCGGCGCAGGTCAAGCAGTTGTCCGGGTTCTTCGCGCAGATGGATCGCGCGAGTGAGCCGAAGGTGATTGCGGACGTCATCGTGAAGGCGGCCCAGGCGCGGCGGCCGCGGACCAGGTACGCGGCGGGGTTCGGGGCGCGGCCCATCCTGTTCGCGCGCAGGGTGCTGTCCGACCGGGCGTTCGACGCGCTGTTCCTCGGGGCGCTGCGCCGGTTCGCCTAAGGCCTGTTGCACCCATCTGGCCAGGTACCTTCGGTTCAGAACCACCGAGGGGAGTCGTGTGCACGAGGGGCTGTCGCCGGAGGCCGAGAAGCTCTACCTGGCGATGCTGCGCGGAGACGTCACCGAGCCCGGCCCGGCGCACGAGGAGCTCGAACGACTCGGGCTGATCAGGAACAACGACGTGCGCCCGCCTCGTTCGGCACTGGCCGCGATCGCGTCGGGGCACGAGGCCGCGGCCGTGCGGGCCAGGGAGACCGCCGAACTCCTGGCCGCCGCCTATGCCGAGCGCGGCGCGAAAGAGGTCGACTTCGTCGAGGTCCTCAAGGACGCGGACGAGGTGATCAGCGCGTTCGAGGAGATGCAGAGCCAGGCCAAGTCGGAGATCCGGGCGCTCGATCCCGGTTCGTACCTGAGCCCGCAGCCCGAGGCGAGTCCCGCACAACCCCCGGCGCTCGCCCGCGGTGTCGCCTATCGGGTCGTGTACGAGTCGGCGTTGTTGCAGAGCGAGCGCGGGTTCGCGTCCGTGCAGGAGAGCATCGCGGTGGGCGAGCAGGCGCGGACGTTCCCCGGCGTGCCGCTGAAACTCGTGATCGCCGACTCGGACCGGGCGTTGATCGCGGTGCCGACCGTGACGGGCGGGAACGTGGTCGCGCTTCTCATTCACCCGTCCGTGCTACTGAGCGCGTTGAGCGAGCTGTTCGAGGCGTTCTGGCGAATGGCGGTGTCGATCACCCCCAGCGGCCAGGAGGACAGCCAGCAGGAGCCGACCACGGCCACCCGGAGGCTGATGGCACTGCTCAGCGCCGGCCTGACGGACGAGTCGATCGCGCGCGAGCTCGGCGTCAGCGAACGCACGGTGCACCGCAGGGTGAGCCGGTTGCAGCAGTTGCTGGGGGCGCAGACCCGGTTCCAGCTCGGCGTCCAGGCGTCACGGCGAGGTTGGCTCTAGTCACCTAAAGTCACAGCGCTGACGATCTTCATCACTCTGCGAACACGATCGGTGACGGTTTCCAGACATGGCGACTTTCTGCCATCACCCAAGAGTGTTAAACGCAGTTTTTTCCCTTCTCCTCTGTTGCAAGCGCGGTCTTACCCAGGCCGTGCGGGGGCAGGAAGGGATCTACCGTGAGGAAGTACTTCAGAGGCGGCATCGCCGCGGTCACAGGGGCGCTGATCGCGACGAGCATCGTGCTCGCGCCGACGGCGAGCGCGGCCGCCGAGCAGGACCCGGACACCCAGGCACTCGCGGGTGCCCTCGCCACGCAGGAGGTGACCTGGGAGGAGTGCACCTTCCCCGGCGTGGCAGAGGAGACCGTCAAGAGGTTCAAGACCGTCAAGGGTCTCGCCTGCGCGACCATCCAGGTCCCGCGCGACTGGCACAACCCGGCCGACGGCAACACGATCGGCATCCGCGTCTCCAAGACCGAGACCGCGTACAAGGGCACCAGCCGCCAGGGCATCGCGCTGGTCAACCCCGGTGGCCCCGGCGGCTCCGGCCTGCCGTGGGGCGCGGCGATGGCGCTGCGCGCCCCGGTTCTCGCCGGCCAGTACGACTTCATCGGCTTCGACCCGCGCGGTGTCGGCCTCTCCTCGCCGCTCACCTGCAGCTACACCGTCCCGAACAGCACTGACATCAACGTGCTGAACAAGGCGAAGGTCGACGGCTGCCTCGAGAACCCGCTGACCAAGTTCATCACCACCGAGCAGACCGCATACGACATGGACTTCATCCGCGTCGTGCTCGGCGAGAAGAAGATGAGCTACATCGGCTACTCCTACGGCACGTGGCTCGGCACCTGGTACGCCGCCACGTTCCCGAGCAAGGCGCACCGCTTCCTGCTCGACTCGGCCGTCGACGCCTCGCAGACGACGCTCGAGAACACCTGGGACCTGCAGCCGCGCACCCGCGACCGCCAGTTCCAGGAGGCGCTGCTGCCGTACATGGCGCGCAACGACGCCGAGTACGCCCAGGGCACCGACCCGATGGAGATCCGCCGCAACTGGGAGAAGGCCGGCGGCACCCGTGAGTTCCTGGGCCAGCTGTTCGTCGCGTGGTTCGTGATCCCGGCCATGTACGACACGAGCCAGTACCCGACCGCCGCCGCCGCGGTGTCCGCGGTGATCGGCACCCCGGCCGCCACCGGCACCGACGCGGAGAAGGTCGAGCAGCTCGTCTCGAAGATGCTGGCCACCAAGGGCCTCACCGACGAGAACAAGGCGTTCATCGCGAAGGCCAAGGCCAACGCGCTCGCCGCCATCGCCAAGAAGGAACGCGTCGCGGTGAAGTCCACGACGGCCGCCGCCGAGGTCGAGACCTGGGACGCGACGTTCGAGGCGATCCGCTGCCAGGACGGTCAGTGGAACCAGAACCTGCACTACTGGAACTACTGGCTCGCCGACCTGACCGTGAACGCGCCGTTCATCGCGCCGTTCATGAGCACGCCGCTGTGCGCGTACTGGCCGACCAAGAACGCGATGCCGAAGCCGGACAAGAAGACGTTCCCGCGTCTGCTGGTCGCGCAGTCCGAGCTCGACGCCGCCACCGCCTACGAGGGCGGCCTCGCCACGGCGAAGGCGCTGCCGAACGCCAAGCTGATCAGCGTCGACAACGAGGGCTCGCACGGCCTGTTCCCGTACAACACGGACTGCGTCGACGACCCGATCGTCTTCTTCTTCCAGACCGGCGCCACCCCGCGCAAGCAGTTCACCGGCTGCCAGGCGCTCCCGCTGCCCGGTGAGGACAAGACGTTCGAGGTCGGCGGCAAGCTCACCAACGGCAAGGTGAAGATCAAGATGATCACGCCCGCGGTGAAGGAAGCCAACAAGATCGTCAAGGACCTGCTGAGCGGTTCCTCGACGGCCAGTGCCGACGAGTCGGGCATGCCGGCCAACCTGTAACACCCCCTGCAGGACTGCGGTCCCCGGCACGCTGTGCCGGGGACCGTTCCCATCTGCGGGCAGCCGCGGCCAGGACCGCAGCGGGTTTTGCTAGCGCTGCCACCACTTCTTGCGCACCACGTCGATGACGACGCAGGTGATGTTGTCCGGGCCGCCGTTGCCGTTCGCCAGCGCGATCAGCTGCCAGGCCGCTTCTGTCCCGTCCTCTGTGGACAGAAGGACGTCGTGGACGTCGCCGAGGTCGGTGTAGTCGGTCAGGCCGTCGCTGCACAGCAGGTAGCGGTCCTCGACCTTGGCCTGGTGCCACGTGAGGTCCGGGTCGTGCGAGTTGCCGGACTGCAGAGCGCGCAGCACGTAGGCGCGGCGCGGGTGGACCAGTGCCTCCGCGGGCGTCATGCGGCCGGCGTCCACCAGAGCCTGGACCATGGTGTGGTCGTGGGAGATCTGGCGGAGTTCGCCCTCCCTCAGCAGGTACGCGCGGGAGTCGCCGATGTGCGCCAGCTGGAAGGCGAGGCCCTCCCAGCGAATCGCGGTCAGCGTGGTGCCGGCGCCCTGGGGCGTCTCGGCGTCGAGTCTGCGCGCGATCTCGGCCACGGCGGGCCCCAGGTCGCCCTCCCAGCTCGCGAGGACGTTCACCGCGAGCGCGCTGGCCACTTCACCGTGCTCGTGGCCGCCCATGCCGTCCGCCACGGCCTGCAGGTCCTCGCGGACGTAGACCGAATCCTCGTTGTGCTCGCGAACGAGCCCAGGATCGGTCGCCACGGCGATGCGCAGCTCGTGTGTCATGTCTCCAGTAGATCAGTTGTGAAGTGAGTTCACAAGCAATACGGTTGTGAACATGGATGAGACGGTCAACGCCGGTGACATAGCGCGCCTCGCCGATGTGGGGCGGGCGGCCGTGTCGAACTGGCGGCGGCGGTTCGAGGACTTCCCCTCGCCGGTCGGTGGGACGGCCTCCAGTCCGTTGTACCTGTTGCGCGACGTGGAGTCATGGCTTCGGCGCAACGGCAAGCCGTTCCGCGTCTCGCCGGCCGAGCGGTTGTGGACGCAGCTGCGGACCGCCGACGACCTGAAGCTCGGCGAGGCGCTGGCCGCGGTCGAGGCCGACGCGGAGACGTTCGAGTTCCTGCACGAGCGGTACCTGGAGGCCCACTCGCGGCTGTTGAACCCCACTCCGCCCGAGGTCGTCGAGGTCGTCCTGGCCACCACGGACGGGGACACGGTGATCGATCCGGCGTGCGGCACGGGGAGTCTGCTGAAGGCGTCAAAGGCGCGGAACAAGATCGGGCAGGAGCTCGATCCCGTGTCCGCGGTCATCGCGCGGCGCCGGATGCCGGCCGCGCAGATCTTCACCGGCGACTCGTTGCGGCACAACGGGGTCCAGGTGAAGGCCGACGCGGTGGTGTGCGATCCGCCGTGGCACGACCGGGCGTGGGGGCACGAGGAACTGGTCGGCGACGCCCGGTGGACCTACGGCCTGCCGCCCCGCGGCGAACCGGAGCTGGCCTGGTTGCAGCACTCGCTGTCGCTCGCGAAACCCGGCGGGCTGGTGGCGGTGCTGCTGCCGTCCGCGGCGGCGTCGAGGAGGCCGGGCAAGCGGATCCGCGGCAACCTGCTGCGCGCCGGGGCGCTGCGCGCGGTGATGACCGTGCAGCCTGGGCGCGATCTGTGGCTGCTGCGCAACCCGATCGGCCGCGCGCCCGAACACATCGCCCTCCTGGAGGCACCGGGCCCGCTCGACCCCAACACGAGGGTCATCGACCTGCTCGACGACGACGTCGACCTCAGTCCGTCCCGCCGCAGCGGCACCGACGCGTCCGCCTACCTGGCGGCACAGCCGACGTTCGGCCTGCCGCCGTTGCCCGAGTTGCGGCACCAGGACGCTCCCCCGATGACCACCATCGGCGAGCTGGTCCGCGCGGCCCCCGGCAAGCACGTCGTCACGTCCCCCACTGGCGCGACCTACGAGATCGATCCGCGCAAGGTCGACCCGGACTTCCTCGAAGGCGTGCTGCGCGCCGCGTTCGCCAGGACGCCGACCGGCTCGACCCGCCTCGACGTGCGCCGGACCCAGGTGCCGTCGCTGCCGCTGGCGGGACAACAGCGGTACGGACAGGCATTCGCGCAGCTCAAGGCACTGGAAGCAGGCCTGGACGAGGCCGCCGCGCTGGTTCGTTTGGGCTACACTGGACTTCTGAGCGGACAGGTCGCGCCGGCGTGATTCCGGCGGATTCACCCGATCGGGATGTCCTGAAACGCTGTTACGGTCGCCTCGCGTACGAGGAAGCGCGGGGTCGGCGAACAGGTGAAGGCAGTTAGGCTCCCGGGGTGCTGATCGCCGACCGCTATGAGATCGACGACCTGCCGCTGGGGCGGGGTGGCATGGGCGCCGTGCACAAGGGCCGGGACCTGCGCCTGGATCGGCGCGTCGCGGTCAAGCTGCTGCGGCTGCCCGGCAGCGACGACGAGGTGGCGCAGCGGTTCGCGCGCGAAGCGAGGATCGTCGCCCGGCTGGAGCACCCCGGAGTGCCCGTCCTGTACGACTTCGGGACGTTCGAGCAGCGCCTCTTCCAGGTCATGCAGTTCGTCGACGGCGTGACGGTCGCGGACCTGGTCGGCGAGTTCGGCCCGCTGCCCGAAGCTTGGGCCGCGAACATCGCCGCGCAGACCGCCGCGGTCCTGGCCGCGGCGCACGAACGCGGCATCTGCCACCGCGATCTCAAGCCCACCAACCTGATGCTGTGCCCGGACGGGGCGGTGAAGGTCCTGGACTTCGGCCTGGCGCTGCTGCGGGAGAGCGACGTCGCCCCGTTCAGCCGGGCCGGGCAGATCCTCGGCGCGCCCTCGTACATGGCGCCGGAGCAGATCCAGCGCGGCACCGCCGAGCCCCGCAGCGACCTGTACGCGCTGGGGTGCGTGCTGCACGAGATGCTGACGGGCGAACAGCTCTTCACCGGGCCGACGGCCTACGCGGTGTTCGACAAGCACGTCAAGGAGGCGCCGCGGCCCGTCCAGGGCGCGCTCGACCCGTTGGTGCAACGGTTGCTGGCCAAGGAGCCCGACGGGCGGCCGGAAACGGCGCTGGAGGTTTTCGAGGACCTGCAAGGGTTTGCGCAGGACCCGCCGGCGTTGCCCGGTTTCGTGCGGGACGGCTCGACGGCGATGTACTCGAGCGTGCAGGTCAGGCCGGGATTCGGTTCACCTCGTGATCACCGGTCGCCCACAGGTGCTGCACCGCGTACGCCCGCCACGGTCGCCACGCCTCCGAACGCCTGAGCAGCGCCGCGGGCGTCGTCGGCAGGCCCAGGGCCTCCGCGGCCAGGCGGATGCCGAGGTCGGTCGGCAGGAACGCGTCGGGATCGCCCAAAGAGCGCATCAGGATCGACTCGACGGTCCACGGGCCGAAGCCCGGCAGCGACGAAAGCCATTCGCGCGCAACGGCTCGGTCCGCGCCGGGAGACAGGTCCAAACCGGACTCCAGCGCGCCCAGCAACGCGGCCATCGTGCGGCGGCGGGACTCGGGCATCGCCAGCGCCGCAGGGTCGAACGACAGCGGGAACAGGAACAGGTCGCCCACCGGCGTGCCGAAAGCCGCCACGAGGCGTGCGGCGTGCGTGCGCGCGGCCTTCGTCGACACCTGCTGACCCAGCACGGCACGAATAGCGAACTCCGCGCCGTCGACCGTGCGCGGCACACGACGACCAGGGGCAGCCGAAACCAACGGCGCCAAAAGGGGATCCGCGGACAAAGCCGCATCGACCACTAATGGATCGGCGTCGAGGTCAAGTAGAAATCGGCACAGGTCTAGAGCACTAGCCGAATCGCGAGAATCCGACAGTTCCAGCGTGCACTCGACGTGATCCGGGAACGGTCGCAAAGCCGCGATGCCGAAACCGCAAGGAAGCCGCAAGGTGCGCCGGTAGACACCGTTCCGCCACTCCTCCACGCCGGGCACGGCGGTGGCGATGAGGTGGCCGAACAGGTTGTCAGGACACAGAGGTGCTTGAAAGTGCAACTTTTCCGAGAACGTGACCGGCGGCATACCCGCCAGCATGACGCCATTCCAACCGAGACGCTGGCGGGAAAGCGACATCATTCCGGACGGGGCCAACCGGGTGACCTGCTTCGCGGCGCGAAAATCCGTGGCTAGGCTGACCGTCGCGCCGTGGCAAGAGTTGTCGGTTTCAGCATGGAAGGGCGGCGTCGCGTGCGATGAGAGCGGCTTGGACGCGGTTGTCGCACCGAAGTTTCGTCAGCAGTCGGCTGACGTGGGCTTTGATAGCCCCTTCTGAGAGGTACATGAGCCGTGCGATCCGTGCATTCGCCATGCCCTGCGCCAGGTACACCAACACTTCCTGCTCGCGTCGGGTGAGCAGGCTGATGCGGCTGCGTGCGGCGTCACGGCGTTCCGAGTCGGCGCCGGTGAAGTGGTCGATCAACGCACGCGTCGCGGACGGCGAGAGGATCGCCTCTCCGGCGGCGACGGCGCGCACGGCGTTCACCAACGCGTCGGGTTCGCCGTTCTTGAACAGGAATCCCGCCGCGCCGGCGCGCAACGCGGGGAAGAGCATCTCCTCGGTGTGCGGCGTGCACAGCATGATCACCTGCGTGCCCGGCACGTGCCTGCGCACCATCCGCACCGCCGCGAGGCCTTCCATGCCGGGCATGGAAGCGTCCATCAGCAACACCTGCGGGCGTTGGCGCCGCGCGAGTTCGAGCGCTCCACCACCGTCACCGGCCTCGCCGACCACCACGACGTTGCCGGCGCGTTCCAGCACACCGCGGACTCCCGTGCGGATCAGAACCTCGTCGTCGGCGATGCCGACGGTGATCGTGCGCGGTTTGTCCACCAGTTGCAGACCTGCGCTCGCCCACGAGGTGCTCGTCGTCAACGTCATGCGCACTCCCTGTCAGACCGGACCAGTCACCAGTTTGTTCCCGAACGAGGCGTACGGGAAGGCAGGCATAACGAAGAGGTTGCGAACCGTCTCACGCACACGGAGGCGTAACGGGGTGCACATGACGGGTCACCGCACACGACCTGCGAGGACGCCGGACCGAGACAGGAACTTCCTGCCGTTACGGCTTGAGGAGAGGGACCTATGACCAGCAACGGGCGTTGCGCACTATGCGACGGCACGATGCCTCCCGCCACCTCCGAACAACGCAGGTCCTACTGCTCCAACGCATGCCGACAACGGGCGTATCGCCGGCGGGTCACCGTTTCCACGGCGACGCCCGTCACCAGGCAGAACGTGCGCGTGCTCTCGAACCTGCCCGCCGCTCGCGACACGTTCGTCGGCCGCCAGCAGGAGCTGTCGAAGCTCGACCAGCTGTTGCGCAGGCATCGTCTCGTTACGCTCGTCGGCAGTGCGGGTGCGGGCAAGACGAGGCTCGCGCTGGAGGCCGCGGGAAGGTTGCGACGCGGACGAACGGACCGGGTCCTCCTGGTCGCGCTGGGCGAGATCACCGCTTCCCGAGACGTCATGCCCGCCCTCGCTGACGCGCTCGGGGTCACCGTCCAGTCCGACGAACCGTTGCGCGACACCGTGGTCGAGACGCTCGTGAACATGAAAGTGCTCGTGGTCCTCGACAACTGCGAGCACCTCCTCGACACGTGCGCCGAACTCACCGACATGCTGCTCAACCGCTGCCCCGGCGTCCGGGTGCTCGCGACGTCACGCGAAGCCCTGTGGATCACCGGCGAGGTGAGCTTCCACGTCGAGGGTCTGCCCGTCCCCTCCACGGATCGGGACCTGGTCACGACGGCGGCGCCGCGCTCGGAGGCCGTGAAGCTGTTCGTGGACAGGGCTCGTGAGCGCAAGCCCGACTTCCGGCTGAGCCTCGACGACACGGCCGCGGTCGCGCTGTTGTGCGCACGGCTGGAAGGCATGCCGCTCGCGATCGAATTGGCCGCGCGCTGGGTGCAGTTGTTGCCGGTCGCGGCGATCTGCGACCGCATGGACGAGCCGCTGGAGCTGCTGACGCTGGGCTGCCGCAAGTCGCCGTCGCGCCAGAGTTCGCTGCGCGAGGCCATCGACTGGAGCTACCAGCTGCTGCAGCCGGACGAGCAGTTCGCGCTGCGGCGGCTGTCCGTCTTCGACGGCGGCTTCGACCTGGCCGCGGCCAACGAGGTCTGCTCGTCGGAACGCTCCGCGGAGCCCGTCCTGGACGTGCTGTCACGACTGCAGGCCAAGTCGTTGCTGGCGGCCATCCCCGGCACGACGAGGTTCCGCCAGCTGGAGACGATCCGGTTGCACGCCAGGGAGAAGCTGCTGGCCGCCGGTGAGCTGGACATCGCCTACGAGGCGCTGGCCCGCTGGTTCACGGACCTCTCCGACGTGCTGATCACTGCGCCGCTGTCGATGCCCGCGGACGTGCAGCACAAGCTGGACAACCACGTCGACAGCCTGCTCGGCACCGTCGAGTGGGCGGCCGATCGCGCCGACGAACGGTTGCTGCTGCTCACCGCGGCCCTGGCGGACTGCACCGCGCGACGCGGGCTGCTCGGCCAGGCGCGCGTGATGCTGCGGGACGCGCTGCGCCGGCCGTCCACTCGGGACGACTACCGCTGCGTGGCGCTGAACCACGCCGCCCGGTTCGCGGCCGAGCAGGGCGACCACGACGAGGCCGCCGAACTCTCCGCCGAGGCGTCGCGGCTGGTCAGGGACATCGGGCAGCCCGCGCTGGTGATGAGCAGCCGCAGCACGCTGGCGGCGGTCCAGCAGTCGTCCGGCGAGTGGGAGGCCTCGGTCGAGAACAACACCGAGTGCCTGCGCGTCGCGGAGTTGCTCGGCGAGCCCCTCGCGCGTGCGACGGCGTTGGTCGATCTGGCGCGCACGGCGTTGTCGCTGGGCAAGCACGAACGTGCCGAGAAGAGCGTCATGTCCGCGTTGCCCATCTCGCGCGCGTCGGGCGTTCCCGCGCGCATCGCCTCCGCTCTCAACACACGCGGCGCCGTCGCGTTGGTGCAGGGCGATCTGGACGAAGCCACACACGCCTTCCAGGAGGCGTTGCGAATGGACGGTCTCAACCCGTTGACCGCTCCCGACGCCCTGGAAGGTCTCGCCGTGGTCGCCTTGACGCGCGGTCAGGCCGAGCGCGCGCTACGGCTCGAAGCGACCGGACGGGCCATGCGCCGGTCTGTCGGTGTGGTGCCGAATCCGTTCTGGGCGGAGAAGGTCGCTGGGGCCATGCGCACCGCACGGCTGATGCTGCCCGCCGCGCGCGCGGAGGCCGCGGCGACTCCGTTGACCGCCGCCGACACCGAGGCGTTCATCCAGGACGAGGTGTGGCTGGACCGCACCGAGGCGGCGTTCGGCTCGCTCGACGACCACGAGCGGCGGGTGGTCGCGTTGCTGGCGAGCGGGCTCACGAACCAGCAGATCGCGAACCGGCTCAACGTGTCCGTGCGGACCGTGGCCTCCCGGCTGCAGCGGCTGCGGGACAAGCTGGGGCTGCAGAGCCGGGAGGACATCGCGGCCTGGGGTGCGGAGCGCGCTATCGGCTGAGCGCGTAGACCTTCACCCACAGCTGACACATCGCCTTCGTCGCCAGCCTGGCGTCGGCGGCCTGGCCGGCGGCGAGCCTGAGCGCCTCGAAGTCGGTGGTCGTGCCGGGAATGGCGAGGACCGTCATCCCGGCCGCGTGCGCCGAGCGGATGCCCGGCCCGGAGTCCTCGACCGCGAGGCACTGCGCGGGCTCCAGCCCCAGCTTCCGCGCGGCCACCAGGTACGGGTCCGGCGAAGGTTTGCCGTTCGCGACCTCCTCGCCGCTCACGATCACCTGCACGTGCCGCAGGAGCCCGGACGCCGACGCGGCAGCCCGCACGTACCGTCGCGGTGCCGCCGACACCAGCCCGACGGCACCGAGTTCCGCCGCGAGGGCGACGAGTTCAGCGGCGCCCGGCTGAAGCCCGAACGTCCCGCGCGCGATCGCGTCGACCATGCCGTCCACGCACTCCGACATGGCGCGTTCCGGCGTGAGACCGTCGCACCGGTCGGCGAGGTAGGCACCCCAGCTCGTCCTGCCCTGGATCGCGGCCCAGTCGGCGCGGGTCCAGGAGAGGTCGTGGCGGGCCGCGACAGCGCCGATGACCTGGTTCCAGGTCGTCGCGCTGTCCACGAGGGTGTCGTCGAGGTTGAAGACGGTCGCGAGAAGCGTCACGTCGATCATGGTTGGGGCAGGACGCGCCGGGACGCTCGGCGGACTAGCCGGTTTGACCCGATGGTGCGAACTTGCCGCCCTTCACGGAGAGCAGGAACGCGGACCACGAGCCGGGCGCCACAGCAAGGTGGGTGATGGGCGCCTTGGTGTCGCGGATGCCGACGCCAGTCGCTACTTCAACGCAACTCTGCCCCTGTGCGCTGTAGGTGCTCTTACGCCACATGGTCAACGCGACTCCTTCTAGCCCGCTAGCTCTTCGATCCTCCTTCGCGATTCTTCCGCATCCAACGCGATGCGATCGAGCGACTTCAGCACGGTGTCGTGCCCACCAACGGCCTTCACGCCCTCGACGATGAGAGTGGAGTTCTCAGTGTCAAGGAAGACCATGGACTCGTACCTGTCGAACGTCATCAGATCGAACGCACCGCCGAACCCAGGGTGCGCCCCGACCGAGATCGGGACGATCCGAATGGTGATGTAGGGCCGAACCCACATCCTCAACAGGTGGTGAAGCTGCTCCTTGAGCACGTCCGTGCCTCCCACCGGCAGCAACAGTGCCTGCTCATGGACGTAGAAGGTGCAGTCGAGGCGCTGTCTGAACACGTCCTGCATCGCCATTCGAGCGGCAACACGCTGCTCGACTTCCTCACTGGGAACGTTCGCGCTGGCGAGGATCACCGCCCGGATGTAATCCGACACCTGCAAGAGACCGTGAACCAGCAGGGGGTTCCAGCTGATGAACTTCTTGGCCTTCTTCAAGTGCTCGAACCAGGTGCGCGGGAGGATCGGCTGGTGGTCACCGTGGTGCTGCCACCAGTCCTTCGTGTCCGTCTGGCGGTAGATCCGGAGCAGGTGCTCACGTTCTTCCGGCGGTGTGCGGCAGAAGCCGAGAAGGACGGCCAGGTCCACCTCTGAGCAGCCGCCCTTGCCGTTGACGAGGTCGGACAACTTCCCTGGGTCCCAGTCGATCTTCTCGCAGATCTCGCGCGCGGTCATGCCCGTGGCGGACAGCGCGGCTCGTACCGCGTCGCCGAACTCGCGCCCGCGCGCCGTGGAGAAACGCTTTGGCATGGAACGAAGTTAGGGCCGACCGTCCTCTTTGTGCAGTGGCCCAGGCGAAACTCGACCCGAAGGGAGTTCGTCTCGGAACCCCTCCAATGGTTAACCAACTAGACCGGAACTGGACGTCGGATCCCTACTAAACCGTTTTCGAACTGCTCCATTCGAGTGACGGCAGAGGTCTAGACCTTGACCTTCGAGTGGTCTGGACCACATCGTTCTGGCACCCCCTGCGACTGAGGAGACCGATGTCCAAGTCCCGATGGCATCTAGCTGCTCTCTTCGCGGCTGTCGCCGCGATGGTCCTCGGAATCGTCGTCGTCCCCGCTGCTAGCGGTGCCGGTGGCGTTTCCGCCACGTTCTCCAAGGGTTCTGACTGGGGAACGGGCTTCGAGGGCAAGTACACGATCAAGAACAACAGCGCGGCGGCCCTGACCGCGTGGACCGTCGAGTTCACGCTGCCCGCCAACCACAAGGTCACCTCGCTCTGGGACGGCTCGTACACGACGAGCGGCCAGACGGTCACGGTCAAGAACACCTGGAACGGCAGCATCGGTGTCGGCGGGTCGGTGAGCTTCGGCTTCAACGGCTCCTACTCCGGCACGTTCGGTGCGCCGACCAACTGCAAGCTCAACGGTGCCTCGTGCGACGCCGGCGGGGTCGACCCGACGACGACCACCACGACCACGACCACCACCACGACGACCACGACGACGACGACCGGCCCGCCCCCGCCTCCGGGGAAGATCAACCTGGGCTACTTCGCGGAGTGGGGCGTGTACCCGGCGCGCAACTACCAGGTGAAGAACATCGACACCTCGGGTTCGGCATCGAAGCTCACGCACATCAACTACGCGTTCGGCAACGTGACCGGCGGCAAGTGCACCATCGGTGAGGCCTACCCCGCCATCGAGAAGTCGATGACGGCGGCGGAGAGCGTCGACGGCGTCGCTGACACCTGGGACGCGCCGGTGCGCGGCAACTTCAACCAGCTGATGAAGCTCAAGAAGAAGTACCCGCACCTCAAGGTGCTCTACTCGTTCGGTGGCTGGACCTGGTCCGGTGGTTTCGGTGAGGCGTCGAGGAACCTGCAGACGTTCGTCGACTCCTGCTACAACCTGCTCGAGGACCCGCGCTGGGCGAGCCTGTTCGATGGCATCGACATCGACTGGGAGTACCCGAACGCGTGTGGTCTGTCGTGCGACACCAGTGGCTTCGCGGCATACAAGAACATGATGCAGAAGCTGCGCGAGCGGTTCGGCCCGAACTACCTCGTCACCTCGGCGATCACCGCTGACGGCTCCGACGGCGGCAAGATCGACGCGGCTGACTACGGTGGCGCGGCGCCGTTCCAGGACTGGTTCAACGTCATGACGTACGACTACTTCGGTGCGTGGGCGGCCAAGGGCCCGACGGCTCCGCACTCCCCGCTGACGTCGTACACCGGCATCCCGACCGCCGGCTTCAACTCCGAGGCCGCGATCTCGAAGCTGCGCTCCAAGGGCATTCCGGCCAGCAAGCTCCTGCTCGGCATCGGCTTCTACGGCCGCGGCTGGACCGGTGTGACGCAGGCTGCCCCCGGTGGCACGGCGACGGGTCCGGCTCCGGGCACCTTCGAGGCGGGCATCGAGGACTACAAGGTCCTGAAGACCAAGTGCCCCGCCACCGGCACCATCGCCGGCACGGCCTACGCGTTCTGCAACGGCGAGTGGTGGAGCTACGACACCCCGCAGACGATCACCAGCAAGATCCAGTGGGCACGCGGCCAGGGTCTCGGCGGCGCGTTCTTCTGGGAGCTCAACGGTGACACCGCGAACGGTGAGTTGATCACAGCGATGAAGAACGCCCTCGGGTAGTCCTTCTAAACGCCGGGAGGGGAGCTGGGTCAACCCAGCTCCCCTTTTGTTTTGCCCGAAAATCAGCAGAACACCTGGTCCAGCAGCCTGCGGTAGCCGTCGCCAGGGGTACCGCCGTCGGCGGCCTCGGTGAGCGACAGTTCGAGACGTTCGCCGTCCGGCGTGCCGACCATCATCGTCCCGTAGCCGTGGATCTGGCCGTCGTGGCCGTAGACCTTCGTGCCGCAGGGCAACGACGCAACCGCGAGGCCCAGACCGTAACCGGGGCTCACCGCCGACGTCTTCGTCAATTCCTGCTGCTGCGCGGGTTTGAGCAGCTTTCCGGCCAGCAGGGCCGTCAGGAACGTGTCCAGGTCGCGGGTCGTCGAGATCATCTCCCCCGCCGCCCAGCCCCACGACGGGCTGAGCCGCGTGACGTCCACGGGCTTGCCGGAGGCATCGGGGAAGTAACCGTGCGCGTGCGGGCCGGGCACCTCCACCGAGTTCCTGGGCAGCACGGTGTCCTTGAGCCGCAACGGCTTGATGATCCGCTGCTCGACCGCCTGCTGGTACGGCCTGCCGGTGACCTTCTCGATCAGCAGACCCGCCACGACGTAGTTCGCGTTGGAGTAGCTCCACTTCGTGCCGGGCTCGAAGTCCAGCGGCTTGCTCGTGGAGATCGCGAGCAGCTCCTGCGGCGTCCAGGTCTTGAAGCGGATCGCCGGGAACCCGGCCGGGTCGAGCGGCATCGAGTCCGTGTAGTTGTGGAGGCCGCTGGTGTGCTGCAACACCTGCCGGACGGTGATGCGGTCGTCGACCAGGCCGGGCAGGTGACGCGACACCGGCGCGTCCAGGCCGAGCTTCCCCTCCCCCGCGAGCTGCAGCACCACGGTCGACACGAACGGCTTGGTGACGCTGCCGGCGCGGAAGGTTCCGTTGTGCGGCACGGGTTTGCGCGAGCCCAGCTCGGCGACACCGGAGCGGACGGTGTCGCGCCCGTTGATCCGCGCCTGGATGCCCAGTGCGCCACCGGACGTCGTGAGCTGGTCGATGATCTCCTGCACGGCACCCTGCCGGGCCGGTGCCGCCGAAGCGACACCGGCCGTGGCGAGCAGGGTGGCCGCGGTGAGTGCGGCTACGAGTTTCATGATCAGCAGAACACCTCGGTCAGGAGCTTGGTGAAGGCGTCACCGGGGTCGCCCTGGGTGGGACCGCTGGTGGCGTTGAGCTCGAAGCGCTTCTTGCTGTCGGGCGTGGTCATCATCTCCGACGAGTAGCCGGGGATGCCGCCACCGTGACCCCACACCTTGGTGCCGCACGGCAGCGTCTGCACCTGCAGGCCGAGTCCGTACTCGGGGCTCACGGCCGTCGTCCTGCTGATCTCCTGCTGCTGCGCGGGCTTGAGCAGTTTGCCGCTCGACAACGCCGTGACGAACGTGTCCAGGTCGCGCGTCGTGGAGATCATCTCACCGGCCGCCCAGGCGACCGACGGGTTGATGCGGGTGATGTCGGACGGCTTGCCCGCGACGGTCCAGTAGGCGCGGGCGTGCGGGCCGCTGATGCCGGCCTTGTCGCCGGGCACCTCGGTGTCGTTGAGGCGCAACGGCTTCAGGATCCGCTGCTCGACGGCCTTCTCGTACGGCCTGCCGGTGATCTTCTCGATCAGCAGACCGGCGACGACGTAGTTGGTGTTGGAGTAGCTCCACTTCGTGCCGGGCTCGAAGTCGAGCGGCTTGGACGTCGAGAGCGCGAGGAGTTCCTGCGGTGACCAGCTCTTGTAGCGGATCTGCTCGAACTCCTCCGGGCTCAGCGGCAACGCGCCGGTGTAGTTGAAGAGCCCGCTCGTGTGCTGCAGGACCTGGCGGACGGTGATGCGGCCGTCGATCAGGCCGGGCAGGTAGCGGACGACCGGGGCGTCCAGGTCGATCTTGCCCTCGCCGGCGAGTTGCAGCGTCACCGTGGACACGAACGTCTTGGTGATGCTGCCGACGCGGAACCGGCCGTTCTGCGGCACCGGCCTGTCGCTGTTCAGTTCGGCCTTGCCGGAGCCGGCGGTGAAGCGCTGCCGCCCGTCCGTGACTCTGGCCTGCACGCCCAGGGCCGCCCCGCTCCGCGTGATCTGGTCCAGGGCCTGCTGGACGACCGCGCGGTCCACGCTCGACGTGTCCGCCGACGCGACTCCCGCGGTGGTCAGAGTCAGCAGGCTCGCTGCGGTGACTGTGGCTACCAATCGATTCCCCATACCCACACCCTGTCGATGCGGGGCATCAACCCGCATCCACCTTCAGTCGTACGAAGGCCCTAGGGGTTTGGCTGAGAAACATCAACAAAAGACGGCGTTCATGATCTTGTCGAAGCCCTCGCCGGGGTTGCCTTGGTCAGGTCCGGTGGTCGCGCTCATCGTCATGCGCTTGCGCGTGTCCGTGCTGGTGGCCATGGACGACAGGTAGCCGGGCGTGCCGCCGTTGTGGCCCACGACGGTGGTCCCGCAGCCCAGGGTCTCGACCTCCAGGCCCAGGCCGTAGTTCGGGCTGATGGCCGTGGTCTTGAGGAGTTCGCGCTGCTGAGCGGGTTTGAGCAGCTTGCCGTCGATGAGCGCGTCGACGAACGTGTCGAGGTCCTTCGTCGTCGACACGACGTGGCCGGCCACCCATGCGACAGAGGGGTTGAACCGCGTGATGTCGGACGGCTCTCCGTTGTAGCGCCAGTAGCCGTGCGCGTGCGGGCCGCGAATGTTCACGTCGCGGGTCGGCAGGTCGGTGTCGGTCAGCCGGAGCGGTGCGAGGATGCGCCGCTTGACCTCGTGCTCGAAGCTCCTGTCCGTGAGCTTCTCGATCAGCAGGCCGACGACGACGTAGTTCGTGTTGGAGTAGCTGAACCGCGTGCCCGGCTCGAAGTCCAGCGGCCTGCCGGTGGCGATCTGGACGATCTCCGCCGGCGTCCAGTGCCGGTACCGGATCGGCTCGAACACGTCCGGCTCCAGCTGCACGGTCTTGGTGAAGTTGTAGAGGCCGCTGGTGTGCTGGAGCAGGTCGCGGACGGTGATGCGGCTGTCGACCAGGCCCGGCAGGTAGCGCTCGACCGGCGCGTCCAGCACGACCTCGCCCTCACCGGCGAGCTGGAGCACGACGGTGGAGGCGAAGGTCTTCGTGATGCTGCCCGCGCGGAACTTCCCGTTGAGCGGAACGGGCCTGGTCGTGTTCAGCTCCGCCACGCCGGAACGGGCGGTGAACTGCTCCTTCCCGCTGGTGACGCGGATCTGGGTGCCGAGCGTGCCGGCCCTGATCCAGTCGTCCAGGCCTTCCTGGACGATCTTGCGGTCGGTACTCGCGAGCGCGGTGCCCCCGGTGACGAGCAGGCAGGCCGCGGTCAGGGCGACGATGGTCTTGATCCCCATGCCCGCACCCTGCCGCAGCCACGCGTGCGCTCACATCGGACCTGGGTCCGAGACCGCCTGAGGGGTTTCCCTGACGCCGTTCAGCAGAAGATCTCGTTGATCAGCTTGTCGTAGGCGTTCGTCGGGTCGCCCGTGCCGACACCGGCGCTGACGGACATCTCCGCCCGGCGCTTCAGGTCCGGTGTCGAGTAGGCGTAGCTCGCGAAGCCGGGCACGCCGCCGGGGTGGCCGATGATCGTGGTGCCGCACGGGGCCTTCTCCACGAAGACGCCGAGGCCGTAGTCGGTGCTCACCGGGGTCGTCTTCGTCAGTTCGGCCTGCTGGGCGGGCTTGAGCAGCTTGCCGGTGAGCAGTGCGGTGTAGAAGGTGTCGAGGTCCCTGGTGGTCGTGATGACGTCGCCGACCGCCCAGAAGACGGACGGGTTCCAGCGCGTGGTGTCGACCGGCTGCCCGTTCACGATCCCGTACGAGTGGGCGTGCGGGCCGCGGATCTCCGGGTCGTCGCCGGGGAACGTGGTCTCGTGCAGGCGCAGCGGCTTCAGGACGCGCTGGGCGACGACCTGCTCGTACTCCCGGCCGGTGACCTTCTCGATCAGCATGCCGAGGATGACGTAGTTGGTGTTGTTGTACTCCCATTTCGTGCCGGGCTCGAACTGCGGCGGCTTGCTCGTGGAGATCGCGACGAGCTCCTCCGGGCGCCACTGCCTGAACCGGATCTCCTCGAAGCCCTGCGGGTCGAACCGGAGCGCGTTCGTGTAGTTGAAGAGGCCCGCGGTCATCTGGAGCAGCTGGCGGACGGTGATCCGCTCGTCGATCAAACCGGGCAGGTAGCGGTCGACGGGAGCGTCCAGCGAGACCTTGCCCTCGCCTGCGAGCTGCAGCGTGACCGTCGAGGTGAAGGACTTGGTGATGCTGCCCGCGCGGAACCGGCCGTTGAGCGGGACCGGGCGCGGGTGGTTCATCTCAGCGGTGCCGGAACGCGCGGTGAAGCGGTTCCGGCCGTCCGTGACGCGCAGCTGGGTGCCTTGCGCGACACCCGTCGCGACGAGCTCGTCCAGCCCCTCCTGGACGATCCTGCGGTCGACCTGGGTGTCGTCGGCGACGGCGGTTCCGGTGAAGAGCAGGCTGAATGCGGCCAGAGTGGCGAGTAAGCGTGTCCCCATGCCTCCACAATGCTTCAGTACGGCCGTTTTGCTGCGTTCATGGCCGAAACGAGCATGGGACGCACTTTCGGCCAATGCACGTCCTTCTGGCAGGAGAACGGCGGCAGGAAGCCGCCGCACCTGCCGGAGCCGGCGCCGATCTCCCAGACGAAGCTCGGCACACCCAGGTCGTCGTAGACCCAGTCGTCGGTGGCTCCGGAGGCGTTGTAGAGCACCTCGCCCGGCTGGCCCGCCGTGAAGCCGGACAGCGCGGCCATGTCGTTCGCGATCTTGCGCAGGGCGGCGTCGTTGCCCGTCTTCTGCGTGCTCCAGCCCCACGGGAAGAGCACGTAGTCGCCGTAGCTGTGCATGGAGATCACGGCGCCGGTCGTGTCCGCGGAGGCGGCGGCGGTGTCGCCCGGTGCGCGGGTGTCGCGGTAGAGCTTGCGCCACAGCGACTCCAGCGCCTGCACCTCCACCTCGGAGTCGGCGCGCGTGCCGCGGTAGGTCTCGCTGCACTTGTTCGTGGACGAGCCGACCTCGCCCCAGTGCGAGCCCGCGTTGCGGTTGAGGTCGACGCCGCGCGAGCCGGAGGTGCACGTGCCGTTGGCGTTCTTGCGCTGCAGCACGGGCGAGTCGCCGCCGGACTCGACGATCTCGACGCCGTCCGGGTTGGCGATCGGGACGACCCAGACCTCCAGGTCGGCGAGCATCGCGGTGAGGTCGGAGGCGACCAGGTCGTCGATGAACCGCCACGCCATGTCGCCGGTGGTGATCTCGCGGGCGTGCAGCTGGCCCATCACGAACAGGCGCGGTTTCGGCGCGGTGGGCGTCAACGCGCAGTCACCTGGGCTCTTGCGGGTGATGCAGACGGCTTTCAGGTCGTACCCGCCGCTGCCCTGGGTCTTGCGCCAGGAGTCGCCGTAGTCGACGACGGTCGCTAGACCGGGGTGGGCTCGGGCGACCTCGTCGAGGTGGGCGAGATGCGCGGTGATCGTCCGGTACCCGCCGTAGTAGGTCGCGTCTCCGAGCGAGCGCGGCTCCCGCTGGGACGGTGGCATCGCCGTCTCGACGGTGGACTGGTAACCGTCGGAGCGGAGCTTCTGCGCGGTCCGCGGGTCGCCGACGACGAACAGGTCGGCGCCGTCGCGCTGTTCCAGCACGTCGTAACCCAGGCCCAGCAACCGTTGCGCGGAATCACCCAGCGGTGCCGGCACGCGCAGCACGTATGTCGCTTGTGGACCTTCCGCTGGAGCGGGCGCGGGACTGAGCAGGAGAGCGAGGCTGGCGAGCAGGGCGACGGCGGTCCGCATGATGGATGATCATCGGCCGTCCGGCCGATCGCCGCCACTCCGTTCGACCGACCGGATGATTACCGTCCGGTTCTTGGGACGTGGACGACCGCCACTTGGCGGGCTGTGACGAAAATCAATAACATCCTGTCTGGCATCGCAACGGTTGGTGTGCAGAGGCGGGAGAGCAGGCCATGGATCACCTGTACAACGACGATGTCGCCGAGATCTCCTTCCCCTGGCGCGGTTCGCCCGCGGACGACGACGAAGGGCTGGAGCCGACCGTCGTGCGCAGCGTGGACTGACGAAACTCAGAGCGTCTGCGCGGTCCTCAGCCGGTGGGCCAGCGCCGTGTGCCGGCGGCCCGCGCCGACCGTGCGGACGGCCTGGCCGATGGCCCTCTTGCTGCCCACGAGCACCACGAGCTTCTTCGCGCGCGTGACGGCGGTGTAGAGCAGGTTCCGTTGCAGCATCATCCACGCGCTGGTCGTGATCGGGATGACCACGCACGGGTACTCGCTGCCCTGGGAGCGGTGGATGGTCATCGCGTAGGCGTGGCTGAGCTCGTCCAGCTCGGAGAACTCGTAGTCGACCTCCTCGTCCTCGTCGGTGCGGATCGTCAGCTTCTGCTCGACCGGGTCGAGCGCGATGACGACGCCCAGGGTGCCGTTGAAGACGCCGTTGCGGCCCTTGTCGTAGTTGTTGCGGATCTGGGTGACCTTGTCGCCGAGCTTGAACACCCTGCCGCCGAAGCGCTTCTCCGGCAGGTTGTCGCGGGAGGGCGTGAGAGCCTCCTGGAGCACGGTGTTGAGCGCGCCCGCGCCGGCCGGGCCGCGGTGCATCGGGGCCAGGACCTGGATGTCCTTGCGCGGGTCGAGGCGGAACTTGCGCGGGATGCGGTTCGCGACGACGTCAACGGTCAGCGTGGCCGCGTCCTCGGCCTCGTCGGCGCTGAACAGGAAGAAGTCCGGGAGCCCCTGGACAATCGGGTAGTCACCGCTGTTGATGCGGTGGGCGTTCGTGACCACACCGGACTCCTGGGCCTGGCGGAAGATGTGCGTCAGGCGGACGTTCGGGATCGGGCTCCCCTGGGCCAGCACGTCCCTGAGCACCTCCCCCGCGCCGACGCTCGGCAGCTGGTCGACGTCGCCGACCAGGAGGAGGTGTGCGCCGGGCGGGACGGCCTTCACGAGCTTGTTGGCGAGCAACAGGTCCAGCATCGAGGCCTCGTCGACGACGACCAGGTCGGCGTCGAGCGGGTGGTCGCGGTCGTACGCCGCGTCGCCGCCGGGCTTGAGTTCGAGCAGGCGGTGGACGGTGCGGGCCTCGTGGCCGGTCAGCTCGGTGAGGCGCTTCGCGGCGCGTCCGGTCGGGGCGGCCAGGACGATCTTGGCGCGTTTCGCCTGGGCGAGGCGGACGATCGAGCGGACCGTGAAGCTCTTGCCGCAGCCGGGGCCGCCGGTCAGCACCGCGACCTTCTGCGTCAGGGCCAGCTTGACCGCCGCCGCCTGGTGTTCCTCGAGGTCGGTGCCGAGCCAGGCGAGGGCCTTGTCCCAGTCGACGCCCGCGAAGCTCGGCATCCGGTCGGTGTCCGCGTGCAGCAGGCGCTTGAGCTGCGCCGCCATCGAGATCTCGGCGCGGTGGAACGGGACCAGGTAGACGGCGATCTCGTCGTCCGGGAGCTCCTCGCGGACCACGCCCTCTTCCTCGACGAGTTCCGCCAGGCAGTCGATGACCAGGCCGGCGTCGACCTGGAGGATCTTGATGGCGTTCGCGATGAGGGCCTGTTCCGGCAGGTAGCAGTTGCCGTCGGTGGTGGCCTCGGAGAGCGTGAACTGCAGGCCGGCCTTGACGCGTTGCGGGCTGTCGTGCGGGATGCCGACGGCCTTCGCGATCACGTCGGCGGTCTTGAAGCCGATGCCCCAGACGTCGTTCGCGAGGCGGTAGGGCTCTTCCCTGACGACCTCGATGGCCTTGTCCCCGTACTGCTTGTAGACGCGGACGGCGAGGCTCGTGGAGACGCCGACGCCCTGCAGGAAGACCATGACCTCCTTGATGGCCTTCTGCTCCTCCCAGGCGTCCGCGATGAGCTTGGTGCGCTTGGGGCCGAGCTTCGGGACCTCGATGAGGCGTTCCGGGGAGTGCTCGATGACGTCCAGGGCGTCCACGCCGAAGTGGGTGACGATCTTGTCCGCGAGCACCGGGCCGATGCCCTTGATCAGGCCGGAGCCCAGGTAGCGGCGGATGCCCTGGATCGTCGCGGGCAGGATCGTCGTGTAGTCGTCGACGTGGAACTGCTTGCCGTACTGCGGGTGCGAGCCCCAGGTGCCGCGCATGCGGATCGACTCGCCCGGCTGGGCGCCGAGCAGCGCGCCGACGACCGTGACCAGGTCACCGCGGCCGGTGTCGACCTTGGCGACGGTGTAGCCGTTGTCCTCGTTGGCGTAGGTGATCCTCTCCAGGACCGCTTCGAGGACGTTCATGCCGAGAACCTACAACGCGGTCTGCACACGATCTTCACAAGTTGTCCCGGCGTCCTCCACGACATACCCATAAAGTCGCCGTCATGACAGGTCAGCGCAGGGTGCTCGTCGTGGAGGACGACATCACGATCGCCGAGTCCGTGGCCGTGCGGCTGCGGGCCGAGGGGTTCGTCGTGTCGGTGGCCCACGACGGGCCCTCCGGGGTCGCCCAGGCGGCCGCGTTCCTCCCTGACCTGGTCGTTCTCGACGTGATGCTGCCGGGGTTCGACGGGCTCGAGGTGTGCCGGCGGATCCAGGCGTCGCGTTCGGTGCCGGTGCTGATGCTGACCGCGCGGGGGGACGAGACCGATCTGCTGGTCGGGCTCGCCGTGGGGGCGGACGACTACCTGACGAAGCCGTTCTCGATGCGTGAACTGGCGGCACGGGTGCACGTGCTGCTGCGCCGGGTGTCGCGGGCGGCGTCGACGCAGTCGATGGAGCTGGGCGACCTGGTGATCGACCTGGCTTCGCGGCGGGTGTCGCGGTCCGGGGTCGAGGCGCACCTGACGCCGACCGAGTACGACCTGCTGGTGTTCCTGGCCGAGCGGCCGTCCGCCGTGCAGGCCAGGGAGCGGTTGCTGGCGGAGGCGTGCGGGTGGCACGAGGGAGCGTCGTCGCGGACGGTCGACAGCCACGTGAAGGCGCTGCGGCGCAAGCTCGGTGCCGACCTGATCCGGACCGTGCACGGAGTGGGGTACGCGCTGGAGGTCCCCGCCAAGAGGGTGTCTTCGTGAGGCGGTTGCTGGAACTGCTCGACATGCTGCCGCGTCCGCTGGACTCGGTGCGGTCGATCAAGCTGAAGCTCGGCATCGTGATCGTGGTGTCCGGGTGCGTCTCGTTCGCCTACTTCCGCTACGTGACCGGGTGGTTGCCGCCTCGCACGACGCTCATCGCGCTCGTGCTGGGGCTGCTGACCTCGCAGTTGCTGGCGCACGGCATGACCTCGCCGTTGCGGGAGATGACCTCTGCCGCCCGGTCGATGGCCTCCGGGGACTACTCGCGGTCGGTTCGCGCCACGTCGTCGGACGAGGTCGGGCAGCTGGCCGAGGCGTTCACGGTGATGGCCGCCGACCTCGCCGCCGCGGACCAGCAGCGGCGGGAGTTGATCGCGAACGTCTCGCACGAGCTGCGAACGCCGATCTCGGCGTTGCAGGCCGTGCTGGAGAACGTGGTCGACGGGGTGGCGGTGGCCGACGCGGCGACCATGCGGACCGCCCTGGCGCAGACCGAACGGCTCGGGCGGCTGGTCACGGAGCTGCTGGACCTGTCGAAGATCGATGCCGGGGTGCTGTCGCTGAACCGGGAGACGCTGTCCGTCTCGTCCCTGGTCGCCGACGTGGTGGCGGAGGCCGCGGTGGCCGCGCCCTCCGCCTCGTTCTCGATCGACGTCGCCGGGGACCTGACCGTTCTCGCCGATGGCGAGCGGCTGCACCAGGTGCTGGTGAACCTGGTGGACAACGCCGCCCGGCACGGACCCACCGGGGGGTTGGTGTCCGTGTCCGGGTACTCGACGGCTTCGTGCGTGGTGCTGGAGGTCCGGGACGAGGGGCCGGGAATCGCGCCGGCCGACCGGTCGCGGATCTTCGAGAGGTTCACCCGAGGGGAGAGGGCGGGCGGTGGCGGGACCGGGCTCGGGCTCGCCATCGCCCGGTGGGTGGTGGACCTGCACGGCGGGACGATCGCCGTGGTGGATCCCGGATCGTGCATCCGGGTGACTTTGCCCCGCTGACTTTCTGACTGACCTGTTCTGCCCGCACCCGCGATTGCCGGTGTGGCGGTGAAGCGCGCCCTTTCGGGCTTGGAGAGACATGACTGACGACAAGGCCGCCGGGCGGCCGAAGTACCGGAACTTCCGCAAGACCGGCTACCGGCCGGTGCCCGGGAGCGGGAAGCCGGCGGGCTCTGGGGGCTCGCCGGAACCCGAGGAGGCCGCTGAGACCGCGGACGCTCCGAAGACCGCCGAGGCCGCTGCAAGTCCCGAGGTCTCCAGGGTTTCCGAGAGCCCGGAGGGGCCGGAGAACAAGCCCGTCGCGGTCGAGGAGAAGCCCGAGCCCGTCGGGGTGCCCTCGCCTGCTCCAGTCGTCACCGCCACCCTGCCCCCGCCGCACCCGTGGCAGGGCCCGCCCCGCTACCCGGCGGCAGCCATGGCGGCCCCAGGGGTGCCGTTCATGCCCTGGTGGCGGCCACCCACGACCGGTGCGCCCGGCAAGGCCATGGCCGCGGGCCTGGTCGCGGGTCTGGGCGGCGCGTTCCTCGCCGTGCCGAACAACGGCATCGGCTGGTTCCTGGCGGGACTCGTGGGCGTCGGCGCGGTGCTGTTCTACGCGGGCAAGCCGACCGTCGAGCGGGCGTTGTGGCTGGCGGGCGCGCTGGCGTTCCTCGCGATGGGTTTCCTGCGGGCCGCGGAGTGGGTGTTCCCGCTGTCGCTGATGGCGTCGATGCTGTGCGGTTCGATCGCCATGGCCGGCGGCAAGACCGTGCGAGGGCTCGTGTTCGGTGCTCTGGGTGTCGGGCTGGGTGGGCTCCGGTCCATTCCGTGGGTTGCCAAGGGGTTTCGCAGGCGGGGGCCGATCGGGGTCCGGCCGTTCATCTCCGTCGGCGTGGCGCTGGTGCTGCTGCTGATCTTCGGGTCGTTGCTGGCCGGGGCGGACAAGGGGTTCAGCGACTTCCTCGAAGGCCTGGTGCCGGACCTCGAACTCGACACCTACGTGCAGAAGACGTTCTTCGGGGTCGTTGCGGCGCTGGGCGCTTTGGGCGCCTGCTATCTGGTGGCGGCGCCGCCCGAGATCGACGAGGACGCCGAGGTGAAGCCGGGGTCGTTGCGGCTCAAGGACTACGGGTTGCCCGTCGGTGTGCTCGTGTTGCTGTTCACCGGGTTCGTGGGGACGCAGCTCGCGGTTCTGTTCGGCGGCGAGGCCTACGTGATGAAGACGGCGGGCGTGACGTTCGCCGAATACGCGCGGACCGGGTTCTGGCAGTTGCTGTGGGTCGCCGTCCTCACGCTGGGTGTGATCGCCGGTGTCGCGCGGTTCGCCGTGAAGAAGACGAAGCAGGAACAGTTGTGGCTGCGCGTTCTGCTCGGTTCGCTGGCTGTTCTCACACTCGTCATCGTGGCGAGTGCCTTGAGCCGCATGTGGTTCTACCAGCAGGCGTACGGGTGGACGGTGCTGCGGCTGCTCGTGGCGTCGTGCGAGGTGTGGCTGGCGGTCGTGTACCTGATGGTGATCGCGAGCGGGATCTCGTTGCGCGCCAACTGGTTGCCCAAGGCGATCGTGGCCACCGGGGCCGCGTTCTTCCTCGCTGTGGTGACGATGAACCCCGAACGGGTGGTCGCCGACTACAACGTGTCGCGGTTCGAGGCGACGAAGAAGATCGACACGTACTACCTGTCGCAGTTGTCGGAGGACGCGGTGCCCGCGTTGGTCAGGTTGCCGGCACATGAACGCTCGTGTGCCTTGCGGTGGATGAAGAATCGCACCGTCGAGCAGGACTGGCGGGAGTGGAACCTCGCGCGCCACAACGCGAAGGCGTCACTCGAAAGTGTTGCGGTGACTGAGGTCACCTGTGAGGGTAGGTACTCACAAGAGAGGTAGTCCGTTACGTGGCTGTAAAGTTGTACAGCTACCGGTTGCCGAGAGGGTGAGAAGTGACGCTGACGTGACGATCGCGGCTGAACCCGTTGTCCTTCGATCGATGTTCACCGCAGGCGAGGCGCCCACACCGCGCACCCTCCTGGACATCCTGCGCGCGAGTGCCGACGAGCACCCGGACGCGCTGGCCGTCGACGACGGCACCACCGCGCTGACGTACCGCGCACTGATCACAGAAGTACTGGAACTCAAGCAAAAGCTCGCCGCCGAGGGCGTCGGGGTCGGCGACCGGGTCGGCATTCGCGTGCCGTCCGGCACGGTCGACCTCTACGTCTCGATCCTGGCGGCCCTCGCGGCCGGCGCGGCCTACGTGCCCGTCGACTTCGAGGACCCGGACGAGCGGGCCGAGCTCGTCTTCGGTGAGGCGCAGGTGGGTGCCGTGCTCGGCGAGGGCCGTTCCCTCGTGCGGCACGGCACCACGCTCGGCGCGCCCGGCGAACCGGGTCTCGACAACGACGCGTGGATCATCTTCACGTCCGGTTCGACCGGTAAGCCCAAGGGCGTCGCGGTGACGCACCGCAACGCCGCCGCGTTCGTGGACGCCGAGGCGCGCCTGTTCCTGCGGGACGAGCCGATCGGGCCGGACGACCGCGTGCTGGCCGGGCTCTCCGTGGCGTTCGACGCCTCCTGCGAGGAGATGTGGCTCGCGTGGCGCTACGGCGCCTGCCTGGTGCCCGCGCCGCGCTCGCTGGTGCGCACGGGCATGGACCTGGGCCCGTGGCTGGTCGAGCAGGAGATCACCGTCGTCTCCACGGTCCCGACGCTGGCCGCGCTGTGGCCCGTCGAGGCGCTGGACGACGTCCGGTTGCTGATCTTCGGGGGCGAGGCCTGCCCGCCCGAACTGGCCGAGCGGCTCGCCGTCGACGGCCGCGAGGTCTGGAACACCTACGGGCCGACGGAAGCGACGGTCGTGGCCTGTGCCGCGCAGATGACCGGCACCGGTCCCGTGCGCATCGGCCTGCCGCTGGACGGCTGGGAACTCGTCGTCGTGGACGCCCGTGGCGAGGTCGTGCCGATGGGCGAGTCCGGCGAACTGGTGATCGGCGGCGTCGGCCTGGCCCGCTACCTCGACGTCGAGAAGGACGCGCAGAAGTACGCGCCGCTGCCCTCGATGGGCTGGGACCGCGCGTACCGCAGCGGTGACATGGTCCGCGCCGAGCCGGAAGGCCTCGTCTTCCTCGGCCGCGCGGACGAGCAGATCAAGCTCGGCGGCCGCCGCATCGAGCTGGGCGAGGTCGACGCGGCGCTGGCCGCACTGCCCGGTGTCGCCGGTGCCGCCGCTGCCGTGCGCACGACGCGGGGCGGCAACCAGATCCTCGTCGGTTACGTGGTGACCGACGGCGAGTTCGACCAGGACGCGGCCGTCGAACAGCTGCGCGCCGAGCTGCCCGCGGCTCTCGTCCCGCTGATCGCCGTGGTCGAGACGCTGCCGACGCGCACGTCCGGCAAGGTCGACCGCGCCGCGCTGCCGTGGCCGCTCGAGTCGATGGACACCGCCGGAGTGGTGTTCTCCGGCCTCGAGGGCTGGCTCGCGGAGCAGTGGGCCGCGGTGCTCGGTTCCGGGCCCGCTTCCGAGGGCGCGAACTTCTTCGCGTCCGGCGGTAGCTCGCTGGGTGCCGCACAGCTGGTCTCGATGGTCCGCACGCGGTACCCGAGCACGTCGGTGTCGGACGTCTACCAGAACCCGACGCTGTACGAGCTGGCTCGCCGCCTGGAGTCGTACGGCGAGGCGGCCGAGGTGCACGAGGTCGCGCCGACGCCCCGCTGGACCGGCGTCGTCCAGACGCTGCTGATGATCCCCCTGCTGACGATTTCCGGCGCGCGCTGGGTCGTCGCGCTGACGGCCCTGTCGAACGTGCTGGGCTGGACGTCCGTGTCGTGGTGGTGGGTGGCCGCGGGGTTCGCGGTCTTCCTCAGCCCCGCCGGACGCCTCGCGATCGCCGCCGGCGGCGCGCGGTTGCTGCTGCGCGGCGTGAAGCCCGGCGAGTACCCGCGCGGCGGTTCCGTCCACCTGCGACTGTGGACCGCCGAGATGCTGGCGCAGATGTCGCGTGCCACCGAGCTTTCCGGCTCGTGGGTCACGCACTACGCGCGGGCGTTGGGCGCGAAGATCGGCCCCGGTGTCGACCTGCACTCGCTGCCGCCGGTCACGGGCATGCTGAAGGTCGGGCGCGGCGCCGCCGTCGAACCCGAGGTCGACCTGTCCGGCTGGTGGCTCGACGGCGACCGGCTGCGCATCGGCCGCATCCGGATCGGCGCGGGCGCGACGGTCGGTGCGCGCAGCACGCTGTTCCCCGGCGCGCGGATCGGCAAGAAGGCCGAAGTGGCACCCGGTTCGGGTGTCGTCAGGTCCGTGCCGACCGGCCAGCGCTGGTCCGGTGTGCCCGCCACCCGCGAGGGCAAGGCGGCGCGGTCGTTCCCGTCGCGCCGTCCGGAGCGGTCGCGCTTCTGGAACCTCATGTACGGCGTCTCGTCCGGACTGCTGGCCGCCCTGCCGCTGCTGGCGGCGGCCCCGGCCCTGCTCTACGTGCTGCGGCGGCCGGTCACCCTGACGTCGGCGCTCTGGGACGTTCCCGTCGCCTCGGCGATCTGGTTCGGCACGTACGCGCTGCTGATCCTGGTCTCGGTGCGGCTGCTGGGCATCGGCATGCGCGAGGGCCACTACCCCGTGCACAGCCGTGTCGCGTGGGCGGCGTGGACGACCGAGCGGTTGATGAACAACGCGCGCTCGGCCCTGTTCCCGCTGTACGCGTCGCTGTTCACGCCGGTGTGGCTGCGGCTGCTCGGCATGAAGGTCGGCCGCCACGTGGAGGCCTCGACCGTGGTCGCGCTGCCGAAGATGACGCGCGTGGGCGACGGGGCGTTCCTGGCCGACGACACGATGGTCGCGACGTACGAGCTCGGCGGTGGCTGGCTGCGCATCGCCACGGCCCGTGTGGGCAAGCGGGCGTTCCTGGGCAACTCGGGCATGACCGCGCCGGGCCGCAACGTCCCGAAGGGCGGGCTCGTCGGCGTGCTGTCGGCGGCTCCGAAGCGGGCCAAGGCCGGCTCGTCGTACCTGGGCATGCCGCCGATGAAGCTGCCGCGCGCCGCCGAGGTGTCGGACCAGTCGCGCACGTTCGACCCGCCCAAGCACCTGATGTGGGCGCGGGCGCTGGTCGAGCTGTGCCGGTTCGTCCCGGTGATGCTGAACGTCGCGCTGGTCGTGCTGGTGCTCTTCGCCCTGAAGGAGTTCGGGCTCTGGTGGTCCGGCGTCGTGCTGCTGGGTGCCGGTGTGGCCGCGTGCCTGGTGGCCGTCGTCGCCAAGTGGGCGCTCGTGGGCCGCTTCAAGGTGCGTGAGTACCCGCTGTGGTCGGCGTTCGTGTGGCGCAACGAGCTGGCGGACACGTTCGTCGAGGTCCTCGCGGTGCCGTGGCTCATCGGGTTCTCCGGTGGCACGCCGCTGATGAACCTGTGGCTGCGCTCGCTGGGCGCGTCGGTGGGCCGTGGCGCGTGGTGCGAGTCGTACTGGCTGCCCGAGGCCGACCTGGTGTCCCTGGGCGCCGGTGCGACGGTCAACCGCGGCTGTGTCGTGCAGACGCACCTGTTCCACGACCGGATCCTGCGGATGGACCGCGTCGAACTGGGCGCGGGATCTACTTTGGGCCCGCACGGCATCGTGCTGCCCGGGGTGTCCGTGGGCGAGCACACCACGATCGGACCCGCCTCGCTCGTCATGCGCGGAGAGGATGTACCGTCGGGAACCCGTTGGCTGGGCAACCCGATCTCCGCGTGGACATGAGCTTCTCCGTACACCATTACGCACTAGAGCTTGATTACAAGCCGTACTCCGCGCGTCTGTCCGGGCGCGCGGTGTTGCAGGCTTCCTGCACCTCGTTGTCGTCCTTCTCGTTGTCCTTCGGTCCGCTGCGGATCTCGAAGGTGCTGGTGAACGGCAAACCCGCGCGTTACGGGCACGCCGGCGGCGTTTTGAACATCCGTGCCGCCGTGCGAGGGGCTTTCTCGGTCGAGGTCCGCTACTCGGGCACGCCGGTGCCGATCTCGACGCCCGAGTGGGGCGACCTCGGCTGGGACCACCTCACCGACGGCTCGATCGTGGCGTCCCAGCCGATCGGGGCGCCGTCGTGGTTCCCGTGCCTGGACGAGCCGTCCTCGAAGGCCTCCTACCACCTGGAGGTGACGGCACCCTCGCCGTACACGGTGGTGTGCAACGGGGTGCTGGTGGACGGCAAGGTGTCCGGCAGCACGACGCGGTGGACGTACTCGATGGCCGCGCCGATGGCGACCTACCTGGCGACCGTCCAGATCGGACAGTACGTCGAGGCGCTGCCGAATGTGTGGGCGCCCGCCCGGCTGCGGCGGCTCGTGGCGCACGACTTCGGCCGGCAGGACGCGATGATCGAGCTTTTCTCGTCGTTGTTCGGGCCCTACCCGTTCGCGAAGTACTCGGTCGTGGTCACCGACGACGCGCTCGACGTTCCCGTTGAGGCGCAAGGCTTGTCGACGTTCGGGGCCAACCACGTCGACGGCCGTCGTGGTTCGGAACGGCTGGTGGCGCACGAGCTGGCGCACCAGTGGTTCGGCAACTCCGTCGGGATCGCCGCGTGGGAGCACATCTGGCTCAACGAGGGCTTCGCCTGCTACTCGGAGTGGATCTGGTCCGAGGCTTCCGGCGGCCGGTCCGCGGACGCCTGTGCTGCCGCCGCGCGGGATCTGCTGCGCCGGTTGCCGCAGAACCTGGTGATCGGACAGCCGCCGCGCGCGGACTGGTTCGACGACCGGGTCTACAAGCGCGGAGCGTTGACGTTGCACGCGTTGCGCCGCGAGATGGGCGACGACTCGTTCTTCGCGCTGCTGCGGGAGTGGTGCGCACGCAATCGGCACGGCGTGGTGACGACCGAGGACTTCCTCTCGCTGGCCGGACATCGGGAGCTGCTCGCCCGCTGGCTCTTCAAGCCCGAGCTGCCTCTGAGGTGAACCTCCACACCAGCGGCGGACGGCCTCCCTTGGGCAGTGCCGACGCGTGCTGGCTGGTGCGTTCGAGGCCTGGCACGCGGTCCATCGTGCGGCCGAGGTTCGCGGGATAGGGCCGGTCGCCGGTCAGGGACTCGGTCACGTCGAGCGCCTGCGCGGTGGTGAACTCGGGCCCGAGCAGGCCCGATGTGAACGCCACGTCCCGCCAGAGCTTGTCGGCCAGCAACGGCCGGCAGTCGGCGACGATCCGGTCGTGGTCGAACGCCAGCGCGGGCATGCCGTCCAGCCGGCTCCACACGGCCAGGTCGCCGCTCGGGCGGGTGACCGTGGCCCACAGCGCGATCGACAGGGTCGGCCCGCGCGGGTCACGCGACGGTTCGTCGAACGTGGCGAGCTGGCCGGTCGCCGTCAGGGACTGCTCGGCGAGACCCAGCTTGCCGGTGACGGCCCTGGCGGTCGCGTCGCGCAACCGCTCGCCCTTGCCCAGCAGGACACCGGGAAGCGCCAAGTCACCCGCGAACGGCTCCTGTGCGCGCGGTGCCACGCCCACGAGCACAGCGCGTGCGTCCGGATCAAACCGGAGCACGATCACGTCCACCGACACCAGCGTCGACTCGATCATGGCGTGAATTCTCCCGCACCGCGTAGTCGGTCCTGGACGGGCCCGTCCCGGTCACGAGCACCTCGACGTCGAGCAGATCCTCCAGGTACGCCACGGGATCGGGCATCTCCTCCAGCGCCGGAGTCGCGATCTTGAGCCCGCGGGCGTCCAGATGCGTCACAGCCAGCCCGTCGATGCCGCCGCAGCACTCCACGGCGTAGCGCAGCAGGGTGGCGTCCAGGTGCCCGGCCCGCCACGCGCCCTGGAACTCCCCCGTGCCGTTGTGCGCCTCGGGGAACCGGTCCACGACGGCCTGGTCCTCCGTCGGCAGCGGGCCCGCACCGTGCCGCGTCTGGTAGGTCCTGGTCACCCCGAGCACGCGGGCCCGGCGCCCGTTGAGCAGCGCCTTCGCGTTGCGCGGTGTGGTGGTGGACCAGGTCGTGTGCGGGTGGAACCCGTACGTCTCGTCGAGCAGGACGCCCTGTGCGCCCTCGAAGACGAGCCGTCCGGTGTCGGCGAGGCGCCCGGCCTCGTCGCCGGTCGTGATCCGGACGGCGTCCGCGAACGCGGCGTAGAGCCCTGCCAGTTCGCCGACGCCCGGGCCGGCGCCGATCAGCGGCTCGTAGAACCTGGCCAGTGCGTCCAGCTTGCGCCGGAGCACCGCCGGGTTCAGGCAGTCGCCGACGGTCGGGGCGGGACCCGGCTCGCCGAGCACCCGTTGCCCCTCGACCACGTCCCCCTCACTCGCCCCCGCGAGCAGCCCGTACCAGGCGGTCTCGCCGATCCCCTTCCCGCACGACCCGTGCCGGTCGCCGCCCCGTGCCCTCTCCCTGGCCCGGTTGGCGGCGACGTGGAACGGCGTGGTGAGCAGCGCGCCGGCGTCGACCGACATCAGCGAGAGCGGGTTCGCGACGCCGAGCGCCTCCAGTTCGCGCGACTCGGTGGCCAGCGCGATCGGTTCGACGAGCACGTACCGCGACAGCCAGGTCGGCACGCCCGCGAGCGTGCCCGACCCGAACTGGCTGAAGGTGTGGTGCCTGCCGCCGGCGATCACGTTGTGCGCGGCCTGCGCTCCCCCGTTGAACCGCACGACGGCCGACACCGGTCCGTCGGCGCACAACGCGTCGACGACAGCCCCCTTGCCCTCGTCGCCGAACCCCAGCCCGACGACGATCACGTGGTCGTTCATCAGCTCAGCGCCACGTCGTCGGGACCGTCGATGCCGAGCGGTGCGGCGACGACCGGCCGTGCGGCGTTGCCGACGGCGACCAGGGCCTTGCCGACGGCCTTGCTCTCCGCGACCGACCCGATCTCGGCGAGGTCCACCAGCGCCTGGTCGAGGTCGACCACGCGCTCCTCCATGCCGATCGTCGCCGCGATGAGCTCGCACACCGCGCCGGGGTCGTCCAGCTTGAGGAAGTTCTGCCCGAGGATCGCCCGCCAGTGGTCACCGATGCTGTCGTCGTTGTAGTACGACGACTGGTTGGGCAGGATGAAGTAGACGTTCCACTTGAGAGCGAGCTCCCGGTACACCGACACCGGGTCGATGTCCTGCTTCACGTCGTCACCGATGAACCGGCGGATGTGCTTGGCCTCCAGCCGCGGCTTGTTCAGCTCGTCGCCGATGATGAACAGATAGCCCTTCCGCCCGCGCTTCTGCCACGCGTCGGTGACCACGTGCCGCGCGACGAAGTACGCGGCCAGCTCGTAGGACTCGCTCTTCTGCCCGCCGCCGTTGCCTTCGAGGAAGATGTCCCGCAACTGCTCGTCCATGCGGTTGTCCGACTCGAACTGCCCGACCTGCAACGGCACTCGGTCGCTGTCGGCGTCCCCGATCCCGCCGAACATCAGCTGCGGATCGGCGAGATATCCCTTGCGCTGCAACAGCCCGTGCAACTTGCCGAGCTTGCCCTGCATGATCCGCGGCACCGCCCCCATCGACCCCGTCACGTCGAACAGCACCGCGATCGGTGTCGAGTCGGCGTGGTCGGGCGAATCCCGGCACTCGCGGTACGCGACGTTCAGCGGGTCGAGCGCCGGCGCGGCCTTCCAGCTCGACGAGGGTGCCGACTTGATCGAGGCGGTGTAGCCGAAGTCCGCGATCCCCTTGGCCGCGCGGAAGGTCTTCGCCGCCGCGTACGCGTTGTCATCCCACTTGCCGTGTCCCATGGTCATTCTCCTCGTGGCAGAGCGAACGGGCGGAAAACCCTTGGTCCGTACAGTTCTTCGAGCAGGTCGTCGTACTCGCCCAGCAGGTCGGCGGCGTCAGGCCGGCGCGTCGGGAGTTCCTGCAGACATCCTCGGGCGAAGGCGATCTGCCGAAGTTCGTTGTGGCTCAAAAGTTCGATCATCAGCGTGTGTGCCATGTGGACGTCCGTCGCGGCCGTGACCGGTTCTCCAGCCAGGACTTCCGGCGGATAGGCGATGGTCTTGCTGGTCGCGAGGAGCCTCTGACCGGTCTCGACGGCGAACGACCAGCCGGCCAGCACGATGCCGTGCTGTTCCGGGTGCACCAGGACGTTCTCGGCGGTCACGGCCCCGTGCACCAGACCGATCTGGTGTGCACCGGCCAGTGCTTTGAGCAGCCTGCGGTGCATCCACGCGTAGTCGCGCCCGTCCAGGCCCCGCGGGAAGGCGTTCTTGACGTCCGCGAGCGTCACAAACCCGTCCAGCAGCGGGTCGAGCACCGTGAAGGCTCGTGATCCCTTGGCGACATCGCCCGAGGTGTCGAGCAGGCGTGGGTAGAAGGGCCTGAGCCACTGGTTACGGTCGGTGAAGCGTTCCAACTGGCGCAACGCCTGCCATTCGCCGTGCAGCAGCGGGTTCAGCGCCGGGTTGCGCACCACCTTCACGACGTACGGGCCGTCGGCCTCGTACAGGTTGGCGATGCTGCCGACCGCGAACGGCTCCCCGATGCGGTAGACGCCGGTCCTGGTCCTGAGTTCGACGCTCGTGCTGTGCGTCCACTCGTGGTGCAGCCGCGTCAGGTTCGCCGAGGCCGCGTGTGCCCGCGTGTTGGCCGGTCCGACCACGTCGGGGTGCAGCACCGAGGCCAGCGCGTGGTAGCGGCGCCTTGCCTCCTTGCGCTTGGCCGGGTCGGCGGTGCGCGGGCCGAACAACCCCTCTGGTGAGGTGGCGCGTTCGACCAGGCCCAGCGCCTCCGATGTGGTGAACATAGTTTGAGTCTTACAGACTCAAACCGGAAGCGCAACGGTGCCTTGGAAGAGGAGAGCGGTGACGAGCGAGGGCATGTGGCCCTCGCTCGTCACCCCGAACTGCTCACCGAGGTCTCGTCCGACCCGGTCTACCGTTCAGAAGCGCCATCCGCATGAAACGCCTCGAGCAGGTCGATCAGCTTGTCGGTGAGCAGAACTCCTAGCTCGGCCGGCACCTTGTTCGGATCAAAAGTCCCGTCAAGGAATTCTGGGATCGACGTCGATGCAATCAGATACGACCAATGCACTGCCGAGCTACTGCGCCCAACCCAGGTCGCCACATAGTCCTGAAAACCGGAGAGCGGCACCCCGCCGAAGGCCGAGTTGTAGCCCTCGACGAAGCCCACAGCCGATCCGTACCTGTCATCGAACAGATAGATTCGGCGCCGGTTCCGCAGGTGGAAGCACAGCTCAGGCAGATCCATCACTCGATCACTCCACCAGTGCGAAACTGAGGTATTCACCGTACAACCACTGGTCTCTGTATTCTTGGAACGGCATGCCCTTAGAGCCCGTGAATCCATCATAGGCGATGTCGTCCTTGATGACGACGTAGTGGTGATGCCAGGTTCCGTGAGGGTTGTGCTTCGAGGGCCCCAACCTCCCAGTGCCAGACGCGTCTGTGACGTGATAGATGTCGCCGCCGATCAACCCCTTGATCGTCTGTGCACATTCTTTGCAGTTGTTGTTGTCCGGCATCGGCCAGCCGTTGGAGCCGATCCGGCACTCGAAGCCGTCGTTGTGGACGAGTACAGGTGTCCCACCAGCCAGCACGTAGTACGTCGGCACGGTGTCGATAGCCAGGTTGAACGTCCGGAGCTGCGCCGTGTAGTCGCGCACCCACCCGACCACAACCCGGCCGTTGCCAGGCGTGTTGAGCTCGTCGCCGGCCTTCAGATCCGTCGCGTGAACCCAATCGCCTGCTGCAACGCTGTAGAACCTGTGGTGCGCCGTCGCGTTGATCGTCTCGACGCCTTCAGGAGTCAAGATGGTCAGGTCGACGTAGTCCTTGTCTTCGTCCGTGACATGAACGAAAAGGACCTCGTGCTGCTCGGTGTTGTCGCTCTCGGGATCGCTGTTGGCGACCTTGTCGCCGACCTCGATCTCGTCGATCCGCTTCGTCGACCCGTCCGCCATCAACACCAGCGTGTCGCCGGTGAAGCTGTTCGCTCCCGTGCATCCCGCAGTCCGGCTCTTGGTGGTGCTGGGCGAGCGCGGCCCCTTCGTGTCCATCGCCGCGTCGACCTGGGCCTCAGGCCCCTCGTTCATCGCCATCAGCAACCCGACGGCCATGGAAGCGACCGCACAGGGCGCGAACCTGTTGCACACGAACTGGAAGGCGACTTCGAGAATCGCCTTGCCCACCGGGTTCGGGTCCAACAGCCCCATCGCGTCGGCCGCGCTGCAGAAGTCACCATCCGCGGCACTCGCGCGCTGACAGGTCCGCTTCGCCCAGGCCTCGACACCTTCCAGGTAGTCGTTGTTGCCGAAGGTGCCGTAGACGACCCGGCTGTTGAGCTCCTTCAACGTGGGCACGCGGCGGCCGCCGATCATCGGCTGCTTGGTCGTGTCCTCGTTGCGACCTGTGCGGATCTGGTACGAGAGGTCGACTTCCTCCTGCGAGCGGCAGGAACCGGTCGGGTCGTACGAGCAGCCGACGCCGTGGTTGTCGCCGCTGCCCGCGTACTCGCAGCCGTCGCAGAAGAGACCGGTCGGGTCCGCGAACGTCGTGGGGTTGTTGTTCGCGTAGGTGTAGCCGGTCCACGTCTGCGGGGCGGTGAGGTCGAGCAGCGGGTCGACCGAGATGAAGCGGCCGGTCGACGCGTCGTACTTGCGAGCGCCGATGTCGGTCAGGCCCGTCACGGACGACACGGGTTTGTCGAGGAAGCCTCGGCCGTTGGGCCAGGGGCCGCCGGTGATCTCGCCCAGCACGTTGCCGTACGGGTCTGATGCTCGGCGGGTGACGTCGCGTGAGACCGAGTCGACGGTCAGCTGGCCGGTCTGGTGGAGGTCGGACACCTCGAACTTGAAGTTGCCGCCGGCGATGCGCATGCCGACCTTGGTGCCGTTGTGCGCGTAGTAGCGGGTGCCGGTGACGATGCCGGACTCGTGGTTGCGGACGAGGTCCTGGCCCGGCGCGAACAGCGTCGTCTTGTCCGGGTCGCGGCGGATCAGCTGGTTGCCGTCGGCGTCGTAGATGTACGACGTGGTGCCTTCCGGCGCGGTGACGGACTTCAGCCTGCTCGAGTAGTCCCAGTCGAGGGTTTGGACGCCGGTGGGCAGGGTGCGCGTCTTGGTGTTGCCCGAGGCGTCGTAGGTGTACGAGGTGCCGTCGGAGGTGCTCGTCAGCGAGTGCGGACGGGCGGCGCCCGCGGCCGGGTAGTCGTAGGTGGTGGTCTTGTCCGGCTGGCCCGCGGTCAGGCTGTGCGCGACCTGGGTCTTGCGCAGGCCGGTCGGCTCGAAGGTCCAGGAGTGCCAGTACGGCGACAGGGTTCCGAGGGTCAGTTTGGACGGGGCGGTGGCGCAGGCGTCGGTCGACGTCCTCGCCTCGGTGAGGCGTTGCAGCGTGTCGTAGGCGAAGCACTGCGAGCGGACGCCGCGGTCACCCTGGTTGTTGATCTGCTTGAGCAGGTTGCCCGCGTGGTCGTAGCTGTAGGTGGTCTGGTCGATCAGGGGTGACGGCCCGCCGGAGAGCTTCGTGAGCGCCAGGCGGCGGGTGTGGGCGTCGTAGTCGAAGGACAGATCGGTGGCCGCGTTGTTGGCGCCCAGCACGTACTTCAGCGGTTCACCGAACGGCGTGTAGGTGGACGCGGAGACGTACGCGTTGTAGCCCTCGGTCTTCTCCGGCAGTCCGTACTTGGTGTACGACGTGGCGATCGCGACTCCGGGAAGTCCGCCCTTCGCCGGCAGCGTCAAGGTTTTCGGCAGGCCGGTCGTCGTGTAGGCGGTCTTCGTCGTGTAGGTGCCGGCCAGGCCGTGTTCCGACGCCGGAACACGCAGGATCAGGTCGGTCACGTTGCCCGCGCCGTCGTAGGCGCTGGGGCCGGAGTCGAAGTTGCCGTTCGCGGTGTACCGGGTGTTGTAGAAGGGAAGGCCGACGCCGTTGGTGGCACCGTCGTAACGCCACTGCGCGAGCATCGCGCCGGTCTTCGAGTCGGCGCGCTCGACCGTCCTGCGGCCGAGTTCGTCGTACTCGTAGAACAACATCTGCCCGGCGGCGTTGCGGGTCGACTCGATCTGGCCGAGCGCGTCGTAGGTGGTGCTCACCGTGCCCGCGTCGGGATCGGTCTGGCTGACGACGCGGCCACGCAGGTCGTGGTTGAACGACCACTCGTTGCCGGCCGTGTCCTTGATCTGGTCCAGCAGGCCGTTGGCGGTGTACCGGCGCGTGGTCGCCTGGAACGCGCCGCCGGAGACGACGGACCCGTTGACCGCGGGTGCGGTCGTGTACTGACGGGTTTCCACGACCCGGCCGCGGGCGTCGTTGATCTGTTCGTTGATCACACCACCGGTCGGCGGGAACGTCGTGGTGCGATCGCCGCCGTAGACGGTCTTGGTCTGCTTGATCGCGGTGAGTCCCTTGTAGGACGTGGCCTGCACGGCGCGACCGGAACCGTCGAACTGAGTGACCGTGCGGTTGTCCACGGACGCTTCCGCGACGTCGACCAGCGTTGTGCCCGGGGCTCCCGCGACGAGGAAGCCGTTGTTGCTCGACACCGCCCAGCCGTGCGAGTCGTAGAACGTCTCGCTGATCACGCGGTTGGCCGACCCGTCGAGCGCTTCCGACTGCGTTTGACGCGACTGACCGAACGCGTCGAACAGGCTGACCGCGGTCACGTAGTTCTTGCTGGTGCCGTTGTCGACGAGCGCCTTCGACGTCACCGCGAGCGGCCCGTCGGCGCGCAGCACGTACTCGTACTTCACCGACGGATCGCTGATGCTCCTGGCCTGTCCCGGTTTCCACAACGCGGTCAGCCGGCCGAGTGCGTCGTAGGTCGCCTCCGTGACGCGGTTGCCCACGTCGGTGGTCTTGACGGTGGCGCTGCGCGACGGCTCGAACTCGACGGTGCTGGTCTGATTCTTCGCGTTGACGGAGACGATCTTCGACAGTCGTCCGCCGTCAGCCGGGGTGTAGCTGGTGAGGGTGGTGCGGTTGGACGCGTCGACGGTCTTGTTGGGCCGGCCCGACGAGTCGTAGGAGATGGTGCCGCTCGGCTGGAAGGTGAGCGAGCCGTCGGGCGCGCGCACCGCCTCGGCGGTGCTGGTCGGGTTGCCCACGCCGGGGATCGCGCCGAGCGTGGCCGAGCCGTCGAAGTAGGTGCGGACCAGCTTGGTGACCGGTGAAGGCGCCACGCCCTCCGCCGGACAGGCCTGCTGCGACTGGACGACCTCGTAGATCCGATCGCGGATGCCGAGCGCGAGGTTTTCCGCGAACCTGCTCGTCGTGCAGAGGTCCGGGAGGCCGTCGGCGGAGTCGGTCTTCGCGACCACACGGCCGAGGGCGTCGTGGCGGTTGACCGTCGAGGCCTTCTTCTCCCCGCCCCCGGCGAGATAGGTGACGGACGCGGTACCGGCGACCTCGACCACGTTGGCGGTCAACGGGTCCAGGCCCGGGCGAGCCCGGCTGGCCGTGGGCGAGCCGACCACCGTCTGGGTGGAGAAGCTCGACGACAGGCGCGTACCGCCGTCGCCGTCGAAGACCTCTTCCTCCCGAACGGTGCCGGCGAAGAGGTTGTTGTCCACAACGGACTGTCCGCGCGAGTCGGTGATGGTGCCGCCCATGCCGCGGTAGAACGTCGACCGGGTCAGGGTCTCCTTCTCCGGGCCGTCGCCGTCACCCTTGAGGACCTCGGTCTTCTCATAGCCGCGGAACTGGCCGTAGGTGCGGTGTTCGGGCTTGACGAGCTCGTTGTCGTCGAAGTGCCACGCGGGCGTGCCCAGGTAGCGGTACGTCGTGATCTGCTGCGGGGACACCGGCCGCGGCGGGTCGTCACCGACCTTGTTGCTGTCCTCGACGACGACCTTGCGCACCACGTACTTGTGGAAGAGGTCGAGCACGGGGTCGCTGTTGAGCGGCATCGTCCAGTACACCGGGTAGCAGAGCCGGTCGTTCTGGGCGAAGTTCGTCGGATAGCTGGACGAGGTGCAGTCCGGGTCGCTGTAGGTGACGTTGATCCGGCCGCCGGTGTCCGTGTTGACCTTCGTGAGACGCCAGTGGAAGTAAGCACCGGTCGAGTTGTAGCCCTCGACGCGGTTCGCGAGCGCCTGGCTCTCGAACGTGATCGGCGGCATGGCGATCGACGCGCCGTCCGGGTGGTACCCGGTGCGCTTGATCGAGTCGAGCCGCAGTTCCTTGTCCGCCAGCTCGGGATAGGTCTGCCCCAGCTCGAACACGTCCACCGGCTTCGTCGAGCCGCCGACCGTGTACTGGGTGGTGATCTTGCTCAGCCGCTGGGTGGAGAAGAACGACGGGGCGTGGTTCTCACACGTAGCACCTGGCTTGCAGATCTGGTCCTGGGGCAGGTCCGGCCAGTACTTGGCCTTGGACTCGTCGAGCTGCGCCAGGTCGCAGTTGTAGCCGTCGGCCGGGACGCACCGGGCAGCCGGGGTGAACACGATCTGGTTCGGTGCGGGCGTGGTGTAGATGGAGCCGCCGACCTTGCGCAGGCCGTAGTCGATGCGGCTCAGCGTGCCGCCACGGGTGTACTCAACGCCCGTGTTCTTGCCGTTGGCGCCGTAGAAGTTGGTTTCGGGCGTGTAGTAGTACGAGGTGACGTTGCCGTGCGGGTCCTCGACGAAGTCGAGCATCCAGCGCCAGCCGCGCTTGCACCACGAGTCGGCGAAAGTGGCGCGGTAGCAGCTGTCTCCGGCCTTCGGGTAGTAGACCGGCACGCCCCAGGCGGACTTGGTCTCCTCCTGGCCGTTGTAGCCGTCACCCCTGTTGCGGCCGAAGTAGTAGCTCACACCGTCGGTCGTGGTGACCTTCCAGTGCTCGCCCTCGGCAAGGCCGTTGGCGGCCCCCTGCACGAGTTCCACCTTGGCGCCGTGGTCACCCGAAGTGCGCCAGACACCGGTGTTGTCGTCGCGCACGAGCTGGTTGGACTGACCACCCAGGTTCATCGTGACGATCTGACCCTGCCAGCAGTTGTCCGCGGTCTGCTGGGCCTGCGGGAGCGTCTTGTCCTCGCTGCACGGCTTGTAGGAACGCTCGATGAAACCCGGGGTGTAGTCCCAGCCTTGACCGATCCACGACGCCTGACCGTTCGTCGCGGAAGTCCGTCCATCCACACTGGACGAGCTGTAGGCGAGCGAGAGCTTCGGGGCGACCTTGCCCGAGGCAGGGGCCGGGACGTCGACCGGGTAGGACCAGCTGAAGGAACCGGTGCCGGGAGAGACGGACCAGTTGCCGGACGGGCCGAGGGAGCTCGCCTTGAACGTGCCCTGCGGGCCGGACTGGTCCGCCACCGCCGCGAGCAGCACCGGTTCGGCGGGGATGTCGGCGGTGACCGTGCGCTTGGCGCGGTCGTTGTGCGACGGGATTCGTTCCTGCACCCGGCACTCCGGGCGTTCCGGAGTGGTCAGCGCGCAGGCGGGCATCGTGGCCAGGCCCAGGCGTGAACCGAAGGAACCGCCGATGGCCTTGTCGAACTCCCCGTAGGCGAGACCCACTGAGAGTGTGTCTCCGTCCTCGGCCTCGCCGGTCGGGCGGACTTCGAGGACCACACCGGAGACGCCGGCCTTGCGGCTCCGCTCCTGGTCGATCACCGTCGCCGCGACGACCTGCGGCTTCCCGGTCTTCTTCGCGACGGTGACCTGGGTCTTCGCGACCTGGCGGGGGCTGCTCGTGGCCAGCACGGTGCCACGGGCTCCCGACGGCCAGCGCGCGTCGCGCAGCTCGCCGTTCTCCGGCACCGGCGGCTCTTCTCGTTGTGCCACAGGAAGGTCGACGTGATCGAGGACGCGCGCGGAAGCGGTGCCCGTCTCCTGCGTCGACGACCTGGTCACGGTGATGGCCACGGCGGTCGAGGACAGGACGGCGAGCACCGCGAGAAGTGCGATCCTGGTTCGTCTGCGTCTGCGTCTCAGGCCCGAACCGGCCGATTCAGCACGCGCGAAATCTCCGTCTGACACGTACACCCCCCAGCGCACTGGTACCCCGCACGGAGCACCGCGACGGGGACTGTAAGCCAGCGACCGGCGGTTCGGGAAGATGCATTGCAGATGTTGTTCGCCGCGTCACCCGAGTGGCCAACATCCCTCTGGCCTTTGAGGACTCGGCAGAGTTATCGTGCGCCGCGGCCGCATCTCGCGGCCGGTCAGACCTGGGGGTTGTACAAGTGCGTCCAAGATCGATCTCTGCCAGACGGTCCAGAGCCAGGCTCGCCGTCGCCGTGCTGGCCGCGGCAGCGACGGCGTTGAGCCTCACCCAGCCCGCGATGGCGGCGCCCCGGCCCGAGCCCACCGCTCCGCAGCCCGCCGCCGCACCGCAAAGCGAGACGAACGCGGCGACCGAGGCGCAGCGAACCGGTCAGCCGGTGGAGATCTCCGAGAAGACAACCGAGAACTCCGTCGTGCGCGCCAACCCGGACGGCACGATGACCCTCAGCGTCCACAACCAGCCGGTGCGCGTGAAGCGCGACGGGAAGTGGATCGCCGCGGACAACTCGTTGGTGCAGCACGCGGATGGCAAGATCGCACCCAAGGCGTCCACTTCGGACCTGGCGTTCTCCGGCGGCGGCGACGGCCCGCTCGCGACGCTGAAGGACGGCGACAAGTCGGTCTCGCTCAACTGGGACAAGCCCCTGCCCAAACCCGTCATCGACGGTGACTCCGCCACCTACGCCGGCGTCCTTCCCGGCGTCGACCTCAAAGTCAAGGCGAACAACCTCGGCTACTCGCACGTCCTCGTCGTGCACAACGCCGAGGCCGCGGCCAACCCCGAACTGACCCGCATCAAGTACCGCCTCTCCGGCGACGGTGTTCAACTGTCCGAATCGGACGACCTGCTGAAAGCCAGCGACAGCAAGGGGAACGTCGCGTTCGGCGGGTCGTCGCCGATCATGTGGGACTCCTCCAAAGCCGGCAAGCCTGGCTCGGTGCAGGGCATCGACCCCTCCAACGGCAAGATCTCCAAGCTGGACATGACCGCCAAGCCCACCGGCGACGGCGCGACGGAGGTGGAGATCAAGCCCGCCCCCGGCGCACTGACCGGGCCGGACGTGCGGTACCCCGTCTACATCGACCCTCCGCTCTCGAAGAACCGGACGAACTGGATCACGGTCACGAGCGCCGGCTGGCAGACCTGGAACACCGGTGACTGGGCCAAGGTCGGCTACTGCGACAGGTACCGCGACAGCAGCTGCGGTAGCAGCAGCTTCAAGGCCCGGTCCTACTTCGACTTCCCCGTGAGCGAGCTCAACCACCGCTTCGGCTACGAGGCCACGATCTTCGACGCCGGCTTCTGGGTCACCCAGGCGCACACCGCGATGGGCTGCACCTCGGAGCCGACCGTCGCGATGATCGGTTCCGGCATCAACTCCGGCACGAGGTGGCCTGGCCCCGCCAGCACGACCGACATCGACACGAAGTGGTCCAACGTCGGCGACCAGTGCGGTGGTGCGCGCGAGGTGGAGTTCGAGGTCGAAGGTGTCGCCAGGGACGCCGCCAGGTGGGACTACCAGTGGCTCAACCTCGGTCTGCGCGCTCCCGGCAACGAGGACACGATGGACCACTGGAAGCGGTTCGGCAACAACCCCCGTCTCGACATCAAGTTCTCGTTCCGGCCGCAGAACCCCAAGCCGTACTCGGTCAGCAACTCCGTGATCTGCAACGGTTCGATCCGCACTCCGGACTCGAAGCCCACCGTCTCGTCGACGATGGAGGACAGCAACAACCCGGCGCTCAACCTCCACCTCTTCCACGAGATCATCAACGCGGACGGGACCACCGTCGCCAAGACCGGTGTGCCGCCGGAGATCTCGTCCGGCTCGGTCGGCAGCTTCACGAGCGACAACACGCTCATCGACGGCCTGTACAAGTACAAGTCGTACGGCCGGAACATCTACCCGGGCAACGCCGGGTACTACCTCTGGTCGGACGAGTCGCCGCACACCCACTTCTACGTGCGCGGCACACCGATCACCCAGGTCCCGACGATCAAGAGCGACGACTACGTCGGCGGCTACTGGTCGCGGCCGCAGAACCAGCCGGGCAAGTTCACCTTCAACGCCAACGGCGGCAAGTACATCTCCGGCTTCACCTACACCTTCGCCGGTGCCGGTACCGAGACCGTACCGTCCACAACGGACTGCGACTACAACAGGACGTTCGCCAACGGCGGCTGGGTGGGCACGACCGACGGTTCCGCGACCATCACCGTGCCGTCCACCCTCACGCCCGGCCGGCACACCCTGCACGTGCGCAGCTTCGACGAAGCCCACAAGCTGTCACCGGAGTCGCAGGCGTTCGAGTTCTACGTGTCCCCTTCGTTCGTCACGCCGGCTCCGACGGCGAAGTACGAGTTCGAGAACACCCCTGACGTGTACTCGCCGGAGTCGCAGGGGATGGAGTTCAGCTTCGTCCCGGACGCCGCGGCTTCCGGCGGCAAGTACCTGTCGATGCAGTCGACCACCGACGGCGCGTGGGTGACCTTCGAGTTCCGGGTGCCCGCCAACGGTGACTACGACATCACCGCCGGGCTGATGAACAGCACGACCGCGTGGCCGGACCAGCTCACCTTCGCCCTCGACGGCGCCCCGGTGAGCAAGCCGTTCGTCTCCAACTCCGCGACGCCCAGATACGACAAGCAGAAACTCGCGGGCGTCCAGCTGACCGAAGGATGGCACCGGCTCAAGGTGACCATGAACAAGAAACCCGGCTCGACCGCGACCACGTTCAAGACCGGGTTCGACTTCCTCGAGCTCTCGCCCACCGTCAAGCTCGACGCCGAGGTCATGCCGGTCGTCGCCACCGACAAACCGCTGGACCACATGCCCGACTGCTGCGGTCCCGCCTGGAACAGCAACGCGCAGCGCCGCTTCGACAACGACGAGCTCGGCAAGTCGTTCACCCTGGAGTTCAGCACCCCGATCGAAGCCGACTACGCCGTCGGCCTCGGCATGACCGCGGCGTTCCACTACGGCAACTTCAGCGTGAAGGTCGACGACAGGCCGATCGGCCGGACGGACACGACACCCGTCAACGGCTACGACCCCGCGGCCGCGGCGAAGTTCGTGCCGCTCAACGGTGTGCACCTCACCGCCGGCAAGCACAGGATCACGTTCACGGCGGTCGGGACCGATCCGGCCTCGACCCACGCCCGCTACCGGATCGGCCTCGACTACCTGACGTTCCTGCCCATCAACAACGTCACGACGGCCAGCTTCAGCGACGCCATGAACAACCGGGGCATCGGCAACGACGCCGGTCCGACCGCGGCGCTGGACTACGTCAACTCCGGTCTGTCCACCGAGGCCATGGCCGCCGCCGGGCTCGCCCCCGGATCGGTCCTGTCCGTCAACGGCGCCACGTTCACGATGCCCGCGCGCAACCCGGCCACCGGCAACGACAACGTCGTGGCGATCGGCCAGACCATCCCCTTCCCCGCCACCCAGCAGGTGAAGGCGAACTCGGTGGGGTTGCTGGTGCTCAGCACGGCCGGTGAGACCGCGGCGCGCAACGCCACGATCACCTACACCGACGGCACCACCTCGGATCCGACGATGCCGAAGGTCGGTGACTGGACCGCCGCGCCCCTGCAGACGGACGAGATCGTGCTGCCGTACTGGAAGGTCCTCAGCACCGTCGACCGCACCCGCCGGCCCGTCATCCGGCCGGTGTTCCTGCCCACCGACCCGAACAAGACGCTGAAGTCGATCACCCTGCCGAACTCCGGTGCGGCACTGGCACCCGGCGTCATCTCGACCGCGCTGCACGTCCTGGCGATGGCGCCCAGGCCGGTGGACGCCGGCTGGGTCGGCACCTGGGCGGCACCGGCCGATGGAGCGGTCGTGCCACCGGACGGTTACTGGTTCACCGACCGGACACTGCGGACGGTGCTGAAGCCGACCGTGCGGGGTGCGCAGGTGCGGGTCAAGTTCTCCAACGTGGGCAACGACTCCCCGCTGCAGATCGGCGCGGCCTCGGTGGCGGCGCAGTCCGGCACGGAGGCGGCGACCACCGCGGCGCCGACCGCGCTGAAGTTCTCCGGCAGCGCCTCGGTCACCCTGAACGCGGGCGCGGAAATCTACAGCGACCCGATCGCGATGCCGGGCGGCAACGGCAACCTGGTGGTCAGCACCTACATCCCCACCGGCACCACGCTCGCGCCGGTGCACGGGGGTGCCTCGGCGCCGACCTTCCTGGCCTGGAACAACAACGTCGCCGACACGACCGGTACGCCGTTCACGGCGACGCTGACCGGGAGCTACTTCGTCTCCGCGGTGGACGTGTCCACCACGGACGCCGGCTCCGGCACCGTGGTGGTGCTGGGCGACTCGCTGTCCGCGACCGCACCTCCCGGCTCGGCCCAGCGCGACACCTGGGTCGACCACCTCCCCGGCAAGCTGGGCTCCGTCGGGCAGGTGCTGCCCGGCGGCCTGGTCAACGCGAGCCGAGCGGGTGTGCCGGACGTCGGCAGGTGGAAGCTGGACGACGGCAGCGGCACCGTGGCACGCGACTCCGCGGGGACCGCTCCCGCCACGGCGACCGGCAACGTCGCGTTCTCACCGGACCACAACGGCAGTGTGCTGCTCAGCGGCAGTGGCGCGGCGCTGGCCACCAGCGGCAAGGTCGTCGACACCACGAGGAACTTCAGCGTGTCCGCCTGGGTCAAGACCCGGTCGCTGACCACCGCGCAGACCGCGGTGAGCCAGGAAGGCGCCAACGCCGACGGGTTCGCCCTGCACTACTCGCCGACGAAGCGACGCTGGATCTTCACGTTGCGCGGCTCGGACAGCACGACGAGTCCGTGGGTGCGGGACATGCCCTCGTGGGACGAGGCGACGACGGACTGGACGCATCTCACCGGCACCTTCGACGCGGAGACGCGCACGGCCAAGTTGTACGTCAACGGCAAGCTGCAGGGCGCGATCTACGACGTGATCCCCTTCGCCGCCAACGGGAAGTTCGTGATCGGCCGGTCGCTGTCCGGCGCGTCCAACCACGTGAACTGGTTCAACGGCAACGTCTCCGACGTGCGGGCGCACCAGCGGGTGCTGACGGTCAACGACGCTCTCCTGAGCTACCAGCAGCCCGACTTCGCACCGTTCCCCAACACCGGTGTGCTGCTCGGACCCGACTACAAGACCGAGATCGAGCGGTCCGTGCTCAGCGCGGCCAACGCCCGGACGGCACTCGTCGCACTGGGCAGCGCGGAAATCCTCCGAGGCGTGCCCGCCGACCAGGTCCGCGCCTCGCTCACGGACCTGATCAACACCCGCACCGGCCTGAAGAAACAGCTCAGGCAGGACGGCACGGCGCTGCACGTGGTGCTCACGACGATCCCGCCGCTCGGCCTCGCGGTCGGCGACCAGCGGGAAGTGCAGCGGCAACAGCTCAACGCGGACATGCTGACGAACTACCGGAACTACGACGCGGACCACATCGTCGACTTCGACGCGGCGGTGCGCGACCCCGGTGACGCGAGCAAGGTGGCGGCGCAGTACCTCACGAACGGGGTGCCCAACGACGCCTACCACGGACGGCTGGCCGAGTACCTGGCCGAGGCGGTGAACGACTTCCCTCCGAGGGCAGAACTCTGACCTGGTAAGAGGAACGGGCGGGCAGCTGAGGCTGTCCGCCCGTTTTCGTGAGGTGCCTCATGGTGTTCCCCTTCCCAGACGCCGGGTACCCCCTCTCGATAAGGGAGGAGGCACAGTGCTTTTCGTCGTCATGGGCTGCTCAGTGGCCTTCGCACTACTCGCGGTGGAGGTGATCCACCGGCTGGTCCGCCGCTTCACCCTCAGCGGCCGGATGTACCGGCCCGGTCAGGTGTTCGGCGCGTTGCTGGCCGCTCAGATAAGCCTGAGCGCGTACCCGGTCGACGCCCCGGTCACGTTGCACGTGCTGGGAATCGCGTTGATCCTGGCTGGAGCGTGGCTGCTGGCCGCGCTGATCAGCACCCTTGTGGACGTTTCGCTGTCGCGGATTCGCACTGACGTCACGGACAACCGGCACGCGCGGCGGGTGCACACGCAGGTCACGCTGGTGCGGCGGTTGGTTCTGGTGGTCATCGGTGTGCTGGCGATCGGCGCGATCCTGATGACTTTTCCCGGGGCTCGGGCAGTGGGGTCCACCGTGCTGGCCTCTGCCGCGGTCATCGGTGCGGTGGCGGCGTTCTCCGCGCAGTCGTTGCTGGGCAACCTGATCTCGGGGCTGCAGATCGCGTTCAGCGACGCGGTGCGCCTCGACGACGTCGTGGTGGTCGAAGGCGAGTGGGGGCGGGTCGAGGACGTCACGCTGACGTACGTGGTGCTGCACCTGTGGGACGACCGGCGAATGGTGCTGCCGACCTCGTACTTCCTCAAGACGCCGTTCGAGAACTGGACGCGCACGCAGTCGGCGCTGCTCGGGACCGTGGAGCTCGATCTCGACTGGACGGTGCCCGTCGAGGCGATGCGGCAGGAGATGCGGTCCATGCTGGAAGGCAGCGACCTGTGGGACGGACGGGTGTCGGTTCTGCAGGTCACGCAGGCCACGCAGGGGTTCGTGCGGTTGCGTGCGCTGGTGAGCGCCGCTGATGCCGGAAAGCTCTGGGACCTGCGGTGCCTGACGCGCGAGCACCTGGTCGACTGGGTGCAGCGCTACCACGGTGGCGCCTTGCCGCAGGTCAGGACGAAGACCGTGACCGGGGTCAAGAAGGCTCAGCCCGCCGGTGACCAGCACACGGACGCTCGGGTGTTCGGCGAGAGCCTCGACGGGGCGCTGCGGGAGCAAGCGTTTGCGGGCCCCAAGGGGTAGACCGGCCGGAAAAAAGGATGCAACCGCCGGCGGAGCCCGTCCCGTCCTCTCCACATGAGAAGACCGCTCGCCGTCGCGTTCTGCGCGCTGGCTCTCGGCAGTTGTGGTACGAACGGGTCTCCAGCCGTGCCCTTGGCGGAGGTGCCGATCGTGTCCTCAGCAAAACCGGACAAGCTCCGGGTCGAGCAGGCGAAGCGCGACGGCCACCTCACAGTGCCACTGATGATCTCCGTGCAGCCGGGACGCGACGAGGAGGTCGAGCAGGCACTGGAGAAGCTGGGCGCGACCGTCGAGTCGCGGGATCCCAGAATCGGCTACCTGCGCGCCGAGATGCCGGTCGACAAGGTGGAAGACGCGCATCTGATCAAGGGCGTGTCCAAGGTGGACTTGGACGAGCCGCTCGGCAACAAGCTGCCCGAACCGTAGAAAGCCCCAGAATCTCGTGGATTCTGGGGCTTTCCGCGTACTACCGAGCTGTTAGCTGACCGACTGGACGATCACGGCGCCGCCACCGACGACGGTGTTGTCCGCCGTGCGCACCTCGAGCTCACCGCGCAGCACGCGGCCGGCTGCGGGCTGGCCCAGCGGCGTGATGACGCCCGTGGCGTTCCACGACGCACCGGCGGCGCGGTCGGCGTTGCTGTCCGTGACGGACAGCGTGCCGAGACCGGCCGAGGTGAAGACGTCGAAGTAGTCGAACGCCGTGGTGCCCGCGGGCACCGCGTAGCCGTCCACCAGGGCGACCCAGTTGCCGGCGGCCGGGTTGGTGATGGTCACCGACTCCTCGGAGTCCGCGTCCGCCGACTGACCGGCGAGCACGCAGCTGCCCGACGTGCAGTTGTAGACGGACAGGTCGAGGTCAGCGCCCTGGTCGGCGGGGTTGCCGATCGTGACGGTGAGCTTCGACGCGCCGGCCGTGACGGCGATCGGGTACTGCTGGGACTCCAGGTTCGCGATCGTCGGACGTGCCGTCTTGGCACTGCCGACAGCGCCCGCCGCGAGCCGGCCGTTGAAGCTGGCCTGCGTGTTCGTGACGGTGTAGGAGCGCTCGATCGGGGTGCCCACCGTGCCGGACGCGATGGTGTCCGGGTTCGGGCTGATCGTCGTGCCGAGCACGGACGCGGTCACCGAGTACGGCGCCACGTCGGCGTCGGAGGTGCGACGCGCCTCGATCACGATCTCCCACACGCCGGCCATCGGGCTGGCCACCGTGCGGCTGGTCGGCGTGCCACCGGCACAACCGGCGCCCGCGTCCGGGTTGTAGCAGTTGGTCGAGCTGGTGACGTCGAGCGGCACACCCTGCGGGGTGAAGCGCAGGAAGCGGACCTGGCCCTTGCCCGCCTCGGCGCCACCGGCGTTCATGTCGACCTTCAGCGCGGTCGTGCCCTTGGGCACGTTCACGAAGAGGCTGGTCGACTGGTTGCGCGCGATCGTGCCGGACTTGGTGACCGAGAACTTGTTGGCGGCGTTGAAGTTCTCCGCCGCGAACACGGTGTTCAGGGTCTGCGCGTCGACGCCGGGGGTCTCCGGGTTGTCGAGCTGCAGGACGGCGCTGTGCACACCCGCGGTCTTGGCCTTGACCTTGACGGCGAACTGGACCGGCTTGTTCAGCGGCAGGTCGACCTTCTTCGGCGCCGTGAACGTGCCGTCGTTGCCCTTCCAGGAAACGTTGTACGTCTCGTCGTCGTGACCCGTGGTGCGCGTCAGCGTGTAGGTGCGGGTGTACTCCTGGCCCGCGGTCACGCCTTCACGGTCGTGGATGCCGACACCGACGTTCGGGGTGGCCAGCAGTCCGCTGAGGACGGTGTTGACCGCGACGGACGTGGTGACCTGGTCCGGCACGGAGTGCTTGTCCAGCAGCGTCCACGCGGCGTTGGTGTTGAACAGACCCGCGCCCTGCTCGTAGGCACCGAGGGTGCTCACGAAGTTCGCGCTGCGCTGGATCGCGTAGCGCAGCTCGGCGCTGGTGGGCCGCTGGCCGTCGTGCGTGGCCTTGAACGCGCTCACGAGCAGCGCGGCGGCACCGGTCGCCTGCGGGGCGGCCATCGAGGTGCCGTTGAACTGCGAGTAGCCGGGCGGGAGGGCGTAGGTGCCCGCCACCGGGCCGCCGGCCTGCCAGCGCGGCGTGGTGGAGATCGCCGAGCCGGGCGCGACGATGTTCGGCTTGAAGCCGCCGTCCTCACGCGGGCCGCGCGACGAGAAGCCGTGCAGGCTCTGCTTCTGCGCGGTCTTCGAGCCGTAGTTGGAGAGCCAGGTCTCCTTGGTGATGTAGGAGCCGACGCTCACCGCGTCCGTGGCGACCGACGGGTCACCGACGGTGTTGGCGCCCGCGCCCGAGTTGCCCGCCGAGATGAACAGCTGGACGTTGTACTCGTTGATCGTGCGGTTGTAGAGCTCCGCACGGGCGTTGTTGCCGTCGTTGAGGGCCGGGAGGCCACCGATGGAGATGTTCACGACGTCGGCGCCGTTGCGCGCGGCGTAGAGGACACCGTCGATGAGACCGGAGCTCGTGCAGGACGGCGTGGTGAGGCAGGCCTTGATGGCCATCAGCTTCGCACCGGGCGCCGCACCGGCCATCTTGCCGTCGAACATCTTGTACGCCGAGGTGATGCCGGCGACGTGAGTTCCGTGCGCGGCCGAGATGCCCAGGTTGACGAACGGCGTGCCCGCGTTGTCGTAGATCGAGCGGTCGGTCTGCACGACGAACGCGATGCGGTCGACGACGGCGGTCGCGGGGTTGTCGGTACCGAAGTAACCGACGTCCTGCTTGACCTTGTAGTCGATCATGCGCTTGTTGTTGGTGAAGTTGCCGTCACCGTCGGTGTCGACGAAGACTTCCTTCGTCGTGATGTCCTGGATGACACCGAAGGCGTCCGCGCGGTCGCCGTCGCGGTTGATGTCACCGCCGGTCTCGCTGTTGGCGAGGTTCAGGTCGCCCGCGGTCTCGCTGAAGAGGCCGAACGAGTAGGGGCCACCGGTCGCCGGCGCGGTCCACTCGCGGCCGCCCTCGGTGAACTTGCCGACGCGACCGGTCTTGGTCATGGTGACCCAGGTGCCGTCGCCGGAGTTCGTGGCGTTCGCGTTGTACCAGTCGATGATCTTGCGCTCACCGGTGCTGGTCGTCTGCAGGGCGGGCGTGTCCAGGTCGATGCCCGAGTCGATCACGGCGATCGTGGTGCCGCGGCCGTCCCACTTCGGGTGCGCGAGAGCGAACTGCGCCGCCTGCGTGTCCTGCGTCGGCATGTACGGGTTGACGCGCGGGGTCTTCGAGTCCGGCGCCTTCTGCGGAGCGGGCTGCTCCATGCCCTCGGGACGCGGGTTGTCGAGGGCGACGAGGCCGTCGACGTCCACGGTGCTGACCGAGGCCAGCTTGGCGGCCTTGGCCGCGTTCTCCCGCGGGATGGTCACCTTGACGTAGTCGACGTCCTTCTCGGTCTTCTGGACCGTGGCGCCGAGCGCCTTGAGGTCGTTGACCGCGGCGTCGGTCTTGCCGTCCTCGGCGGCGACCAGCAGGTCGACGGTCGGCTTGCCTTCGCGAGCCGCCTGGTCGACGAGCGCCCGGTCCTGCTTGTCCAGCTGCTTGTCAGCGGCCGGCTGCTGCTGCGGTGCGTTCTGCGCGATGGCAGGGGTGGCGGCGAAGCCGAACCCGGTAGTGCCCAACACCGCGGTCAGCAAGACCGTTCCGGTGCGGCGTCTCCAGTTCTTCACGGCGCATGTGCCCTTCGTGGGGTAAAGAGTGCTCCGAAGCACATCTCTTCGCCTCGCGAGGGGCAATCGTCGGATCGGACCAATTCACAGATCCACATTGGACTGTTCAGCGGCTTGAAAGGGCGCGCTTTTAGTGCTGCGCGTTTCTCTTTCACCGTGGAACGAGCAACCGTCCTCCAGTCAAGAGCTGATGGAGGGGAATGTCAAGGCACTGTCAACGGTGAACGGCGTTGGCGTGTAACAGGATCCCGGCATCAGGCGATGGACTGATCGCTATTTCCGCCCATTAGCTCACGCAATCTCGCCCGCAGGCGGCCCACGATCCCCTGCGGGGTGGCGAGCACTTTCGGCTGCGCTCCACACGCCGAACAGCGGGCGCGATGTGCGTCGAGGGCGCGCTGGAGTTCCGTCACGTGCTTCGCGGTCCGTTCGGGCACCGAGTCCTTCTTGACCGAGAGCAGGCTCAGCTCCGTCAGCGCGTGCCGGCCCCGGCGGAGTCGTGCCGTGGGCGCGATGGTGTGGAAGAAGACCAGGTTCCTCTTGCGCGCGGGTTCGATCACCTCGACGTCACACCACTCGACGGTGACCTGCCGGTCGAGCCCGTTCGACGTGATGCCCTCGCTCGTGACCTTGGTGCCCATCTTGAAGGTCCGCCACGCCACCGTGCCGCCCATGAGGAACCACAGGCCGCCGAAGACGTAGCCGTACCAGGGGCCGCCCGTGGCCGCGAGCGGACCGACCGCGGCCACGGCGGCGCCGAGGCCGAACAGGACCCATCTCCACCTGGTGTGCATGTCTCCATCCTGTTTACCCGATTGCCGGGCTTAGCATCGTTCGGTGCGAAACCAGGACGGCGGGATGCCGGTGCGGGCGGAATACCGCGGTTTACCCGCCGTGCCTGCGGATCAGGTGGTCACGGGACTGATTCCGCACGAGCCACCCAACTTTCAAACGCCGGCGACGCTTCAGTTGTTGAGCGAGCCCGTGTGCGTTGTCACGGGGCAGCGTGGGGTGGGCAAGACGCAGCTGGCCGCGGCTTACGCCCGGCAGCGGGTGTCGGACGGGTGGCTGGTGTCCTGGATCGGGGCGGAGACTCCCGGCCAGATCCAGGCCGGGCTGGTGGAGCTGGCCGACCGGCTGGGGTTGTACCGGCCGGAGGACGACGTCGAGGTCACGGCTGCGCGGGTGCGCAACCACCTGCAGACGCGGTCCGGGAACGCCCTGCTCGTGTTCGACAACGTGGTGTCACTGGACGCGATCCGGCCGCACCTGCCGTCCGTCGGACGCTGCCAGGTGGTGATCACCAGCACCAGGCGCGGGTCGCAGATCGGTAACGAGGTGCCGGTGGACGTCCTGACGTCGGAGGACGCGTCGCGATTCCTGCGCGAGGCCACCGGGCTCGACGCAGACGCTGCCGAACTCGCCGCCGAGCTCGGGTACCTGCCGCTGGCGCTCGCGCAGGCAGCGGCGCGGATCAGGGCCGCGCGATGGGACTTCGCGAAGTACCTGGAGAACTTCCGGGAGTTCCCGGCGGAGAAGTACCTCGTCCGGCGCGACGGTGACCCGTACCCACTCGGTGCCGCGACCGCGATCCTGATGGCGCTGGAACCGTTCCAGGACAGCCAGCTCGTGCAGGTGCTATCGGTGCTGTCGCCGGACGGCGTGTCGAGACAGGTGCTGGGCGAGTCCGCCGACGACGAGCTGGTACAGCTGCACGAGGCGTCGCTGGTGGAGTTCGCCGGAGACTCGTCCGTGCTCATGCACCGGCTGGTGCAACGGGTGGTCCGTGATCTGGGGAGAGGCGTGGGCCTCGCCGCGACTCTGCTCCTCAACCGGACCGGGCTCGTCGACGAAGCCTGGAAGAACCGCCACTTCGGCCACGAGCTCGCGCGGCAGATCGAAGCGTTGTGGACGAACACCGATCAGGCCGCACCCGCGCACGTGGTCAAGCCGGTGATCCTCCTGCGGCTGTGGGAAGCGGGCTTTCTGGGGAGGATCGCGGACCTCTCCCGCGCCGATGCGCTCGCGAAGGAGGTGTACGCGGACAGCGTCGCGCGACTCGGAGATGATCAGGAGTTCCTCCTGCAGGCCCGCCGCGTCGCCTCGGTCAGCACGACCCAGCCGGAAGACTTCCTGGCTCAGCTGCGGATCGACCTCGTCACACGACACGAGAAGCTCGGTGCGAAACACCCGGCCACGCTGTCTGCGGCGAATTTCCTCAGCCAGTACTGCATGAAGACCGGGCGGGCGGACGAAGCTGTCGCCGTGCTCGAACGTGCTTTGGAACCGTGGCAGGGACAGCCGTTCGACACCAATGACCTGCTCACGGCGATGGACAACCTCGGGTTCGCGTACACGCTCGCAGGACGACCGGAAAAGGCGGTCGTGGCGCTTGAACAATCTCTTGCCGCGCGGGCAGGAACGCTCGAAACGCTGTCCGTGCTCAGCGACGCGTACGGGGCGCTGGGTCGTTTCGACGACGCTCGAAAGGTGTGCGAGCAGGTGTGGGACGGGCATCGGCGCACCATCGGCCCTGACCACCCGCTCACCCTGTTCACCGGCTGCAAGCTTGGGGCTGCCCTCGCCTGCTGCGGGGAAAACGATCAGGCGCGAAGCCTGTTGCTGGACGTGGAGGCCATCGGCACGGAGGTGCTCGGGCCGGATCACCCGGTCGTGACCACAGCTCGCTCGATGCTCCAGAGCATTCAGCAGGACTGACGGCCGGTCAGGCGCTACCTTGCGCCCATGGACCTGAAGCCGGTCGCCGACGAGCTCTACGGCCTGCCTCCGAAGGACTTCACCGCGGCCCGCAACGCCGCGGCCAAGCAGGCCGGGGACAAGGACCTGGCCAAGGCCATCCAGGAGCTCCGCAAGCCCACCGTGGGCGCCTGGGCGGTCAACAAGCTCGTCCGGGACGCCCCTGAGGGCCTGGAGGAGGCGCTGGGCCTCTCCACGGCGCAGCTGACCATGCGCGAGCTGGGCCGCAAGCGCAAAGAGCTCATGGAGACGCTGGTCTACCGCACGCTGGAGCTGACCGGGCCGCTCGCGGACGACGCCGTCACGCAGGTGCGCAACACGCTGACGGCCGCGATGGCCGACCCCGAGTCCGCCGAGCAGGTGCGCGCCGGGCACCTGACCAAGCCGCTGGAGTACTCCGGGTTCGGGTTCGCGCTCCCCACGCCCGAGCCGGCTCAGGACGGCGAGGACGCGCTGGCCCGCAAGCGGCGGGAGCGGCAGGAACGCAAGCGGGCCGAGGCCCAGCAGGCGCTGGACGAGGCCGAGCAGGCCCTCGGCGAGGCTCAGGCCGACCAGCTGGCGGCGCAGCGCGCGTTCGACCGGGCGGCGGAGCGGCTCGAGGACGCGAAGCGGGTCACGGGCGCCGCGGAGAAGGCCCGCAAGGCCGCCGAACGCAAGCTCAACGACCTGAGCTAGAGCGGTCGAGCGGTCCCCACTCGTCGGAGTGCTGGGAGTCGACCAGCGCCGAGCACTCCTCCAGTGCGCTGTCCGCCACCCAGGCGAGCGGCTCCTGGCAGCGGACCAGAGGTTCGTTGTCCGGGCCGCGGCCCACCTCGGTGCCCCGCAGCACCCACGCGCGGACGTCGGATCCGCGCAGGTCGCGCAGGTGGCGGTAGTCGAAGAGGCGGCGGGCCACCCACAGCTCGCGGGAGCGGTCGTCCCACCACGGTTCGACCCGCAACGGGCTCGCGGACAGGCCTGGGAGCTCCACGCCGGTCAGCGAGTCGCGCGACGTCGAGGCGGCGTCGGCTTCCGGGCCCTTGGACCAGCGCAGGTAGACGTCCTCGCCGATGTAGTCGGTGAGCTCGGCGAGGCTCGTGATCGTGGGAAGCCGTGCTGTCACGCCCCGTCACGTACCCGGCCGAAACTGAAGAAAACCTGAAGGCCAGCTGAAGGAATTGAGCCTGGTCACAGTCAAAGGCGACCGGAACACAACGGTCCGGTTGTACGTTCAACAATGTGGTTGGCCGCTGGCGCTCGAGCTGCTCGCCAGGGCGATCCGGCACCCCCAGGCTGGAAAAGCCCTTCCGCAGGCGTCGCGTGCTCGCGCCGCGGTCAACCCGCCGTCGACCGGCACTCCGGTAACCCCCCTCACCGGTAGTGACGGTCGACGGCACCCAGAAGTGCGGTGATCGCCGACCTCACCGGAAACAACCGGTGATGGCGGGGTGTACGTGGGGGGCGGCGTCGGCGTCGTCGTCGGAGGCTGCGTCCACGAC
>NZ_JBFBAW010000029.1:0-85723 GCF_040682435.1 Lentzea sp. NPDC051208 | reverse complement strand
TCGATCACGACCAGTGTGCGGCCGGCCCGGTCGCACTTGTACTCCAGCTGCCTGCGCAACTCGCCCCAGCCCGCGTCGGAGATGGCACGGGCGAGACGGCGGTTGCGCACCATGTTCCTGACCGACAGGTCCTCGATCGCGATCACGCCGGCCGAACGCACCAGGCCAGTGGTGGTGCGATGCAGGAAATCCTGCCGGGCGGCGCGGACCTTGCGATGCGCGCGGGCGACCTTGGCCCTGGCCTTGCGGCGATTGCCGCTACCGCGCTCACAGCGGGCCATCCGTCGTTGATAACGGGCCAGGTTCCGGGCCTTGCGGACCAGATGCCGCGGATTCGTGATCCGCTCGCCGTCACTGGTCACCACCAAGTCTGTAAGACCGAGGTCGACACCGATCGCGTGCCGGGCGGGCTCAGCCGGAACGGGCCCGGTGGTGTCCACGGCGAACGTCACGTACCAGCGGCCGTCCGGCTCACGCGACACCACCACCATCGTCGGCTCCAGCGCGGCCAGATCCACGTCACCGAACGACCACACGAACCGCAACGGCACACTGGTCCTGGCCAGCGTCAGCACGCCCTCGCGCATCCGGAACGCCGAGCGGGTGTAGTGCGCGCTCTGCCGCCCGGTACGGGACTTGAACCTCGGCAAGCGGGCCCGCCCGGCGAAGAAGTTGCCGAACGCGGTGTGCTGATGGCGCAACGTCTGCTGCAACGGAACCGACGACACCTCTGACAGAAACGCGAGTTCCCCCGTGCGTTTCCACCCGGTCAGCGCCGCATCGGTCTCCCGGTACGAGGTACGCGCACCCTCCGCGCGGTAACGGTGGTTCCGCTCGCTCAAGGTCTTGTTCCACACCAGACGCGCACACCCGAACGTGCGGTTCAACACCGCAGCCTGCTCAGGGGTCGGGTAAGCCCGGCACTTGTACGCCGTTCGCACCAACCACAACCTACCGGGAGCACCATGACGACCACCACGCAGGACCGCCCGCCTGCACACCGAGTGCTTGGACCGCCCCAACTCCTCCAGAACACTCCTGGCGAAGTCCGGATCCCTCCCTGGCCTGAAGGCCGGGCCTCCACCGGAGGCCGTGGTGACCGCACGGGTCCTTGATCCGTTTCCGTGCCACGCCAAGTTCGAAGACCCACGAAAACGCCGGAGCCACCCTTCCGCAGGGTGACTCCGGCGAAGCCGAAAACGGAACCTCAGCCGGCAGCCTTGGCAGCCCGACGATCCGCAGCGTCCAACACCGCCCGAACCCAATCCAACTCCTCGGTCCCACAGGCCCCCTCAGCCGCAGCACGACGAAGCCGGACCCAAAGCCCCAGGTCGGTCCACTCCTGGAACCGCCGGTGCACCGTGGGCACAGTCACCCCGAACGAAGCCGGCAGGTGCCGCCAAGCGCACCCGGACGTCAGCACGAACACGATGGCGGTGAACACCGACCGGTTGCAGACCCGGCCGCGCCCGCCACCCTGGCGGCGCACCTTGGCCGGCGGGATCAGCGGTTCGACCACGGACCACAGGTTCGCGGACACCAGGCGGGCCGACAGCTGTTCGATGACGTCACCGCGGCCGGGCTCCTGCTCCGAGGGCCACGCGGACGTGCGCATCCAGGAGTCGCGGTGCGTCAGGTCGGCGGGGCGCGGGTCCTGGCGGACGGACTCGGCGCGCTGCCGGGAGCGGAGCAGGGTGGCCAGGCCCGTGTCCTCGGCCGTGGTGCGGCGCTGGGGGACGGCGTAGGCCTGGTGTTGCTGGGCGTGGCGCGTGATCTCGGCGCCTACCGTGCGGCGGAACGACGGGGTGCCCGCGAGGCGCGGGTCCACGGGCTGGCCGTAGCGGACCGGGGTCTGGGCCACGGCCGCCTGGCGTGGTGGGACCTGGCGCGGAGGGACGGGGCGCCCTGGCACCTGACGGGGCGGGACCTGGCGCGCGAGGCGCGGGTCCGGGGTGCGAGCGAACTGCGAGTCGGTCATGGTGTGGTCCTCCGCCAGGACTTTTCCGTCAGGTGACAGCGCTCACAGTAGGAAGGCGGGCTGAAAAAGGGTAAGTACGTAGGCCATAAAAGGCGATGAGCGGCTGCGCCGTGGCGATGCGCGGCTCGCCCTGTTGAGACGAGTGGTGCACTGTCTGCGACGAACGGATAACCGGTCGTGGTACCGCTCTCACGATCGGGTGGCGGAGCGATCACTCCATCGCCGAGGGGACTCCGTCGTTGACGCCCCGGATACCGTCGAGGCGTGAAGCTCTTGGCCACCAGCGATCTGCACGTCTCCTACCAGGACAACCGCGACGTCGTGGCGGCGATCGCCCCGCCGGACCCGGCTGACTGGCTGATCATCGCCGGGGACGTGGCGGAGAAGTTCGACTCGACGAATGGACGCTGCGGACGCTCCGCCCGAAGTTCGCCCGCGTGATCTGGTCGCCGGGCAACCACGAGCTCTGGACCACCAAGGACGACCCCAACCAGTCCCGCGGCGAGGTGCGCTACAAGCAGCTCGTGGAGCTGTGCCGCAGCCTCGACGTGATCACGCCCGAGGACCCGTACGTCACGTTCGACGGTCCCAAGGGCCCGGTCACGGTCTGTCCGCTCTTCCTGGGCTACGACTACTCCTTCCGGCCGCAGGGTGCCACGGACGTGCAGTCGGCCCTCGCCATCGCGCACGAGGCGGGCGTGGTGTGCACCGACGAGTACTTCCTGCACCCCGACCCGTACCCGTCCCGCGAGGCGTGGTGCGAGGCGCGCGTGCGGGAGACCGAGGAGCGGCTCGCCCAGATCAGCGGGCCGACCGTGCTGATCAACCACTACCCGCTCGTCCGCGACCCCACGTTCGTGCTGCGCTACCCCGAGTTCGCGCTCTGGTGCGGCACGTCGCTGACCGCGGACTGGCACCGCAGGTTCAACGCGGTCGAGATGGTCTACGGCCACCTGCACATCCCGCGCACGACGGTCTACGACGGCGTGCGCTTCGACGAGGTCTCGCTCGGTTATCCGCGCGAGTGGAAACCACGCGGCACCACCCAGGTGAAGCTGCACGACGTGCTGCGGGAGTCATAAGTGCTGGAACAGCTGTTTCCCTCGCCCATCGCGGTGGTGGAGCGGTACGACGACGACGAGCCGGTCGAGCTCTTCCCCGAGGAGGAGGCCCAGCTCGGCAACGCCGTGCCCAAGCGCCGGTTCGAGTTCGGCACGGTCCGCGCCTGCGCCCGCGAGGCCATGCGGGCCCTGGACGTCGCGCCCGCCGCCATCCTGCCGGGCCCGAAGCGCGAGCCGCTGTGGCCGGACGGTGTCGTCGGCAGCCTCACGCACTGCGCGGGCTACCGGGCCGCGGCGCTCGCGAGGACGAGCGACTTCGAGACGATCGGCATCGACGCCGAACCGCACCTGCCCGCGCCGGACGGCGTGCTGGGCGCGATCGCGATCCCGGCCGAGCTCGACAGGATGCCCGGTCTGAAGGCCGAGGACCCGAAGATCTGCTGGGACCGGTTGCTGTTCAGCGCCAAGGAGACCACCTACAAGGCCTGGTTCCCGGTCACGCGGCGCTGGCTCGGCTTCGAGGACGCGGACATCACGCTCGACCCCGGCGGCACCTTCCACTCGCGCATCCTGCTGCCCGACTCCCCGATCGCCGGGTTCGACGGCCGCTGGCTCGTGCAGGGCGAACTCCTCGTCACCGCCATAGCCGTGCCCGCGCGCGAGTAGGGCCGTGCAGAGGCGGTCCGCGAACTGATCACCGTGGTGTTCAGGCGGATCGAACGACGTGGTCGGCACCCCGGCTCAGCGCGGTCATGCCGAGCGGGATCGCCTGCCCGGCCACCGCGACCGCGCGGTCGCGCTCGGTTCCGGGGAACGTGAGCGGATCGCCCTGCACCGAGCCGTGATCGGGCAGCCGCACCTCGGCGAACCGGCACGGCAGGCCCGCCTCCTCCCGCGCGGCCAGGCCCGGCCGCGCGGTGAACGCCCTGTGCAGTGCGCCTGTCCGGTCTCCGGCCGCGTCCTGGTCCTGTGCCCGCTCGCGCCCGAACACGCGCAGCAGCTCGTGGAACCGGTAGCGGCCTGGACCGGCGCACTCCAGCAGATGCGCGTCGGCCAGGCTGTCGACGATCTCCTCCGCGTCCGTCACCCCGATCTCCAGCAGCGGCCCGGCCACCCAGCCGGGGAAGTCGGGCGCGTCCAGCAGGCTCAGCAGCCGGAACGCCCGTTGCTGGTCCTCGGCCAGCGCCCGGTAGCTCGACGCCAGGCTGGCGCGCGCCTCCAGGTCGTCGATGCGCAGCTCGTCGAGGCGCGTGCCCTCGCACGCCAGCCGTTCCGCCAGCCGCCCGACAGTCCAGTGGGACCGCCGGGCAAGCCGCGATCCGGCGATCCGCAACGCCAGCGGCAGGTTGCCGCAGTAGCGCGCGACGTCGGCGGCGGCGAGAGGTTCCGCGGTCATCCGGTCCTGGCCGGCGATCGACGCCAGCAACCGCACCGAGTCCTGCGGGCCGAGAACGTCGAGGTGCACCGCGTGCGCGCCCGACGTCTCCACGAGCCGCACCCGGCTGGTGATCAGGACCGCGGACCCCGCCGACCCCGGCAACAGCGGCCTTACCTGTGCCATGCCCGCCGCGTCGTCCAGCACGACGAGCACCTGCCGTGCGGCGAGTTGCGAGCGGTACAGGGCGGCTTGGGCGTCCAGGTCGTCCGGCACCGCGTGCGGGTGCACGCCGAGCGCGATCAACAGCTCCACCAGCACGGTCGCCGGATCACGCGGCGACGGCGAGGTGCCGCGCAGCCGCACGTAGAGCTGCCCGCCGCGGAACCCGGTGCCGACCTCGTGCGCCACCCGCACCGCGAGCGCGGTCTTGCCGACACCCGCTTTGCCCACGATCACGGCAGGTCTTCGCTCTTCGGTCAGAATCCTGACCAGCTCGGTCGTCTCGGCCACGCGCCCGACGAAGTCCTCCGCGCCGGGCGGCAGCTGCATCGGCCGCACCACCCGCGGCGCCGCGGACGTGCCGCGCAGCACCTCCTGACGCAGCCGCTGGATCTCGTCGCACGGCTCGACCCCGAGCGCCTCGCCCAGCACCGCTCGCAGCGCCCGGCAGGTCTCCAGCGCCTCGGCCCGGCGCCCGGCCCGGTGCTGGGCGAGGATCAGCCGGCGCCACAGCCCCTCCCGCAACGGCGACTGCCGCACCAGCGCGCCCAACTCGGTGATGACGGTGCCGAACTGCCCGGCCGCCAGGCGCGCGTCGGCGAAGTCCTCGCGGGCGGCGGTGGCCATCTCCTCCAGCCGCACCACCTCGCCCTCCAGCCACCCGCACCGCGGCACGTCCTCCAGCGGCTCACCCCGCCAGCCCGACCACGCCTCCTCCCAGACCGCCACGGCCTTCACGGCGTCCCCCGACGCCAGCTCGGCCCGCGCCTGCTCGGCGGCACTCTGGAAGAGGGTGCTGTCGAGCTCGTCCGGCTCGACGTGCAGCCGGTAGCCGCCGCAGTCGGTGACCAGCCGGTCCGCCAGACCGATGGCGGCCAGCTCACGCCGCAGCCGGCTCACGTGGGTGTGCACGTTGGCGATCGCCGACGCGGGTGGCCGGTCACCCCAGAGGGCTTCGACCACGGCGGGCAGGCTGACCGGTTGACGTGCTCTGAGCAGCAACGCGGCCAACAGCGCCCGCTGCCGCCGGCCTGCTTGCGGCAGGCGTCGTCCGTTGTTCCTGACGCACAGCGGTCCGAGGACCGCGAACGTCGCTGTAGCAACCAAGGCTCCCCCACCCGGTCCAAGCAACGACTTCGGACAGTAACAGCGCTATCACGCGCGGACACGGGTCGAAGGTTGCCCAGCCGATCGGATTCATGTGGCGGGCTTGTAGGTGCCGTGTAGAGCGGCTCCCTAACTTCCCTTCCGGACCGCGGAAGTCCGCGATTTCCACAGAGGGGACACATCACATGGAACTCAAGGGAATGCTGCGCCGGACCGCCGGCACGGGGGCTGTGCTCGCGGCGGTGGGCGCGGCGCTGATCGCACCCGCCTCCGCCACGGCGGCTCCGGCGACGCAGGACGACGTCACCGCCGCGGGGATCGTGAAGCTCCTGCACGCGAGCACTCGCGCCTGCCTGGACTCGAACTCCCAGGGGCACGTCTACACGCTGTCCTGCAACGGCGGCGACAACCAGAAGTGGAACAACTTCACGCAGGGCAAGTTCCGCAACGTCGGCACCGGCCTGTGCCTGGCGGGCAGCAACGGCGGATCCGCCTACACCACCAGTGTCTGCACCAACACCGCCACCAGCTGGACGACCGACGGCACCTCGCCGACGAAGATCCACCACGTGCCGACCGGGCAGTGCCTGAACGGCCCCGGCGGCAGCCCGCAGGCTGTCGGACTGGACCCGTGCGGCTCCTCCACGCGTTGGAGCGTCCTGGCCGGCTGATGCCGGGCGCCGGCGGGCCGCCCCGGGGCGGCCCGCCCGTTCCGGAACAAAGAGACACGAGTGTCGGCTTGATCAACCATGGTGCACAGTGGTGGGGTGAACCCTCGACCGCCGGGAGGCCACCATGGGCGAGGACGTCGCGAAGCACGAGTTCACGCGCGAGGACCGAACGCGGTACCGCACCAAGGTACGGCGTTGCCTCGACGTGTTCGCGCGGATGCTGCGTGAGGCTCGCTTCGACTTCGAGAGGCCGATGACCGGCCTCGAGATCGAGATCAACCTCATCGACGAGAACGCCGATCCGGCGATGAAGAACCACGAGGCGTTGCAGGTCATCGACGACCCGGACTTCGTGACCGAGCTCGGCCAGTGGAACATCGAGATCAACGTCGCCCCGCGCCGGCTCGCGGGCGGCGGCATCACGGCCTTCGAGGAGACCGTCCGGCGCAGCCTCAACTCCGCCGAGCAGAAGGCCCGCGAGGTCGGCGCGCACATGGTCATCAACGGCATCCTGCCGACCTTGCGCCCCAAGGACATCTCCCCCGACCTGCTGTCGGGCAACCCGCGCTACGCGTTGCTCAACGAGCAGGTGCTGGCCGCGCGGGGCGAGGACCTGCAGATCTCCATCGACGGCGTCGAGCGCCTGCACCTCACGGCGAACTCGATCGTCCCCGAGGCCGCCTGCACGAGCACGCAGCTGCACCTGCAGGTCAGCCCGGAGCAGTTCCCCGCCTACTGGAACGCCGCCCAGGCCATTGCGGGCGTGCAGGTCGCGATCGGCGCGAACTCGCCGTTCTTCCTCGGCAAGGAGCTGTGGCGCGAGACCCGCATCGCGTTGTTCCAGCAGGCCACCGACACCCGCGGCGACGAGCTCAAGGCCCAGGGCGTGCGGCCGCGCGTGTGGTTCGGCGAGCGGTGGATCAACTCGATCTTCGACCTGTTCGAGGAGAACGTCCGCTACTTCCCGGCGCTGCTGCCGATCTGCGACGACGAGGACCCGCTGGCCGTGCTCGACAAGGGTGACACGCCCGCGCTGAGCGAGCTGAAGCTGCACAACGGCACCATCTACCGCTGGAACCGGCCCGTGTACGACGTGGTGCGCGACCGGCCGCACCTGCGCGTCGAGAACCGCGTGCTGCCCGCCGGGCCGACCATCGTGGACACCCTGGCCAACGCGGCGCTGTACTTCGGTCTGGTGCGCGCGCTGGCCGAGGACGAACGTCCACTGTGGTCGCAGATGAGCTTCCAGGCGGCCGAGGAGAACTTCAACGCCGCCTCGCGCAACGGCATGGACGCGCAGATGTACTGGCCCGGCGTCGGCACGGTGCCGGTCGTCGAACTGGTGCTGCGCCGCCTGTTGCCGCTCGCCCACGAGGGTCTGATCCGCTGGGGCGTCGACTCGGCCGAGCGCGACCGTTTACTGGGCGTCATCGAGCAGCGGTGCCTGAGCGGCGTGAACGGCGCCACCTGGCAGGCGCGCGAGTTCCACCGGCACTACGACCACACGCACATGGACCGGGCGGACGCGCTGCGCACGATGCTGCGGACCTATGTGGACCTGATGCACGCCAACGAACCCGTGCACACCTGGCCGTTGACATGACAGATGCGGGGTGTGACCGCGAACGGCCACACCCCGCATCTGCGCTCTGTCAGGCCCTACAGGCGCCCCGGCTGCTCGTGGGAGCACCCTGCCTGTACTGGTTACTCGTTCAGGACGTCGGGAAGTTGTCCGGCGTGCGAATGCGTTCACGCACCCAGACCCCGGCCGGCTTCAGGACGCTGGTGCCCGCGAACGTGGTGCCCGAGCAGGTACCCGTCTTGAACACCGCGCCCGTCAGGCCGTCGTCGGAGTAGTTCCAGTTGGCCCACGAGATCTTCTTGCGGGCCATCAGGTCGATGTACTTCTGCGACATGGTGAAGTCGTTGGTGCCACCACCGGACGCGGCCTGCGTGCCGAACTCGGTCACGAACACGGGGACCTGGCTCGACACCTGGTCCAGCACGCTCAGGTAGTCGTCCCGGTGAGCCTGGGCGTAGAAGTGGAACGAGTACATGAAGTTCGTCGCGTTGACCCTGTTGTTCAGCACCTCGGACGGCGAGTCGCCGTCGGAGTGGCCGAAGGTCGACCAGCCGTTCGTGCCCGAGACGATCAGGCTGTCCGGGTCGATGTTGCGGATGACCGGGATCATCTGCTCGGCGTAGGACTTGACGCTCGCCCACGACGTGCCGTTCGGCTCGTTGGCGATGTCGTAGATGATGTTCGTCTTGTCCTTGTGCCGGTTGGCGATCTCCGTGAAGAACGTCTTGGCGCGCGACAGGTTGTAGTTCGGGTCACCGGGCGAGAGCTGGTGCCAGTCCACGAGGACGTAGATGCCGCGGCGCGTGGCTTCCTCGATGTACCCGTGCATCATGTCGGTGAACCTGCGGGGGTCGGTCTCGTAACCGTCCTCCTGGATGTACATGGCGACGCGGATGAAGTCCGCGTTCCAGTCGTTCACCAGCGCGTCCCACCACTGGGACTTGGAGCACTGGTGGTACCACTGGATGCCGTGCGTGCTCATGCCCCGCAGCTGGATCGGCTTGCCGTACTGGTTGCAGAGCTGCACACCGCACACGCGCAGCAGGCCGTTGATGTCGTGCGGCCTGGTGCCGCCCGGCGTGCCCGGCTGGGTGCGCACCGAGACGGAGTTCGACGCCCCGGACAGGTTGCCCGCCGCGTCACGCGCCTGCACGGTGAAGGTGTACGCGGTGTCCGGCGTGAGACCGGTGACCGTGTACGTGGTGCCGGACGCGGTCTGCCCGTTGGACAGCACGTACCCGGTCACGCCCACGTTGTCGGTGGACGCGTTCCACGCCAGCGACACCGAGGACGCCGTGGTGCCGGTCGAGCGCAGGCTGCCGGGAACCGAGGGGGCCGCGGTGTCCGGGGTGCCCGACTGGGCGTCGACGTCGACGCGGTCCAGGTTCGGGCCGCCGTTGACCGTCGTCGCGACAGTCTTGATCTTGTTCGAGCCCGCGTTCAGGGTGACGGTCGTCGACTTCGTGGTCCACGACGTCCACGCGCCCGTGCTCGGGAACGCGAACTGGCTCGCCACCACCGAACCGTTGACCGAGATGTCCATCGGGCGGTTCGCCGTCTGGCCGTTGGCGAACCGGAACGTGAGCGTCGCGGGACCGGCGGTGCCCGCGTTGACGGTGAACTCGACGGAGCTGCCGACCTCGTTGTCGTAGTTGACGAAGCCGGAGCCGGTGAAGCCGGCGTGGTTCGACTCGACGAGGCCGTTGGAGATGGTCGCGCTCTCCGCCTGGTACTGGACCGGAGCGGCGACCGCGACGGCCGGGACGACAGCGAGTGTCAACGCTGCCGGGACGACTAACAACAGGGATCTGGCCACAGGGTGCCTCCTGTGTGAGGGGGACAGCGGGGCGCGGCGGCGATTTAGTTAAGAAGGTTTCCTATCAGTAGTGGCTTGAATCACAGCACCAGACCACTGCTCGTGTCAACAAATTCGGGCGACCGGAACAAGAGGGATGAGGCATCCTCGATCACCTGATGCGATCCACAGTCACCGTGACACCAGCACAGCTTCCGGAGGTGCTGCTGCACGTCGCCGTCGTCCGACCGGTCTTCCTCTGGGGAGCACCGGGTATCGGCAAGTCCTCGCTCGTCCGCAAGTTCGCCACCGAGCTGGGCCTCGAGTGCGTCACGCTGCTCGGCACGCAACTCGCGCCGGAGGACCTCATCGGAGTTCCGGAACTGGTCGGTGGCCGATCCCGGTTCGCCCCGCCGGAGTCCATCGCGCGGCACGACCCCTACTGCCTGTTCCTCGACGAGCTGAACGCGAGCTCTCCCGAGGTGCAGAAGGCGTTCTACTCGCTGATCCTCGACCGGCGCATCGGCTCCTACGAGCTGCCGAAGGGCTCGATCGTGATCGGCGCCGGCAACCGGGCTGTCGACAACGCCCTCGCGCGTCCGATGGCGTCCGCACTCGTGAACCGCATGATCCACGTGCACCTCACGGCCTCCGCGCGCGATTGGCTGGCATGGGCGCGTGAGAGCAACATCCACCCGTGGGTGCTGGAGTACCTCACGCAGCGTCCGGACCACCTGTGGAGCGCGGCACCGAAGGTCGAGGAGTCGTTCTCCACGCCGCGTGGCTGGCACATGCTCTCCGACGCGCTGCACTCGTTCGGCGACGACATCTCCGAGGACCTCCTCGGGGTGCTGGCGTTCGGCACGGTCACCGCGAACCACGCGTCGATGTTCAAGGCGTACGTGAAGACCGTGCGCAACGCGTTCGGGCTGGAGGCCGTGCTGCGCGGGGACGTCCGCTGGCCGTCGGCGCCCCAGGACCGCGACCTGCTCTACTTCCTGGGCGAGGCGTTCCGCGCGCGGCTGGTGAAGGAACTGCCGCACGACAAGACGCACGCGTCCCCGGCGGGCAAGCAGCTCGCGCACCGGGGCAAGGCGCTGCTGCTGGAGCTGGCGGAGCTGTCGCTGGAGATCGCGCAGATGGTGATCGCGGCCGACGACGACGGCAATCCGGTGCTGCCCGCGTGGTTCCTCGTCGAGGTCACCCGCGATCTGCCCCGGCTGGTCGCGGCACGCGCATGAGCAAGCGCAGGAAGGCCTTCGTCGACCAGGCCGCGCTGGACTTCGAGGCCGCCCGCGCGGAGATCCGCCTGCATCCGCTGTTCGCACCGTTGAGCAGCTACGAGAGCCGGGATTCCGACCACCCGTGGGCGGACATCTCGCTGGACGGGTCGCTGCGCGCGCATCCGACGCGCAAGGCGAGCGAGGCCGAGTGGGTGTGGGTGTTCGCGCATTGCCTGCTGCACCTGGGGTTCGGCACGGCGTCCTGCGACGACGTGCTGGACTTCCAGCCCGCGATCCGGCTCGGCACCCGCCCGGTCTCGTGGGAGCCGGGCCGGTGCGTGCGCGGTGGACCGGCCGCGGACCCGCGGAAGTGAGCCGAGCGGTTCGCCTCCGGGCTGTCCAACGCCGCCGTGGCCGCGATCGACGTGGCGGGCGGCGCGCGGTCGTCGTTGTCCGATTCGCGGCCGGTGCGCAGCGAGTGGGACCTCGCGCTGAGCTGGTTCGTGTCGAACTACCCGCTGCTGGGTGCGCTGGCGTCGACGATGAAGGTGGTCGCGGACGCGGAACTGGCGCGGGGCTGGGACATCTCGATCGCGGCGGTGTCCACGGCCTCGGCCGAGATCTACGTGAACCCGCTGGCCGGATTGACGAAGCAGGAGTGGCGGTTCGTGCTCGCGCACGAGATGCTGCACGCCGCGCTGCGCCACTGCGACCGGGTCGGCGGGCGGGACCCGTACCTGTGGAACATCGCCGCCGACTTCGTGGTGAACGGCTGGCTCGTCGAGATGGCCGTCGGCTCGGCACCGGAAGGCGTGCTGCACGATCCGGCACTGCGCGGCCTGTCGGCGGAGTCGGTCTACGACCGGATCGCGGTGGACCTGCGGCGGTACCGGAAGTTGCTGACCCTGCGGGGCCACCACCAGGGCGACCTGCTCGGTGAACCGCTGCGCGGGCCCGCCGATGTGACGGATCTGGACGAGTTCTACCGGCGGGCCCTGCTGACCGGCCTGAGCTACCACAGCTCGTCCCGCGGGCTCCTGCCCGCCGGGCTGGTCGAGGAGATCCGGGCGCTGGAGCACCCGCCGTTGTCGTGGGACGCCCAGCTGGCGCGGTGGTTCGAGGAGTTCGTCCCGGTGGTGGAGAAGCGGCGCAGCTACGCACGTGCGTCGCGGCGGCAAGCGTCCACTCCGGACATTCCGCGGCCCGGCTGGGTGCGGCCGGAGTCGCTGGAGTCGCGCTCGACGTTCGGCGTCGTGCTCGACACGTCCGGCTCGATGGATTCCAAGCTGCTGGGCAAGGCGCTGGGCGCGATCGCCTCCTACGCCGCGGCACGTGACGTGCCCGCGGCACGCGTGGTTTTCTGTGATGCGATGGCATACGACGCCGGATATGTGCCCGTGGAGGACATCGCGGAGCGGGTGACGGTGCGCGGGCGCGGCGGCACGGTGCTGCAGCCCGGCATCGATCTGCTCGAACGCGCGGACGACTTCCCTTCGGGCGGCCCGATCCTGGTGATCACCGACGGGTGGTGCGACGTGCTGCGGATCCGGCGCGAGCACGCGTTCCTCATACCGGCGGGCGCGCACCTGCCGTTCCGCGCGCGTGGCCCCGTGTTCCGGATGTCCTGATGGAGATCGCCTGTGACGAGTCGGGGTCCGAGGGCGAGAAGCTCGTCGGCGGCGTCACGGCGGTCTTCGCGCACGCCGGGGTCTCGTTGTCCGAGGCCGAGGCTTCGGGGTGCGTCGAGTCACTGCGCCAGATGATCAAGTCACCCGCCTTGGAATACAAGGCGAACCACCTGCTGCGGACGAAGAACCGCTGGGTGCTGCTGTGGTTCCTCGGCCCGGACGGTCCGCTGGCCGGTCGTGCCCGCGTGCAACTGGTGGACAAGCGGCGGTACCTGGCCTCACGGGTGCGGGCGGAGTTCGGCTCGGTGACCGGGCCGCTGGAGCTGTACAACGACCTGCTGCGCGCCCGCGGCCCGCGCGGGGCGCTCGACCCGTTGTTCCCGGCGATCCTGCGGACCGTGGCGCAGTGGGAGGGGCCGGTGTCGATCGTGCACGACCAGCAGTTGTCGCTGACCGCCGGCCGGATCCAGCGGCTCAGGGAACTGGCGCCACGGCTGGAAAGCCTGACGCTGGTCGACTCGCAGCACGACGCCCGAGTGCAGGTCGCCGACTTCCTGGCGGGCATCGCGCGGCGGGTCGCGGAGGAGGAACTGAACGGAAAGCCGGACCGAGAGGCGATCGAGTTGCTGATGCCCTACGTCGTCGGGCCTACGATGTGGAATGCCTGACGCCATATTCGCCGACCCCAGGTTGGCCAAAATCTACGACGCCTTCGACGGGCCTCGCCTCGACCTGGAGTTGTATCTCGGGATCGCGGCCGAGGTCGAGGCGAGGAGCGTGCTCGACATCGGGTGCGGAACGGGACGTCTGGCGGTGTTGCTCGCCTCGTCCGGCCGGACGGTCGTCGGAGTGGATCCGGCGCTGGCCTCGCTGGAGATCGCCCGTGCCAAGGAGTCCCGGGTCACCTGGATTCACGGCGACGCCACCACGCTGCCCCCGATGTCGGTCGACCTCGCCACGATGACCGGGAACGTCGCGCAGGTGTTCCTCGGGGACGACTGGGAGGCCACGCTCCGGGGTGTGCACGGGGCGCTGCGACCCGGCGGGCACTTCGCGTTCGAGACGCGGCGGCCGGAGGAACGGGCCTGGGAGGACTGGGCCCGGGTGAAGCCGCGGGTGCTGGTCGGCGTGCGCGAGGAGTTCGACCTGCTCGACGTGAGCATGCCGTTCGTGTCGTTCCGCCACACCTACGGTTTCCCGGACGGCTCGGTGATCACCTCGGACTCGACTCTGCGGTTCCGCTCACGCGCCGAGGTCACCCACAGCCTGGTGCGCTGCGGCTTCGAGGTCGTCGACGTGCGGGACGCGCCGGACCGGCCGGGCCGCGAACACGTGTTCCTGGCACGCAAGGTCAGCTGACCAGCGCCGGCTGCTTCCAGGCCTGCACCAGCCACGGCAGGATCCTGGGCAGGCGGTCGGCCACGATGTCGTGCAGCACCAGCACGATCCGGCCGGTGCGCACGGGACCGGCGTCGAGCCACACGACGTGCATCAGGACGCCGGTCTGCAGGTCGAGGCCCGCCTCCGCCTCCGCGAGGGCCGCGGGGGTGGCGGCGGCGGGATCCGCGACCTCGTGGTGCGCGAAGCCGGAACGACACAGCTCAGGATGCAGTTCCACCAGGGACTCCATGGCGGCGGCCAGACGTCCCACGCCCAGCCCTGCCCGAACCTGCACCGTAATGGTTCTCACGTTAGGAGAGCCTAACCTAGGTTCCACCCCGGATCACGCCCACTGAGTCCCAGGACACGGTCGAGCAGAGGCGCGTTCGAGTCGACCTCCACCGCGGCTCCGAAGAGCGAGCCGTCCCGGTCGTCCGGGCCGATCTCCGCCACGAAAGCGTGGACGACCTGGAGCAGGTCCTCCTCGACCTCGAACGGCTGCCCGGTCGCCTTCGCGAGATCCCAGCCGTGCAGCACGATCTCGTCCAGCGCCACGGCGCCCGCGACCTCACCGGGCAGGTCGACGCCGCCCGCGCGGGTCATGCCCTCCCAGGCCTCCGGCGCACGCCAGGCCGTCGCGAGCTCGGCCAGCCGTTGCGGGATCGACTCCCGGAAGTCGAGCGGCAGCCGGGACGCGTCGCCGGAACCCGCGCCCTCCAGCGGGGTCTTCCGCGCCGCCATCGTGAACGCGACCGACAGGCCGTTGACGTGGTCGAGCAGGTCGCCGACCGTGTAGTCCGGGCACGGGGTCGGCGCCTTCAGGTCGCCGTCCGTCACGTTGCGCACCAGATCCGCGAGCCGGTCCGCCGCGGGGGTCAGATCGAACATCAGTAGCCGTCGCCTCCCCAGAACTGCTCTTCCAACGTGTCCGCGGTACCGGCGAGCAGCTGGAGCGGGTCGGTGAACTCGTGGATGTCGAGGTCCTTGAGCGGCAACGAGTGCCGCACCACGACGTGCTCCCCCATGATCGCGAGGCCGCACGCGACGGTGGAGTTGCCCACCTCCGCCAGCACCGCCCGGAGGTCGACGTCCTTGGCCAACCCGCACGGGGAGGCGATCTGCACCCACTCGTGCATCTTGTCGAGCACTTCCCGGACGATGATCACGACCTGCGTGCGGTCGTCCTCGTCCTCCTCCACGTCCCCGAAGGTGAAGAGGATCCTCAGCTCTTCGCCCTCGTCGTGGACGACGTCGTACGTGGCGCGGACGTAATCCGCGAGGTCTCCCCAACTCGCCATGGCGCAACCCTACTGGCCGCGATCGCCCACAGCCCGACAACGAGCACAGCGCCCACTTCGGCGATGAGCAAGATCCTCTCTATGTAGCCCAACGGGAACACGCGCCACCACCGAACGTCCGACACCATGCCCATCACAATGGCGTACAAGATCGGCATGAATGCGACAACGCTTAACAAACCGGACGTCATCGTCCACCTCGCGTGCTTTCCCCACACGTGGTCCCTGAGCCACGGCCGCGCGAGCAGAATGACGGCGATCGGCAGGCTGACGAACGCGAGCATGCTGCCGAACCGGTGGATGCTGCCGCTGAGCTCGTTGGTGCCCATCGCCCAGTTCGTCTTCGGGAACGCGACCACGAGGAAGAGGCCGGCCGACCACAGGGCGAGCGCGATCGAGCCGCCGGACCGCCACCTCGTCAGCCCCTTGTGCACCAGCACGCCGAGGATCGCGAGCGACCCGGCGGCCAGCAGCACCACGGCGACGTCGAAGACCGGGCGGTAGTCGCCCAGCGCGTACTCGCTGATCGTGCGGCGCAGGGAGCCGACGGTCAGGTCCAGCAGACCGACCATGGTGATCGTCGCGACGACGGCGAGCGCACCGCCGATGGCGGCCAGGCGAGGTATGAGCACATGACGGACAACGTCCGGGTGAACGCGCCGGGTTCCTGAGTTCAGGAACCCGACAGGTTGTACCCAGGATCCCGACAGGATCAGCCGAAGACGCTGCCGCACGTGATGTTGACCTGCGCGCCCGTGATCGTGCGCCCCCAGTCCGAGGCCGCGAACACAGCAGCCCGCCCGACGTCGTCGAGCGTCGCCGCCCGCCCGAGCAGCGTGTCGCCGACGATGTCCTCCTCGATCGGCGCCCGATGTTCCAGCGGAACCGACTCGGGGATGCCGCCGGTCTGCAGGGTCACCACCCGCACGCCGTTCGGGCCGAGCTCGGCCGCGAGCTGACGCCGCATCGACTCCACCGCGTCGAACGCCGCGAGCAGACCGCCGAGCCGCCACTTGCGGTGCGCCGACGGCTCACCGGTGCCGCCGAAGAACAGGATGACGCCGGAGCGCTGCCTGATCATGTGCCGGGCCGCCGCCCTCGACGTGAGGAACTTCGACCGGACCGCCGACACGACGGGGCTGAGGTAGTCCTCGACGCTCATCTCGACCATCGGCGTGCCCTGGACGTCGTTGTCGGTGGTGACGTTGACGGAGATGTCGATCCGCTCGAACGCGGCGGCGTGCCGGTCCACCGCCTGCTCGTCGAGCGCGTCGACCACGGCGTACTCGGCGCCGAGCTCGGCGGCCCTGGCCTTGAGCGTCGCCTCCGTGCGGCCGGCCAGGTGCACACTGGCGCCCGCTTCGGTGAACGCGGCGGCGATCGCGCCGCCCACGCTGCCCGCACCGCCGTAGATGACTGCGGTCTTCCCGTTGAGGTTCATCGGCTCGCCGGTCATGGTGCCGAGGCTAGTGTCCGCGCCGGGAGTTCGCGCGGGGTTCCCCGCGTGCGGTTCGTGGCGGCGTGGCCGGAGGTGGCCTGCAACGGACGGACCGGCCTCAGCGGCGAGCTTTCAGCGCGGCCCACCAGCGCCTAGTTCAGCGCGACGCCCGCCTCGGCCGCGACCGCCTCCGCCACCGCCGTCAGCGCCGGCGAGTCGAGCTTCCACTGCTGCCAGTACAGCGGCACGGAGATGGTGCGGCCCGGCACGAGGTCGACGAGGCCGTCCTGGAGTTGTTGCGGCGGCACCATTCCCCAGCCGAGGCCGGCCACGATCGCCCCCACGTACACCTCGGACGACGGCACGTAGTGGCGGTGGTCAGAGGCGCCACGGCCGCGGGTGAGCGTGCGCACGAAACGGTCCTGCAGGTCGTCGTTGCGGTCGAACACGACGACCGGCGCGTCCGGCAGCCACGACTTCGGCGGGCCGTCCTCGTGGCGCTCCACAAAGGACTGGGTGGCCATCGCCGCATAACGGATCTCGCCCAGCTTGGTCACCGAGCAACCCGCCACCGGCTCACGTGAGGACGTCACCGCCGCCATCACCAGCCCCTGCCGCAGCAACGCCGTCGTGTGGTCCTGGTCCTCGCGGTGCAGGTCGAACGAGATCCGCAGGTCGGGCGGCACCCGTTGCAGGGCGGGCAGGAACCACGTGGCGAGCGAGTCGGCGTTCACCGCGATCGGCACCCGCACGACCGCGTCCTCCCCGAGCGCCGCGTCGAGGTCCTGGTCGAGGGCGAGCAGTTGCCGACCGTAGCGGACGATCACCTCGCCCGACGGCGTCAGCCGCACCGGGCGCGCCCGCACCAGCAGCACGCGGCCCGTTCGTTGCTCCAGGGCCTTGATGCGTTGCGAGACAGCGGAAGGCGTGACGTGCAGCGCTGCGGCGGCCGCGTCGAACGTGCCCGCGTCGACGACCGCGAGCAGCGTGCGCACCAGGTCGAGATCCATCACAGCTGCTAATGGTACTTAACAATCTTTAGCTGGTCTCATCAAGACGGCGTGAATACCGTGGAACCTGTGACTGACCTGCTGCTCGGCTTCGGCACCATGATGACCCTGATCGTCGCGATCGGCGCGCAGAACGCTTTCGTGCTGCGCCAAGGACTTCGGCGGCACGCGGTGGCGAAGGTCGTCGCCGTGTGCGCCCTCTCGGACGCGATTCTGGTCGCGGTGGGCGTCGCCGGGTTCGGCGTGATCGTGAAGAAGTTCCCGCAGGCGATCACGGTCGCGGCGGTCGTGGGCGGGATCTTCCTGCTGGGGTACGGGTTTCTGGCGGCATGCAGGGCGTTCAGGCCTTCGGCGCTGAACGCGGGAACCGAGACGAACAGCCGGCCCGTGCTGACGGCGCTCGCGCTGACGTGGCTCAACCCGCACGTCTACCTCGACACGCTGCTGCTGCTCGGCTCGATCGCGGCCGGACGGTGGCTCTTCGGGGTCGGCGCCGTGACGGCGAGCATCACCTGGTTCGTCGCGCTCGGGTTCGGCGCGCGGCTGCTCAGCCCGTTGTTCGCGAAGCCCCGCGCGTGGCGGGTGCTGGACGGCCTGATCGCCGCCGTGATGATCACTCTCGGGGCGACCCTGATCGCCGGGTCGTGATCATCACCAGCACCGCCGCGACGGCCAGGACACCGCTCGTCACGGGCGCCGACGCGCCGGCGAAAAGGGACGCCGAAGCGAGGCCCGCGCTGACCAGAGCACCGATGACGACCCGAGGCCGCAGATCACCCACGTTCCCGACCCTAGCCCACGACACGCGCATGTTGGGTGGTGATCCAGACACCACCCCCACATGTAGTATCTGCCGCGCCAGTGGTTCACCGACCCGACTCAACCGGGCCGGTGAGGCAAGAGGGAACCCGGTGGGAATCCGGGACTGCCCCGCAGCGGTGAGTGGGAACGAAAGCCGTCAACGAAGCACTGGGTCGCGAGACCTGGGAAGCGACGGCCGGTAGGCGCCAGAGGTACGCCCACGAGTCCGAAGACCTGCCATTGGTGTGCGCGCAAGCCTGCGCGCACGACACGGTGCCCCGAGGGAGGGCGACTGTGTGCACCAGTGGTGTCGACCGCTGGCGCGCGCACGCGTTCCCCCGGGCCGATCTCGGAGGAGAGAGCGTGCCCGACCGCCTTTCAGTGGTCATCAACGAAGCTTGCGCCGGCCTGCCCAACGCGTCCGCCGAGGCGGTTCTGGCCGAGACCAAGCGCACCCTCTACGACGGCATCACCGACGCAGAGCTCGCGCTCGCGCCGATCATGGCCGCCCGCACGATGGTCGAGCACGACCCGGACTACTCCTACGTCAGCGCCCGGCTGCTGCTGGACAAGCTCCGCGCCGATGCCTGCGGAATCCCCTTGTCCCACGCCGAGATGACCGAGCGCTACCCGTCGTACTTCGCGGACTTCGTGCGCCACGGCATCGAGCTCGGCCAGCTCGACCCGCGCCTGGCCGACTTCGACCTGGCCAGGCTCGGCGCCGCACTCGACGCCTCCCGCGACCTGAACTTCCAGTTCCTGGGCATGCAGACGCTCTACGACCGCTACTTCCTGCACCACGACGACCGCCGCTACGAGCTGCCGCAGGCGTTCTTCATGCGCGTCTCGATGGGCCTCGCCCTCGAAGAGGACGACAGGAACGCCCGCGCGATCGAGTTCTACGAGCTGCTGTCGAGCTTCGACTTCATGTGCTCGACGCCGACCCTGTTCAACTCGGGCACCACGCGCCCGCAGCTCTCGTCGTGCTTCCTCACCACTGTGGACGACGACCTCGCCGCCATCTTCCACGGCATCAGCAACAACGCGCTGCTGTCCAAGTTCGCCGGCGGTCTCGGCAACGACTGGACCCCGGTGCGCGGCATCGGCGCGCACATCAAGGGCACCAACGGCAAGTCCCAAGGTGTCGTGCCGTTCCTCAAGGTGGCCAACGACACCGCGGTCGCGGTGAATCAGGGCGGGCGCCGCAAGGGCGCTGTCTGCGCCTACCTGGAGACCTGGCACATCGACGTCGAGGAGTTCCTCGACCTGCGCAAGAACACCGGCGACGAGCGCCGCCGCACGCACGACATGAACACCGCGAACTGGGTGCCGGACGAGTTCATCCGCCGCGTGCGCGCGAACGGGCGGTGGACGCTGTTCTCCCCCGACGAGGTGCCGGACCTGCACGACGCGTTCGGCAGCGAGTTCGCCGAGAAGTACCGCGCGTACGAGGAGATGGCCGACAACGGCGAGATCAAGGTCTTCCGCCGTGTGCAGGCCGTCGACCTGTGGCGGCGCATGCTGACCATGCTGTTCGAGACCGGTCACCCGTGGATCACGTTCAAGGACCCGTGCAACCTGCGTTCGCCGCAGCAGCACAGCGGTGTCGTGCACTCGTCCAATCTGTGCACCGAGATCACCCTGAACACCGCGGCAGACGAGGTCGCGGTCTGCAACCTCGGGTCGGTGAACCTCGCCCGGCACGTGACAGAGAACGGCATCGACCACTCTCGGCTCGAAAAGACCGTGCGCACGGCGGTGCGCATGCTCGACAACGTGATCGACGTGAACTACTACACGATCCCGGAAGCCAGGAACTCCAACCTGAAGCACCGGCCGGTCGGCCTGGGGCTGATGGGTTTCCAGGACGCGCTGTTCACGCTCGGCACGCCGATGGCGTCGCAGGAGGCCGTGGAGTTCGCCGACCGCAGCATGGAGGAGATCAGCTACTACGCGATCTCCGCGAGCGCCGGGCTGGCCCAGGAACGTGGCGCCTACGCGTCGTTCGAGGGATCGTTGTGGAGCAAGGGGATCCTGCCGATCGACTCGGTCGAGATCCTGGCCGCCACGCGCGCCGAGGGTGAGCTGGAGCAGAACCGCGAGTCCACGATGGACTGGGAGCCGGTCAGGGCCATGGTGCGCAAGGGCATGCGGAACTCGAACGTCATGGCGATCGCGCCGACCGCGACCATCGCGAACATCACCGGCGTGAACCAGTCGATCGAGCCGCTGTACCGCAACCTGTACGTGAAGTCGAACATGTCCGGCGACTTCACCGTGGTCAACCCCGACCTGGTGCGGGCGCTCAAGCAGCGGGGGCTGTGGGACGAGCGGATGGTCTCGGACCTCAAGCTGCACGACGGCAGCCTCGGCGCGATCGACCGGGTGCCGCCGTACCTGAAGGCCCTGTACGCCACGGCGTTCGAGGTCGACAGCTCGTGGCTGGTCGAGGCCGGCAGCAGGCGCCAGAAGTGGATCGACCAGGCGCAGTCGCTGAACCTGTACCTCTCCCAGCCGAGCGGCCGCAAGCTCGACGAGCTCTACCAGCTGGCGTGGTTGCGCGGCCTCAAGACCACGTACTACCTGCGCACGCAGAGCGCGACGCACGTGGAGAAGTCCACGTTGCAGGGCACCGACGGCAAGCTCAACGCCGTCTCCCCCGTCGCCGTGGACCCGAACTGCTCCATCACCGACCCCGACTGCGAGGCCTGCCAGTGACCGAGAACCTGATCGAGGCGGGCGCCGCGCGCGTCTCCGTCGACGACAAGGCGATGATCAACTGTCGCGCCGACGTCAACCAGCTGCTGCCGCTGAAGTACCACTGGGCGTGGGAGAAGTACCTGGCCGGCTGCAACAACGCGTGGATGCCGACCGAGGTCTCCATGCAGGCCGACATCGGCCTGTGGAAGTCGAAGAACGGCCTCACCGACGACGAACGACTGATGATCAAGCGCAACCTCGGCTTCTTCGCGACCAGCGAGTCGTTGGTGGCCAACAACATCGTGCTCGCGGTATACCGCCACCTCACGAACCCGGAGTGCCGCCAGTACCTGCTGCGGCAGGCCTTCGAGGAGGCCGTGCACACCCACACGTTCCAGTACATCTGCGAGTCGCTCGGCCTCGACGACGGCGAGCTGTTCAACATGTACCGCGAGATCCCGTCCATCACGGACAAGGCCGCGTGGGCGCTGCAGTTCACGCAGCACCTGGAGGACCCGGAGTTCAGGACCGGCACGCCCGAGACGGACCAGGCGTTCCTCAAGGACCTCGTCGCGTTCTACGTGGTCTTCGAGGGCATGTGGTTCTACACCGGCTTCGCGCAGATCCTGTCGCTCGGCCGCCGCAACAAGATGGTCGGCATCGCCGAGCAGTACCAGTACATCCTGCGCGACGAGTCGATCCACCTGAACTTCGGCATCGACGCGATCAACCAGATCAAGATCGAGAACCCGCACCTGTGGAACGACACGTTCCAGAAGGAGGTGCGGACCATGCTCGCGGAGGGGTGCGAGCTGGAGATCGCCTACGGCCGCGACACCATGCCGAACGGCATCCTGGGCCTCAACGCCGAGCTGTGCGAGCAGTACATGCGGTTCATCACGAACCGCCGGTGCGCACAGCTCGGCCTGGAGCCGGTGTGGGAGCCGGTGGAGAACCCGTTCCCGTGGATGTCGGAGATGATGGACCTGAAGAAGGAGAAGAACTTCTTCGAGACCAGGGTCATCGAGTACCAGAACGGCGGATCACTGGAGTGGTGAGCTGAGCCGCACGGCCTTCGGGAGCCCGGCCCGGTCCGCCACCGGCCACGCCAGCGGATCGGGTCCCAGTTCCACCAGCGCGGCGACCTGCAGACGCGACCACGGGGAGATCTCGCGCGTGCCGTCCAGCACGCTCGCGGCGAACTCGCTCCACGGAACCCGCTCGGTCGAGTCGACCTCGTCGGGGTTGGGGACCGGCTCGTCGTCGGAGAGCACGCGGAACACCGGGCACATCTCGTTCTCGACGACGCCGTCCATCTCCGCGCGGTAGCGGAAGGCCGGCAGCAGCAGTTCGGGCTCGGAGACCTTCATGCCGAGCTCGTCCCGCAGGCGCCGGAGCACGGCCTGGGCCATGTCCTCCTCCGGGAGGGGGTGGCCGCAGCAGGTGTTCGTCCACAGGCCGGGGAAGGTCTTCTTGTGCAGCGCGCGGCGGGTGAGCACGGTGTTGCCCGCCGAGTCGAAGACGTAGCTGGAGAACGCGAGGTGCAGCGGGGTGTCCGCGTGGTGCACCACTGCCTTGTCCTCGACGCCGATGGCCGAACCGTCCTCGGCCAGGAGGACCACCTGTTCCACAGTCACGGACACCACGTAATCACACGCGGGCCAAGATCGGGAACTGCGCGGTCGGGTGAGCTTGAGCGGGGAGATAGCCGGACCATAGGTGTCGCAGGTCACTCTGGGGGCATGACTTCCCCGTTCGCACAGGCTCACACCATGTTCCTGGTGCTGGTCAGCCCGACGGGCCAGTACTCGATCTGGCCCGCGGTGCTGCAGGTGCCCGCCGGCTGGCAGGTCGTCCACGGAGTCGCGTCCAGGCAGTCCTGTGCGGACTACGTGGACGCGCTCCGGTTCGACGTGCCGATGGCGGCTTAGCGAAGTTCCACCACCACTGTCACACCACTAGAGCAGAGCGATGTGCCCGTGCGAAGAGGCACCGCCGTGCTCGTTGTTCCCCGCGTACGAGGCCGTGAAGCCTTGCAGCAGCGTGGAGAGACCGACCAGCAGTGACACTTGCGCGTCACAGGTGGCCTTGCCGTACGCGTTGGTCGTCGCGGTGCAGAGCGGGTTGCCCTTCACCGTGCGGAAGACGACCTGCTGGCCGGCGACCGGCACCCCGGTGTGCTTGTCGGTCAGCGTCGCGTCGAGCGAGCGGACCGTGAAGCCGAGGAGCCGCAACTGCAGCTGGGCGGACCCCGCCACGAGCTTCGACATGGCGGGCGGCACGAAGTTGATCGCGATGCCCACCGGGTGCTGGCCCACGGCGATGGTGCCGGTGACCGTGTTCGACGCGGTGTCGATGATCGACACCGAGTCGCTGTTGAAGTTCGTCACGTAGGCGCTCGCACCGTCCGGCGTGAGGGCCACGCTGATCGGGCGGTCACCGACGAAGATCTTCTGCAGTTCGGTCATCGTCGTGAGGTCCACGACCGACACCGAGTCGAACTCGCTGTTCGTCACGTACGCGCGGGTCCCGGTGGGCGTCAACGCGATGCCGTGCGGCGTGAAGCCGACGGCCGCGGTGCCGACGACGGTGCGCGAGGCGACGTCGATGGCGGAGACGCTGTCCGAACCCTTGTTGACCACGTACATCCGCTTGCCGTCCGGCGAGGCCGCGATGGCGGTCGCCGCGTTGCCGACGGCGATCGTGGCGACGACGGTGTTGGACGTCGTGTCGATGACCGAGACCTTGCCCGGTCCTGGGAGGTCGTGCGTCACGTAGACGGCCGAACCGTCCTTGGTGACGACGACGCCGTCGGCGTTGGAGCCGACCGCGACGGTCGCGGTGACCGTCAGCGTGGCCGTGTCGACCACGGACAACGTGCCGTCCAGGTAGTTCGTGACGTAGACGAAGCCGCCACCGGGGGCGACCGCGACGCCCGCCGGGTGGGTCCCGACGGGAACCGACTTGTCGACCGTGTTGGTCGGCGTGTCGATGACCGTCAGCGTGTTCTGCACGGAGTTCGTCACGTAGCCGCGAGTTCCGTCGAACGCGACCGCCGCCATGTACGGCGAACTGCCACCGCCGTCAGCGATCGTCGTGGACACCGCGTTCGTGGCCGTGTCGATCACCGACACCCCGCCGCCGTTGTTGGCGACGTAACCGAGCACCCGGCCGGCGGGTGCTGCCTGGGCCGGGGTCACCACCAGTGCCGAGGTGACGGCAACCGCCATCACCAGTGGACGCAACCGCATTTTTCACTGCCTCCTGCGCGAGTCATCCCGACCCTTCAGGACATCGCGACCGGATGAGCGGACGTTAGCCTTTTCTCGAACCAGTGATCGGCGTATTCGGCTGCGTTGTACGGCGCGATCTCCACGAACCCGTGCTTGGCGTACAGACTCCTCGCCTCCACGAGGTCTCCGCGGGTGTCCAGCCGCAACGTCGTGATGCCGCGCGCTTTCGCCTCGGCCTCCACGGCGACGAGCAACGCCGACGCGACGCCCTGACCGCGGAACGGCACGCGCACGAACATGCGCGTCAGCTCACCGGCACCGTTGTCCAGGAAGCGCATGCCCAGGCATCCGACATCGTTGCCATCGCGCGACGCCACGAGGAACACCGGCACGTCGTGGTCCTGCTCGTCGCGTTCGTAGGCGTCGATCTCGTCGTCGCTCGCCGGCCGGTCCCAGTAGCGGCTGATCATCTCCGCGTTGTACTCGCGGTTGAGCGGCGACTGCGCGGCATCGGCGGCCGTCACGGTCCAGTTGGTCATGGGACCATCATCGAAAGCCCGTCCACTGTGATTCAGGTCACTGCAACACCGGTACCGCGGAAAGCCAACTGGGGGCGTGATGTTCGCGGAGCTGTTCGACGAGCACGCCCATCCGCTGCACCGGTATCTGGCGCGGCGGGTGGGCGCCGACGTGGCCGACGACCTCGTCAGCGAGACCTTCCTGGCCGCCATGCGCGGCGAGGACGGCTACGACCCCGAGAAGGGCAGTGTGGTCGGCTGGCTCTACGGCATCGCCACGAACCTGTTGCGCGGGCACGCCAAGCGCGAGACCCGCCTGTTGCGCACCGCCGAGCGGTACGGCGTCGACCTCGGTGTCGCCGAGTCGCTGGAGCACACGGTGGTCACCCGCATCGACTCCCGCGCGCACCTGCGCCGGATCGCCCGCGAGCTGGCCCGGATGCCCCAGGCCGATCGCGACCTGGTGCTGCTCGTGTCGCTGGCCGGTCTGAGCGTGCAGGAGACCGCAGAGGCCCTCGACCTCAACCCCGGCACCGCCCGGTCCCGTCTGCACCGCCTGCGCGCGAAGCTGAAGGAAGTGGAACATGCGTGACGTGCTGGACGACGACCTCGCCGAGCTGTACCCGGTCCGGGCGACGGACGACGTGCGGCTGGCCCGGTTGCGCGAACAGCTGTTCGCCGAGAAGCCGCGGTCCCGTTCGCGGCGCTGGGCCGGCATCGCGGCGGCGGCCGTCGCGGTGGTGATGATCACCGGGCTCGTGGTGCTGCTGCGGCCTGTCTCGCGGGACGCTCCCGCGACGCTGCCGGTGAAGCCCGCGGCCTCGTTGCAGGAGGCCGCGACGATGTTGGAGGTGGCGCAGCGGCCTGCGGCGAAGTACCGGCACGTCAAGTACCAGGTCTGGCAGCTCGTCACCGATGCCGAGCCGCCGTTCGACGCGACCTCGGTCAAGTTCGAGTACGACGTGTGGCTGCCCACCGCGCCGGACGAGATGGTGTTGATCTACCGCAGGTTCACCGGCGAGCACCGGGCGGTCACCGGTCCTCAGCGTCCGATCAAGGACATCGGGGAACGGACCAGCGGCACGATCCTGTGGAACTCGTTCTGCTCGGCCACCCCGTGCCAGGAGGAGAGCATCTCGAAGCCGTTGCCCGTCAACGACTGGGAGAAGCTGGAGGCCGCGGCGCAGGCGTTGCTCTCGCCGTTCACCACCACCGAGGAGAAAGCCGGGCTCTACCGCAGGCTCGCCGAGGGCCCCGCGATCCGCTGGGACAACGGGAAGGTGTTCGCCGAAGGCAGCCGGTGGATGTTCCGGGTCGATCCCGCCACGGGTGAGCTGACCGGCATGGACGTGGAGGCGCCGGTCGACGCCAGGCTGCCCGGCGGCACGCTGGCGTTGAGCGTCACGGTCACCTCCGAGTGGACCGATCAGCGGCCGTCGTAGCTCCGCGGCAGGTACCAGGCCAGGGCGGCGCGCAGTTCGGCGACGTCGCGCTCGCGCCGCCTCCTGGTGCGCTCGTGGGCGATCGGGAACACCCGCACACCGCCGTGGTGCGCGCCGAAGAAGCGGCGCGGTGCCGGGTCCTTCAGCCAGACGACGACCCACGGCCGTTTCTTGTGCGGCACGACGCGCACGCGTGCGAGCTCGTACCACCAGTACTGGTGGAACTTGCCGTTGCGCGTCGTGGCGATGCCCTCGCGGCTGATCTCGATCACGACCTTGCGGCGCGCGGCGGCGCTGAAGTACCGCACCGCGCGCACGACGAGCACGCAGAACGCGGCCAGCGCCAGCAGCTGCGTGGCACCGTTCGCCTGTGCGGCGGGGTCGGCGATCGCGGCGGCGAGCAGGGCGACGGCGAGGTTCAGGCCGCCCCACGCCATCGGCACGAACCGCGACGTCGAGAACGTCGCGGCGGCGGGCGTCATCGGGGCGGGCAGCTTGCTGGTCGGCGGCTTCGGCGTGACGACGTGGGACAGCATGCGCGTCACCTCGGCCGGCTCGGGGCGCTTGGCCGGGTCGCGGTGCATGCACTTCTGCACCAGCGGCCGCAGCGGCTTCGGCACGCCGTCGATGTCCGGTTCGCCGTGGGCGGCCTTGTAGAGCAGCGTCGCCGTCGGGCCCTCGCCGAACGGGCCCCTGCCCGTCGCCGCGTAGACCAGCACGGCGCCGAGGGCGAAGACGTCGCTCGGGGCGGCGACGTCCTGGCCGGTGATCTGCTCGGGCGAGAGGAAGCCGGGCGTGCCGAAGACCATGCCGGTCTCCGTCAGCGCCGTGTGCTCCATCGCGCGCGAGATGCCGAAGTCGATGACACGGGGTCCGTCGGCTCCGAGGAGCACGTTGGACGGCTTGAGGTCGCGGTGGACGAGGCCCGCCCGGTGGATGGCGGTGAGCGCCTCGGCCAGTCCTTCGGCGAGACGTCTCAAATGGTGCTCCGGCAACGGACCGTGCCGTTCGATGGCCTCCTGGAGCGTCGGCCCGGGCACGTACTCCGTGGCCATCCACGGACGGGGCGCGCGCGTGTCGGCGTCCACGACCGCCGCCGTGCCGGCGCTGCCGACCGCACGGGCCATCTGCACCTCGCGGCGGAACCGCTCGCGGAAACGCGGGTCGTCGGCGAGCTCGGCGCGGGCGACCTTGACCGCGACCTGACGCCCGTCGCTGCCTTGCCCCAGGTAGACCGTTCCCATGGCACCACGACCAAGCCTGCCCAAGAGCAGGTAGTCCCCAATGCGCTGTGGTTGGTCCACCTTCACCGGATCGAGGGTAGCGGGAAGTCGGGCCGAAACCTCACATCTGAGTAGATCTACGTAGGGTTGTCACCCATGAGTCGGACCCGCTTGTACCGCAACGGCGAACTCGTGGACAGGGACTTCCCCGTCGCCGACGTGGCCGGGCGTCTCGAAGATCACTCCGCTGTCGTGTGGTTCGATTTGTGCGCGCCGTCCGAAGACGAGATAGGTTTGTTGCGCGACGAACTGGGGTTGCACGCGCTCGCGATCGAGGACGCTTTCTCCGAGCGGCAGCGCCCGAAAGTCGACCGCTACCCCACTCACCTGTTCCTTTCCGTGTACGCGGTCCGGTACGACGAGCACGAGATCAAGTCGTGCGAAGTCGACGTGTTCGTGACGCGGAATGCGCTCGTGACGGTGCGCGAGAGTGAGGACTACGCCCTGGAGGGCCTTGAACGGCGGTGGGACAGCGCGCCGCAACTGGCCTCGTCGGGCGTCGGGTTCCTGCTGCACGGGCTGCTCGACGACGTCGCGGACAGCCACTACGCCGCCGCACAGGCGCTCGACGACGACATCGAGGCCCTGGAAGACCACATCTACGAGGAGAAGCCGCACGTCGGGCGCAGGGCGTTGCAGCTCAGGCGTGCCCTGGTGCAGCTCAGGCGTGTCGCGCTGCCGATGCGTGAGGTGCTGGGGTCGCTGTTGCACCGTGAGCACGACCTCGTGGACGACGTGATGACGCCGTACTACCTGGACGTGAAGGACCACACGCTGTTCACGGCCGAGCTGACCGAGTCGATGCGGGAGCTGATCACGAACCTGCGCGAGGCCGAGGTCGCCGTGCAGGGCAACCGGCTCAACTCGATCATGAAGAAGGTCACCAGCTGGGCCGCGATCATCGCGGTGCCGACGGCGATCTCGGGCTACTACGGCATGAACGTCCCGTACCCCGGCTTCGAGCAGGAGTGGGGCGTCTGGGTCTCCACGCTGGGTATCTTCGGCCTCTCCTACGTCCTGTACCTGATGTTCAAGCGCCGCGATTGGTTGTGAGCCACCTGTGAAGATCCACCTGACCCGCCGCGACGAGCTCGCGATCATCACGATCGACGCGCCGCCGCTCAACCTCTACTCCCTCGACCTCGACGCGGAGTTCCACGAGGCCCTGGACGAGCTGGGTGACGCGCGGGCGTTGCTGGTCAACGCCTCGGGCCGGGTCGTGTCGGGCGGCGTGGACGTGTCGCTGTTCGCCCAGCAGGAGTACCGCGAGGAGGCGCAGCAGCTGTTCGACCGCATGATCCTGCTGCCGCAGCGCCTCGCCGCGCTGCCGATCCCGACCGTCTTCGCCGCGCACGCGCTCTGCCTGACCTGGGCCTTCGAGCTGGCGGTGGCGTGCGACCTGATCCTGGCCTCGTCGTCGGCGCGCTTCGGACTGGTCGAGAAGGTCGTGGGCCTGACGCCGACGATGGGCGGCACGCAGCGGCTGGCGGCGCGGGCGGGCGTGGGCCGCGCGAAGGAGTTCGTGATGACCGGCGACCTTTACGACGCGGCGACACTCGAACGGTGGAATGTCGTGAACCGCGTGTTTCCGGACGAAGGCTTCGCGCTCGCGGCCGAACAGTTCGCTTTGTCGCTCGCGGCCGGCCCCACGCGGGCACATTTTGCGACCAAACAGGTGCTCGCGCATTTCGAGAACGGTGGCGTCCCGGAGGCCGACGCTCACGTCACGACGATCGCGTCGGCGTTGTACGAGACCGAGGACCTGCCACGCGCTGTGCACAGCTTCCTCACGGACGGTCCGGGCCGCGCGACTTTCACCGGTCGCTGATCTCACACATCAAGAATTCACATGGCGCAGTGATAAAACCGTGATCTACCAGCTCAACCGGATGAAGCATTCCCTTCGAGGCGGAAGATGATGTTGCGCCACAAGGAGATCCGCTTGACTCCTCCCGTCGTGCCGTGCAGTGTGCTGACCGTTCAACGGCCCTGTACGAACTCCGTCGCACGGGTTTGTACAAATTCCGCACCGGCCGACGACACAATCAGCGAGTTCACGGTCCCCCGTCGTGAACGCGCGTGGAGGTAGAACCAGCCGTGAGACTGAGATTGGCCGTGCTGCTGACCGGTGGTGTCATCGTGCTGGCCGCCTGCTCCCCGACCGAGGCGGCCTCACCGACACCCGTGGCGGACAGCAGCACCAGCGCCAGCTCGACCACCCCCAGCAGTTCCTCCGCCGCCCCGAGCAGTTCGGCGGCACCCAGCTCCACCACGAAGTCCGCCACCAACGGACCCGTGAAGCCCCCGGCGAACAGCCCCGCCCCCTCCGGCTCCCCCGGCTGGAAGCTCACCCAGGGCAACACCGGCCTCGCCGCGCACGGCCTGAACTGCGACTCCCTTCCGCTCTACACCGGCCCCGGCGCCCCCGCCGCCGGCACCGTGATCTCCGGCAAGCGCGTCGAGCAGGCACTGACGCTGTTCGCGGGCAACATCACCGTCGAGAAGTCCTGCATCCGCCCGAAGAGCCTCGGTGAGACGGCTCCGCTGATCACGACGAACGGCCCGTGCGGCAGCAACTCCTGCCAGGTCACCGGCGCGCCGGTGACCATCCGCGACTCGAACATCGACGGCTCCGCCCTGCCGGCCAAGACCATCGCGGGCTCCTGCGCGTTCCTCGGCGTCGGCACCCTGCAGCGCAACTACATCAGCGGCATGGGCTCCGGCATCTGCTTCTACAACACCGGCGCCACCCTGAGCGGTCTGGCCGAGGGCAACTACGTCCGCGGCCTGCGCTCGGACGGCGAGTCGCACAACGACGGCGCCACCGTCCGCGACTTCCCGCTGGACAAGAACGCGGGCCGCACCCTGACGTTCCGCAACAACCGCATCGACTGCTCCACCGGCAACGACACCGGTGCCCTGTTCATCCAGACCTACGGCGGCGACATCGACAACGTCACCGTCGAGGGCAACCTCCTGGAGGGCGGCGGCTACCAGCTGGGCCTGGAGGCCGGCTTCGACAACCTCTACGGCCGCAACATGAAGTCCATCAACAACCGCTTCAGCGGCACCGGGTGGGGCGCGGCCTACGTGAGCCAGAAGGGCGCTGCCCACAAGTGGGCGGTGTGGCAGGACAACTTCCTGCACGACGCGGGCGCACCGGACGCCAAGGGCAAGCCCGCGCCCACTCCGTAGTCGCCTGTGACCGCCTGCGCCACCGAGCCCCCGCCGACAGCGCAGGCGGTGCGCGGGCTCAGTCAGGCGGTGCCGCGGAACGGCGCTCGGCCTGGGCAACGCGTTCCTCGATGACCCGGATGCGGTCGTAGAGATCGACCAGGGTCACGCCGTCGGCCACCACGCCGGGGCGCTGCCAGTGCCTTCGCACGAAGTCCTCCCGGCTCTCCTGCGGCGACTGCTGGAACCCGGAAAAAGGTCCGGCACCGGGTGCCGTCCCCGGCGTGGGTGCGCCCAGCTGCACGAACAAGCCCTTCTGCAGCTTCGTCACGACGATCCCGACGACCACGATCACCACGAGGACGGTGAGGGGTATCAGCAAAGCCCAAGCGCCCGACATGAGAACCCCCTGATCCTTCGACAGCGGAGATCGACCCTACCGGCCGCGGCACCCGCTCAGCCGTTGTCGCGGAACTTCAGCCACCGTCCGCTGAGCGAGTCCCAGATCTCCTGGTACCGCTCGAACATCTCCCGCACCCGCTCCGGATCCACCTCGTCGGCCGGGGTGGACGCCACGTAGTAGGCGAGGTCGTCCTCCAGCCGGTGGAACTTGTAGCTGGCCTCCTCCATCAGCACCCACAGCGAGCGCCACGCGAAGAACGGCTCCAAAGCGGACACCACGGTCACCACCGCGATCAGCGAGAACGCCGTTCCCGTCCAGGGGTCGAGGTTCTGCAGCCCGAGGATGATCGTCGACACCGCCGAAAGCACCAAAGTGGTCAGTCGGACAGTTACGGACTTCCACCTGAACCGCTGCTTGCGCGCGCGGGCGTACGCGTGCCCGCGTTCGATCTGTCCGCGCAGGTGTTGTGCGAGTTCGTGCGGCTTCAGGCCAGACGGCAAGTCGGTCACCGGAAAGACAATAGTTTCGAGGTAACTTCCCCGCGTGCAGTTCGATGGACCGAGAACCTTGATGGCCGTCCACGCTCACCCCGACGACGAGTCGCGGTCGACCGGAGGAATCCTGGCCCACTACGCCCGTCAGGGCGTGCGGATCGTCCTCGTCACGTGCACGAGCGGCGAGCTGGGCGACATGCCCGGTGGCATCAAGCCCGGCGAGCTGAACCACCACCCGCAGGTGGTGGCGGCGCGGCGCAGGGCGCAGCTCAACGCGGCGTGCGACGTGCTCGGCATCACAGACCTGGAACTGTTGGGGTATCACGACTCCGGCGAGACGGGCGAGGTTCCGCCGGGCGCCTTCTGCTCCATCCCCGTCGAGACCGCCGCGGGGCGGCTGGCCGCTCTGATCGAGCACTTCCGGCCGCAGGTCGTCGTCACGCACGACCACCACAACCCGCACCAGCACCGCGACCACGTCCACGCCGCCCGGGTCGCGCAGCACGCGGTGAAGGAGACCGGGATCCCGGCGAAGCTGTACCTGGAAGCCCACGACAGCCTGGCGACGACCACGGTCGACACCTCAGGCGTGGCCGACCTGAAGCGCAAAGCGTTGCACTGCTACGAAAGCCAGTCGCTCATCGGGAAGCTGACGGCGCAGCAGCGGTTCGCGGCGGAGTCCTACATCCGTGCGATCGACACCACGAACGCGCCGCTGCCGGAGACCGATCTGTTCGCCGGCATCACCCACCACGGGCCGGATCTGCCGCGCTGGTGAGCAAAGGGGCGTTCGCCGTCCACGGCGAACGCCCCCGGGAAGAACAGTCTCGAAAGGACTAGTGCTGTGACTTGGAAGGTTGCCGGGGGAATTCGCGGTCAGACGGGTGCATCGTGGTGCCGCCCCCACGTCCTCGTACTGGACGTATGGGGGCGTGGGGGCGGTGCCGCGAGGCGCCCTGCTGAGCGTGGATCACCTCGCCAAGCTTCCGAGTCACGCCGCTAGCGACGGCCGAGCGACGTGCAGGTCAGGCCGGCGCGGCGGAGGACGTCCGGGTCCAGGAGGTTCCGGGTGTCGACGACCACGGGCTGCCGCACGGTCTCGGCCAGGCGCGCCCAGTCGAGTGAGCGGAACTCCGGCCACTCGGTCAGCACGACGAGGGCGTCGACGTCCTTGGCCGCCTGGTACGGATCGTCCACAACGGACACCGGACCGAGGTCGGTGCCGCCGGTGAGCGCCGGGTCGTAGCCGACGAGCTCGGCGCCCGCCTGCTTCAGCAGAGCGGCCACCGCGAGGGCCGGCGAGTCGCGCAGGTCGTCCGTGCCCGCCTTGAACGTCAGGCCCAGCAGGCCCAGGCGCACGTGGGACAGCGAGCCGCCGCGCTTGCCGGTGACGGCCAGACGGACCTTCTCGACCATCCGCTGGCGCTGGCGCTCGTTGGTGTCGATCGTGGCGCGCAGCAGGCGGAACTCGAAGTCGGCGGCGTCCGCCACCTGGAGCATCGCGTGCGTGTCCTTGGGCAGGCACGAGCCGCCCCAGCCGGGGCCGGGGTTCAGGAACGCCTGGCCGATGCGCTTGTCGTAGCCCATCCCCTCGGTCACGTCGGTGATGTTCGCGCCGAGGCGCTCGCACAGCTCCGCGACCGCGTTGACGTACGAGAGCTTCATCGCGAGGAAGCAGTTCGCCGCGTACTTGACCATCTCGGCGGAGGCGGCGTCGGTCAGCACCGTGGGCGCGCCGAGGCGGGCGTACAGGGCGGCGACGCGTTCGGCCGCGTCCTGCTGGTCGCAGCCGACGACGATGCGGTCCGGGTTCAGGAAGTCGTGCACGGCCGAGCCCTCGCGCAGGAACTCCGGGTTCGAGACGACGGCGACGTCGTCACGGCGCAGCAGCTCGGCGGTGCGGATCGAGGTGCCCACCGGCACGGTGGACTTGTTGACGATCACGGTGCCGGACGGCAGCAGGTCGCGCGTCTCGTCCACAACGGACTCGACGGCCGCGAGGTCCGCGATGCCGCCGACGCCCATGGGCGTGGGCACGCACAGGAAGACGACCTCGGCGTCGGCCACCGCGGCGGACGCGCCGAGGACGAACGACAGACGACCGGAGGCCAAACCCTCGGCGACCAGTTCGGCGAGGCGCGGTTCGAGGATGTCGACCTCGCCGCGCGAGAGGCGCTCGACCTTGGCCGCGTCGACGTCCGCGCACACCACGCGGTGGCCCAGCGAGGCGAGGCAGGCACCGGTGGTCAGACCGACGTAGCCGGTGCCGACGACAGCGATCCTTCTGACGAACATCATTCTCCCGTTCGGGTCACGGCGAACGCGCGGAGCACGGCGTCGTCGCTCACGTCGATCAACTTGTTGCCCCACTGGTCGGTGCCGGCACCGAGCTCGGGCCTGCCGTCGGGGAACGGGCCGCGAGAGGCGAAACCGGTGAGCCCGTCGAACACCGCCACGTAGTTCTCGGCCTGCGGCCGCCAGTCCAGCTCCGCCTCGCAGCGGCGCCGGCCCTCGAAGCCGAGGCGCGCGCGGCGTTCGGCGTCGTCGAGCAGGTCGAGCAGCGACGTGGTGAACGCCTCGACGTCACCCGGCTCGACGAACACGGCGCACTCGCCCGCGGACACCACGGTCTCCTGCAACCGGTACGTGACGACCGGCAGCGCGTAGGCCATGTACTCCATGGTCTTGTTCATAGTGGACACGTCGTTCAAAGGCGACAACGGATCCGGGCCGAGACCGACCGACGAGGTCGACAGGTAACGGGAGATCTGTTCGGGCCCAACCCGTCCCGTGAACTCGACGTACTGATCGAGCCTCCAGGCCGTGGCCTGCTTCTTCAGGTCTTCGAGGCAGTCTCCGAAGCCCAGCAGCGCGAACCTGACATCGGTTCGGCCGTGGTCGAGAACCACTCTCCGTGCGACTTCCAGGACCCCGTCGACGCCGTCCTGCGGTCCCATGATTCCGAGATACGCCACCAGATGTTTGCCGCCGCGTCGGAGTTCGTCCACGCCCTCGACAGGCCGCATCACGGTGGTGTCCGGGCCGGAGCGCACGACGGTGGTGTGCTCGGGCGGCACGTCGCCACGCGTCCACGCGATCTTCTGGTACGAGGTGTTGGTCGACGTCACCCGGTGAGCCGTGCGGAACGTGCGGCGCTCCAGCCACTTCAGGATCCGGTACTGCGCCTTGCCCGCGACGCCCTTGGGCTCGCCGAAGCGCGACAGGAAGACCTCGGGGTTCAGGTCGTGGTGGTCGAAGACGAACTTCACGCCACCGAGCCGCCACAGCAGAGCCAACGCCCAGTACGTGTCCGGCGGGTTGCACGCCTGCATGACGTCGAACCGCCTGCGGCCACGCACCTTCACGCTCAGCAACGCCGTGCGCACCCAGCAGTACAGGAACTCCCACGCATAGCCCAGTGCGCCCTCGGCCTGGGGCGGCGGAGCGTACTTGTAGATGTGCACCCCGTCGAGCAGTTGGTAAGCGGGATCACCCGGACCCTTGGGGCAGATCACCGAAACCTCGTACCCGGCGTTGGTCAGGGCACGGCATTCCAGCCACACCCGGCGGTCCAGCGGTACGGGGAGGTTCTGCACGATGATCAACACGTGAGGCGATGACGTCACGCTCTGGTTCTCGTTTTGGAGGGCAAAACGGTTACACATGGGGCGAATCTCGTAACGGAGGTTGCAAAGCACTCGATGTAGCGCGCAGAGACCCAAATGCGAGGAGCGGTTGTGGAGCGGTCACCTGTCGCGGTGGTCATCGTCACTTACCAGAGCGAACAGGTCATCGCGGGATGCCTGGACTCGTTGCCCGGCGACGTCAGGGTGATCGTCGTCGACAACGCCTCGACCGACGGCACTGTGGCGGCCGCCACCCGACCCGGCGTGGAAATCGTGCGCAGCCCGGTCAACGGCGGTTACGCCGCCGGCGTGAATCTGGGCATCAAAGCCGCCGAAGGCCACGACGTCCTGATCCTGAACGCCGACATCCGGCTGCACCCAGGAGCCGTGGAATCACTCCGCGCCGCGGGCAAGCCGATCGTCGCGCCCCGTCTGGTCGACGAGAGCGGCGCGCTTTCCTACTCACTGCGCCGCAAGCCCACCGCCACCGGCGCCCTCGCGGAAGCCGTCATCGGTGGGACCAGGGCCGGCAGGATCGGCCTCGGCGAGACCGTCACCGACGCGAAGGCGTACCAGGGCGCACACGCCGCCGACTGGGCCACTGGCTGCGCGTGGCTGGTCAAGCGCGAAGTCATCGAGAAGCACGGCCTTTTGGACGAACGCTATTTCCTCTATTCGGAGGAAACCGAGTACATGTTGCGCGCCGGTGGCGTCTGGTTCGAACCGCGCGCGGTGGTCACGCACATCGGCGGCGAGGTCTCCACGAACGCGCGGCTGTGGTCGATGCTCACGTCGAACAAGGTCCGCCTGCACCGCGAACTGCACGGGCGTTTCGCCGCATTTTTCATGTGGTTCGCCATGGTCGTGAACGAAGGGCTTCGCGCGCGTTCGCCGAAGCACCGCACCGCGTTGAAGGGGCTTTTCCGCATGCGCCGCTGGCCGGAGGAAGTGGCCTCCGAGGGCCCGAGCTACCTGTGCTTCTCCGCGCAGGACTGGTGGTACCACAACCGCGCCCACTCGGACTTCCAGCTGCTGCGCCGCGTCGCCAAGCACCGCAAGGTGTTGCTGGTCAACAGCATCGGCCTGCGGATGCCGTCGCCCGGCAAGAGCACGCAGTTCCTGCGCCGGATCTTCCGCAAGGCGATGAGCGTCGCGAAGCTCGTGCGCCAGCCGATCGAGGACACGCCGAACTTCTACGTAATGACGCCCGCTCCCCTGCCGTTCTACGGCAAGCCGTGGCTGCGCAAGCTGAACTCCGTGCTGGTCCGCACCCAGGTGAAAGCGGTCTGCTTCTTCCTGCGGATGGGCACGCCGGTCGTCGTCGCCACGATCCCCACCGCGTGGGACGTCGTGAAGCCCATGAAGACCAAGGGCCTGATCTTCAACCGCTCCGACCGGCACTCGGCGTTCCCCGAGGCCGACCAGGGCACGATCGCCGCGCTGGAGAACCAGCTGCTGTCCAATTCGGACACCGTGCTGTACGTGAGCCGCGCTCTCCAGGAAGAGGAATCCGCGCTGACGGGCGACCGCGCGCACTTCCTCGACCACGGCGTGGACGTCGACCACTTCACCCGCCGCACCGAACTCCCCGCGGACATCGCGAGCATCGCGGGCCCGCGCATCGGGTTCTTCGGCAGCCTCGACGACTACCTCGTCGACTTCGACCTGATCGAGAAGGTCGCGCAGGAGTTCCCCGAGGCGTCGGTCGTGCTGATCGGCGACGCGACCTGCTCGATGGAGCGCTACGACTCCTACCCCAACGTGCACTGGCTGGACTTCCGGTCCTACGACCAGATCCCCGGCTACGGCTCGGGCTTCGACGTGGCGCTGATGCCGTGGCTGGACAACGACTGGATCAAGCACGCCAACCCGATCAAGATGAAGGAGTACCTGGCCCTGGGCCTGGCCGTCGTGTCGACGGACTTCCCCGAGGTCGAGCGCTACGGCGACGTCATCCGGATCGCCAAGGGCGAGGCCGACTTCATCGACCAGATCCGGCTCACGCTCAAGGACGGCGGCCTGAAGACTCCCGCCGAACGCCGTGCGGCCGTGCTGGCCTCGTCCTGGGACTCCCGGGCCCGTGAGCTCATGCAGATCGCCGAAAAGTCCTCTTCCGGGGAGCGCTAGGACATGTGCGGTATCGCAGGCATCAGACGGTTCGACGGCGCGCCCGTCTCACGCGAGGTCCTCGCCGAGATGGCGAAGCGGCTGCACCACCGCGGCCCCGACGACAGCGGGTTCTTCTCCGACGGCTCGATCGGCTTCGCGCACACCCGGCTGTCGATCATCGACCTGGCCGGGTCGCCGCAGCCGATGGCGGGGGCGTCCGGCACGACGACGATCGCGTTCAACGGCGAGATCCTGAACTACCGGCAGCTGCGCACGGAGCTGCCCTACCCGTTCCGCACGAACGGCGACACCGAGGTCCTGCTGGCGCTGTACGAGCAGCACGGGCCGTCCGCGGTCGCCAAGCTGCGCGGCCAGTTCGCCTACGCGATCCACGACGCCCACACCCGCGAAACGCACCTGTTCCGCGACCGGCTCGGCATCCTGCCGCTGTACTACTACGCGGATTCGGCGATGTTCGCGTTCGCGTCCGAGATCAAGGCGCTGCTGCCCGCGATCGGCACCGCAGCGGTCGACCACGAGTCGCTGCACGACTACCTGGCGCACCGTTCGGTGCCCGCGCCGCACACGCTGGTCAGAGGCGTCCGGAAGGTGCCGCAGGGCCACCACCTGGTCGTGACGGCCAAGGGCCAGGTGCGGACCGAGCCGTACTGGGAGCTGCCGCGCGAGTCGGAGATCAGGCAGGTCACGCCCGAGGAGGCCGTCCGGCTGGTCGACGAGGCGCTGACCGCCTCCGTGCGCGACGCCCTGGTCGCGGACGTACCCGTCGGCGCTTACCTGTCCGGCGGTGTCGACTCGTCGCTCATCACCGCCCTGGTGGCGCGAGAACGCGGTGACGCCGAGCTGCACACGTTCTCCGCGGGCTTCGGCGACCCTCGCGTCGACGAGATCCACCACGCCGAGAAGGTCGCGGGGCTCGTCGGCAGCCGGCACCACAACGTCATCGTCACGGCCGACGACTTCCGCGACAGCTGGGCCAAGCTCTCCTGGCACCGCGACGCGCCGCTGTCCGAACCCGCCGACGTGGCGGTGTTCCGGCTGGCCGAGCTCGCTCGCAGGGACGTGAAGGTCGTGCTGTCCGGAGAGGGCAGCGACGAGCTGTTCGGCGGCTACCCGAAGTACCGCTTCGCCCAGGCCACCCGCCTCGCCGGCATCGCGCCGTCGTTCGCGTTGAAGCGCCTGGAGAAGGCCCTGCCCGCCTCCAAGGCACGGCTGGGCGTCGCTCTGCGCGCCATCTCCGAACCCTCCTACGCCGAACGGATGCGCGGCTGGTTCGCCCCGTTCACCGTGTCCGAACGGGCAGCGCTGCTCGGCGGGCCGGCGACGAGGTCGGTGCTGGCGCCGTACGAGAACGGGCGCGGGGACGCGTTGCGGCGCATGCTCTACGCCGACTCGCACACCTGGCTCGCCGACAACCTCCTCGAACGCGGCGACCGCATGTCGATGGCCGCCTCCCTGGAACTCCGCCCGCCGTTCCTCGACCACCGCGTGGCCGAGCTGGCGTTCTCGCTGCCCAGCAACGTGAAGGTCCGCGGCGGCACGACCAAGTGGGTCGTGAAGGAGGTGGCGCGCCAGCACCTGCCGACAGACATCGTCGACCGCCCCAAGTCGGGCTTCAAGGTGCCGCTCGACGCCTGGTTCCGCGACGGCCTGCGGGACATGGCCTACGACCTGCTGACCGGGCCCACGTCGTTCGTGGGCAAGACCTTCGACCGGGCGGCAGTGCGCTCGTTGCTCGACGACCACGACTCGGGTGACCGCAACGAGCAGCCGCGCATCTGGACGCTGCTGTCTCTAGAGGTGTGGCACCAAACGCTCAGCTGGTAGGACGGTCCATGAACAGGGATTTCGTTGCCGGGGCGGGTGGGTGACCCTTGTACGTCGCCTCCTCCCGCCCGTCCAAGACCGACTTCCGCAAGCGGTTGCCGGGCACGGTCTTCGCGCTCGGCACGGTCAGCCTGCTGACCGACGTCTCCGCGGAGATGATCACCGCCTTCCTGCCGGTGTACCTGCTGTTCACGCTGAACCTGGGCTACGCGCAGTTCGGCCTGCTGGACGGCATCTACACGGGTGCCACGGCGGTGCTGCGCCTGGTAGGCGGCACCGTCTCCGACAAGTTCCGCAGGCCCAAGGCCGTCGCCGCGGCCGGGTACGGGCTGTCGGCCGCGACCAAGGTGTTCTTCCCGCTGGTCGGCGCCTCGCCGTTCGGCATCGGCGCGCTGATGGCGGCCGACCGGGCGGGCAAGGGCATCCGGACCGCGCCGCGGGACGCGATGATCTCCCTGGCCACGCCCGAGGACCGGCTCGGGGCCGCGTTCGGCGTGCACCGGAGCATGGACACGTTCGGCGCGCTGCTGGGCCCGCTCATCACGTTCCTGCTGCTCTTCCAGATCGGGACCGTGCCGGGGCCGATCTTCGCGGTGTCGGCGGCATTCGCGGTCATCGGGTTGATCGTGCTCATCGCGTTCGTGCGGGACACGCCCACCGACAAGTTGCCGAAGGGGCCACGGCCCTCGTTCCGGGCCGGGCTGAACCTGCTCACCGACAAGCACTTCCGGCGGACCACCATCTCCGCCGGGATGCTGGGGCTCGCGACCGTGTCGGACGCGTTCGTCTACGTGCTGGTGCAGAAGGCCACGAACATCCCGCTCGGCTGGCTGCCGCTGCTGCCGCTCGGCACCGCGATCGTCTTCCTCGTCGCCGCCGCGCCGCTCGGCAAGCTGTCGGACAGGGTGGGCCGCTGGCGGATGTTCCTCGCCGGCCACGCGCTGCTGCTCGGCGTGTACGCGCTGCTGTTCATCCCCGAAGGCGGGATGGGGGTCGCGATCGCGGCGCTGCTGCTGCACGGCCTGTTCTACGCGGCGACCGACGGCGTGCTGTCGGCCAAAGTGAGCGAGACGGCACCGGAGTCGCTGCGCGCATCGGGGATTTCAGTGGTGCAGACCGGGCAGGCGCTGGGCCGTTTGGTCTCGTCCGTCGCCTTTGGACTGCTGCTGCAGTTCTCCAGCTTCGGGACGAGCATCACGGTGGCGCTGGCAGCACTCACCGTGACGCTCATCGCCGCATACGGAATCAACCGCGAGCAGCCAGCTTCTGCTTGATCTTCTCGAATCCGCCCCTGCCGAGGACCTTCATGGCCGCGTTCTTCGCGGCCACCCGCCCCGAGTCGCGCATGAAGCGGATCGGCTGATCGACCAGGCGGTCCTGCGCGACGGCCAGCGAACCCGGCTCGGGCACGTCGTCCAGCAAGTCCCCGAACGACGCCTTGTAGGGCTCGGGCGAGACGAGCCGGCCGCGTGTGCGGTTCGACACGTTGCCGCCGTGCACGACCTGCAGCCAGCCCGGCGCTCCACCCAGCTCGACCACGGGGAAGTGCAGGTGCATGTGGTTGTGCCAGTGCGCCCAGCACGTCACCGGCGCGTCCCAGGACTCGCGGACCGAGACGAACGCGTTGTGCCGGTCGACCCGGTGATACAGCCCGCCAGGAGACTTGATCAGGCCGTTGACCAGGTAGTACGCCGCCGTGGTCGTGGGACGGGGAGCCGCGCAGAGGCGTTCCACGAAGTCGGCCGCGAGGCCGTCGTCGTTGTCCAGGTTCGTGGTGATCAGCTCGGAACCGGTCTGGGAGAAAAGCGACCGGATGTCCGACCTCAGTTCTTCCCGAGACACTTCCGGACGGTAAACGGCCGTGTACGCGTCACCGTGTGAGGCGATTCTGTCTTTGAGCCATTTCGGTGATTCGGGGTCGAAATAGATGAGCCAACGCGTCCGTTCGTCCGTCTGCGCGAGCACCGATGGCAGGCAGTAGCGCTCGAACAGCGCAACGCGTTCGGTCAGCCATCCTTCCTTTGCCCGGACGTAACTTTCAGCACCTTTCGAAGGCAGGTTGAAGCGCGTCAGGATGACGTGGTCGGCCATGACTCCCCTTACTCCGGTCATCGCCTACATCGCCTGGTGAGACCAAAACGTTGCGGCGCTAACGAATGCCGGGCGGAACCGATACCCAGGTTGTGCCAACGCTTCCCACAGTGGACGTCGTGATCCCCTGTTACAACTACGCCCACTTCCTGCCTGCCTGCGTCCGCAGCGTCCTGGACCAGCCCGGTGTGGACGTGCGAGTGCTTGTGATCGACGACACGTCCTCGGACAACACACCCGAGGTGATGGCCGAACTGATGGCCGCCGACAAGCGCGTCGAGGGCTACCGGCACGAGGTGAACAAGGGGCACATCGCCACCTACAACGAGGGCCTGCTGGACTGGGCGACCGCCGACTACACGGTGCTGCTGTCCGCGGACGACCTGCTGGCGCCGGGAGCGTTGCAGCGCGCGGCCCAGGTCTTCGAGCAGAACCCCGAAGTGGGCATGGTCTACGGCCGCGTCGTCTACTACAGCGACCACGACGCGTTGCCGAAGGTCGCCGAGCTCCCGGTGAGGTCGAAGGTCTGGCGCGGCGAGGAGTGGATCGAGAACCGCTTCCGCAGCAGCCGCAACGTGATCTCCTCGCCGGAGGTCGTCGTGCGCACCAAGGTCCAGCAGAAGGTCGGCGGCTACCGCTCCGACCTGCCGCACGCCGGCGACCTGGAGATGTGGCTGCGCATCGCCGCGGTGTCCGACATCGGCTACGTCAGCGGCAAGCCCGGCGCGTACTACCGGGTGCACGAGAACTCGATGATGCGCACGACGTTCAAGTCGGTGTTCGCCGACCTCGAACAGCGCCGTGACGTGTTCGACCTCGTGCTGGAGCAGAACCCCGGCCTGCCCTCGCGACTGAAGACGTTGGCGCACAAGGCGATCGCGGCTGACGCGCTGTGGCGGGCGGTCCGCCTGCACGACCGCGACCAGCTCGACGGCACCGAGAAGGAACTGCTCGACTTCGCCCGCGAGACCTACCCGGACCTCGAAGAGCTACCGGAGCACCGCGCTCTGTTGCGACGCCAGAAGTTCAGCCCGTCTTTCCTCAACCGCACGCAACTCTTCCTCGCGCCACACGCCTACAAGAGGGCGAAGTTGTTCGTCGGAACTCAGCGGTGGAAGTGGCGGGGCGAGTGGTGACGACGCAAGAGGACACGGGTCAGCTCGAGGGCAAGGTCTCCTCGGCGATCCGCTGGAGCGCGATCAACTCGCTGCTGCAACGCCTCTCCGCGGTCGGCATCAGCATCCTGCTGGCCCGCCTGATCGCACCCGAGCAGTTCGGTGTGTTCGCGGTCGCCCTGGTCGTGCTCAACATCGTGCTGAGCGTCTCCGAGCTCGGCGTCAGCGCCGCGCTGGTCCGCCACAACGGCCCGATCGACGAGATGGCGCCGACCGTCACGACGCTGTCCCTCGCGTCCGGCACGCTGCTGGCGTTGATCTGCGCGCTCGGCGCGCCCTGGTTCTCCGGCGCCATGGACGCGCCGGAGGCCGCCGGGGTCATCCAGCTCATGTCGATCGCCCTGATCATCGCGGGCGCGACCGCCGTGCCGGGCGCGATGATGCAGCGGAACTTCCGGCAGGACCACAAGTTCTACGCCGACACCGCCGCGTTCGTGTGCGGCACGGCCGTCGCGGTCGTGCTGGCGTTCATGGGCTTCGGCGCGTGGAGCCTCGCGTGGCAGCGGATCGTGCAGAACCTCTCCGCCGCGGTCATCATGTTCTGGCTCACCAAGGACAGGTTCCGGCCCGGCTGGAATCCCGCCCAGGCCAGGGAACTGCTCGCGTTCGGCCTGCCGCTCGCCGGATCGAGCCTGCTGATCTTCGGCGTGATGAACGTCGACTACATCGTCGTCGGCGCCATGCTCGGCACCATCCCGCTCGGCTTCTACCTGCTGGCGTTCAACCTCGCGAGCTGGCCGGTGGCGGCGTTCAGCGCCCCGGTGAGGAGCGTGTCGCTGGCCGCGTTCTCCAAGGTGCGCGAGGATCCCGAGCTGTTCCAGAAGTCGTTCGGACGTGCGCTCGGCCTCCTGGCTCTCGTGACGGTTCCCGCGTGCGTGCTCCTGGCCGCCCTGGCCGAACCGCTCATCCGCGTCGTCTACGGCGAGCGCTGGGCTCCCGCGGCGACCGCGCTGGCGTTGCTGGTGCTGCTCGGCGCCGTCCGGGTCGCCCTCGAACTGGGCTACGACTTCCTCGCCTCGGCGGGCCGGTCGCGAGCGATCCTCGTGATCCACCTGGTCTGGCTGGGCGCGCTGGTGCCGTTGCTGGCGCTGGGCGCGCACCTCGACGGCATCCGGGGCGTCGCGGCGGCACACGTGGTCGTCGCGGTCCTGGTCATCACGCCCGCGTACCTGATCACCTTCAAGCCCTACGGCATCCGCGCCGGGGCGCTCGGCACGCGCCTGCTGCGGCCGTTCCTCGGCGGTGTGCTGATGGTCGCCGTCGTGCTCGCGGTCCGGAACACGATCGACAGCCAGGTGCTGCAGATCCTCGTCGGCGGCACGCTGTCCTGTCTCGCCTACGCGCTCGTGGTGTTCCCGATGCGACACGAAATCCTTGCGGTGCTGAAGAAGAGGGCGAGCGCGTGAGACGACTGAGGCAGGTCACGAAGATCGTCCGCGAGCAGGGCGCCAAGCAGCTCGGCGTCCGGCTGCTGACCGCCGCGACCCGCAGGCTCGGCGCCGAGGGCGAGGAACTGCCCGTGCGGCTCGACGACGTCCGCAAGGCCGACGTCGAGGCGCGCAAGCCCGTGGTGATCCCGCCGATCCCCCGCGACGGCAGGCTCGTCGTCAACTGGGTCACCACTCCCCCGTCGAAGGGCTCCGGCGGCCACACCACGATGTTCCGGCTCATCCGGCACCTCGAGTCGCTCGGGCACGAGTGCCGGCTCTACCTGTACGACACGTTCGGCAACACGGTCGCCGACCTCGAACCCGGTGTCCGCGCGGCGTTCCCGTTCTTCAAGGGCTCGATCCACGACGTGACGGACGGGATGGCGGACGCCCACGCGGTGTTCGCGACCGCGTGGATCACCGCGTACCCGGCGTTCAACGACCCGTGCGCGGGCAAGAGGTTCTACCTCGTGCAGGACTACGAACCGTGGTTCTACCCGTCCGGCGGCCTCTACGCGCTGGCGGAGAACACGTACCGGATGGGCATGCACGGCTTCACCGCCGGCCGGTTCCTCGCCGACAAGGTCCGCGACGAGCACGGCATGCCGGCCGACCACTTCGACTTCGGCTGCGACGCCGACAGGTACAAGCTCGGCGACGAGAAGCGCGACGGCATCGTCTTCTACGCGCGGCGCAAGGCACCGCGGCGCGCGTTCGAACTCGGCGTGCTCGCGCTGGAGGTCTTCGCCGAGAAGCACCCCGACCTCAAGATCCACGTCTACGGCGAGAAGATCGGCGACCTCGGTCCGCAGTTCCTCGACCACGGCCTGGTCACACCGGACGACCTGAACACCATCTACAACCGCTGCTTCGCCGGGTTGTCGCTGTCGATGACCAACGTGTCGCTGGTGCCGCACGAGATGCTCGCGGCCGGATGCGTCCCCGTGGTGAACGATGCGCACTTCAACCGCGTAGTCCTGGACAACGACCACGTCCGGTACGCGACGCCCACCCCGCACTCACTGGCGCGTGCATTGTCCGATGTGGTCACATCGCCGGACTTCGACGCGATCGCCCGTGCGGCCGCGTCCAGTGTGGAGGGACGTTCTTGGGATGCGGCAGGACATGAGCTGGAGAAGGTGCTCCGCCGCGAACTCGCCACATGACTCGCGCGAACGTTCCTCACATCACCGGGGACGGCGACGTGGCGTCGGAGATCAGCACCCTCGCGGGCTGCGAGCCGTCGGCGGGAACCACGTGAACGGCGGGCAGCTTGGCGTCCTTGGGCACCGCGGCGAACGCGAGCTCGCCGGTGGTGAGCCAGGTCGCCTGGTCGTCGATGCCGGCCGTGCCGGGCAGCCGCGTCTCGGTGTTCGTCGCGAGGTCGAGTACCGCGAGGTCCCACGGGCCGAGGCGGCCGATGCGCTTCTTGTACGCGACCTTCGTGCCGTCCGGCGAGAGCGACGGGCATTCCGCGTCGCGTCGCAACGTCGTCACGGACTTGGCCGTCAGGTCGCCCTTCACCAGCCAGGTGAAACCGCCGCTGGCGAGCGTCGCGTAGAAGGTCCTGTCGTCGGAAGCCACCGTCAGACCCCAGTAGTTGATGTCACTGGCCGTGTGCGGAGCACCCTCCACAGTGGCGGCGAAGTGTTCGAGCGACTCGACCGTCTCCCCGGTGCGCAGGTCGTGGAAACCGGTGCGGGTGGAGAAGCCACCGGGCACCGAGTACGAGTCGCCGGTGACGAAACTCGTCCAGGACACCACGTTCCCGGACTGCGACACCTTCGCACGGCTCGGGATGCCGGGCAGCGGAATGGTCCTGACCGGCTTGCCGTCGCGGCTCACCTCGGCCGAGTAGGTCGGGCCGGGACCGGACAGCTTGAGGCACACGCTCGTGCCACCGGCGACGTAGAACCGCTGGCAGACCTGCTCCGTCGGGGTGCGGGAGCCGCCGCCGGCGAGCTTCTCGACCCGGTGCTGCCCACCCGCGAGATCGACGAAGAGAAGATCGCCGGTCTTGGCCTGGGACACCTGTTCGGCGCCCTCCGGCCGGTTCGCGTCGGTGGCCGCCGTGACGACGTAAGCCGTTGTCCCACCGATGACCACGAGAATGGCCGCGATGGTCACGGTCAGTCGTCCTGCACGCATGCTGCCTCCTGGTTTCCTCTCCTTCATCGCTCGCCAGCTACGGCCTGTAACAGTTGGCAGCTCACCCCGATTTTCAAAGCAGGCGATACCCTACGAACAGTGCGTTCGCAAGACCGAGCCGCGGATCGGGGATTTTGATGGACTTCTGGGGAACCGTACGAGTGCTGCGGCGGCGGTGGTACATCGCCCTTCCCGCAGTGCTGCTCACCGGTGTCCTCGCGCTCTCCGTCTACATCACCGTCCCCACGCGGTACGAGTCGAGCGGCGTGCTGGTCCTCACCTCCCCCGCGGCCGGCGGCCGGTACTCGGAGAAGACCAAGCCCGAGGACGTCGTCAGGGTCAACCCGCTGCTGCAGTTCGACGGCAGCCTCACCACCACCGCGCAGATCCTCACCCAGATCCTCGGCGACCCGAAGACCGCGGAAGAGCTGGCGGGTGAGGGCTCCACGGCCGTCTACACCGCCAACACGGGTCCCGTCGGCGGCCCGCTGCTGTTCATCACGACCGAGGCCGACTCGGCCGAGACCGCCGAAGGCCTCGTCGGCAAGGTGCTCGAGAAGACCGTGGCGGAGCTCGCGGCGCAGCAGAAGGCGTTGAGCGCGCCCGAGCAGACGTTCATCACCGCGCAGGTGCTCGTGAAGCCGACGACGGCCTCGGCCAAGATCGGCGGCAAGGTCCGGTACGTCGGCGCGGCGACCGTCGTGTTGCTGCTGCTGACGCTCGCCTCCACGTTCGCCGCCGACTCGATCCTGCTGAAGGCCAAGCGCCGCAAGGACGGCAAGGACAAGGACGCGAAGGACCCGGCACCGTCCGAGAAGGACACCACGCCGGCCCCCGTTCCCCCGGTCCGGCCGAACCCGCCGATCAACGGCAACGGGGGCGTCCCGCAGCGGCCCACGCCTCCCGGTGTGCCGAACGCGCACCAGAAGACCGTCATCATCGCCGCCCCCAAGCCCCCGAACCCGGCATGGCCGACGAAAGACGACTGACCGCCCAGCGAGCCGACGGCGCCACTCTGCTCATCTTCTACATGGTGGCGCTGCTCGTCGTCCCGGCCCGGTTCACGATCGCGTTCGTCCCGATCACGCTGCCCCCGGCGTTGTTCGTCGCGATGTGCCTCGCGGTGGTGTGGTTCGCCGCCCACCTCGTCGACCACCTGGGCATGGCCAAGGGCCGCAACGCCGTCCGCACGATCCTCGCGATCTACGTGATCCTGCACCTGATGACGTACGCCCTCGCGACGCGGCGCTACCTGCCGATCGACGAGCTGTCGGTGTCGGACTCGGCGCTCATCAGGATCGTGTCGATGGCGGCGCTCGCGGTGTTCGTGTGCGACGCCGTGCGCAGCGGCGAGAGGCTGAGCCGGGCGCTGCGGGTGATGGTGGGCTGCCTGACGGTCAGCGCGTTCGTCGGCCTGTTCCAGTTCGGCCTGGGCCTCGACCTCGCGTCGTACATCACGCTGCCGGGCCTGCGCGTGCAGGACAACGGCTACTCGGCGCTGGAGTCGCGGTCGATCTTCTTCCGCCCGGCCGGCACCGTGAACCACCCGATCGAGTTCGGTCTGGTCTGCGTGCTGGGCGTGCCGTTCGCCGCGCACTTCGTGTTCCAGGCGAAGGACCGCGGCGAGCCCGTCGGCCGCTGGTGGACGGCCCTGTCACTGCTGGCGCTGATGGCGATCCTGTCGCTGTCCCGCACGGCGATCATCGGCCTGGTGGTGACGGGCATCGTGATGGCGATCCTGCTGCCCCGCGAACGAGGCCTGCCGCTGCTCGGCATCGGCGCGGTGTTCCTGGGCGGCGCCTCCATCGTCGTGCCGGGCCTGTTCGGCACGGTCACCTCGATGTTCTCCAACATCGAGGACGACCCGTCGTTCCAGGGCCGCACCAAGGACTACGACGGCGCGTGGCTGGAGATCGCCAAACACCCGTGGCTGGGCAGGGGCTTCGGCACCTTCCTGCCCTCGAAGTACACGATCCTCGACAACCAGTACCTGCTGACGATGATCGAGAACGGCTACCTCGGCCTGATCGCCTTCGTGCTGCTGTTCCTCGGTGCCATCTTCGCGGCACTGCGGGCCCGCGCGCTGTCCCGCGACGAGGGCGTGCGCGGCATCGCCATGTGCCTGGTGGCCGCGATGCTGACGTCCGCGCTGGGCGCCGCCACGTTCGACGAGCTCGCGTTCAGCGTCGCGACCGGCATGACGTTCATGCTGATCGGCGTGTCCGGCGCGTTGCTGCGCATAGCCAGACAGGAGGCCGCCGCGCGCAAGGCGGCCGAGGTCAGTCCAGCCAGCTGAGCAGGCTGCGCCAGGCAGGAGCGGAGAACGCGAGGACGTCACCGCTCGCGTTCTTCGAGTCCCGCACCAACGCGGCGTCGGACAGGGCTACTTCAACGCAAGCGCTGTCGGTCGAACTGCCGCTGTAGGAGCTCTTACGCCAGGTCCGTTCGCTGGTCATGAAGATCCTCTCGAAGACTGCTGACGTACTCCGCCAGCATGCTCCGAGATTGTTCCGCATCCAGGGCTGCCGCATCCAACCGCTCGAAGAACTTCCTGCTCGACGCGACGGCTGAGGGCTCCTGCGCGAACACCTTGGCCAGATCGGTCTCCGTGTAGGCCAGTGGCGACGCCTTGCCGAACTCGAACAGCTGGAGCGGCGTCTTGAGCGCGAGGCCGACTTCTTCCGCTGGCACGATCCGTACGAAGTCCGCGTTGAAGAGCAGGCGGAGGTACTGGTCTTCCATGGTCTTCGCGTCGCCGACCCGCAGCCGCAGCGCCAGTTCGTGCACGTAGAACACGCACTCCGGGCGATAGGGCCGCCGCCAGATGTTCTGCCGCTCCATTCGGACCTCGACGCCTTTCTCGATGGCGTCCGGCGATTCACAACCCGCATGCCTGAACAGTGCGCGCACAAAGGCCTCCGTCTGGAGAAGGCCGGGGATCGACAAGATCTCGTAGCTGAAGATCTTGGTGGCCATCGCCTCGACCATGGCGAGCGTGCGCAGGTTCTCCGGCACCTGGGCGAAGTACAGGTCGAAGGCGTGGCGGTACCGGTCGGCGAAGTCCTGCAGGAACTCGATGCCCTTCCCGCACGTCGCCAGGTACTGGGCGAGGTCGACCTCGGTGGGGCGAGCCTTGCCGGTCTCGATGTTGGAGACCTTGCTCGGGTCCCACCCCAGCTGGGCGGCCATCGCGCGGCCTCCGAAACTGGTGTTGTTCTCGCGCAGCCTGCGCAGTTCGTCGCCCAGATCCCGGCTGTACGCGGTGGAGATGATCGCAGTCATGCTCTTGGACCGTAAGCGTTGAAGGAACTCCATAGAAAGGCTCGTTCGGGTGAAAACGGAGGACCTGTGCCGCGCATCTAGAGAGAGACGGCGCGCACGGCGCCATAGCCTCTGACCTGGCAATACACCCGATCGTGGAATGGATTTCGAACACCTGTTCATGCCACGATGAACCCATGCAGGCACTCGCGCTGTCCACCCCGCTTGAGCTCCTCGACGAGCTCAAGCGGAAGGTCCGCGCGCTGCACCAGCTCCAGTTCCAGGTGCTGGAGATCGTCGGCACGCTCGATCAGCAGGGCGCGGCGGAAACGTTGGGGTACAAGGATCTTGTCGAGGTCTTCAAGCACGCGCTGCGCTGGGATCCGAAGACTTCCCGCCGCAAACTGGCGCAGGCCAAGGCTTTGTGCCCCACCGTCACGCCGAGCGGTGCGCCGGTGGAACCGGCACTGCCGCTCGCGGCGGCGGCGATGGCGGCAGGAGAGCTGTCCGAGGACCACGTCGATGTCGTGGCCGAAGCGATGGCAGGCCTGCCCGCCGTGGCCGAGGTCCACCTGGTCGAGTATGCACAACTACACGAGCCCCGCTCGGCCAAGGCGTTCTGCAAGGAGCTCGCCTACCGCCTGGACCAGGACGGCCCCGAACCTGGGGACGCCGAGCCCGTGCAGCCGCGCAACGTGGTGCGCCGCCAGTGGAAGAGTGGCCGCTACCACCTCTTCGCCGACGTCGACGCCGAGACCGGCGCCAAGCTCGACGCACTGATCGACCCGCTGGCCAAGCCGGAGCCCGGCGACCTCCGCTTCGCACCGGAGCGAGAGGGCGACGCGTTCTGCGAAGTGATCGACCTGGCGATGTGCGCCGGCCACGACCACATCAGTGGCGGCGAACGCGTCCAGCTCACCGTCACCCTCGACTACGACAAGCTCCGAGCGGGCATCGGCACCGCCCGCCTGGACAACGGCGAGCAGATCCCGATGCACCAGGTCCGGAAGATCGCCTGCGACGCGGCCGTCATTCCCATGCTGCTGGGCACCCGTTCCCAGGTCCACGACGTAGGCCGCAAGACCAGGACCATCAACGCGGGCCTGCGCCGAATCCTGGTGGCCAGAGACAAGGGCTGCACCTTCCCTGGCTGCACCCGCCCACCCAGTCACTGCGAGGCCCACCACGTCCGGCACTGGTCGAACGGCGGCGAGACCAACCTGGCCAACCTGGCCCTGCTCTGCCGCCGCCACCACGACCTGGTCCACCACTCCGACTGGCGACTACAGATGGAAGGCGGCGTACCGACCTTCCGCCCGCCGGCCTTCGTGGACCCTCACCGAAGACCACGCCACAACCCGATCCACGCCGTCGCCTGACCCGCCTCGGCTACGCCGCCCTGCCTCCGTAACGGCGGATCTCCGGCGTACGACAGTCGCACCGACAACCGCGACGTGCGAAGGAGCTCGGTGTGACCTCTGATCCCCTCGAAGAACCGGTCCCGGCGTCGAGCGGAGGAGGCCAGCGGGTCCTGGACCTGCTGGACAAGGCCATCGGCCTGCAGACACCGTTGGTGCGCAAGAACATCGCCCGCGCCCGCCAGCGCAACCCCGACGCGACACCGGCGGAGGTCATCAGCAGCCTGGAGAAGATGTACGTCAGCGCCCTGGCAAGCACAGGAGCCGCGGTAGGCGCCACCGCGGCAGCGCCCGCCGTCGGCACCGGGGTAGCGCTGGCGCTCTCGGCGGGCGAGTTCTTCTCGTCGCTCGAACTGAGCACCCTGTTCGCGCTCTCGGTCGCCGAGGTCCACGGGATCCAGCTCGACGAGATCGAACGCCGCCGCACACTGGTCATGGGAATCCTGCTCGGCGAGTCCGGCTCCGCGACCATCGGCAAGGTCGCCGAACGCACCGGCCAGCACTGGGGCCGCCAGCTCGTCAACAAGGTGCCCATGGCGACGCTGAAGCAGATCAACAAAGTCCTGGGCAAGAACTTCATCACCAAGTACGGCACCAAGCAGGGAATCATCGTGCTCGGCCGGGTGGTCCCGTTCGGCATCGGCGCGGTGATCGGCGGCGCCGCCAACGCCACCGTCGCCGCCCTGGCCGTGCGGACAGCCCGCCGCGCCTTCGGCCCGGCCCCGCAGTCCTGGCCCGAGACACAGCAGGAAGTCGTGCCAGGAATCGTGCTGGAGCACGCACCGGACCCGACTTCCCGATCAACACCGCAGCCCGGCTGAGCGCCGTCCAGACCAGCAGGGCCCCAGCCACCGGTCACCACTCCGCCCGCGTCCAGCGCTCCCAAAATCGCTGTGCGGCACCTAGATCGCGGTGATAGACAGCGGCGTGCACACCACTCTGGCGTTCCCCGACCTGCTGCGACTGATCGAGGAACGGACCGCCGCCTTCTGCGCCGCGATCGCCGCCGCACCCGACCTCGACGCACCGGTACCGTCCTGCCCGGGCTGGACGCTGTACGACCTGGTCCAGCACCTGGGCGACGGCCGCCGCAAGTGGGCGGAGATCGTCGCGGCGGGCCCGGCCGACGCTCCCCCGGCCCGCACCCCCGCCGTGGCACCGCGCGAAGACCTGGTGGCGTGGATGACCGAGTCGTCGCGGCTGCTGGTGGAGGCGCTGAAGGAGTCCGGCCCTGACCGCGGCTGCTGGGCGTGGTGGAGCGACTTCCAGTCGCCGCGGACCACCGGCACCGCCGCCCGTCACCAGCTCCAGGAGATCGCGGTCCACACCTACGATGCCCAGCTCACCATCGGCGCCCCGCAGCCGTTGCCGGCCGAGGTGGCGCTCGACGGCGTCGAGGAGTTCCAGACGACCTGCGTCGCGACGACGTCCCCGTGGCCGCACGAACCCACGATCGTCGACTACCACGCCACCGAGGGCCGTTCCTGGCGCGTGACGCTCGACGCCGAGGGCGCCCGAGTCGGTGAGGTCCCTGGCACGGCCGACGCGTCGTTCAGCGGCACGGCGAGCGATCTGGTGCTGTCCTTCTACGGCCGCAAGACCGCGGCGGACCTGAAGGGCGAGGGCGACCACCTGCGCGTCTTCGACCGGCTCGTGGCCTGGGAACCCGCCTAGGGTAGGGCAGTCGGCGGTGGCGATGCTCGAGGAGATCGCGCAAGCGCTGCGCAACGCGGCTGACAAAGCCGCTGCTGCGGCGGCGCCGATGGTGGCGGCGGAAGAACTCGCCGACGCCGCTGCCGACCTGGTCAGAACTGCGGGCGAAGGCTCCTACGGCCTGACCGCGGAGATCGAGCAGACGGCAGAACAGTTTGCCCAGGTCAAGCCAGTCGTCGCGGAACTCTTGGAGCGCCTTGACGCCGCTCAAAGGGCATCGCCGGCATCGTCTCCGCACTGATGGGCGACGGAGCTCCGGCAAAGGGATCCCAGGTGGGGGCACCTGCCTCGCCCCGGACAGCGGTGTGGGCGTCCGCACCTCCGACACCGCAACCTGAACTTCGCTGGGACGAGCAACAGCGCAGGACCCTTCCCGCCCAGATCACGAGTGGTCGGTACTTCGACGATGACGGACACAGCGACCTCGTGCAGAGCGGCAGCGAGCCGGACGGCGAGCACGAGCGGATCAACGACTACCTGATCGAGAACGGCATCATCGACCCGAAACGGATCGAGACCACCAAGCACGTGAGATGAAGGTTGCCTGGAGGATGAGTCAGGGCGGAGCCGACCGCGTCGACCTCGTCATCAACAACAAGGTCTGCAGCGGCGTCCTGTCCTGCGCCAAGCTGCTGCCATGGGTGCTCGGCCCAGGTCAGGTGCTACGAGTGCACGACCCAGTAAGGTCGCGGGAGTTTCGCGGAAGGGACACGCGGTGAGCTACACGCTGGATGTCTGGTACTACACCGACACCCACGACGCGGACGAGCCGGTGTCGGTTCGTTCGGAGTCGGACCTGGAGCTCGTGCTCCGCGAGCTCGTCGAGCACGAGCAGCCGCACCCGACGCAGGTTTCCGCACCCGAGCTGCCGACCCGCGGGCTCGCGGAAATCCCCGACCGCATGTTCAAGATCGGTGTCGCCCACAGGGGCGAGGTTGGTGCGATGCTCTACTTCGGACCTACCTCTGAGGGTGTTGAAGGCATCTGGATGACGCGCGCCGACGAGCCTGCCGGTGACGCGCCGACGTTGTATCGCGACGTCGACAGCCGCAGGGAGTTCCCCGCCGATGCAGTGCTGCCGCTGTCCTCGGTGGGCAAGGCGTTGCGTGAGTTCCAGTCGACCGGCGTGCGTCCGGACTGCGTTCAGTGGCAGGAAGCGGACACCTTCTGACACGGGAGAGGCCGCCAAAGCCCTGGCTTCGGCGGCCCTGAACGTGTGCTCAGACGGCTTTCAGGCCGTCCGGGGTCTCCTCGTGCCGGATCCCGCACTCGGGGCACGACAGGTCGTCTGAGAGCCGCACCCCGCAGGCGCAGACCCAGCCCTTCACCACGGCCGGGTTACCCGCCACGAACGCATGCGCAGGCACCGAGCGAGTGATCACCGCACCAGCCGCCGCGAACGCGTGCTCGCCGATCTCCGTCCCGCACACCACGATCGCACCGGCGCCGAGAGTCGCACCCCGACGAACCAGCGTGGTCTCCAGCGCGTCGCCGGTCTTCTTGACGTGCGCACGAGGCCGCAGGTCGTTGGTGAAGAGCACGTTCGGGCCGAGGAAGACGTCGTCCTCGCACGTCACGCCGTCGAAGACCAACGTCCCGTTCTTGACCGTCACGTTGTTGCCCAGCACCGCGCGCGACTCGACGAACGCGCCGTCGCAGATGTTGCAGTCACGGCCGATGCGCGCGCCCGGCAGCACGTGCGCGAACGCCCACACGCGCGTGCCGTCGCCGACGTCCTCGGACTCGCACAGCCCCTTGGGGTGCACGCGGACTCCGGTCATCGCAGCGCCTCCTTCAACGCCTCGGCCACGCGGGTCTGCTGGGCCTCGGTGATCTCCGGGAACAGCGGCAGCGACAACAGTTCCCCGGCCGAAGTCTCCGCCACCGGGTACGAGCCGTCCAGGTGGGCGAACGCGCCGGTCTTGTGCAGCGGCGTCGGGTAGTGGATGCCGGCGCCGATTCCCGCGGCGTGCAGGGCGGAGAGCACGCGGTCGCGTTCCGGTACGCGCACGACGTAGAGGTGCCAGACGGGCAGGTTGCCGTCCAGGACCATCGGCACGCGAACCCGTTCGACGTCCGCCAGCAGCTCGGTGTAGCGGGTCGCGGCGGCGCGGCGGGCCTGGTTCCAGCCCTCCAGGCGGCGCAGCTTCGCGGACAGCACCACGGCCTGCAGCGTGTCGAGGCGGCTGTTGAAGCCGAGCACCGGGTGCTCGTACTTGCGCGGCGAACCGTGCTCGCGCAGCAGCTTCACCGACTCGGCGATGGCGTCCGACGTCGTCAGCACCGCGCCGCCGTCGCCGTACGCGCCGAGGTTCTTGCCGGGGTAGAACGAGGTCGCGGCGGCGGCACCGAGGCCACCGACGGCGACACCGTTGCGGCGCGCGCCCTGGGCCTGGGCGGCGTCCTCGACGACCGGCAGGCCCAGCGGCAGCAGCTCGACCGGCGCGGCCTGGCCGTAGAGGTGCACCGGCACAACGGCCTTGGTGCGCGAGGTGACCACGGAGGACACCTGGTCGACGTCGATCAGGAGCGTGTCGTCCACGCAGTCCACGAGCACGGGCGTCGCACCGGCGCGGGCGACGGCCTCGGCCGTGGCGATGAACGTGTTGGCGGGCAGCACGACCTCGTCACCGTGGCCGACGCCCAGCGCGCGCAACGCCAGTTCGATGGCGTCGGTGCCGTTGCCGACACCGATGGCGTGCGGAACTTCTTGGTAGGCGGCGAACTCCGACTCGAACCGGGCGACCTGGGGGCCGTTGATGAAGGCTGTCGTCTTGAGCACCTCGGCCCAGCCGTCGGCCACCTCGTCGGCCACCTGCTCGTGCTGGGCACGCAGGTCCACCAGTGGAATCTCGATCACGCGCTCTCCCCACGCAACGGGCGGGCCGGCACGCCGGCCCACGTCTCTCCTGCCGGAACGTCCCGCAGGACAACGGCTCCCATGCCGATCACGGCACCGGCGCCGATCTTCACACCCTCGCGCACCATGGCTCCCTGTCCCAGGTACGCGGCCTCCCCCACGTGCACGGACCCCGCGAGCGAGGCGCGGCCGGCGAACGTGACGCCGTCCGACACCTCGTCGTCGTGGGTGATCAGCACCTGTGGCATGGCCACCACGTGCCGTCCCAGCGCCAGCGGGGTCGTGATGACGACTCCCGCGAGCAGAATCGTTCCGGCGCCCACAGAAGCACCGGAGGTCACGGCCGCCGGATGCACGATGGTCGCCCATCGCTCGTCCGGCAGGTCGAGCTTCCTGGCCACGCTCAGCCGGACCAGCGACCGCCGCGCACTCGCGATGCAGACCACGACGGCCGCGTCCGGATGATCAGCCAGGAGGTCGAGCCCGCCCAGCACGGGCACCCCGTCGATCAGGGTGCCGTGCAGGGCGGTGGAGTCGTCGAGCGCCCCGACGGGGTTCCACGTCTCCGGGAGGAGGCGGACCGCCGCGAGAGTCTCGCGAGCGAGTCCACCTGCCCCGATGAACAGCAGTGGCCTTGCGGTCACAGGTGCATCACTGGAACACCACGTCCACCCAGTAGTTGCCACCGTTGTAGGTCGTGCTCGGGAATCCCGACCCGGCCGTGAACACACCGGCGGACGGTGCGGCACCCAGCGGCGGCGAGGTCACCGAGCCGAAGTAGCCGGCGTTCACGGCGTAGTGACCCGTGGTGGTCGTGTACGACGCCGTGTACGTGGTGCCGGCGGTGATCGCCACCGGCTGCGTGAACGTCAGCGTCTGCCAGCCGGACTCGGTCTCGTTCGAGAACGTGCCGGTGGCCAGGCGCTGGCCGTCCGCGGACCAGAGCGATCCGGTGTGGGTGCCGGTGTTGCCCGCGCCCTTGTAGAACTTCACGCCGGTGATCTGCCCGTTCGTGCTCGACGTGAACTTGACGCCCAGCTCGTACGCGCCGTTGTCGTCAGCCGAGGTCACCGTCGGAACGGTGGCCGCGCTGAACAGCGAGCACGGGCAGGTCTGCGTCGTCGCCGACGTGAACGACCACGTGACCGGGTTGGCCATCATGTTGCCGAACGTGTCCGCGGCCTTGGCGGTCACCGAGTACACCGTGGACGCCGCGAACCTGGCGGCAGGCGTGAAGGTGATCATCCTGCTGTCCGGCGAGAGCGTCCGCGTGCCGGCGATCTTCGCGCCACCGGGGTCGGTGACGTCGAACTGCGCCGAGTTGAGATCCACCGGCTCGTCGAACGACACGGTGATCGCCGAGTTCAGCGCCACCTCGGACGCACCGCTCAGCGGCGTGTGCGACTGCGCCACCGGAGCGACGTTGTCCGCGTTGGGCTGGTAGACCACGTCGACCCAGTAGTTGCCGGAGCCGTACGTCGTGGCCGGGAACCCGGAGCCCGGCGTGAACACGCCGTTCGTCTCCTGCGGCGCCGTCAGCGGACCGGAGTTGACCGGACCCGTACCGAAGTACCCGGCGTTCACCGCGTAGTGCCCGGTGGTCGTCGTGTACGAGGCGGTGTAGGTCTGGCCGGAGCTGACGATCACCGGCTGCGCGAACGTGAGCGTCTGCCAGCCCGTCGCGGTCTCACCCGTGAAGGTGCCCGTGGCGAGGCGCTGACCGCTGGAGTTCCAGAGGCTGCCGGTGTGCGTGCCGGTGTTGCCGGATCCCTTGTAGAAGCGGACACCGGTGATCTGGCCCGACTGGGTCGGGGTGATCCGGACGCCCAGCTCGTACGCGCCCGAGTCGTCGGCCGACGTCTCGTCCGGCACCGTCGCCGTGCTGAACAGCGAGCACGGGCAGGTCGCGGTCGTCGTGGTCGTGAAGGTCCACTCCGCCGCGGCCGTCATCGCGATGCCGTTGACGTCCGCGATGCCCACGCGCGCCTGGTACTGCGTGCCGGGCACGAGCTTGCCGGACGGCGTCCAGGTGACCGTCTTCTGGTCTCCGGACAGCGACACCGAGCCGGACAGCTTGCCGCCCTTCGGGTCCTTCAGCCAGATCTGCGCCGACGCGGGGTCGACCGGCTCGCTGAACGTCGCCGTCAGCGCGGTCTGCAGGCCCACGTTCGTCGCGTTCACGGCCGGCGTGCGGTTCGTGATCGTCGGCGGCGTGGTGTCACCGTTGAGGCCGTTGCGGTAGATGACGTCGACCCAGTAGTTCGTGGCGTTGTACGACGAGTTCGGGAACCCGCTGCCGTACTTGTAGACGCCGTTGCCGCCGTCCGTGCCGTTCTGCAACGCGTGCAGCGACTGGTAGCTCGCCTCCTGGCCGTTGAAGTAGCCGGAGGTGACCGAGTAACGGCCGTTCGGGGCGTTGTACGAGACGACGTAGGTCGTGTTCGCCTGCACCTGGACCGGCGAGTTGAACATCAGCTTCTGCCAGCCGGACGTGGTCTCGGCGGTGAACGTGCCGGTCGCGAGCAGCAGACCCGTGGAGGTCCACAGCGAGCCGGTGTGCGTGCCGGTGTTGCCGGTGCCCTTGTAGAAGCGGACGCCGAGCACCTCGCCCTTGCCGTCGAAGCGGACCTTCGTGCCGACCTCGACCTGGCTCGTGTCACCGGCGTCGATCACCGCCGGTGCCGCGAAGTCGTCCCAGACCGTGCACGGGCAGGTCGCCGGGCGCGGCGAGCCAGTCGTGAACGTCCAGTTCGCCTGCGAGGACAGGTTCCCCGCCGCGTCCGCCGCCCTCATCGTGACGGTGTAGGCCGTGGCCGCCGCGAGTGGTGCCGAGGGCGTGAACGTGATCGTGCGGGCGTCGTTCGAGATCGACTTGGTGCCCGTGATCGCACCCGACGGACCGGTCACCGTGACCTGGGCCGAGGCGAGCGTGACGTTCTCGTCGAACGTGCCGGACACCGTGGTGTTCAGCGCGACGGAACCGGCGTTGGCCACCGGGGACATCGCGCTCTGGATCGGCGCGCGGGCGTCGGGACCGGGGTCCGTCGCCCACACCACGTCGACCCAGTAGTTGGTGTGGTCGAACGTCTGGTTCGGGAAGCCGGCGCCGAAGCGGAAGACGCCGTTCGGTCCGTCCACACCGGACTGCAGGCCGGTGATCGGCTGCATGTACGCCTGTTGCTGGTAGAACCCGCCGGTGTCGTAGGCGAAGTGCCCTGTCGGCGTGTAGTACGACACGACGTAGGTCGTGTTCGCGTTCACCGCGATCGGCTGCGGGAAGAGCAGCGTCTGCCAGCCCGTCGGGCTTTCGTTGGTGAACGTGCCGGTGGCGAGCAGGTCACCGTTGCTCGACCACAGACTGCCGGTGTGCGTGCCGGTGTTGCCGGTGCCCTTGTAGAACTTCACGCCGCGGACGTAACCGTTGCTCGCGGCGCGCCACTTCACGCCGAGCTCGAGCTGCGAGTTGTCGTTGGCGGAAGCGACCTTCGGGACCTCCGAGCCGGAGAACATGCCGCACGGGCAGGTCTTGGCGGTGACGCTCGGCGTGGCGGACACGGGCGTGGACAGGTTCAGCGAGTCGTCGACCGCGCGGACCCTGAGCTGTGCCGTGCCGGACTGGTTCGGCGTGTAGGTGTAGCTCCACGACGTCTGGCCGGCCTGCCAGTTGGCGTAGTGCCAGCGCGTGCCGCCGTCGGTCGAGACCTCGACGCCCGCGACCTTGCCGGCGGCGTCGATCACGGTGCCGCTGAAGGTGTAGGGCTGGCCGACCGTCGACTGCGCCGGCAGGGTCGTGATCTGCACGCCGGGTGCCGCGTTGTCGTTGATGGCGCCGGAGATGACGAGCTGGTCTGCTCCCCACAGCTGGTAGGGCTGGACGCCCATGTCCGCGAGGAAGTTGACCGTCGCCTGCTTCATCCGCTTGTCCGACGTCGGCGTGTTGGTCGGGAACGCGTGCTCGTCGTCGACCCCCCACGCCCACTGCACCGTGCCGGCACCGAACACCAGGGCGCCGGAAGGCGCGCGGTAGTACGTGATCGCGTGCGTCTCGGTGCTGGAGCCGTACTCGTCGCCGTAGTTCTTCAGGGCGTAGTAGCCGTCGAGGTTGACCGTGGTGCGCGACATCTGCGCGACACCGGCGGGCTGGAAGCCGTTGTCGTACACGGTGTTCCACTCGTAGCCCAGCGTGCCGGGCTCGAACGTGTACGTGGTGCCCGCGGCGAGGTTCACCAGGTCGGTGTTGCGCCAGAGCCGCATCTTGCCGTACGCGGCCGGGACCTGCAGCGCGTCGTCACGCCGGCCGTTGACCGTGAACATGTTGCCGAGCAACGCGTTCTCGGGCCTGCCGCCGTCCTGAGGCGGGCTGTAGCGCGGATCTCGCCACGTGCCGGTCCAGGTGTTCTCACCGTCGTTCTGGGCACCCTTCGTCTCCTTGTAGCAGACGATGGTGCGCCAGTCGGTCTGGGAGGAGTCGATGCTCTTCTCCCACTTGGTCTTCCAGAAGATCTCGTTGCCGGTCAGGAACGCCATGTGCACGCCCGCGTCACGGGCGGCCATCACGTTGTTCCACTGCTCGTTCGACCAGTACTCGTCGTGGCCGACCGCCATGAAGACCTTGTGGTTCTTGATCAGGTTGCCGCGGCGGGCGGAGTCCACGTCGGTCGTGTAGCTCATGTCGTACCCGTTGCGCTCCAGGAACCTGAGCATCGGGTACTCGGCGTTGAAGATGAAGTTCTCGTCGCCGTCACCGCCGGTGTACGGGCGGTTGTAGCTGACCTTGTACGAGCTGCCGCCCTGGCCGGGGCCGTCACCGAAGTAGAGGCTGTTGCCGCCGTAGCGGTTGTAGGCGACCCAGGTGGCGTCGGAGGTCTGGAAGAAGATCTTCGAGGTCGAGCTGTCGTCGCGGACGACGAACGCCATCTCGTTCTCGGCACCGGTGTCGTTGCGCGTCATGCGCACGTAGTAGATGCCGGAGACCGCGGTGGACGGGATGTTCCAGGTGAGCGACACGGCCCAGTTGCCGCAGTCGACGAGCGCGGACGGCGTGTCCCGCAGACACGGTGGCTGGTTCTGCGGGGTGTTGCGGTTGACCGTGCCCATGTACCGGGCGCCCTTGCCGCCGTACCAGCCCATCCGGTAGATGTCGAGCTTGTACGAGGAGGCCGACGTCAGCATCTTGAAGCTGACGGTCTGGCCGACGTTGTAGCTGATGTCCGTCGTGTAGCCGAGGATCGTGTCGTCCCGGTACTGGGCCTGCCAGTTGTCCGCCCCGGTCTGCGTGTTCTCACACGCGACCTTGTTGGTGACGGGGAAGTCACACGGAGCGGCGTTGGCCTTCGGAGGGTTGAAGACGCCGAGCACGAACATCGTCGATGCGATTAATGCCGTGATCACAAGCACCCGCACGAGACGCGACTGCTGAGCCACCATTGGGTTTCACCTCTCGGACGGAGTTACCGTGTGTGATCCGCGCACTACGCTGGACAGCACAGGGCTGCTACTCCGAACGTCGGCGATCTGGTTAAAACTGTTACGTGTCAACACAAAAATGTTCCTGTGGGGGTTGAATCTTTATCTTTCAACCACGCACGGTCAGCCGGGATGTGTGGAGAGTTTCCGACAACGCTGACACGACGGTGTCCTGTTCGGACTCGGTCATGTCGTGGAAGAGCGGAAGGATCAGCGTCCGGGCCGTGAAGGCCTCCGTCACCGGCAGTTCCGCGCAGGGGTGACCCTCGTAGGCGGGTTCGAGGTGTGACGCCATGATTCCGCGCCGTGCGCTCACACCGCGTTCGGCAAGGCCCGCAAGGACTTCCTGGCGGTCGGCGCCCTCGGGCAGCCAGACCCAGAACGACTGGTAGTTCGTCGTGCCGTACTCGGGGTCCCGCACCGCGACGAGGCCGGTGTCCGCCAGCAACTCGTGGTAGCGCGCGGCCAACTCACGGCGACGAGCGATGATCGCGTCCAGTTTGGACAGCTGCACCAGGCCGACCGCGGCCTGGATGTCGGTCATCCGGTAGTTGAACGCCGTCTCCAGGTACTGCTCGATGACGGCCGACCCACCGTTGTGGCGGTCCGCGGCGGACACGCTCATCCCGTGTTCCCGCAGGCGCTTGAGCCGAACGGCCCAGTCGGGGTCGTCGGTGGTGACCATGCCGCCCTCACCGGTGGTGAGGAGCTTGCGCGGGTGGAACGACCAGGCGGCCAGCAGCGCGTTCGTGCCGACCGGCTTGCCCTTGTAGGTGGAGCCCGCGGCACAGGCCGCGTCCTCGATCACCGCGATGCCGCGCGGTTCGCAGAACGCCTTGAGGGCGTCGACGTCCGCGGGCACGCCGGCCTGGTGCACGACCATGACCGCGCGGGTGCGCTCGGTGAGCACCGGTTCCACTGTGGACGCGCTGATGTTGCCCGTCCCGGCCTCGACGTCGGCGAAGACGGGGGTCGCGCCGGTGTAGCGCACGGCGTTCGCGGTGGCGATGAACGACAACGACGGCACGACGACCTCGTCGCCGGGGCCGATGCCCAGCAGGTGCACGGCGAGGTGCAGGCCGGTGGTGCACGACGACACGGCCACGCCGTGGCTGGCGCCGACCGACGCGGCGAACGCCTCTTCGAACTCCCGGACCCGGGGGCCCTGCGCCACCCAGCCGGACCGGACGGCCTCGGCGGCGGCGAGCGCCTCTTCCTCACCGAGCAACGGCCGCATAACCGGAATCACTGGTACTGCCCTTCATCGGGGTGGTGGATCTGGTGCCCGCGGATGCCGTCCTGCTCGACGGCGGAGAGGAGCAGGACGGCACCCGCTGACGGCGGGGTGTGGCCGGAGCCCGACGGCGGTGGGTTCCGGCCGGTCCAGCGAACGTTCGTGCTGGAGGGTGCGGCCGCGGCGCACGCCGACCTGGGGGTGCCGGCGGCGCCGCGGCCGCGGCTTTCGGGGGTGTTACCCGGCGTTCTGCTCGGCGGCGGCCTTCTCGGCACGCCACCACGCGACGAGGTCGCGCAGTCCGCCGTCCATCTCGATCTCGGGCTTCCACCCGAGCTCGGTGGCCGCGAGGCTGATGTCGGCGAGCCGGCGCGTCACGCCGTTCACCTTGCGCTCGGGGCCGTGCTCCAGCGGCAGGTCGGAGTCCATCGCGGCAAGCAACGCGAGGGCGAGCTCCTTGAGCGAGGTCTCCTGGGAGGACGCGATGTTGTACACCGTGTCCGTGACCGGCGCCCTGGCCGCGAGGATGTTGGCGCGTGCGATGTCGTGCACGTGCACGAAGTCCATCGTCTGGGCGCCGTCACCGAAGATGAGCGGCGACTTGCCGTCGACGATGCGCTCCATCCAGCGGATGAGCACCTCGGTGTACAGACCGTGGACGTCCATCCGCGGGCCGTACACGTTGAAGTAGCGCAGCGCCACGTAGTCGAGGTCGTACATGGCCTTGAAGCTGCGCAACATGCCTTCGTTGAACGCCTTCGCGGCGCCGTAGAAGGTGTCGTTGTTGTACGGGTGGTGCCGTTCGTCGGTGGGGAACGACTCCGCGAGCCCGTAGATCGACGCCGACGACGACGCGATGACCTTCTTCACCCCGGCGGCCGCGGCGGCCTCCAGAATCGTGAACGTGCCGTCGACCAGGCACTCCAGCGCCAGGCGCGGTTCCTCGGCGCACTGCGTGATGCGGATGGCGGCGAGGTGGAAGACGAGGTCCTTGCCCTCGGTCAGCTCGCGCACCAGCGCCTTGTCGTTGATGTCGCCCTCGACGATGCGGACGACACCGGACTCGAGCGCGGAGGCCAGGTTCTCCCGGCGGCCGCGCACGAAGTTGTCCAGCACGACGACCTCGGCCGCGCCGGCCTCGACGAGCTGGTCCACGACCGACGAACCGATGGTTCCGGCGCCGCCCGTGACGAGCGCGCGCTGACCGGTGATCGGCTGAGCCAGATCCTTCAGGGCCAGATCATTGGGGGCCGACATCAAGAAACCCTGCCTTCGACTTGTTGAACGGGAACGAAGACCCCGCCGGAGCGCAACGACTCCGACGCCGCCTCCAGCACCGCCAGCACGCGCAGACCCGCGCGGCCGTCGGTCAGCGGCGCGCGCTTCTCGGTGATGGACGCGGCGAACTCCGCCATCATCGACCGCAACGCCTCGCGTTCCACCAGCGCCGGCGCGACCATGTCGCCGGTGCGGTAGGAGATCTTCTGCTGCTCCGGGGAGAGGTCGACTCCCCGGTCGTAAATGGACAGTCGCTGCGCGGGATTGTTGTCGTCCCACACGGCCGTGCGCTGCGAACCGCCGATGACCATCGTGCGAATCTTCGTCGGCGACAGCCAGTTCACGTGCACGTGCGTGATCGCCCCGTTGGACAGCCGCACCGTGAGGTGGCCGACGCACGCGACGCCCGCGCCGATGGGATCGGAGCCGTGCGCCGAGACCTCCACCGGGCGCACGTCGTCGGGCAGGATCGCCTCGAAGATCGACAGGTCGTGCGGGGCGAGGTCCCACAGCACGTCGACGTCCGGCTGCACCAGACCGAGGTTGATGCGCACCGAGTCGATGTACTGGATGTCACCGAGGTCGCCGCCGCGGATGATCTTGCGCAGGTGCTGCACCGACGACGTGTAGGCGAAGGTGTGGTCCAGCATCAGCGTGAGGCCGCGGTGCTCGGCGGTCTCGACGAGCTTGAGGCCGTCCTCGAAGTTGGCCGCGAGGGGCTTCTCCACGAGGACGTGCTTGCCGGCCTCCAGCGCCGCGAGGGCGACGGGCAGGTGCGTGGCGGCGGGGGTGGCGATGGCGATCGCGTGGACGTCGGGATCGGCGAGGACCTCGTCCAGCGACGCGGTGGCGCGCACCGTCGAGTACTGGCCCAGCACGCGCTGGGCCTTCTCGACGTCGAGGTCGCACAGGTAGCGCAGGTGCAGTGCCGGCGTGGCCTGGGCGTTGCGAACGAGGTTCGGCCCCCAGTACCCGGCACCGATGACAGCAAGGCCAATCACGTCTTGGTTCCCCATCAGTAGGCCCCCTGGCCGCCGAAGACGGCGCGGAAGGTCTTCCACATGATCACGAGGTCGAGTGCGAGCGACCAGTCCTCGACGTAGCGCAGGTCGAGGCGGATCGACTCCTCCCACGAGAGATCGCTCCGTCCGCTCACCTGCCACAGACCGGTCAGGCCGGGCTTCACCAGCAGGCGGCGCCGCACGTCCGAGGAGTACTTCGCGGTCTCCTCCGGCAGCGGCGGGCGCGGGCCGACGAGCGACATGCTGCCCGCGAGGACGTTGAACAGCTGCGGCAGCTCGTCGATGGAGTAGCGGCGCAGGAACGTGCCGACCTTGGTGATGCGCGGGTCCTTCTTCATCTTGAACAGCACGCCGTTGCCTTCGTCGACGCTGGCGAGCCTGGCGCGCAACGCGTCGGCGTTGGTCACCATCGTGCGGAACTTGATGATCGTGAACGGCACACCGGTCTTGCCGACGCGCTTCTGGCGGTAGAAGACGGGACCACGGCTGTCGATCATCACGAACGCCGCGACGGCGAACATGAGCGGTGCCAGCAGGACCAGGAGGACGAGCGCTCCGACGCGATCGACGACTTCCTTGACCAGACGGCGGAATCCGCTCAGCGCCGGTTCACTCACGCGCAGCAGCGGCATGCCGAGCACCGCGCTCATGTGCAGCCGCGGGCCGGCGACCTCCATGAGACCGGGCGACACGACCATTTCGGCACCGGAGCCTTCGAGTGCCCACGCGAGCTGCTGGAGACGGCGAGGTGTCCAGTAGGCGTCGGGCGTGACGGCGACGATGCGGTACCCACCGCGGCGGACGTGCTCGGCGAGCTCGCGCAGCTGGCCGACGACGGGCACGCCGTCGACATCGGTGCCGGAGCGGCCGCGGCCGTCGATCGTGCAGATGGCGTCCACGCGCCAGCCCAGGTGGGCCACGCGCTTGGTGCGGTGGATGAGGTCCTCGACGGTGTCCAGGTTGCCGGCGGCGAGGACCGAGAGCAGGAATCGTCCTTCACTGCGGCCGCGGTGCAGCGGGCGGCGCAGGAGGTAGCGCATGGGAAACGCGACCAGTGCGATCGCGGGAACTACGACGAAGATCCACAGGCGGGCGCCGGGGATGTCGACGGCGAGCGCTCCGAGGCCGAGCGCCACGACGGCACCGAACAAACCCCGGCCGAGTCTTCGGAACTCCTCGGCTCCCTGGCCGAGAACGGCCGGTGTCCACACGCGGTTGATCGCGAGCGAACCGACCACGACAACTACTGTGAGTATGTCCAGCAATGCAAGGGAAAGCGGGCCGAAGGCCGTGTGACGCATGCTCATGACGGCACCGACGGCGATGACGACCAGGACGACGGTCAGCACATCGGCGGTGATCACGGCATATCGGTAGCGACTTTCCCAGCGCGCTACGGGTGGATGGGTCTGTCTGTGTTCCGACAGCGTGTTGAGCGTGGAGCGCAACCCGTCGACGTCACGGGCAGCGCGGACCTGCTCACTCATCGTTCTGATCTCCCCGGCTCAGCGGCGATTCCGGACGTGCACCAACGCAGGTCACCCCGAGGACCTTCGAAACTCAGGACTTCGCGATCTTCGGCCACGCCGTCATTCGGGCTCGGCCGCCGAAGCTCGCAACCGGTGATTCGTCTGTTCCGGCATCCGCGTTACAGACCTTGGAAAAAAGTTTCCCCAGTGCCCGAATACCGGACGTGACCCCCGTCTCACAGCAACGAAAACGTGGCGTCACAAGACGATTCCGGATGTCCACAAGGGACATAAAGGTTACGTATGTCCCGAGGTAATCGTTCAGATCAGGTCTTCAGGCCCTAGTCTGATCGACTGCGATTGTGCATGCACTTACCGCCGAACGGAGCAATGCGTTACGGCCGAACGGAAATGCGCACCTCGTCGCCGTCGACGACCACGATGTCGCCGTGGCGCAACTGTGCTCCGCGCCGCAGCTCCACAGAGCCGTTGACGTGGACTTCTCCGTCCTCGATGAGCACCTTGGCGTGCCCGCCGTCCTCGGCCAGCTGCGCCAGCTTGAGGAACTGTCCTAGCCTGATCGGCTCTTCGGAGATCTCGACCGTCCGCATGAGTCCCATCATCCCAGTAGGGCCCGCCCCACTGCTCGCTCGGGGGCGCACACCAGCGCGTTCGAGTGAAGGCGTTGACAGCCTTGAAGTATGAAAACTTCGAGGGGGTACGTCGCCTGGTTGGCGGTGTCGGGACTCGTCTGCGTGGCGATAACGATCTTCGCGGCGAGCGCGTACGTCACGCTGGACATGAGCCAGGCGAGGCCGGCACTGCGCGGACCCGTCCACTACGGCCTGCTGGTCGCGCACATCTTCACCGGAACGGTCGCGGTCCTGGCGGGTGTGTCGCAGTTCTGGCCGGGCCTGCGCGCCCGGCATCCGCGGGTGCACCGGGTGATGGGACGCGTCTACTTCGCGGCGGTCCTGCCGTCGTCGGTGCTCGGCGCCGTGTGCGCCCAGCTGTCGCTCTTCGGGCTGGCGTCGTCCGGGCCCCTGACGGTCCTGTCGGTGCTGTGGTTCGTCAGCGCGGTGTACGGCCTGAAGACGGCACGGCGGCGCCAGTTCGGCGAACACCGCATCTGGATGATCCGCGGGTTCGCACTCACCGGCGCCGCCGTGACGGGTCGCCTCTGGGGCCTGGCTCTCGGCGCACTGGTGCCCGACGGGGACGGGCTGCTGATCTTCGCCACCGCGAACTGGCTGTCGTTCGTGGTGAACCTGCTGGTGGCCGAGTGGTGGATCCAGTCGCGGGGTTACACCCGGACCTTGCCCTCCGTGGCGCTCAGGCCGAGCATCTCCAGCAGGTCGGCGCAGTCGAGCGAGTCCATGGCGTGAGACGCCACGGTGCGGGCCGCCTTGCTGTTCTGAATCGTGCTGTGCTCCTTTTCCAGAGCCTTGGCCTCGGCGAAGGTGCCGGTTTCGGGCTCGGCGATCGCGGGACGCGCCCAAGTCATGTCGTGCCTGCTTCCGCATCGGGGGATGTAGTCATCATGGCAAGTGAGTGACCGAAACACCAGAACCTGTGCTTACCGTAATCGATCACCCACGCTGCGTGTAAACCGTGGAAGCGATTTCTCGAAACGACACCCGATCGATTTCAGCGGGGATTCGGCTTTACCGGCCGTACCTCAGCACCGACTCCACTTCGGTCACGAATGCGACCAGCCGTTCGTCGTCCACATCGTCCGGCGTGGGACCGTCCACCGCGAGCCGTTGCAGCGCAACGGAAGTCGTCGCACTCTCCCGCGCCAGACGGCGGAACCCGAATGTCGCCTCGTACAGCGACATGGCGGTACCCAGAGCGGCGAAAGTCGTTGCCACGAAAGCCCACATGGCCCTGCGCGGCCCGTCGGCCATGCCGATCGCGGCGGCCGCGGCGGCGGCGATGAACATCGCCGCGGAGAGCGCGACCGTCCACGTGCGGGCGCGGGAGTAGCGCTTGCGGCTGCGTTCGAAGTGGTCGAGCCGGTCCTGGAAGCGGTGGCGGAGGTAGGCCTCGACGAACTGGGCCTGCCTGAGTTTGTCGCTCATGTCCTGACCACCTCGTGCTTGCGGTTGCTGACCGCGGCTTCCAGGTCCGCCACCTTGTCCAGGCGCTCGTCCTCCGTGGCGGGCGCCACAGCGGCGAGGTGCGCGAAGTACAGCGCCCGCAGGCGCTCAGCGCGTGACCGGGCCGTCAGATACTTGTCGAGCGACTCGCGCTTGCGCGCCACGATCGTGATGGCCGCGGCGAACGCGCCGCCCGCCACGACGAGCACCCCAGGCCACGGCGTGTCCTTCAGCCAGGTCTGCAGCGCGGCGAACACCGTCGTCGTCAGGCCGCCCGCGATCGCGAGCACGGCCGTGAGCCGGTAGCGGTTCTGCTCGACGTCGGCTTCCGCGTCGAGTTCCTGGAACGCCGGCGCGACGACCTGGTTCGCTTCGTGGATGGCGTCCGCGAGCATCGGGTACGCGACCACGAAACCGGGATCGACCAAAGGCCGTGCTTCGGGAGCCTTGTAGCGGAGCTTGGGCAGGATCCGCGGCGGCTTGACTGGCTTTTCCTTGCCCAGCAACCGTTCCAGCGCGGTGACGGCCTTGCCTGCGCCCTCGTCCACGTGGACGATGAAGATCTTGCCGCTGCGCACCAGCACCGCGAGGTCACCGGTGAGGTCGCCGGTCGCGATGCGGTCCGCGAGACCGCCCGTGCCGGCGAGCACCAGCAACGGGTTGTCGCCGCTGAGGTGGTCGACGACCTCCTGCTCGCTCTCGCCTCCGACGACGAGGGCGACGACGGGCTTCTTGTGGCGCACGGCGTCGATCGTGCGGAACAGCACCGGGGTCGCGTCCGTCCACTCCGAACCGGGGACGATGACGGCGACGCTGTGGTTGGGCTCCAGCGGGACCTGGCCGTTGGTGGCGCTCTCGGTCAGGTCGTGCACCTTGCTGCTCGGCGCGACCCCGATCACGACGGGCCAGCGCTGCTCGCACGCCTGCAAAGCCATGCCCAGCAAGTGGACAACGCCTCGGTCGGTGCCTTCGGTGACGAACACGGCGCCGTTGCACGCCGCGGTCACGACGACGGATCTGAGCACCGGCAACAACTTCGCGGCGAGATCCGTCTCGATGTCTTCTGTGGAGCCGAAGACCGAGATCACCGTGCGGCCCCGGGGCAAGCCGAGGGCCTTGGGTTTGATGTCGGCGTCCGGCTGGGACAGCCGTTTGACTGTCGGGCCGCCTGCTGTGGGCATGCCGCGCACCATAACGCCGTGATCGATCGAGGGCCAGAGCCCGTTAGACCTCATCCTCGTCGTCCAGGGGGACTTCCTGGCGCTGCTCGTGGGCGTCGGCCTCGTTGGCCTCCAGCGGCGTGTCCGACGTCTCGACCGGCTCGTGCGGAACGACCTCGCGCAGCTGCTCCTGCACATCCGCTTCGGGTGCTTCGGGATTCATGCCGTGCGGTTTCCCTGCGGCGTGCCCTTCCACACCTGCCGGGTCAGCTCACCGAGGTCCGCCAGGTCGTCGAGGACGGTCTCGGCACCGGCCCGGCGCAGGTCGTCCGCGTCGCTGCGCCCGGTGGCCACGGCGACCAGCCGCACACCCGCCTTCGTCGCCGCGTACACGTCGTGCGGCGTGTCGCCGATGAGCACGACCTCGTCGTGGGTGAACGGCCGGATGCGCTGCGCGCGTTCACGGGCGAACGTCACCAGCTCGGCCCGGTCGGCGTGCTCGTCGCCGAACGCGCTGACGTCCCAGTCGACCAGGTGCGCCAGGCCGAACTCCTCCAGCTTGATCAGCGCCACGCTCCTGAGGTTCGCCGTCAGCACGCCCTGGTGCACGCGCGGGTCGTCGGCGAAGTGCTGGAGGGCCTCCAGCGCTCCCGGCAGCACCTCGCCGTGGCCGGGCAGCTCGGCGCGCCTGGCCTCGAAGGAGTTCGCGAGGGCGTTGGCGAGGAGCTGGGCGGCCTCCTCCGTGTGCTCGATGCCGTGCAGGCGCAGCGTCTCCTCGATGATGTCGACCTCGGTGCGGCCGCCGAGGTCGACGGGGCCGCTGAGCTCCCTGCCGAAGGCGCTGCGGAACGCCTCGCGGTACATCAGTCCGCCGAAGCCGCGCGCCGAGATCAGCGTGTTGTCGATGTCCCACAGCACCAGCAGTTCAGGCCCGGTCACCGGACCACCACCCCTCAACGCGTAAAATGGCTGCTCATGACCTCGATCGACCCCGCAGAGCTGGAAGTCTGCCTGCGCGTGCTTGCCCAGGTCGAGGACCTGCCGGCGGAACACGACGACGCCGTGCGCGTGCGCCGGGCCACCGCGAAGATCTTCAAGGCCGCGAAGAAGTTCCGCAAAACCGAGCGCAAGGCCGCCATCGTGGCCAACGACCGCGCCGTGACCGCGCTCACGGCCACCGGTTCGCCGGACCGCATCGACGACGAGACGCAGGGGCTTCCCCTCGTGTCGACGGCTCAGGGCGCCACGGCGGGCACGCTGCTGCGCGCGCGGTCCTGCTACACGTGCCGCACGAGGTTTGTCGAGGTAGACGCCTTCTACCACAACCTCTGCCCCGCCTGCGCCGCCTTCAACCACGGCAAGCGCGACGCCCGCACGGACCTGTCGGGCCGCAACGCGCTGCTGACCGGCGGCCGGGCGAAGATCGGCATGTACATCGCGCTGCGGCTGCTGCGTGACGGTGCGCACACCACGATCACCACCCGGTTCCCCAAGGACGCGGCGCGGCGGTTCGCCTCGATGCCCGACGCCGCCGACTGGATCGACCGGCTCAAGATCGTCGGCATCGACCTGCGCGACCCGGCCCAGGTGCTGGCACTGGCCGACGAGGTGGCCTCCCGCGGGCCACTCGACGTCCTGATCAACAACGCCGCCCAGACCGTGCGCCGTTCCTCGAACGCGTACGCGCCGCTGGCGCAGGCCGAGCACGAGGCGTTGACGGGTGATGCGAAGCGTCCCGAGCTGATCTCGTTCGGCGGGCACGGGCAGCTGGCGTTGCCCGGCACCGCCGTTCCCGAGGCGCACTCGGTGACGACGCTGGCGTTGATGGCGGGCTCGAAGGACATCGACGCGGGCGGCCTCGTGCCGGACACCGCGCCGGTCAACTCGTGGATCCAGAACGTCGACGAGGTCGACCCGGTGGAGCTGCTGGAGGTGCAGCTCTGCAACTCGACGGCGCCGTTCCTGCTGATCTCACGGCTGCGCGCCTCGATGGCGAAGTCGTCGTACCGCCGCAAGTACGTGGTGAACGTGTCGGCGATGGAGGGCCAGTTCTCCCGCGCCTACAAGGGTTCCGGGCACCCGCACACGAACATGGCGAAGGCCGCGCTGAACATGTTGACGCGCACCAGCGCCGAGGAGATGCTGCAGGCCGACGGCATCCTGATGACGGCCGTCGACACGGGCTGGATCACCGACGAGCGCCCGCACCCGATGAAGATGCGGCTCGCCGAAGAGGGCTTCCACGCCCCGCTGGACCTGGTCGACGGCGCGGCACGGGTGTACGACCCGATCGTGCGCGGCGAGGCCGGCGAGGACCTATACGGCTGCTTCCTCAAGGACTACGCGCCGTCTCCTTGGTGATTTCGGGCTGACACACGTGTCCGAGGTACCCGTCGGACGCACCCGAACGAGCCCTTTCGTCAGGTCAGAGGCCTATTTGAACACCCGTTCGAGTACTCATTTGTCATGAGGACTGTGTGGCGGGGAGCACTTCGGTTCGGGATGACGACGATGACGGTGCGGCTGGTGTCGGCGGCCACCGAGCACCGCAGCAAGGTGCACCTGGTGCACCGCGAGGACAGCGGCCGCGTGCGCCATCAACAGGTGTGCGGCGAGTGTTCGCTGCGGCTGGCGCCGGAGGACATCGGGCGGGGCTACGAACTCGACGACGGCCGGATCGTGCAGATCGATCCGGCCGATCTGCCGGCGCCGGAGGACGGCGTGATCGACGTGCAGCAGTTCGCGCCGCAGGTCGACGTGGACCCGGTCGCGTTGCACCGCAGCTACTACCTGGAGCCGGACGACCTGGCCGTGCGGTCCTACGTGCTGCTGCGGGAGACGCTGGAGCGGACCAAGACCGCCGCGATCGTCAAGTTCGGCCTGCGCGGCAAGGAAACGCTGGCGGCCATCCGGCCGCAGCACGGCGTCCTGGTGCTGCACACGCTGCTGTGGCCCGACGAGGTCCGGGAGCCGCACTTCCCGTTCCTGCACCGGGACACCGAGGTGCGCACCGGCGAACTGGCCGCGGCGGCGGCTTTGGTGCGAGCGCAGACACGTCCGTTCCGGCCGCACGACTACCCGAACACGCACCACGAGGCCTTGCTGCACCTGGTGGAGGCGAACGTCTGACCCGCATCTGATGGTGCGGACGTCTGAGGGCTCCTGATGGTGCGGGTGCGCGACCCGGGTCTCGGGGATGAACGCGGGTCGCGCGCCCGTTCTGTCAGGGGGCGGCGCTAGCATCGGCAGCCATGCTCGCCAGCCCGTCCGATCTCGTCGACCTGCTCGAATGCGAGCACCGCAGCTTCCTCGCTCGTGACGAACGGCGCGGCGACCCCTCCGAACTGCACCTCGCCGCCGCCCGGACGGCCGCCGAGATGCGTTCCGGTGCGGACCTGATCGAGAACGCGGTGTTCTTCGACGGCGTGTTCCACTGCACCGCTCAGACCCTCGTGCGCACGGCCGACGGTTACGAGCCGTGCGACGAGGCCTCGGACGCCACTCCCCTGGCCGTGTTGTCGCTGGTCGCGGCGGCGCAGGCGCTGGGTGCCGCTCGGGCTCACCTGATCGTCGACGGCCGGCGGACGTCGTTCCGCGTCGCCGACTTCCTTCCCCTGGTGGGGCGCCTTCGGACGCGGCTCGCGAAGCCCTCACCGGCACCGAAGCGGTCGTGGGGTGACGTGCGGGCGGCCTGCACCGGGTGCCGGTTCGCCCGTCACTGCGCTTCTGGCCGTGAGGAGGCGCGGGACCTGTCGCTGGTGGCCGGGCTTCGCGCCGACCAGCGGCGCAAGCTGGTTTCAGCCGGCATTGACACGATCGACGCGCTTGCGGCGACCGAGGAACGGCCGGCGACGCTGTCGCCCGCGAGCTTCACGGCGCTGACCGCGCAGGCCCGGCTTCAGGTGCGGCAGGAACGCACGGGCGTCATCACCTACGAGGTCGTGGCGCCGGAGGCGTTGGCGAACCTGCCGGAGCCCGCCGAGGACGACGTGTTCCTGGAGGTCGACGGCGACACGTTCCGGACGCCGGGCTGGGAGGGGACGTTCGAGGAGTTCGTCGACCGCACGCCGGCCGGGACCGTCTACCACTTCGCGCCGCACGACCTCGCCGGGCGGGCCGCGCGGACGGCGACGCGTGAGTCCGAAGTGGACGAGCTGGTGCGGCGCTGCGTCGATCTCGGCGCGCTGACGCGTCGGGTGTTGCGGGTGTCCACTCGGGAGTACACGCTGCCCGCGCTGAAGCCGTTGCTGGACGACGAGGTTCCCACTCGCGGGTTGAGGGACCTGTTGCACCGCATCAAGGTCGAGCGCGAGATCGAGACCGCGGCACCGCAGGAACGCGACGAGGCTGCGTTGGAGAAGGCGGCCGAGCGGGCGCGGCGGATGGCGGCGTTGACCGAGCCGTTGCTGGCGGAAGGACACGACCTGTTCGCGGCGACGGTCGGCTATCACCGGCGTGAGTCGAGTCCGGCGTGGGGTGACTTCTTCCGGCAGGCCCTCGCGCCGATCTCCGATCTGGAGACGGATTCGAACTGCGCGGTGCCGATCACGCTGAAGGCCGAGGACTGGGTGCCTCCGGCCGGGCGGGTCCGGACGCACAAGCGGCAGGTGCACGCGCGGATCGACCCGGAGCGCCCGCACCCGTTCGGTTCCGGCGAGCAGGTCCGGTTGCTCTACCCCGGCAACGTCACGCGCAACGCCGTGGTGGCGGACGACAACCCGTACGAGCTGGTGCTGACCGAGAGCAACTCGCAGGAGCACTCCGAACTGCCGATCGCCGTGCTGCCGGGCAGTCCGGTGCCCGCGTCGCCCAAGGACGAGGCCGTCGCGGAACTGGCCGAGCAGGCCGTCGGCCTGCTGCCGCTGCTGCCCCGCAACCCCGGCATCGACCTGTTGCTGCGCACACCGCCCGCGCAACCGTTGCCGCAGCACGACGACGTGGTGCAGGCCGTGATCAAGGCCGTCGACCAGCTCGACGGCGGGACGCTCGCGGTGCAGGGACCGCCCGGCGCCGGCAAGACGTACCTGGCGACCAAGCTCGTGCGGCACCTCATCGACCAGGGCAAGACCGTCGCGGTGACCTCGACGTCGCACAAGGCCGTCGAGAACGTGCTGTCTTCGGTGGATCCCGACATCCCGATGGCCAAGCGTCCCAAGGAGAAGAAGCCCGAGGAGGGCCTCCCGTGGGACCAGCCGAAGAGCAACGGCGCACTGGCTCAGTGGCGCGAGGAACACCCGCAGGGCCACCTTGTCGGCGGCACGGCTTGGACGTTCTCCAACGCCGTGATCAAGGCGCAGCCGTTCGACGTGATGATCATCGACGAGGCCGGCCAGTTCGCGCTGGCCGACGCGGTGGCGGTGGCGACGGCCGCGCGCAACCTCGTGCTGCTCGGCGACCCGCAGCAACTGCCTCAGGTGGTGCAGGGCGTGCACCCGCCTGGTTCGGACGCCTCGGCGCTCGGCCACCTGCTCGGCGACGCGGACGTGATCCCTCCGCACCTGGGCTACTTCCTGGCCGAGACGCGGCGGATGCACCCCGCGGTCTGCCGTCCCGTGTCCGAGCTCTCCTACGCCGGACTGCTCCATTCGCACGAAACGGCCGCCCACCGGTCGATCTCGGGCATCGAGCCCGGTATCTACCTGCGCGAGATCGACCACCGGCACAACATCACGTCGTCCGTCGAGGAAGCCGAGGCCGTGGTGGACACGGTGCGCGCGATCGTCGGTCGTACTTGGACGGACAACGGCAAAACGCGCGAACTGACCGATGCGGACATTCTCGTCGTGGCGCCCTACAACCTGCAGGTGCGGGTGATCCGGCGCAGGCTGGCCGAGGCCGGGTTCGAGGGCACGCGGGTGGGCACCGTGGACCGGTTCCAGGGTCAGGAAGCACCGGCCGTCATCATGTCCATGACGTCGTCGTCCACCGTGGACCTGCCCCGTGGCCTGGACTTTCTTCTGTCACGCAACAGGCTGAACGTGGCACTCTCGCGTGCCCAGGTGCTCGCCGTGATGATCTGCTCGCCGCGCCTGCTGGACGCCGACGTGCGGGGCGTGGAGCAGATGCGGCTGGTCGCGGGCGCGATCGGCCTAACAGAAAACATGAGGATCTTTCCGTGGTGACACCGTAGCGTTGTCATACAGTGACCTTCTGACCCCTCTGTGTTGTTAGCGTGACGCGGTTCACCCGGTCGGGTGATTCAGATCATGAATGTGTGCTCGGCCCCGCCACGCATCAAACAGAGCAGGAGAGATTCGTTGGCAAGGAGAGTTCTCGGCGCGTTCGCGGTGACCGCTACCGCAGCCCTGGTCACGCTGGCCACGGCCACCCCGGCTAGTGCACACACGGCCAAGGGGTACGCGAAGTGCGACGGCAAGGACGTCGTTCTCCACGTGGATCTGACGCAGTTCGCGCCGGAGAAGCGGAACACCGTCGTGGTCAAGGACGGTGACACGGTTCTCATCCCTGAGAAGGGGAAGGAGACCGAGAAGTTCGGCGCCACCTGGACGAAGACGTTCAAGGGTCTGGACGGCACTGTCGCCCACAAGTTCACGGTCGACGTGAAGGCCTACGACACGAACAAGGCCAAGGGCCAGGACTACGACAAGTTCGAGACGTACACGGTCGACCAGCCGTGCGTGCAGAAGCCGCCGACCAAGACGGAAGAGACCACGACGACCACCACGCCGCCGGCCACCACGGCCCCGGAGGTGCCCTCGTCCTCCGAGGCTCCGCCGTCGACCACCCCGGCCGCCCCCGGCGGCAGCGCTCCGGAACCGCCCCTCGCGGCGACCGGTGCGTCCCCGACGTGGCTGCTGCTCTCGGGTCTGGGTCTGGTGGGTGCCGGTGCCGGCACCCTGCTGTTCCTGCGTCGCCGCCGCAGCGCGTGAACTAGCTGAACAAACGAACGGGGGCGGTCCACATCGGACCGCCCCCGTTTCGTCCCTACAGGTCGAGCGCGGTCGCGGGTTCGTGACCCTCGCGGATGAACCACTCGGTGCCGAACGCGTGCGCGAACGTCGGCTCGTCGAGCGACAGGAAGAACGAATCCTCGGGGATCTGCGAGGCGTGGGCGCGCATCGCCTGCCGCTTCACCTCCAGGTACTTCGAGACGTCGACACCGACGTTGATCTCCGACTCCGGCACCGCGCCCTCGCCGAGCGGCTCCGGTTCCTCGATGCCGGCCATCCGGAACGCCTCGCGGAACTCCGACTCGCGCACCATCGCCTGGTAGACGGCCGGTGTGCCCGCGATCTCCGCGGCGCGCATGCCCACGCGGTGGGTCTGGATGTGGTCGGGATGGCCGTAGCCGCCGAAGCGGTCGTAGGTCAGGAACACCTTCGCGTCCTCTTCGACGAGGATCGCCGCGAGCTTCTGCGCCGCCTCCTCGACGTCCGCGGTCCAGAACGAACCGGGCTGGTCGTTGAGCTCGTCGCCCATCATCCCGGAGTCGCGGTACCCCAGGAACTCCACGCGCGCGACGCCCAGCAGGTCCGCCGCCGCGTGCGTCTCCGCGACGCGGCGCTGCCAGAGTTCCTCGCCCTCCTCCAGGAAGCCGGGCACCTCCCCGGCCTCGCCTCGCGTCGCCACGACGAGCACGACCCGGTGTCCCTCCTCGAACGCCTTGCGCATCACGCCACCGGTCACGATGCACTCGTCGTCGGGATGGGCGTGAAAAGTCACCAGTGTGGCCATGTCAGCGACGTTACCCGCGAACGGGAAGTCGCCAACGTGAAAGGGCGGCGCTCCCCCAGAAACAGGCTGGGAGGCGCCGCCCCTCGGCGAACTCGTGGAGCTATCGCAGGGTCAGGTTCCAGGCGTTGATGTACCCGGTGTCACCGGAGTACACGTCCTGGACCCGCAGCTTCCACGTGCCCGCCGCGACCTCGGACGAGGCGTTGACCGTGTAGGTCGCCACCACGTTGTCGGCACTGTCCGAAGAGGACGAGTTCTTCAGCCGGTAGGCGGTGCCGTCCGGCGCGATCAGGTCGATCACCAGGTCACCGCGGTAGGAGTGGACGATGTCCACGCCGACCTTGGTGGTCGCGGAGGCGTTGCCCGTCACCGTGGAGCTGATCGAGGAGGTGACGGTGCCGAGGTCCACGATCGCGACGTCGGTCGTGTTCTCCAGACCACCGGAGGGCGGCGGAGTCGTGTCGAGGGCCGCCACGGTCTTCGCGGCGTCCGCGAGACCGGCGCCACAGCCACCCGAGCAGGTGCCGGGGAGCGGCCGGGCGTTGGTCTTGATCAGGTCCTTGACCTGGGCCGGCGTGAGCGACGGCTTCTTGGCGACCAGCAGTGCCGCGAGGCCCGCGACGTGCGGGGCGGCCATCGACGTGCCCTGGTAGGGCTTGTAGTTCTCGGCACCGGGGACGGTGGTGCCGGCGTTCAGCGTCGACCAGATGCCGTTCTCCGGCGTGGTGATGGTGCCGGGGGTGTCGGTGCCGCGGCGGGTCTCGCCGCCGGGCGCCGCGATGTCGATGCGGGTGCCGTAGTTCGAGTAGAACGTCCGGTTGCCCTCACGGGACGACGCCGCGACGGTGATCACACCGGAGCAGTTGGCCGGGGTGTAGAGCGACGCGTTGTCGTTCGAGTTGCCGGCCGCGACGACGATCGTGGAGCCGCGGTTGATGGCACCGTTGATCGCGTTCTGGTACGTCGTGGAGCAGGAGGACTTGCCGCCCAGCGACATGTTGATGACCTTGGCGGGCGTCTGGTTCGCGGGCACGCCGGTCACCGTGCCGCCGGACGCCCAGGTGATCGCGTCGGCGATGTCCGAGGTGGCGCCACCGCACTTGGCGAGCACGCGCAGCGGCTGGATCTTGGCGTCGTAGGCGATGCCCGCGATGCCCTTGCCGTTGTTGGTGGACGCGGAGATCGTGCCGGCCACGTGCGTGCCGTGCCAGGAGGAGCTGCTGTCCTGCGCGGGCACCGGGTTGCCGTTGGCGTCGGTGCCGCACTCGCCGCGCGCCGCCCAGTCACCCTGGTCGGCCGGGTTGGAGTCGCGGCCGTTGTTGTCACGGGCACGCGCCGCGTCGGAGACGAAGTCGTACCCCGCGACGACCCGGTCCGCCAGGTCGCTGTGCGCGACGTAGCCGGTGTCGATGACCGCGACGGTCACACCGGAGCCGGTGGTGCTGGACCACGCGCTGGGCACGTTCATGCCCGCGGTGGCCTCGAAGAGGTCCCACTGCCGCGAGTAGTCGGTGTCGTTCGGGTCGGCGAACGGCTGCATCAGCAGGTCCGGCTCGACGTAGGCGACCTTCGGGTCGTTCTTGAACGCCTGGATCGTGTTGTCGGCGTTCGTGGTCTTCGCGCCGAGGTCGACGACGACCGCGCCACTCGCCATGCGGCGGTGCACGGACTTGCCCTTGCTGCGGGCGTCGTCCGAGGCAGCGGAGTCGGACGAGGCTTCGGCGGTGCCGGGCTTGTAGCCGACGATCAGCCGCTCGAAGGGGCGGTTCACCTGGGTCGAGTCCGGCTGGGACTGGATCTGGGCGGGGGCTGCGGTCGCCGATGGGGCGACAACGCTGAGCACGGCGGCGGAAACTGCCGCGGCGCACACACTCGTGCGTCGCAATCCGTTCACGTGAGGTCCTTCCACGCAGGGCCTTCGCGTGCCGTTGAGGGCGTCAGTGTTCTGAACCGGCTGCGGAGGTGGGAGGACGGTAAGCCGGGCCACACCTGCGAAAACAGGTCTAGTGGAGTCCGTTTGACGACACTGGCGTGTTCACGACAGGGGTACTGGGCCGAATGGCGCACAATGTGGCCGTGTTCGGACACTTGGGCGTCGCGCCGGAGCTAACGGCCGTTTACGAGCTTCTGGTAACGGGCGGAAGCCGCACGACGGAGGAAATCGGCGTCGCGGTCCCGGTGCTGGAGGAGATGCGGGAGCTCGGCCTGGTCCGGCACCTGCCCGGCGACGTGTGGCAGGCCGTGGCGCCGGACCTGGCCGTGGAGGCGCTGATCGCCGCACGCGAGGAGGCCAACCGCCGGGCCCGGGCGGACATCGGCCCGTTGATGGAGCTGTACCTGCGCAACCGCGACGAGGAACTGGCGGACAACGCGTTCGTCGAGGTGGTGTCCGGTGTGGACGCTGTCCGCGAGCTGTGGCACGCCCTGCTGCGCGGCGCCCGCGGGGAGGTCTGCGTGCTCGACCAGCCGCCGTACGTGACGCCACTGGGCCAGCACGTCGCTCTGGAGGACGAGACGCGGGAACGGGACGTGCAGTGGCGGGTCGTCTACGACCGCTCGGCCGTCGACATCCCCGGCCGGGTCACCGAGATCATCGACCTGGTCGCGGCCGGTGAACGCGCCCGCGTCACGCCGACGCTGCCGTTCAAGCTCGCGGTGATCGACACGCACGCGGCGGTGCTCCCCGTCGTGAACGGCGACATCGTCGACAAGGTGCTGCTGATCCGGCCGTCCGCGCTGCTGGACGTGCTGCGCTCGACGTTCGAGCTGTACTGGGACAAGGGGATCCCGTTCAGCCCGGGCGGGATCTACGCGGCGGCGGCCGACGTGGACCCGAACCTGCTGGGGCTGCTCGCCGCCGGGCTGACCGACGAGTCGATCGCACGGCAGCTGGGACTCGCGCCCCGCACGGTGCAGCGGCGGGTGCGGCAGCTGATGGACCGGTGCGGCGCGCAGACCCGGTTCCAGGCGGGCGTCCAGGCGATGCGGCGCGGCTGGCTGTAGTCCGACGCAACCTCCGATGATCATTCGGCGTCTTCCTCTGTGCAAGCACGTACTCACAGGGGGATTCAACAAATGCGCATGCGCAAGGTGATGGCGGCTGCCCTGACGGGCCTCGCACTGATCGGTCTCGCGGGCACGGCATCGGCGTCCGCGGACCTCACGTGGCCGCCGAAGGACGTCACGCCGGTCCACAAGACCAAGGCGGAGCTCGAGAAGCAGGCGGCCGGGTTCACCGCTCGCCAGCAGGAGACCTTCCCGAAGATCTTCCGCGGCGCGCAGGACGTCTCGCCCGGCAACTGGGGTGGCGAGGCCGAGGGTCTGTTCGACGACATGCAGTACCTGACCAACTGGACCGGGTTCACCGTCGACGGCCAGAGCAACACGGTGTTCATGCAGGTCAACGCTCCGGGCTTCTTCCAGCAGTCGCCGAAGCAGCTCTGCGAGCGGGACAAGTGCACCGGCAGGACGAGCGACCACCGCGGTGGCGTGACGGTCTTCACCAAGAACGACCAGCACGGCATCACGATCGCGTGGAACTTCCGCCGCAACGGTGAGGTGGTCTGGGCGCAGAGCTGGACGCCGGGCACCGAGGCGCAGCTGGCGGCCGTGGCCTCCGACCGCGCGTACACGTTCACCCGCTAGCGAGAAGAGTGAGCGGGCGCTTCCGGTCATGGAGTCACCGGAAGCGCCCGCTCGATCAGCTGGCGACCTTGCGCGCGGCCACCAGCTGCCCGTCCGCGAAACCCTCGACGCGCACCTCGCGCCCGGTCGCGGCCAGCGTCGCGGTGTGCGCGCCGTCGGTCACGTCCAGCGAGGTCGCCGGGCGGCCGTCGACGTAGACGTCCACCCGGTCGAGGTTCACGGTGTCCAGTGAGACGGTCGTGCCCGCGACCGCCACCCCGAGCCGCCGCACCGGCTGCTCCTCCAACAGCTCTCCCGCCCGTGCGAGGAGATCCACGTTGCCCTGCAACAGGTCCGCGCGGGTGACCCTGTGCTGGTGCGTCGGGCGCACGCCCAGGTCCTCGACCGGCGTGCCGGCGAGCTTGCCCACGCGCAACGTGCGGCGGATCGACACGCGCATGTTCGCCTTGTTGGGCAACGGCTTGTACGGCGACTCCGCGTCGACCGGCGCCGGGATCTTCAGCAGCGTCGACAGCAGCCCGTGCGTCCACACGTTCGCGCCGCCCGCACCGGTGTTGTCGTCCACGCCGAGGATCGGGCCCAGGTCGTGGTCGGCCCAGCCCGCGGCGAAGATGTCGGTGGCCGAGTAGCAGCGCGCGTCGGTGATCAGCACGACCGGGCCGTGGTAGGTCTGGCCCACGGCGTTCGCGCCGTCGACCGGTGTGATCGTGTGCGAGCAGGAGAACGCCTGCCCCGTCTCGGTCGAGCTGTCGAGCGACGGGAACCACGGGCCGAGGTTGATCCGGCCGGTCGGGTCCTCGGCGTGGCGGCGGCAGATCCGCAGGTTCAGCGGTGTGCTCAGGAACTGCACGGGCTCCGGTGAGACGGGCCGCGGCGTCATGGTCTGCAGCAGGAACTCCGCGGCGAAGATGTGGCCGCCGCCGTTGTCGCGGACGTCGACGATGAGCCCGTTCTGCGGCAGCAGGGCCGCGAGCCGCACGAACTCGGCGAGGAACGCGTCCGGGTCGTCGACGCTGAAGGTGAAGATCCGCAGGTGCCCGAACGTGCCGGACGGCGTGACGACGGGGCGGGCCCGGAACACGCCCGGCATCGTCGTCGCCACGTCCTGCGCGGACATCGCGACCGCGCCACCGGAGGCTTCGGCCTGCACGACTTTGGGCGCGTGCAACAACTTCTTGGCGCGCGCCTTCTCGTCGGAGTCCAGGTCGACGCCCTGGGCGGCCGCCGCCGGTGACAGCTCGTCGACGTCCGTCATGGGCGGCAGGTTCTCCGTGACCTGCCAGTCGACGCGGATCTCCCCCGCGGTGCCGCTCTCGTCGCGGTAGCTCACGACCACCCAGTCCTCGTCGGGCGGGAGCTGGATCACCAAGGGGCGCAACGTGAGCGACTCGAGGCCGCGGGCGAGGTTCGCGGCGGTGTTGCTGCCGGCGAAGATCGCGCCGTTCAACGCGACCGCGCGGGCGATCGGCGTGCCGTTCCAGTGCGTCACCTCGGCACCGGCCGCGAGGCCGTCGAACCCGGCGACCGTGCGGGCGACGAGGTACTGCTCGGTGCCGTCCTCGGCGAAGCAGCGCTCCAGCTGGAACGGCAGGAAGGCGATCTTGCCCGCGAACGGCGCCGGCAGCAGGTAGTTCGTGTGCAGGTCGCGCACCGAGTGGAAGGTGCTCGACAGCTCGCGGTGGAACTGCCACTCGGGTTCGGCCGTGGCGTCGGTCTGCCGTTCGAGTCTCGCTCTCAGGACTCTGAGTCTTTGCACGGGATTCACCGCGTGCATCGCGACTTTGAGCGGCAGGTGCGCGTAGTTCTGCTCCAGCACGATCAGCGCCTGGTCGACGATGAGCTTGCGCTGCGCCAGGGTCAGCGTGCCCGAGGTGGCCAGGAACTCGGCGAGTCCGACGGAATTTGCGACGTTCGGGTGAGCGGTTGTGGTCATGGTGGGGCCTCCTTGCTCAGTAGAGGCTTTCCAGGGCGCCTGGATACACCTTTTTCACCCGTTCGGCCGCTAACTGGAGCAGTTTTGTTGACGACAACTGGAGTAAAGGGGAGGCCAGCGATGAGTCCAGCCGTCCTGGAACTGCGCATCCACGGGGTCAACAACACACCCCCGGACGCGATGCTGGCGCTCCCCGACCACGCCGTCGAACAGTTCCGCGGCGATCGGTTCGGCAGCTTCTGGCGCCCGCGACCGGACAGGCTCGCCGACGTCCCAGCGGATCACCCCGGGCAGGTGCCCGCCGGCGTGCGGCGCGAGGCGTACTCGTGGGGCGGCATGGCGCGCAGCAGCCCCGGCGTGCCGGGTAGCGGGGTGCCGTCGGTGCTCGCGAACGCGCTGGGGCGCATCGGGTGGGCGCTGCTGCTGCCGTTCGGGCTGGCGAACGTCGCGTACTGGTCCCGGAAGCTCCCCGACGACTCGGTTCCCTCGACGCGGCGGATGGCGTGGTGGAACGCCGGCCGCGGGGCGGCCTCGACGCGGCTGTTCGGGCTGGGGCTCACGGTGCTGCTGGTGCTCGCGGTGTGCGAGGTGGCGATCGACGTCTACGCGGTCCAGTGTTCGCTGCCGGGCACCACGTGCAAGCGGCTACCGGACTTCCTGGACGTGCTGGGTGATCCCGCCCGCCACGTCCGGGTGCTGGCCGCGTCCGCCGTGCCGGTGTTGCTGCTGCTCGGGTTGCTGGCGCTGACCTCGTTGTCGCGCAGCAGGTACGAGATGACGTCCGTGCGCACGCCGCACCGGCGGGCGGGGGTGATGCTGAGCCGGGCGTCGATGTGGGAGGGCAGCCCGCGGATCCGCCGGCTCACGCGGTTGCACCTCTCGGCCGGGTGCTGCGTGGTGGTGCTGGCGACGAGCACGCAGGTGTGGCAGCACGTGTTCTTCCTCGTGCTGTCCGTGCTCGCCGCCGGAGTCCTGGCCGTGGTGATGGCGCGGGTGGTGGTGACGGCCACCGACTGCCCGGACGTGCCGTCGACCGAGCAGGGCGGCCTGTGGTCGTGGCTGCTGATGATCTCGTCGGTGATCGTGCTGGTGGCACACGGGTTCGGGCTGTACGCGATCGCGCCGGTGTTCGACGGGCCGTTGTGGCTGACGACGTGGGGGCCGCCGGCGGTGACGGTCGCGCTGCTCGGGTCGGTGCTGGCGGCGTGGTCCTGGCGGCGCAACGACGCCAACGGACCGCTGGTCCTGCTGGTGCTGTTCGTGGCCTGCATGGTCGCCACGCACTGGGTCCCGCTCGCCTGGATCGGCGCCGCCGTGTTCGGCGGGGCGCTGGCGTGGCGGGCACGGCCGCGTGCCGGTGACGAGTGGCAGGCCTGGCGCGGCGCCGGACCCGGTGTGCTGCTGGGGTTGTCGCTCGTGTCGTCGGTGATGATGGCGACCGTGCTGGTGCTGACGTTCCGCGGCTGGGTCGGCACGGGCCTGCGGGCGCCGGTGTTCTACTCGTGGTTCAGCGCGGCGTTCGCCGTCGCACTGGTCCCGCTGGTGTTGCTGGTTCTGTTGCAGGCCTTGGTGCTGCTGTCCCGGTTGATCACGCCCGCGGTGCTGGACGGCGAGGGCGAGGCGCTCGTCGTGCGGGCGCGGCACGTGGTCGCGGTGACGCACCGGGCCGAGAACGTGGCCGGGGTGCTGTCGGTGCTGGGCGTGCTCGCGTTGCTGCTGACCTGCTACCTGACGTTCGCCTCGCCGGACTGGGGTCAGTCCTCCGCCGTCACGTGGGTGGTGGGCAAGGGCGACTGGGTGACCGGGCTCGCCGGGATCGCGGTGATCGGGTCGTTCGTCGGCGCCGGGATGCTGACGAACCGGCGGCCGCTCGGGCTGCTGTGGGACCTGATGTGCTTCCTGCCGCGCACGGCCCACCCGTTCGCGCCGCCCTGCTACGCCGAGCGCGCGGTGCCGGAGATCGCCGACCGTTCGCGTGAGTTCCTGGACGAGTCGCCCGACCATCGCGTGGTGCTGTCCGCGCACAGTCTGGGCGCCGTGCTGGCCGTGGCGGCGTTGTACGCGTTGCCCGACGGGTATCTGCGCCGGGTCCAGCTGTTGACGTACGGCGTGCAGTTGCGGCCCTACTTCGGGCGGATCTTCCCGGAACTGCTGGGTCCCGCCGTGCTGGGCACGCCGCCGGTGCGGGCGGGCGCGATGTTCTCGTGCGACCCGTGGCGGCGGGAACCCGGCGAGGTGCCTGAACGCGGGCTGGCGTCGTTGCTGGGGCCGAGCTGGATCAACCTGTGGCGGCGCACCGACTACCTCGGTTTCCCGGTGCACGGTTGGGAGGACAACGACCTCGACCGTCGGGCGAACGAGACGGACGGGTCACCGGACAAAGTGGAGACCCACGGCGATTACCACCTGTGCGCGGCCTACCGAGACGCGTTCACGGAGCTCGTCTCGCTCGATCTGAACCGGTCACCCGATCGTGGACGTGGAGGGGATGGGAACCTGGAACGCAGCTGACTCAAGGAGAAACATGCGCACGACTGTGGCGACCCTCGTGGGTGCCGTACTGCTCGCTGGAGGGCTGGCCGCTTGCTCGAGCGAGACTCCATCCTCCGCACCGTCCTCCGCACCGTCCTCCGCGCCGCCCTCCACACCGGCCATCACACCGGTGGCCGAGACCGAGGTGGCCGCACCCGCGGCCTCCGGTGACCAGCCGAAGGGCATCACGTACGACGTCGCGCGAATCCCCGTGGGCGCCAAGCTCTCCACCGGCTCTTCCGTTGCGAATGGACGGACGACGGTGGAGCTGAAGGTGTCGGGCCTGCTGCCGAACACCAAGTACGGCTCGCACGTGCACACCAAGCCGTGCGGCGCCAAGCCGGCCGACTCGGGCCCGCACTACCAGAACACGAAGGACCCGGTGTCGCCGAGCGTCGACCCGCAGTTCGCCAACGCCGAGAACGAGATCTGGCTGGACTTCACCACCGACGCGCAGGGCGCCGCGACCGGCACGGCGACGGTGAAGTGGGAGTTCCGCAAGGGCGAGGCGAACTCGGTCGTCGTGCACGCCGCGCACACCAGCACCGAGCACGGCAAGGCGGGCACCGCCGGTGACCGCCTCGCGTGCCTGACCGCGGCTTTCTAGTGTCCTGATTCATTAATTCGTGTGCAGGCGTAGGGTTCGGTGGCATGCCGAACCCGAAGCTGCCTGAGTTGCTGCTGTCCGATGACGAGGC
>NZ_JBFBAW010000028.1:0-87229 GCF_040682435.1 Lentzea sp. NPDC051208 | reverse complement strand
TAGGGCGTGTCCCGTAAGTCCGTTCGATGAGAGTCACGGTCGAGAGTCCCGGAGGCGGTGCCGCCGCAATGCCCTCATACCGGGCGTATTCGGGCGTTGCGGCGGTGCCGTCTCCGGGGCCCTCGGCCGCGACTATCGCGGACGAGACTGACGGGACACGCCCTAGGGATCGCCTTCATGCCCGGCGAAAGACTGCCGGGCATGAACGGATCGATGTCTCGCCGGAGCGTTCTCGCCGCGGGTGTCGCGGGCTCAGCGGCGGTACTGCTCGGCACCGGGAACGCCTCCGCGGCGGCCCTCGTCACCCAGAGCGAGATCAACTCGCAGCCGACCTTCTACGAGGTGAACGGCGCCGCGACGTCGTTCCGCTACGAACCCGGCTTCTACTCCCGCCTGGAGGCCTGGCACGTGCACTGGCGCAACTGGACGCCGTACCACTGGACCGCGCCGCACAAGATCTACTCGTACGGCGCGTACGTGGACAAGCCCGGCATGCACGGTGAGGGCAGGGCGTTCGACCTCGCGCGCATGCTCATCACCGCCGAGCACCACAACCACGCCCACGTCGACAACGCGATCTCGGGCAGCGGCGACTCCAGCTTCACCACCGGCTCGGCGACCCAGACCTACTTCGTCCAGGCCGCCTGCCAGTACGTCTGGGGCTACTCCACCGGCATCGACGGCGACTGGGGCCCGCAGTCGCAGCGCGACTCCTCGGCCGCCCTCGTCCGGGCCGGCTCCGACGGCGTGATCACCACGCAGAGCCGGTGGCTCGCCTTCTGCAAGGCCAGCGCGCAGCAGGCCTGGGCGCTCGTGCCCTAGATCCGTTGACCAGCAGACGATCGAAGGGTGGCTGGGACGGGCCGGTCTGCACCACGGTGAGGACATGGAACGCACACACCGGCGCCCTGCCCTGCTGATCACCGCGCTCCTCTCGATCGCGATGTTCACCGCCGGCAACTCGGCCGCGGCTCCGCCGGAACAACCGTCGAACCACTGGCAATACAACCACTGGCCGCAACAACAGCCGTGGCAGCAGTCCGGGGACTCCGCCCGCGTGCTCGCGCAGGCCGGTTTTCCTGGCCCGATCGACCCGCAGAACTGGGTCAACCCCGACCACATGACGTGGGAACGGGACTACAGGAAGATTCCCGGTACGAACTGGGCCGACCCGTCGGTCAAGGGTTCGGTGCGCACCTTCAAGGGCGCGCTGGTCCTGCTGGACTACCCGAACCAGCCGTTCGTCGTCACGCAGGCCAAGAACTCCACGGTGTTCGGCAACCCGAGCGCCGAGGCCAGCAATGTGCCGCGCGCTCAGGTCGGGCAGTTCTACGAGGACTTCCTGAACAAGCCGAACAACCTCAACCGCGGCCACACCGTGCACGAGTACTGGATGGAGACCTCCGGCGGGCGCTACGGCGTCGACCTGAAGGCGTTCGGCCCGTACACCATGCCGGGCAAGGACCACGAGTACGCCATGGAGTTCCAGGGCGGAACCGGTTGTCCCGCGGGCGATTCCTGCAACCGCAACATCCGCACCGACGGCCGTGCCGCGTGGGTGGCCGACGTCGGTGCGGAGGTGCCGGCGGGCTACGACTTCATCTACTACCTGTCGGCGGGCCAGGACGAGTCCGGCACCTGGCAGGAGTTCGGGATGATGAAGTTCCGGACCAAGGAGGACGTGACCGACGACTTCGGCCCGCCGGACCCCGCGCTGCCGAACTGGTCGAGCACCCGTTACGTGGACTGGACCTCGTGGGCGGCGGGCTCGTCGATCTGGCCCAACGCGGGCGGCGGCTCGTCCACCCAGGCCGAGAGCTCCGGTCAGGGCGTGTACGCGCACGAGCTGAGCCACATCCTCGGCATCGGCGACAACTACAACAACCCGTACGGCAGCCCGCCGCGCCGTGACTACAGCGGCCCGTGGGACATGCTGTCGCGCGGTTCGTTCAACGGTCCCGGCGGCCCGCACTCCCGCTGGACGATCCCGGCGACGGGCGGCGGCTCTCTCGGCGCGCAACAGACCCTGCGCAACAAGATCAAGCTCGGCATCGTGGACGAGAAGAACGTCCTGCGGTTGTCCCGCGAGGCCCTGGCCGGTTCCGGCACGGTCATCGCGAAGATCACCGCCCGCGAGGTCGACCCCGGCGCCACCGGGCTGACCGGCATCAACCTCGCGCTGGGCACCGGCGACAAGTCCCCCTCCTGCAACGTCTCCACCAACCCGTTCTGCGACGGCGGCGGTTACAACAACTACACGCTCGAAGTCGTGGACCGGATGGGCGCCGACTCGTTCACCCCGGACTCCGGCGTGATGCTCGCCAAGACCAAGAACGTCGACGCCGCACCGTTCACGTGGGTGATCGACGCGAACCCGCAGGACATCGGCATGACCGACTACGTCCTGCCCGACGGCACGAAGGTCCCGATCACGATCGGCGACTACCGCCAGCTCTCCGACGCGCTGTTCCACGCGGGCACGAACTCCGGCAGCGAGTTCGAGTTCGTCGACACGGCCAACCGCCTGCACTTCTACGTGCTGGACCTGCAACGCGACTCCCGTGGCGTGCTGTCCTACACGGTGGCGATCCGGTCGCTCGACGGCGCCGGACCGCAGCAGCGCGGCGTGCGGGTCAACCCGACCGCCGCTCGTGCCGACTCGTCGGGCGTGGCGACGTGCCGCTTCCCGCTGACCAACACCGGCCGCACGGCACCCCCCGGTGGCCAGCACCCGGAGCCCGCCGACCAGTACCTCGACGGTGACGTCTACCGCGTGACCGCGAAGGCCGCGGACGGCTGGACTGTCTCGGTGCCGAACGCGCTGGCCACGGCCAAGTTCGGCGGGCGGGTCGACGTTCCGGTGCACGCCCAGCGCAACGGTGGGCCGCTCATGTCCAAGGTGACCTTGACGGCCGTGTCGGAGAGCAACCCCGGCAGGTCCGCGACCGCGACCTGCACGGTGACCGGCCGCTAGCGGCGACGGCTCCGGGCCGGTCCACGCCGGCTCGGAGCTTCCCGCTGCGGCACCGGTCCTGACGTCAGCATCACGAAGCACCCCGTCAGCAGAGCTGTGCCGCACGCCAGCCATGTCAGCGTCTGGACCGTCGGGATCGGGGCGACCACGCCGATGCTGAACAGCAGCAACGGCATGCCGAGCGCGTAGCAGACGCCGGCCGCGAACGCCCGGCCCGAGCCGGTGAGCAGCAGCGGCACCGCGGCTGCCGCGGTCAGTACCGCGAACGCGAGCCACGCGTAGGTCAGTCCGGTGTGCAGCGCGATCGTGACGTCGAGGCCGTCGTCCGCGCGGATCGCGGACTCCAGCTCGGCCGCGCAGCTGAACCCGACAGCGGCTCTCGTCCCCGCGGCGGCGGCTGTGAGCAGCAACGACGCCCCCAGGATGGTGCGACCGCGCCGGACGGGATCGACTCGCTTCCTGGTGTCCACGAATTCAGTCTGTTGGCAGCCGGCGGTGCCGTGGTGCCGCACACGCCCAAGTGCACTCAGTGGTGGTACGGGATGCGGGCCATCGGCTCGACGAGTTCGTGCTCCTCATAGGACAGATGCGAGAGCAGCGTCTCCGTGAGCAGGTCGGCCGCTTCCTGCACCTGGACGATCTTCCGCGGCTCCGCGACCGTGGCCACCAGGGCGGCGTCGAGTCGTTCGAGCACCTCGTGGATGACGTGGTGCTCCTCGGTCAGCCGGTCGAGGACGGGCCCGAGCCGGGCGTCGCCCTCTCTGAGCTGCGGGTAGAGGCTGGTGTCCTCGAGCGTGTGGTGGATGGTGACGAGCCGGCAGTAGCTCTCGCAGTACGCGCCCATCGTCCAGTTGTTCTGGCGCATGGTCATCGTGTTGATCTCGGACCGCGCCTCGCCCACGCCGATCGTGCCGTCCACGGCCTGCTTGATGATCGAACGGACCTTCGTCAGTTCCTCGCGCAGGTGGTTGTGGACCCCGATCAGCTGACGGCCCATCGCCCTGCCCGAAGCGGTGTAGACGGCGTCCGCTTCAGGCGCCGGGCCTTTTGGGCGCGTCGACTCGTCCCACAGGAGTTTCGGGCTGCGTTCCTTCTGCACCATCCCGCGCACGGCCGGTGCGACCTCCTCTGCGAACGTGCGCAGCTCGTCGTCGGTGTTGACCATCAGGATGAATCCGCTCATGCCGTCGTCCAGCGCCAGTTCAGCGAGTTGTTCGGCGGTGAACTCGGTTCCGATGTTGTAGATCCGGCGGATGTCCTTGGGTTCGCGTCCGGCTCCGTGTGCCGCCTCGTCGATGATGGCGTTCATCGCTTTGAGTTGTTGTGGCGGCGCATATGGACTCGACGGCAGCCAACCGTCGGCTTTCTGACCGGTGAGCCGGAGCATCCGCTTCTTGTAGGCGCCGAGCCAGATGCCTATGTCGTGCGCGGGAAACGGCCCAGGCCGCGCCCCGTTGAGCGAATAGTGGTTGCCGTGCAATCGAATCCCGCGACCAGGTGTCCACAGTGCTCTGATCACCGCGATGGCCTCTTCGAGTGCCTCGACCGACTCGGCAGGCGTGCGGTGCGGCCCGTCCATGGCGGCGATGGCGTCCCAGAACGCGCCCGCACCAAGCCCGAGCTCAACGCGCCCACCGCTGATGACGTCAAGACTCGCCGCCGCGCGCGCAAGAACAGCCGGCGGCCGAAGAGGCAGGTTCGCGACGTTGGGGAACACACGGACGTTGGTGGTGGACGCGGCGATGACCGACAACGACGTCCACGTGTCGAGGTTCGCCGCGTTGTACGGGTGGTCCTGGATGCTGACGAGGTCCAGTCCGAGCACGTCAGCGGCCTGCGCGAACCGCAACGTGTCACTGAACTGCTCGGCGCCGGGAGGCAGGAACACCCCGAACTCGAGTGGGTGGCCGTAATCTGTCATGCCGAAAGTATGCCACGCAGACGTTCTGCTCGACAGACGTTCTGTCCCGGCTATCATTGGCGGGGTGACCGCGCTAGAGGACGACTTCGGCTGGACCCTCGGCGTGGTGTTCCGCGCCTTCGTCAAGGCGACGAACCAGGCCGTCGGCGACCTGCCCGGAGGCCACCGCGGCTACCAGATCCTCACCGCCGCCACCCGTGACCAGCCAGAGAGCCAGTCCGCGCTCTGCCAGCAACTCGGCATAGACCGGACGGTCATGACCTACCTGCTGGACGACCTGGAACGAGCGTCGCTGGTCGAACGCCGCCCGGCCCCCACCGACCGCCGCACCCGCCTGGTCGTGGCGACCGACGTGGGCCGCGCCCGGCTGGAGGAGCTGGACCTCCGGCTGTCGCACGCCGAAGCGCATGTGCTGTCCGGCCTGTCCGCGGGGGACCGGGAGACGTTCAAGGCGCTGCTCCGCCGGCTGGCCGGGCACGTCAACGAGCTGGATCCGGTGCCGAGCGCCTGTCAGGCCGTGCAGGACATCGCGGCGAGCACGCCTTAATCGAGCAGCGCCAGCGCGTTGCGGATGCCCTGCTCCAGCAGGTCGTCGGCGAGCCCCCGGTCGGTCAAGGCGCGGGACAGCTGCAACGTGCCGACCATCAGGGCGTAGACGCTGAGAACCGTGGTGCGAGCCGACTCCGGATCTTCCGGCGCCAGGCGCGCGGCGAAGTCGTCCATGATCGCGAGCACGCTGTCGGTGTAGACCTGCCTCGTCGGCTCGCCGCACCGGCCGATCTCGTCGAGCAGGGCCGCGGACGGGCAGCCCTCCTCCGGGTTGTCGCGGTGCTCGGGGGAGAGGTACGCGCGGACGATCTGCTCCACTCCGGCGCGGCCGGGTGCGACGGCCGCGAGTTGCTCGCGCTGCTCGCGGAGCTGGTCCGAGACCGCGGTGGCGACCAGGTCCTCTTTGGACTCGAAGTGCGCGTAGAAGGCGCCGTTGGTCAGTCCCGCGTCTCCCATGAGCGTGGCGACGCCGGAGCCGTCGATCCCGCTGCGCTTGAACCGGCGGCCCGCAGTCTCGATGATCCGCTGCCTCGTCGCCAGCTTGTGCTCCTTGCCGTACCGCGCCACGTGCTCCTCCGCCGCCTCGATGTTAGTACGACCATAATCTAATTTTGCCGCATCTCTTGCCCTGGACTCGTGTCTCACCTTATGGTCGTACGGTCATAATACAAAACGTTGGAGCTCACGATGACAGCAACACCGCAGGTGGCGCTCGTGACGGGCGCGTCCTCAGGCATCGGCAAGGCGGCCACGCTCGCGCTGGCGAACGCCGGCTTCCGCGTGATCGGCACGAGTCGCAACACCTCGAGGATCACTTCTGGCGACGGCGTGACGTTCCTGGACCTCGACGTCACCAGCGACGAGTCGGTCGCCGCCGTCGTGGAGCAGGTGCTCGAACGGTTCGGGCGCCTCGACGTCCTGGTGAACAACGCCGGAGTCGGCGCCAACGGCGCCGCGGAGGAGATCTCCGCGGCTCAGGCGCAGACGGTCTTCGACGTCAACGTCTTCGGCCTCATGCGCATGACGAGGGCCGTCCTGCCGCACATGCGCGCTCGCGGCAGCGGACGGATCATCAACGTCTCGTCCGTGGCCGGATTCGTCCCCAACCCGTTCATGGCCGTCTACGTCGCGACCAAGCACGCGGTCGAGGGGTACTCCGAATCCCTGGACCACGAGGTCCGCGAACACGGTGTTCACGTCGCGCTCGTCCAGCCCGGCCCCACCAACAGCCCGTTCGACGCCAACATGGTGCAGGCGGACAGCCCGCTGCCGGTCTACGCGCACCGGCGCCGCGTCTACGACGACGTCATGGCGGAGGCGATGCGAGGCGGCGACGATCCCGCTCTCGTCGCCGCGGTCATCGCCACGGCGGCCACCGACCAGAAGCCGAAGCGGCGCTACACCGCGGGTTCGACCGCTGCGCGCGTCAGCGTGCTTCGTCGTGTCGCCCCCGCGTGGGCCTTCGACCGCGGCGTCCGCAAGCTCAACCGGATGGTGGGCTGACGTGCGCGCGTTCATCGTCGACCGCTACGGGAAGAGCGGCCTTCGGGCGGGTGAGGTACCCGAGCCGCAGGTGGGACAGCACGACGTGCTGGTCCAGGTCCACGCCGCGGGCGTCAACGCCCTGGACCTCAAGATCAGGGACGGGGAGTTCAAGCTCGTCCTTCCCTACCGCCCGCCGTTCGTCCTGGGCAACGATGTCGCCGGTGTCGTAGTCCGGGTCGGCGCCGGAGTGCGGAGGTTCCAGCCCGGCGACGAGGTCTACGCGCGGCCGGACAAGGCTCGAATCGGCACCTTCGCGGAACTCATCTCCCTCAGCGAGGACGACCTGGCGCTGAAGCCGAAGCGGCTCACGATGGAGGAAGCGGCCTCCGTCCCCCTGGTCGGCCTGACCGCCTGGCAGGCGCTGGTCGAGATCGCGGACCTGCGGAAGGGGCAGAAGGTCTTCATCCAGGCCGGCGCCGGCGGCGTCGGGACGTTCGCGATCCAGCTGGCGAAACACCTGGGCGCCACCGTGGCCACGACGACGAGCACGGCCAACGTGGACCTGGTCGAGCGGCTCGGCGCCGATGTCGTGATCGACTACCGCAAGGACGACTTCGAGACCGTCCTGCGCGACTACGACGTGGTGCTGAACAGCCTGGACGACGAGACGCTCATGAAGTCTCTGCGCGTGCTGAAGTCCGGCGGAAAGCTCGTCTCGATCTCCGGCCCGCCGGACCCCGCCTTCGCCAGGGAACTCGGCAAGCCCTGGATCCTGCGGCCGGTGATGCGGGTCCTGAGCCACCGGGTCAGGAAAGCCGCCCGACGCCGCCAGGTCGGCTACTCGTTCCTCTTCATGCGGGCGAACGGGCAGCAGCTGGGCGAGATCACCTCGCTCATCGACGCCGAGATCATCCAGCCGGTCGTCGACCGGATCTTCCCCTTCGAGGCGACCAACGAAGCCCTGGCGTACGTCCAAACAGGACGCGCCAAGGGCAAGGTCGTCGTGAAGGCCAGGAACTCGTCCGAGGAGGAGTCACGACCCTGATCACCGCTTACGAAGACGCACCGACCCGAACCGTGGACATCGGCGGACCACGTTCGCCCACCGCCGACTACGGTGCCGTCACTTGGCGGCTTTCTTCGCCTCCGCGACCGCCGTGTTCCAGGCGTCGTCCGCGCGCTTGCCCTGTTCGACGGACTGCAGGGCCGGGCCGAACACGTTCTCCTGGATCTGCCCGTCGGCAGGCCCCTTGTACTGCGCCGCCTTGACCTTCTGCACCTGTGCGGCGAACAGCGCGCCCGCCTTCACGTTGTCGAAGTAGGTGTTGACGTGCTCCAGCAGTGCCCTGTTCTCCAGGGCGTCGATCTGGCTGGGGAACGTGCCCTTCGCCTGGAACGCCTTGACCTGCTGTTCCGGAGCGGTCAGCCAGGCCGCGAGCTCCGCCGCCTCGGCCGCGTTCTTGCTCTGCTTCGGCACGGTCAGGTACGAGCCACCCCAGTTGCCGCCGCCGTTGGGGAACGCGTCGGTGACGGCCCACTTGCCGGCGTTCTCCGGTCCCGCCTGAGCCTCGATGACGCCGAGCATCCACGACGGGCAGACCGTCGTGGCGAACCTGCCGAGTTTGAAGCCGGTGTTCCACTCGTTGCTGAACGCGGCCAGCTTCCCCGACTGCCCCTTCGCCACGGCGTTCGTGACGGCGGTCCAGTCGCTCCTGATGTCCGGGTTCGACTCGACGACCAGCTTGTCGGACCTGTCGAAGTAGCCGACGTCGTGCTGGTTGTGCATGGCGTTGAAGATCTGTGCCGCGCTGTCGAACCAGGCCACGCCGGCAACCTTGGCGACGAACCTGTCGCCCGCCGCGAAGTAGCTGTCCCACGTGGCGAAGAGCCGCTTGACCTCGTCGGGGTGGGAGGGCAGACCGGCCTGGGCGAAGAGGTCCTTGCGGTAGCACATGGCCAGGGGGCCGATGTCCGTGCCGTAGCCGATCAACCTGCGGTCCTTGGTGGTCGCGGCGTCGGCCTTCCACTTCAGCCAGCGGTCCGGGGTCACCTTCTTCGGACCGATCTCCAGCAGGTCGTGGAACTGGTCGGACTTGCCCATGACCTGGCTCAGATACCCCTCTTCGACCGCCTCGACGTCGGCGAGTCCCGCCCCCGCGCCCAGCTTGGTGAAGAGGTTCTGGTGGTGCGGAGCGCCCTGACCCGTCTTGCGATGGGTGATCTTGACGTTCGGGTGCTCGGCCTCGTACGCCTTGAACAGCTCCTCGTAACCGAACTCGTTGAACGTGGCAACGGTCAGCTCGGTCTTGCCGTCAGCGGTCCGGCTCGCCACCCCACCTGTGCCACACGAAGTGATGGCGGCGGACACGACGGCGCAGATCACCACGTTGATCCAGCGGCTCGGACGCACGTGAAGCTCCTCTGACGGCGACAGCGACTGGGAGCGCTCCCAGGATTGGGGAGTCTGAAGTCGTCGGGCGGAGGTGTCAAGCGCCTTCAATCAAGGCGCACTCTGCGTGCTCGAACGGTTGCAGAGAAGAAGAAAACACCGAGCAATACGCGGGCTTTGGCCTGTTCCGTCGAGCAGTCGCGAGGGCGCGAAAATGCTTCACGTATCTGGGAGCGCTCCCAGATCGAAACCAGGACCGGTCGTCGAAAAGGACCGAAGGCGACCCGGTTCGCGCTGTCCGCGAACACGAATCGCCTTGGTCTTTGGTGCCCCCGGCAGGGCTGCACACACAGGTGCGCCGCACGCGATCAAGGTCGCTGTTCCGTCGATTGCTGCCGGTTGTGTTGCAGACCCGATCGTCGCCGGCGAGTACGGGAAGGCGGCGTTCGATGCTGTTGGCCCCCTGCTGCTGATTGGTTGGGCGGAGGTTGGTCCCACCAGAAGCCGATCTCTGCTGAGAACCTGCGGGCGCGGTTGCGGATCGGCGCCGCCCCTGCCCGTCAGCTGGTCAAGATTGTCCGAGACGAGTTCGACGAGCAGATGTGTAATCGTCTGACCGAGGCTGACGCGCTCTTTGAGGCGCTCCATTCTGACGTGGAGAACCCCCAACTCTCGCCGCGCGAACGGGTCTGACGATGTTCGGGCTGCGGTGAGTTTCGACGCAAGGCTCCCTGCGTGCTCAGCATCTTCGGGGTCGCATGGACGCCAGGAGCTCCACCATCGTTGGCCTGCGGAAACTCCATATCACCTGGTCATCCTCGGTCGCCCGTCATACGGGCGGCCGGTCCGACGAGGCTGGGCTTGAGGCATCGCGCCCAGGGCGACCCGCTTGCCGTGCGGATGCTGCGCCGTTCGTTGGCCGATGACCTGCCTACCGGACAGGACAGGAAACATTTCGAGCGTGCGTTCGACATCCTCCTGTCTGTGCAAGGCCAGTCCCGACGGAACTGGATCAGGCCGCAGTTCGCGTGGAGGCGAGCTCCGGGTCTGGGGAATCCGCGCCGTCGGGAGGTTCCATTTCCGGACCACCGCCAACATCCGCACGACGACCACCATCAGCACAGTCACGACCGCCACGACCTCGGGGGACAGATGCAGGGTGATCCCGAGTCCTACGAGGATCCCACCACCGAACGCGGGCAACGCGTAGATCTCCTTGTGCAGCACCGTCGGCACCCTCATGACCAGTACCTCGCGCATCAGGCCACCACCGACAGCGTTGATCATGCCGATGATGCCGGCCACGTAGACCGGCGTACCGTGCTCCATCGCCCTCGTCGCGCCGGTGATGGCGAACATGGCCAGTCCGATCGCGTCGCAGAACTGCACGGGCATGTCGAACCGCCACAGCCGCGGGTACCAGAGGACCACAATCGCCGCTATCACCAAGCTGGCCACGAAGTACCACGCGGTCAGCAACCCGATCGGTGGCTCGACCCCGAGGAGGACGTCCCTCAGCACGCCACCGCCGATCGCGGTGAGGACCGCTGCCGTGCCGATCCCGAACAGGTCCAGACGCGACCGTGCAGCATCCATGGCGCCCGCGAGCGCGAAAGCCAAGATGCCCAAAACTTCCATGACCACGAACACAGCTCGACCCCAAGACGTCCGAGAATGCGGGAGTTACCGAAAGCAGGTGAAGGATCCGACGACGATCTCGCCATGCGCCAACAGTGTGGCCACAGTGCGCAGTCCTACGAGCAGCCCTCTGCGGGAAGGGGCACTGGCCACCTAAAAATGCCCCCTCGGGCAAGGTTCTCCGCATGGCCCAGCAACCTTTTTGCCACCCACCGGGACTTGACGGCAGTGGATCAGCGTCGCGGACACCGCTGCGCCATAGCGAGATGCGCGAACGCGGCCGTCCGGCTGATCATCACTTGAGTCGAACTCGCGAGGCAGGTCGAGAAGAATCTCGACCTGCCTCGCGGAGTACGCCGCCAGGGGGATGAAGGCGCCGTGTGCCGAACCTGATGCACTAAAGGGCTCGTTCCGCCTTCAGTTTGCTTCCCGTCGAATGCGGAGTGGTCACGCGGACTTCGCTCGTCACCCCTCGTGAGCCCCACCGCATCGCTGCTGTGGTGCCTCGAGGCGATGACTGTGTCTGCCTCGACAAGGAGGCGCGCCGAATGGACGATTTCACCACCGCTCACGTCCGGCAGCCGGATCGTGTCCCTTAGACGATCCGGATCCCGGCCAGGCGCACGCCGCCAGGGTGGTTCGGCCAGGTGAACGTGGTCCACTTGCCGATCGGCGCTGCCGGCTGCCACCGGTTGTCACCCAACCACTGCACGCGGTTGTTGCCGGTCTGGATCTTGACGATCCAAGAATCCTCCGGGAGATTGTCGAAGGTCCCGGCGTGCGCGAAGCACATGTCGATGTTCTTGCCGTTGGACACGTGATACGTGATCTTCAGGAAATCGCTTCTGTCACACTTGGCCTGGACGATAGCCGATGCGCTGCCTACAGGAATTGCGGCCGTGATCGCAGCGGTGGCCAGCACGGTCGCCGCCAGCTTTGCGCCTTTTCGAGCCAACTGAATCCTCCGTGGGATGAGTAAAAACCTGCTGAAAAACGACAATGGAACCATAGCAATCGACCTGACAGAAAAGCCACGTGTGGTATTACGAGATGACCGACGTCAAATTGTAGATTCGCACAAGGTTCGATACTGGAGGGCCCACCAAATCTCGAACATGGTGTCCATGTCTTGGAGGTCCGCTCCTGTCAGTGTCGCGAACCGCTCCAACCTGTACCGCAATGTGTTGACGTGGACGGATAGAGCGGCCGCAGCCTCAGGGATTGACCGCCGGCAGGCCAGATACGTTTCGACGCTCGCGAGCAAAGCCTCGCCCATGGCACTCTCGACCTCGACCGGTTCGATGTACCGGGCGTGAAGCTGTCTTCCGAGCTCCGGCTCTTTCGCGACCGCCAGCCGCAGTGCCATGCGACTGTGGTTCACGATTCCGCGGTGGCCGAACCTGGTGGCGACCTCGAGCAGTTGTGTGGCTTCCGCGAATCCAGCGTGCAACTCTGACAGCCCGATCGGGCCGGTTAGTCCGACCGTGACGCCGTCGGTCAGTTCGCCGGTGATGGGCCGGGAAAACACGGCCGCTACATCACCGCCGTAGATGCCGACCAGGGCCGTGTCCTGTGCACCGGCCGCGCGTTTCAGCTGGAGGCTGAGCGCGAACGGATCGATGCCGTCGGATCGTGCCCGCAGGACCCAGTAGAGCTTGTCCAGTCCGAGTCCGAATCCGACCCCCGCCGCGACCATCTGGTCCATCGTCATCGTGCCCTCCAGCAAGCGGACGAGTAGAATCGTCTGCTGCTGCTCCGCGCGACGGTTGAGGTCCAGCTCGGCCGTGCGGTAACCGTCGAGGAACTCGTTGCTGTACTGGTCGCCAAGCTGCCAGATCCGCTGTGTGCCGAGTAGCACGGCGTCGGCAGGGGTCGCCTCGGCCTGAGTGATCCGGAGGAACTCGTCGCGCAGCAACGCTATACAACTCCGATAGGCGGTCAGGACATCCGCACTGGGTATGGCCTGCAAAGCCCGGCGCCGCCCGGTTTCTCGCTCGTCCACCTCCAAGGCGGCCGACACGTGGTCCCCACCACGGAGAGCACAGACCACGCGGATGACATTCCGGTGCGCGGACGGACGGAGCTCCGCCGGGGGAACCACGCGATACGAGCCGATCGCATTGATCACTCGCAATTGCGCGGCCACCAACTCGTCAGCCTGCTTCAACATCTGTGTTGCCGTCAAAGCAAGCTGGGCCTCGATCCGCTCGAGCACTGTCTAGCCTCTCTTGTTGGTGCACAACATGTTCATGTGCCTGAGACCTACTCGAGGAGCTGTATGCCGACCGCGGCTACAACCACGACCCGTACCGCAAGCTGTTGCACGCCAAGGCGTCAACGGGCTGGTCCCGCACGGCGCGGCAGCGAACACGGCTCCGGGCTGGGCGTGTACCACTGGGTGGTCGAGCAGGCTTTCGCGCTGCTGCACTGGTTCCGTTGCCTACGGAGCTCCGCTGGGAGATCCGTGACGACATTCACGAAGCCTTCTCTGGCCTGCGGCATCACCTGCTGGCGCCGACTCCGCAGCCTCTTATTGAGTGAGGTGAAGTGCCGTATGGTCGCTCGCTGCCTCACTGCGGAGCAGTACCGATAGGACGGCCAGCAACATCCAGGTCACCTTGTACAGCAGGGCGCGGTCACTCGGATTGCCCTCGGCGCAAGTACCTCACTGCTCCGCAGCGACCATGAGTTGTCGCGCGCGCACGCTTCAGTTCCGCGAATCCTCGCGGTTCTTGCGGTAGCTGGAGAAAAGTGCGATACCGCTGGCGACGGCGATCATCCCGAAAACGGCACTGATGTAGGAACTCAGGCCGAAGGCTTGAGTGGCGACGTTGGCCACGATGCTGCTGACCAGGAGCACCGCGAGCAGCGCTCGGGTGCGGGTGGGCGAGGAGTTCAGTTCCTTGTTCATGACAAGAAAGTTAGTTGTGCACGCCAGCGTCGGCCATACCGCAGGCTTCCGGCTGTCAGGTAGTGCAGGCTGTACTCGACCCCGTGACCTGGTGCGATGGTTCCGCTTCCGATACCGGGGAAGCGTTTGTGAAGCCGCATTCGGACTGAACCGGTCAGGTCGAGGCCGGTGCGGATGACGTGTCTCTCGGCGCGCGCGTCCGGCGCAGGACGAGCTCGAAGCAGAGCTGCTCGGCTCGCTCGGGAGCGGGCGCCATGGCTGGTAGCCACCAGGAGTGGTCAGCATTGTCGACGGTGCAATCACGCACCTGATATGAGCCTGCCGTCTTGGACCATCGCGGCGCTCGGATCGGCCGAGAGTGTGTTGGCGCAGAGGGCACCCGATCTCGTGCGATACCGAAGTGCTCGACTTAGGCGTTCAGCAAAGCTTCATCGCTGTCGAACTGCTGCGGCTTGGTGGCGAACTCCAGCTCGCCGGGAACGCCGGCCGCCCGGCACCGGTCCCGATCGGAGGTCCAGGACTTCGGCAGGTAGAGCTCACGATCGATCAACGCGTGGCCGCGCACCGAGGTGTAGGCCAGGAACACGCCCACCTGACAGCTCTCCGTGCGACCGGCGGTGCCCGAGTACTGCCGTTGCACCCCCGCCGAGCGATCGCCCTTCTTCAGAAATCCGGTGTCGTCGACGATCAACACCCCGTCCGGGGCACCCAGACTCTCCGCGACATAGTGCCGCAGATCGTCACGGACACCGTCGACGTCCCAGTCCACCCGCCGCAACAACCGCTGCATCCCGACCGCCGAGACCTCACCGGCCCGCCCGGCCGACGTCCAGCCGTTCTTGCGCTCCAACCCCGCGGTCAGACCAAGCACATACTCCCGCACCCGAGACTGCGGCTCCGGCCTGACGAACCGGCCACCGATCCGATCATGCAGTGCCGTTGCAGTACTAAGCGTGCTGGCCGATGTCGAGGATCAGCTTGCCGCGGTTGCGACCTTCGGCGAGCGCCTGAATAGCTGCGCCCGCGTTCTTCCAGTCCTCGCGCCGGGAGATGCCTGGGTTCAGGGTGCCGTCCGCTACCCGCGCGGCCAGCCAGGACAGGTCCGTGGACAGTTCGGCGTGGGCGCCCAGGAAGAAGGAGGTGATGCTGCGGTTGTTCCGGCCGTCGTGACCGGAGAAGGCGAGGGCGGGGAAGTGCTCCCCTCCGCCACTCATGTGCCCGACCGACACCAGCACGCCGTCTTCGGCCAGCTTCTCGTACGCCTGCACCATGTGTTCACCGCCGACCACGTCGATGACGCCGGCCACTGGATCGTCGAGGTCTCCTGGCTCGCGGACCACCTCGTCCGCGCCCAGCGCCCGCAGCTGGTCACCGTTGGCGTCCGGGTCGCCGGTGGAGGCCACGACGTACGCGCCGCCGAGCCGGGACAGTTGCACGGCGTATCGGCCCACCGCACCGGTGGCGCCGGTCACGAGAACCCGGCGGCCGAGAATCGGGCCGAGCCTGTGCAGCGCGCGCAGCGCACTGGTGCCCGCCACCGGAACCGTGCTGACGGCGGCGAGGTCGGCGCCGGCCGGGGCGACGCCGATCCAACCGGTCCGGACCGCGCGGAGTTCGGCCCACCCGCCGGCGAAGCCGAGCGTGACCACCGGTGTGCCGACAGCCGGACCCGAGCCGTCCGCAGCCGCCCGCACGATGACCCCGGCGGCGTCGTAACCGGGCACGCTGCCCTCCGGAGCGGCGTCTAGGTACAGGTCACCGGGGTTGACGGAGCTGGCGATCACACGGACGACAGCCTCGTCGGCGGCCGGCTCCGGGTCGGGAACTGAGCCGAGCCGGAGGTTGCCGGGTGCGGAGTGGTCGAGGAGCAGGGCCTGCATGGGTGCCTCCCAGGTCGATGATCGTTCCCTCGGCACTCTGCCACTGAGTGGCGTTTGCTTTCAAGCGGCGTATGGCACCGAGGTAAGATCGCCGCATGGCCACCGATTCCGCGCCGTCTTCCGTCCCGCGGCCGACGCTGCGGGAGCGCAAGAAGCAGCGCACACGCGAGGCGCTCGTCGACACCGCGCTGCGCCTGTTCACACAACGTGATTTCGACAGCGTGACGCTGGACGAGCTGTGCGACCGGGTGGAGGTGTCCAAGCGCACGTTCTTCCGCACCTTCGCCAGTAAAGAGGAAGTGGCGATGGCGCCCTATGAGGACATGTGGAGAGCGTTCATCGACGAGCTGGAATCCCGGCCGGTGGCCGCGGAATGCTCGATCCTGCAGGTGCTGCAAGACGCCGTGCTCGCCGCGATGCGGACCATGGACACCGGTGAGTGGGCACATCGGCTGCTGTCCTGCACACGGCTGGCGGGCAGGACTCCGGCGATCGAGGCGCACTGCCTGTACTTCTGCGGCGTCACCGTCCGCGCCGCCCTCGACGTCCTGCACCGCAGGTTCGGGCTCGCCCCGCACGACCTGCGTCCCCGCCTCGCGCTGGACGTCCTCGTCGCCGCGTTCCACCTCGGGCTGGAGACCTGGGCGGACCGGCCACGGGACCCCACCGCCGAGCACCTCGCCACCGACACGCTCGCGGCCTTCGCGGCGATCCCCGGCAGCCTCACCCTCACCGCTGCCGCACCGGCCAACCGAGCGCAGGTCGGAGGATCTACCTGACGGATGCGGTGGTGCCGGCGTTCCGACGGCTCTCACTGCCACGGCCGACGGCTAGCTCAGCGCGCCGGAACCGTCCAGGGGGCACGCCGAACGCTCTGCGAAAGGCGTTGGCGAAGGCGAACTCGGACCTGTAGCCGACCTGACGCGCAATGAGGGCGAGGGGATCATCGGTTTCCCGCAACAGCTGGGCGGCCCTGCCCAGCCTCCAGTTCGTCAGGTAGATCAGCGGGGGCTGTCCGACCATGGAGGTGAACCTCCGGGTGAACGCGGTTCGGGAAAGGCCAACTGCCTCACCCAGCTCCTGAACCGTCCACTTGCGACTGAGTTCCCGGTGCATGTGCTGAAGTGCCTCAGCGATCGCGGGATCAGCCAGCGCGGCCCACCAGCCGGTACTGGCTGTGCGCTCGGACTCCTCCTGCAACCACGCGCGGAGCGTGTAGATCACCACCAGGTCGATGAGCGCGGGCACCACCGCGTCAGCACCGGGGAGTGCGTCCACCACATCGGCGGCCAGAAGGTCGACCGCCGCGCGTAGCGCCGGGTGCCGGCCGGCCCGCGCAGGCACGTGGACGACGTCCGGCAGCGCCCGCAAGAACGGGTGCAGCGGCCGGAGCTGCAACTCGTAAGCGCCGCACACCATGTCCGCGTGCGCCTCCGCGGGTTCGACCGGCACTTCCGTTCGCAGATTGGCTCCTGGGGGGAGGCTTTCCTCCCTCGGCAGATCGGCCAGTGGCCGATCCGGTCGCTCGCTCAACCCGTGCCGAGTGCCGTGCGGCAGGAGCACCACGTCGCCCGGGCTGAGCGCCAACGGCGTCCGACCAGGCAGCAGAAGCCAGCACGCACCACGGAGCAGCACGTGGAAGCCCGCACCGGTGAAGCCGTCGAAGCTCCGCCCCCAGGCGCCGCTGCCGGAAGTGCGACAGAACGCCGGACGTCCGGCCCGGATGCTGCCGATCACATCGCTGAACACGTCCACGCCCGAAGTGTAGGCACAATCGCGCATGAATACGGCACATTTGCGCATGGCATGTGCTGATCAAGGCCTCATACAGTGATATTGCGATCCACTCGGACGCGGCCCCCACCGAGGAGAAACACCGATCATGAAGGCTGTTGTGCTGAAGGCATTCGGAGGCGCGGAGAACCTCGTCCTGGCCGACCTCCCCGATCCCCGGCCGCGACCGGGAGAGGTGCTGGTCGAAGTCGAGGCGGCCGGTGTGGGACACGTCGACGTCATGTCCCGTCGAGGTGAGTTCGGTGGCTCCTTCTCTCCGGGTTTCGTGCCGGGCATCGAGGTGGCCGGTGTCGTCGTCGGCACCGGTGAGGACGTCGACGACGCGTGGGTCGGCCGCCGCGTCCACGCGATGCTGGACCAGACCGGTGGTGGCTATGCCGAGCTGGTCACGGCAAACGTCGAGGATGTCGTCGCTCTTCCCGACCAGGTCGGTGCAGCGGAAGCGGTCGCGCTCGGGTTCAACGCGTTGACCGCTCTGACGTCACTCGAACGCGCCCAGGTGCGCAAAGCAGACAAGGTTTTGGTCCGTGGTGCCGGTGGTGGAGTGGGGCTCATGGCGACCCTGCTGGGCGTCCACCTCGGGGCCGCCGTGACGGCGGTGACCAGCTCCGCTCTTCGCGGTGAACGGCTGACAGCACTGGGGACGTCGACAGTCGTCAACCGTCTTGCCGATGCCCAAGCGTACGAGGAATACGACATCGTCATCGACCCGGTCGGCGGCCCGGAGTTCGATCGCTTCCTGGAGAAGCTGGCTCCCAACGGCCGGTACGTGCTGTGCGGAGGAGTGGCGGGTTTCCCCACACCCGACTTCGGCTCGACCTTGCTCGGCCGGTTCACGGCATCCCCGACCCTGCTCATGCTCAGCCTCTCCTCGATCAGCCGTGCAGAGCTCCGCGCGCGCATGGAAAAGCTTCTGGAGCTCGTCGCCGGCAAAACCGTCGTCAGTCCGATCGATGAAACGTTCCCTCTCGCAGCCGCGGCGCAGGCACATGACAAGCTCGAGTCCGGTGCCGCCTTCGGCAAGATCGTGCTCGTTCCCTGAACCGACGCGGAGATCAGCACTCGAACAACGGGCACGGACCAGAACGACGACGCAGAGCTTCCGGGCACCACCACGCGGCCGGATGTCGCCGTTGCGAGGCATTGAGGGAGAAGGCGCGTTGCAGACTGTGAACTGGGCGACCGTTGAGGTGGCGACCGAACGGTTCGTGCTGCGACCGTGGCGGGAGAGCGACCTCGGTGTGCTGGCGCAGGCCGCGGCAGACCCCTACATCACATCGATCACGACGGTTCCGGCCACATACACGACCGAAGCGGGACATGCCTTCCTCCGCCGGATGACGGAGCTGTCGACCGGCGGCGTCACGGTGCCACGAGCCATCGCGGACCGGGCTACCGGCACAGTCGTGGGACATATCAGCCTCCGCCTGCGTGATATCGACCTCGGTAGGGTCGGGCTCGGCTACTGGGTTCTGCCGTCAGCGCGAGGCCTGGGCGTCGCCCGCGAGGCCGTGGCCGGGCTCGCCGACTGGGCGCTGAACCGGCTCGGCAGCTGGCGCGTCGAGCTGTGCGTCGAGCCGTGGAACGAACCGTCGAGGCGAGTGGCGCTGAGCGCGGGGTTCGTTCGGGAAGGGCTGCTGCGCAGCTGGCAGGTCATGGGTGGGCGTCGGGCCGACGTGGAGATGTTCTCCCGCGTCCGCCCGCTCGCATCCGGGCCGGACGACGCTGTGCGCGGAGAGGGATCCGGCTCTGTGCCCTACAGCCCACGCCCGGCGGCGCCCGGCTCCAGCTGACCGCCGTTGACGGCGAACAGCGCCTGAAATGACTGCCGGGATTGTGCGGGCGCACCAGCACACGGTGCCCGCCGCTGCGTCGACGGCATCCGTGCTCGTCAAACCGGCCGGCCGCCGCGGAGCGAAAGGTACGGCCTGCGCTACCAAGAACCACCTGCAGCCGCTACATCACCGCCGTAGGCGCTGACCAGGGCTGTGTCCTGTGCACCGGCCGCGCGTTTCAGCTGGAGGCTGAGCGCGAGCGGATCGATGCCGTCGGATCGTGCCCGCAGGACCCAGTAGTGCTTGTCTGAGGCGAGCCCGAACCCGACCCTCGCCGCGACCATCTGAGCCGTCGTCATCGCGCCTTCCAGCAAGCGGGCGAGCAGGATCGTCTGCTGCTGCTCCGCACAACGGGTGAGGTCGAGCTCGGCTTCCCGGTAACCGTCAAGGAATTCGTTGCTGTAGTGGTTGTAGGGTCGCCTCGGCCTGAGCGACCCGGAGGAACTGGTCGCGCAGCAATGTGATGCGACTCCGATAGGCGGTCAGGACATCCGCGCTGGGTATGCCCTGCAACGTCCGGCGCCGTCCGGTTTCTCGCTCGTCTGCCGCCACTTCGGCAGGCAGGTGGTCCTCACCGCGCGAAGCGGCGACCACGCGCAAGACGTTGCGGTGCGCGGATGGCCGGATCTCTGACAGGAGAGCCACGCGATACGAGCCGATCGCATCGGCCACCCGCAACTGCGCTGTCACAAGTTCGTCGGTCTGCTGCAACAGTTGTGTGGCCATCAGGGCGAGGTGGGTCTCTTGCGGCTCGGGCACTGATTGGCCTTTCCCTTGGTGCACGACATTCTCAGTGCGTCTGAGATCGGCACGCGATCTTCCCGAAGCGGCACGCACCCGCTGTCCGGGTGGGACTGACGCGCGCAGGCGGTGCGTCGTTTCGACATAACTCACCGGCCGGTGCGGTGATTCTTCCATCGCATCGGCCGGTGAGCGTGTTCAAGAACGACGGCTGCTACTTCGTGGCGCACAGGGCCTTGTCGAAGAAGTCGATGACTTCGAACAGCTTGACTTCGTCGTTCGTCCCGGCGAGGGTGACCGCCCGGCCATCGGGGGTGATCGCGGCGCGGGTCTGGAAACCGTCGGCGTCGCCGCCGTGACCGTACGCGGTGATCCCGCAGCTGAGCTTCATCTCGAAGGTGCCCAGGCCGTAGCGCTGCCAACTAGCGACAGGGGTGGGCGCCTCCACCGTCTGACGCATCTCCGCCAGCCGGCTGGGCTTGATCAGCCGACCGTCCTGCAAAGCGACCAGGAACTTGTTGATGTCGCTCGGGGTGGCGATCATCTGTCCCGCCGCCCCGGCGACCGACGGGTCGAATCGGGTGATGTCGGTCAACTTGCCGGCGATCGGCTTGCCCTGGTCGTCCACGGACCCCAGGTAGCCCTGGGGGTGCGGGGTACGGATGTCGCGGTCGCCCGGACCGGGGTAGTAGGTCTCCTTGAGCCCGATCCGATTGATGATCCGTTCCGTGATGACCTCGGCGAGTGGCCGTCCCGCCACCTTTTGCGCCACCAGACCCAGCAGGATGTAACCGTTGTTGCTGTACGACCACACCCGGTTCTGCCCAGGAACGAAGGTCGGCGCCTGCGTCAACGCCGCGTCCAGCAGCTCCCTGGCGTCGAAGTACCGGTCCTTGATCGGCAGGATTCCCTTGGACAGCGCGGGGACCGTGGAAGACATCCCGCTGGTGTGGTTCAGCAGCTGCCTGATGGTGATGTTCCGGCCGTCGACCGCCGCACCGTCGCCGGTGCCCCGCACCACGCCTGGAAGGAACTTCTCCACCGTGTCGTCCAGTGCGAGCTTGCCCTCGTCGGCCAACTGCAGGATCGCCACGGCGACGAACATCTTCGTGTTGCTGGCGATCCGCACGTAACCGTCCGTCGGCACCTTCGACTTCGTCCGGATGTCACCCACCCCGGCGGTGTAGTTCGTCACCCGCCCGTTCCGGTCCCGCACCGACATCAGCATGCCGGGCAGCGACCCGTCACTGACCAGCGCGTCCATGTCCGCCTGCAGCGTCTTGTCCTGAACCGGCCTCGACCTGTTGTCCAACGCGCCCGCCGAAGCCACGTCCGTCAGCGTGAGTCCGGCGACCGCTACCGCCGCCATCGCCGCGGCGAACACACCACGACGCCGGCGCACGGGGGCCGGGCTGTTTTCAGTCGTACGACTCTGATCTTTCGGCAAGGCACACTCTCCGAATTGGACTGTTAGCACTGACACGCACAGTTTCGCCACCGTCCCGGTGCTCTCGCGATCCCACGTACTGCACAACTCCGGTACAGCCAGCACTACCTCCGGTCGGTCGTCGACCAACCCAGATCCCACCGGAGTAACACACAGCGCAAAGGGGTTCTGGCGTGATGCGACAACGCGCCACGCCAGAACCCCTGGTACCAAGTGACTTTCCAGACTCAGGAGCTGCCTCTTCGACCGGCGTTCACTTGGCGCACAACGTCGCGTCGACGAGAGCGGCTCGGTCCGCGGAGACGGACTTGTCGTTCACCGATCCGTTGAGCGAGGTGACGACGAGAGTCGTCGCGCGACCGTCGTCGGTGGCGGCGTTGAGGGTCGAGTAGCCCGGGATGTCGCCGCCGTGGCCCCACGCGACCTTCCCACAGCTCAACGGCATGCTGAAGATGCCGAGTCCGTAGCCCTGTCCCGACACCGGATCTGTCGGGATGGTGGTGCGCATCTGGGCCAGCTGGGCCGGTTCGAGCAACTTGCCGTCCAGCAGCGCGCGCAGGAACGTGTTGAGGTCGGCGGGCGTGGCGACCAGCTGGCCGGCCGCCCAGCCCCAGCTCGGGTCCATCCGCGTGAAGTCGACCAGCTCGCGGGTCGCGATGGTGCGCTGGTAGCCCTTGGGGTGCCGGCCGCGGATGTCCTGTTCGCCGACCTCGGGTGCGTACGTGTCGCGCAGACCGATCCGCTCGATGACCCTGGTGGTCACCAGTTCGTTGAACGGGCGGCCGGTGACCCGCTGGGCGATCAGCCCGGCCAGGACGTAGTTCGTGTTGCTGTAGGACCAACCGCCGCCGGCGGGGCCGCCGTCCTCCCGGGCGTTCGCCAGGTCGAGCAGTTCGCGCGGGTCGAGGTAGACGTGCCGGTAAGGGAAGAAGTCGCCCAAGGGCGCGAACATCGTCTCGGTGTAGTCGGGCAGGCCGCTGTTGTGCTGGAGCAGCTGGCGAACCGTGATCCTGGAGGCGTCCACGCCCTTGGCCCGCATCAGGCCCGGCAGGTACTTCTCGACCGCCGCGTCGAGCTCCACCTTGCCCTCCCCGACGAGCTGCAGCACGACCACGGAAGCGAACATCTTGCTCGCGCTGCCGAGCCGCACCCTGCCGTTCGCCGGCACCTTTGCGCCGGTCCGCAGGTCACCGACCCCGGCCGTGTAGTGGCGGGTCCGGCCACGATTGTCCCGGACAGCCGCCAACGCTCCTGGATGCCGGTCGACACCGACGAGCTTGTCGATGCTCTGCTGCACCGCATCGCCGCGGGGCTCGGCCTGGGCGGCGGGGACCGTGCCGGCGAACGCGAGACCGCCCGCCGCGACCGCCGCCGCCGCCGTCACGGCGGCCGCACGGCGATACCCCGAGGAAGAAGATCGATATCGCTGGGAAGATAATCTGAACAATGCAGCCAACTCCTGGGTTCCACGAACGTCGGTCTTGCGATGACCGACTGAGTCCAGGCTGCTCATCTCCTCCCAAGTGGACAATCCAGCTCGCTGAACAACGGAGGTAGTGGCAGCACCACCAGGCCGGGACTGCCCTTGTCCTGGTGGGTCGGCGGCGACGGGCAAGCCGACTCGATCCGATGTGGAATTGCGTTGATCGGATAGGGTCCCGGCTCGGGAGGTGGGATGACACGGGTGTGGCAGCGCCTGTGGGCGTCGCTCGATGCCGTTGCGCGCCTGATAGGCGGCCTGGGTACGGCGTTGCTCGCGATGGCCGTCCTCGTCTGGATCGGCGTGGTCGCGCTGCTCGGCTGTGTCGGTGTCGGCGTTCTCCTGGTGCCCTCCGCCCTGCGTTTGCTACGGGCGGGCGCGAACCGGGAACGGGTCAGGCTCGATGTTCTCGCCCCCGGCCCGGTGCCGCGCGAGACGCGCGCCGCGCTGCGCGCCGTGCTGCGCGATGTGACCGTGCGGCGTGAGCTGGCCTGGCTGCCGCTGCACGCCACGGTCGGCTTTTCCGTCGGGTTCATGGGGCTCGCGCTGCCGGTCACGATGCTGCAGAACACGACCTACCCGTTCTGGTACCACCTGCTGCCGCCCGAGGACAACGCTCCCAGCTTCTTCTTCTGGACCGTCAAGGGTCCCTGGGCCGTCGGGATGGCCGGCGTGCTCTGCGGCGCCCTCATCGTCGCGTTCGGGCCAGCGCTCATGCGGGTGCAGGAGTGGCCGGGCCGGCACCTGCTGGCGCCTCCGCCGGGTGCTGACCTCTCGCTGCGGATCGCCGAGCTGACCGCCACCCGTGCCGCCGCCCTCGACGCGCACGCTGCCGAACTGCGCCGCATCGAACGGTCACTGCACGACGGCACGCAGAACCGGCTCGTCACGGTGAACGTGCTGCTCGGCGCCGTCCGGCGGGCCGTGGACCGAGATCCCGCCACGGCCCACGCCGCGCTGGACCGAGCCCAGGACGCCGCCGAGCAAGCGCTTTCCGAACTGCGTGCCGTGGCCCGCAGCATCCTGCCCCCGGTGCTCGCCGACCGCGGGCTCGCCGGCGCCCTGGCCGGCCTCGCAGGCAGCTGCGGCGTGCCGTGCGAGCTGGTGGTGGACGTACCGGGCCGCTGCGCCGCCTCCGTCGAGGCCACCGCGTACTTCGTGGTCGCCGAAGCTCTTTCCAACGTGACCAAGCACAGCGGCGCCACGACCGCCGCGGTGCAGGTGGCCAGGCGAGGCGATCGGCTGATGCTGCGGATCGACGACGACGGCCGGGGCGGCGCGGACGAGAACGGCGGGTCTGGCCTGGCCGGCATCCGCCGGCGGATCGAGGCCTACGACGGGCGCTTCACCCTGGACAGCCCCGCCGGTGGGCCGACGACGATGCGAGTGGAGCTGCCGTGCGGATCGTGATCGCGGAAGACGACCTCCTGCTGCGCGAAGGGCTGGCGCTGCTGCTGCGCGCCGAGTCGCTCGACGTGGTGGCCACCACCGACACGCCGGGATCGTTCCTGGCCGCGGTGGCAGAACACCAGCCGGACGTCGCCATCGTCGACGTGCGGATGCCCCCCACCCACACCGACGAGGGGATCCTGGCGGCCGTCGAAGCGCGGCGGCGGCAGCCCGGCCTCGCGGTGCTCGTGCTCTCCGCGTACGTGGAGCAGACGTTCGCCACCGAACTGCTGACCGGCGGCGCCAGCCGGCTCGGCTACATGCTGAAGGAACGCGTCGGGAGGGTCGACGAGTTCCTGAGCGCGCTGCACCGGGTGGCCAGCGGCGGCACCGCCGTGGACCCCGAGGTGGTGGGCCAGCTACTGGCCCGCAACCCGAACACTGGCGCGCTGGGCCGGCTGAGCCCACGGGAACGAGACGTGCTCGCGCTCATGGCCCAAGGCCTCGGCAACATCGCCATCGCCGAGAAGCTCGTCATCACCGAAGGCGGAGTGCACAAGCACATCCGCAGCATCTTCGCGAAACTCGACCTCGCACCCGACGACCGGGCCGACCGGCGCGTCACCGCGGTCCTGCGCTACCTCGAAGGCACCGGACCCAGATAGCGCCGGTTCGCCGGTCACCACGGCGAGCGGAGTCACGCTGCGGCGATCGACCGTCGCCACCTCGGCTTCGGCAGAGGGGCTCGTGAGACCAGAAGCGTGAGACGTGTGGCGCGTCATCCTGGCCGAGCAACCGGCCCCGGCTACGGGTGCGAACCGAGTTCCCCACGACTGTGGACCGAATCCAGCCGCGGGCGGTGAAGGCGATCGACGTGTACCTGTGGCACGGGGCTCCGAACGCCGCCGTCAGCGTCCTTTTCGGCCGCACGCTTGACGATGACGACCGACGGGCGTCCTCGCGATGCGTGCACGCCCGTCGGTTGTCGTTCAACTGGATCCGGGACCTCTGCCGTCCCCGGTGACCGCTACTCCTTGACGCCGATGCCGGCGATCGGCGGGACGCGGAGCAGTCGTGCGGTGGGCAGGATGGTGGTGAGCAGGGCGAGCAGCGTCGTGCCGCCGATGATGGACACCCATCCCAGCGGGGGGACGTAGGGAACGCTCTGCCCGGTGAGAGTGCGCACCACCGATACCAATGTGATTGCCGCGATGGTTCCACCGATGAGCAGGGAAACGCCGAGCAGGCCGGACTGTTCCGCGTGGACCATCCTTTTCAACTGCTTCCGGGTGACGCCGACCATGCGCAGTGAAGCCAGTTCACGGCCACGGGTGAGAGCGGCCATGACCATGGTGTTGGCGGCGGCCATGGCGGCGAAACCGATCATGATGCCCATCAGCAGCTTGTTCAACCAGGCGCTGAGCGCCAGATCGTTGGCAAGCTGGCCGGCGTGCCCGGCCGTGTTCGTCACGGTGCTGCCGGGGTACCGGCCGGTGACGTCGGCCAGGGCGGTGGTGATGTCGGTGCCCGGTTCGGCGCGGACGAGGATCCGCTCGTAGCCGGTCGAGGCAGTGTGGCCGGCGATGACGTCCTTGGTGACGGTGAAGTCGTTGAAGCCTATGCCCCGGCCGTAGATCGCGACGATGCGCAGCGTGGCCGGTGTGCCGTCGCCGAGCCGCACCTCGGCCTGGTCACCGACTTTCCAGCCGTTCGAATCGGCTTGCAGGGCCGACACCGCCATGGCGGACCCGCGCAGGTCGGACAGGCTTCCGCTGCGAACCTGGAGATCCATGGTGTGCTCGACGCCATCCGGATCGACGGCCTGCACACCGCCGCTCTCCCCGCTCCCGGCGAGGATGATCGAGGTGTTCCGCACTCCTGTGGCGGCCACCACGCCGGGAATCTCGCGTATTTCCGCGAGAGCGGTCTCAGGCAGGCCGGCGGCGGAGCCCACGGAGTGCTGGGCGAGCATCCCGGCGCGGGTCTGGGTGACGGTCTGTCGTAGCAGGTTGTCCTGGAGGAACCAGATCGAGCCACCGAGGCCGACAGTCAGCACCAGTGCGGTCAGTACGGTGACCATGCTCTGAGCGTTGCCGCGCAGGTTCGCCGCGGCCAGGTAGCCGCTGTCGCCCCACGCCGCACGCAGCACCGGGCCGAGCAGCCGGGCAGCCGTCCGGTTGATCCAGGGGGCGAGCAGGGCGACCGCGAGGATGAGCGCGGACAGCATGCCGAGCGCGGTGCCGAGGGCAGCGTTACCCTTCTGCGTCGTGCTGAGCGTGGTCAGGTAGATGGCACCGGCCAGGGTGGCGAACCCGACGAACAGCCGGATCTTGCTGTTCCGAGTGGGTTCCACGGCGATCTCGCCGAGCGCCTCTGTCGGGCGGATCAGCATTGTCCGACGGGCGGCGATCAGCGCGGCCCCCACCGCCACCGCCATTGTCGCCCCCACCACGGCGGCCGCGGTCAGTGCACCGTCGCTGAACAGGAACGTGTTCGGGATGAACCCGCGGTCGACCAGTTCCCCGCGCACCCATCGGGTGGCGAACCAGCCAGAGGGCACACCGATCACGACCGACAACAGACTGAGCAGCCCCACCTCGGTGAGGATCAACCGGGCGATCTGGCCTGGGGTCGCGGCGACGGCCCGGAGCAAGGCGAGGTCGCGTCGCCGGTGCCGGACCGCAAGGCCGATGGTTCCGGCCACGACGAACATCACCAGCAGCGCCACGAATCCGCCGAAGACAATGCCGAGCTGGACCAGCATGTCGCTGGCCGCCAGGTCCGCGGACTGTTCCAACAGTCCGCGCTCGGCGCCGGCGTAGGCCTTGAAACCGGCCTCGGTGGCCAGCTTGCGCACGTCGGCGACCAGTGCGGCGTTGGAGGCACCCGGCTCAGCGATGATGCCGACGGCGTCGACCCGGCCCTGCCGCGGGTACAGGGCCGCCGCGTGCTCGTCGGTGAAGAACACCTCGGGCGACGCGTCGGGGCCAGCCCTGGGGCCGGCGTTGCGCACGAGGCCGCTGACCCGGTACACGCGCGCCGTCCCCTCGATCAGGATCGGGACCTCGTCTCCGGGCGCTACCGAACCGGCCACGCGTTCATCCAGCGCGACCTCCTCCGCCTTCTTCGGCTCGGCACCCGAAACCAGCCGGTAGGGGGTCAGCACCGTGCTGCTCCACCCATGTCCGGTGGCCCCGCCGTTCTCCAGGATCGCCGTCACCGACGTGTCACCCACCACCGTGGCCACACCCGGTAGCTGCCGGAACTGCTCGACCATCGAGGCCGGGACAGTGCCCCCTTCAGGCAGCTCTACGGTGACTTTCTCCTCATCGCTCGTCGTGAGCGTGATGTCGCGATTGGCGACGACGACGTCCGTTGCGGCGTAGCGCTTCGCCGCGGCCTCGAACCGCAGGCCGGACTCCACGAGCAGTCCCATCGACATCAAGAGCACCACTCCGGCCGTCAAGGCCAGCAGGGTGGCGACCGCGCTGCCCTTGCGGTGGCGCAGCATCTTCGCAGCCAGCTTCAGCATCGGTCAGCGCTCCTGCGTGACGCGCTGACGGCGGCCCAGCAAGGCCAGTTGCTCCGCGATGCGTTCCGCACCCGGCTGCGGCATGTCGTGCACGATCTGGCCGTCGGCCAGCACCATCACACGATCCGCGTACGACGCCGCCACCGGGTCGTGCGTCACCATGATCACCGTCTGCCCCGCCTCGTCCACCACCGAACGCAGCAGGCTCAGCACCTCGCCCGCGGTCTGGGTGTCCAGCGCACCGGTCGGCTCGTCGCAGAAGATGACCTCCGGGCGCGTCGCCAACGCCCGCGCGATCGCGACCCGCTGCTGCTGACCGCCGGACAGCTCCGACGGCCGGTGCGACAGCCGATCAGTCAACCCGACCCGATCGACGACCTGCCGCACCCATGCGGCGTCGGCGCGTTTTCCCGACAGCTGCAACGGCAACACGATGTTCTCCCGCACCGTCAACGCTCCGATGAGGTTGAACGCCTGAAAGACAAACCCGATCTTCGAACGCCGCAGCTTCGTCAGATCGGTCTCCGACAGTCGCGACAACTCCGTGTCGCCAACCCACACCTGGCCGCCGGTCGGCTGGTCCAGCCCCGCCGCCGTCTGCAGCAACGTGCTCTTGCCCGAACCGGACGGCCCCATCACCGCGGTGAACGTGCCACGCTCGAACATCGCATCGACACCCGCAAGGGCAGTCACCGCCTGCAGTTCCGCGCCGTAGACCTTTCTCAGGCCCTGAACCCGCACCGCCGGCGCGGGCTTGGCAACGCCCGCACCAGAAGTCCCGTCAACTTGCACATCATGGATTGACATCACAAAAACCCGAGGTCCTATTCGTCGATTTCCCAGGCAGGACGGTAATCTCGCCCGCCCGCCGGAACGACCCAGGCAGCAGGTGATCACTGGTAGCGCAGGCTGTACCTTTTGCTCCGCAACAATCCCAGCCTGGATTCGACGACACGGACGTCATCGGCGTGACATCAGCTGACCGACAACGGCGGAGTCGGCAAGCCGGTCGGTGGCGGACATGAAAGCAGGTGACTCAGAGCCGGTCCCTCTCCGCGCACAACGCACCAGAGCGACGTAGTCCGCTGCTCGAGCCGGTGACTGGCAAGCAGGAAACCCTGGCCACCGTGGGCCTGACGACGGCACACGAGCTCGCGGAACCGAGCAAAGTCCTGCTGCGCTTCGAACTCATCGCACCAACGCACAGAATCGAGGTGCAGCCTGCTCTACCTGACACTTGGGAGCCTGCGGTATCGGCGACGTTGGCGAACACAACTAACTTCTTCGTCATGAACCTCTCGCCCACCCACAGCCGAGCCCTGCTCGCGACGGTTCTGGTAGTCAGCGTCGCGGCCAACTTTGCCGCTCAAGCCTTCGGTCTGAGCCTCTACATCAGCGCCGCTTTCGGACTGATCGCCATCGCCAGCGGCATCGCCCTGTTCTTCAACTACCGCAAGTACCGTGAGGATTCGCGGAACTGAAGCGGCCAATGCCCGTTCATCACGAGTGGTCACCACGATTTCCTGGGTGCTCGTCGAGCTGCATGTGAAAGTCACCTGAGCCTATTTGATGAAAGTCAAGCTGCTTAGGTCGAGTTGGTGCCTGACTAGGTAACGCGACGCAGGCGGGTTTCCTTGGGTAGTGGTCAGGTGGCGCTCGCGTGTGGTGCCGCGCTACCGTTTCGGTGGTGCCACAGCACTACGTCGCGGATGGCGGCCGCCTGTTGCAGTCCGAGGCGCTCAGCATCGGCGCCGTCAACGAGGTTGATCTGGAAGACGACGTCCACGGCTTCATGTTGCTGGCGACGGGTCTGCTGCTTGGAGTCGGCAGTTGTGTTCATGCTGCGACCTGAACCTCAGCATGTCTGAGCGCTTCCCGGTCGGCTTGATCCATGCCGCCCCACACGCCGTAGCTCTCGTCAGTGGTGAGTGCCGTGATGGCACAGGTGAGGCGGACTGGCCATAGGCGACAGATCGCTTTGCGGTCCGCTGTGGCCGCGCTTCCCGGCTCGGTGTCGATCCAGTCGACTTCTCGGTCTGCGTTTCGGCATGCTGCGTGCACCTGCCACTTCGGTGCACGCAGCGCGATGTGCGTGGTCATGCCGCTGGACGGAGGGGACCGCCGAGGAGGTAGTCAGCGAGGTGGCGGGAGGCGGTGTTGAGCTGCGCTGCCACCTGGTGGCGGCTTATGCCGCGCCGCTTGGCCGCGGTTGACCGGTCTCCGTGGTCGAGGAGCACATCGGAGACGAGGTCGGCTTCGTGCGGTGTGATGACACCGGACAGCATGGCTCCTGCGAGGACGAGGTCCGGATGTCCGTCGGCTGTGCGGGCGTCGATCGCGGTGTCGGCGAGTTCGGACCGAGACATGGCGCGTCGCCTTTCGCTGTTGCACGCTTCGTGGCCGCGTCGGAAGGCTGCCCAGTAGAGCTGCCCGAAGATCTTCGGCGACCGTACGTCGGCCACGTCGAGCGCTTGGAGGAAGCCCTCGCGGATCTCGGAGTCCAGGTCGTTGCGGTCACCGCAGAAGCGGGTGCCCAGCTTTCCTGCGATGTGCTTGAGGCCGGGCATCATCATGGCGGCAGCGATGGTGGTCCAGGGTTCGGGTGCCGCGTGTGCCCTTCGGACGAGTTCCTTCCACACGGCGTCTTTGCTCACCCAGCTCGTCTGTCGCTTGAGGAGCAGTACGCGCACGCGGTCCAGAGGCAGCTCCTCGTCGGGTAGGCCGCATCCAAGTGCCGCGCAGTCGAGCGTCAACGGCTGCGGGCCGGCGGTCATCGCGAGGAACCGCTGTTCGATCACGTCCAGGTGCGAGGGGGAGAGCGAGGTCATCGGGGAAGGTGCCTTTCCGGGGCGAGGGACCATCTCACCGCCAAATCCGCCTCCTGCAGCGTCTGATGGAAAGGATTCACCAAAAAGGGTGGCGTGTCGCTGATGTGGCTCGGTGGAGGTGCGGTTGGCGTTGGAACCGCTCCTTGCGGGTGTTTGGCATGATGACCAGCCGTGGCGGTGAGCAGGAGCACGGTGCGGAAGCTGGCTGACGCGAGGTCGTTCGAGCGAGGAGAGCGGTACTTCGCGGCTGGCCAGGTTCGGCGGGTCACGGTGGACGGGGCGACCGTGACCGCAACGGTGGACGGCACCCGGACTTATCGCGTGCGGCTCGATGTCACGCCGAAAGGCTTGCACGGGCGTTGTTCCTGCCCGTATGGAGCCGACGGCGCGTTCTGCAAGCACTGCGTCGCTACTTCGCTGGCGTGGCTGGAGCTAGGCGGTGAGGTGGGGGAGCCGCGTGCGAAGCCGTTGTCGGACAAGCGGTTGCGGTTGTTCTTGCGTGGTTGTGATCAGGAGTGGCTGATCGAGCAGCTGATGACGGCCGCGAAATCCGATCGCGTGCTGCGTGCCCGGCTCGCCGCCGCGGCCGGGCAGAAGAACGCGTTCGACGACCGGGACATCAGAGACCGTCTTGAACGCGCCATCGACATCCCCGATTTCGTCGACTACGGCGGGGCGTACGGCTACTTCATGCACGTCGGTGAGGCTCTGGACGAAGTCGAACGACTGGTCGGATCCGGATTCGCCGACGCTGCGATCACCCTCGCCGAGTACGCGCTGGACCTGCTGGAGTCCTCGGCCGAGCGGGTGGACGACTCCGACGGCGGATTGTCCGAGGCGATCGCCCGCGTGGAGGAGATCCACCTGGCGGCGTGCGAGGCGGGCTCGCCGGACCCGGTGGAGCTGGCCGAGCGTCTGGTCACGCGTGCGGTGAGCAGCGAGTACGAGGTGTTCCTCGACGTGCTGCCTGCGTACGAGGAGGTTCTCGGCTCAGCAGGCTTGGCACGGTACCGGGAACTCGTCGAGCAGGCGTGGCGGAAGTTGCCGCCGAAGAAGCCGAACGACTACAGCGCCCGACGCTTCGTCATCAGCCACCTGATGGAGAGCCTGGGGGAGTCGTCGGGAGGGGCGGATGGACTGATCGAGGTGCTGGCCCGGGATGTGACGAGCGCCTACGACGTGCTCCGCATCGCCGAGCGGCTGTGCGCCGACGGCCGTGACGACGAGGCGCTGACCTGGCTGGAACGCGGCATGTCCGACTTCGAACCTGACCTTCGTCTTCGTTGTCTGGCTGCCGAGATCCACGTGCGCGCGGGCAGGCGTGATCAGGCGGGTGAGTTGCTGTGGGCGAACTTCACCGAACGCCCGACTCTGGAGTCCTTCCGCGTGCTCCAGCAGGCCACCGCCGAGGGCTTCCCACCCTGGCGGGAACGCGCGCTGGCGTTCCTCGCCGACGCACCGCCCGCCAAGGGGTCCTGGTCGCCAGGCCGCTCGACGCTGGTGGAGATCCTGTTGGAAGACAACGAGATCGAGGCCGCCTGGCAGGCCGCGGTCGACGGCGGCTGCTCGGAAGGTCTGTGGCTCCGCCTCGCGCGTGCCCGTGCCGCGAACCACCCGGCCGACGCCATCCCGATCCTGCTCCGTGCCGCGGACCAGGCGATCGAACGCCGCGACCGCGACTCCTACCGGGCGGCGGTTCGTCTGCTCGCCGAGGCCAGGGTTCTGTTCTCCCGCTGCGGCCGCGATGACGACTTCTCCGACCACATGGCCGCGGTGCGCGACGCGCACCGCACGAAGTGGGCTCTGCGCCAGGAACTCGACTGGGCCCACTTGCCCTGACCAGCCGAGCACACGTCTGAGATGCGGGTGATCGCGCAGGCCGGTTCCGTCTTGTAATAGTCAGGTGGCGCTCGCGTGTGGTGGCGCACTGCTCCCGTTTCGGTGGTGTCACGGCATTACGTCGCGGATCGCCGCAGCCTGTTGGATGCAGGCGCTCAGCTTGGGCGCCGTCAACGAGGCTGATTTCGAAGCGACATCTATGTTGTTGCATTGCTGCTGGCGGCGGCTCCGCTGCGTGGAGTCGGGCGTCGTGTTCAAGCTGCGACCTGAGCGTCAGCGTGTGTCAGTGCTTCGCGGTCTGCAAAGCCGAAAGCCAGCGGAACTCCGGCACCGGGCGGTCGTGGTTCAGCCGCGGTTTCCAGCCGGTGATGTCGGCGGACGGGTCGTGAACGTGTGCGTGCGGCCTGACCAGAGGCTCATTCATGGCGACCCGCAATTGTCGACCTCTGCGGAATCGTGTCGGTGGCGGAGTTGTTCTCGTCATCTGGACGACCTTTTCCTGGCAGTGTGGTACTGCCACGATCGGCTCATGAGTGGTCACGAGATGTGCGGCACGGGGGTCGGCCTGACCCGTCGTAGGCACATCGACCTCGGACGCGTGTGGGCTCAGGGGTGTCGATTCTGAGGCAGTTCCCCGCGTCCCGTCCTTGCGGACATCGCTCCTCCGGCTCTGGAGTTTCACCGTGCCCGAAAACAGAGAACCACTGAAGTTCGCCTATTGGGTTCCGAACGTCAGTGGAGGTCTCGTCGTCAGCAAGATCGAGCAGCGGACCGACTGGTCCTACGAGTACAACCGTGAGCTCGCCGTGCTCGCGGAGAACAACGGATTCGACTACGCGCTCAGCCAGGTGCGCTACATGGCCAGCTACGGTGCGGCGTACCAGCACGAGTCCACGAGCTTCAGCCTCGCGCTGTTGCTGGCCACCCAGCGACTCAAAGTGATCGCCGCGGTGCACCCTGGGCTGTGGCACCCGGCCGTGCTCGCCAAGCTCGTCGCCACCGCGGATCACCTCTCCGGTGGCCGTGCCGCGGTCAACGTGGTGAGCGGCTGGTTCAAGGGCGAGTTCACCGCGCTCGGTGAGCCGTGGCTGGAACATGACGAGCGATACCGGCGCGCGGAGGAGTTCATCCGTGTGCTGCGCGCCAGCTGGACCGAGGAGTCCGCCACGTTCGCCGGCGACTTCTACCGGCTGCGAGGATACGACCTCAAACCCAAGCCGCTGACCGCTCCGGGTCGCCCCCATCCGGAGATCTTCCAGGGCGGCAACTCCAGCGCTGCCAGGGCGATGGCGGGCCGGGTGTCGGACTGGTACTTCAGCAACGGCAAGGACTTCGACGGCATCAGCGAACAGATCGCCGAGGTCAACGAGGGGGCCGCGCGCCACGGTCGAACCGTCCGATTCGGACTCAACGGCTTCCTGATCGCCCGCGATACCGAGGCGGAGGCCAGGGACACGCTGCGGGAGGTCGTCGCCAAGGCGGACACCGAGGCCGTGCACGGTTTCCGGGACGCCGTCCAGCAGGCCGGCAGCTCGACCGCCGACAAGAAGGGCATGTGGGCGGACTCGTCGTTCGACGACCTGGTCCAGTACAACGACGGTTTCCGTTCCCGGCTCATCGGTACGCCGGAGCAGATCGCCCACCGCATCCTCGAGTACAAGCGGCGTGGCGTCGACCTCCTGCTGCTGGGCTTCCTGCACTACCACGAGGAAGTCGCCTACTTCGGCAAGCACGTGCTGCCCATCGTGCGGCAGCTCGAAGCAGAAGCCGACTCCTCCGCCGCCACGCCCGAGCCGATCGGAGTACGACCGTGACCACCACCCAATCTCCTGCCTTCGCCACGATTCCCACCGACGCCGCAGGCTGGCTCACCCGCGCCCGCGAGGTCGCCACCGTCCTCGCCACCGACGCCGTCGACCGCGACCGCGCCGGGCAGACGCCGCACGCCGAGATCCAGTTGCTGAAGGACTCCGGCCTCGTCACCCTGCTCGGCCCGGTCGAGCACGGTGGCGGCGGACAGAACTGGACGACCGCGTACCGGGTCATCCGCGAGATCGCCGCAGGTGATGGATCCATCGGCCAGCTCATCGGCTACCACTACCTCTGGTTCTGGGCCGCCCGCCTGGTCGCCACCCCCGGCCAGATCGCCGCCGTAGAAGAACAGGCCACGCGGGAGCGGTGGTTCTTCGGCGGCGCGGTGAACCCGCGTGACAACGACCTCACCATCACCGACGAAGGCGACACGATCGTCTACAACGGACGGAAGTCGTTCTCGACCGGCAGCAAGGTCTCCGACGTGACGGTGCTGGAGGGAGTGCTGGAGGGCACCGACAAGCACATCTTCGCGATCGTGCCTTCCAGCCAGCCCGGGATCGTCTTCGGCGACGACTGGGACAACCTCGGACAGAGGCTGACCGAGAGTGGCAGTGTGGAGATCCGCGGCGTACGGGTCCCGTGGGAGCAGGCGGCGGGATACGTCGGCAAGGAGTTCCAGCCCCGAACGTACAACACCCTCAACGTGCCGCTGATCCAGCTGGTGTTCACCAACTTCTATCTCGGCATCGCCAAGGGGGCACTGGCCACGGCCACCGCCTACACGCGCGACAGGACGCGCCCGTGGCCCTACGGCGGTGACAACAAGGAGTCCGCCGGTGAGGAGTTCTACATCGTCGAGGGCTACGGGGACCTCCAGGCCAAGCTATGGGCGGCTGAGGCGCTCGCCGAGCGGGCCGCCGAGGCCATTGAGCGAATCAACGGCCACCCGGACACCGTCACCGCGCAGGAACGCGGAGAGGCGGCGGTGGTCATCGCCGCGGCCAAACAGCGCGCCGTCGACACGGGCCTGGAGATTGGAACGCGAGTGTTCGAGCTGACCGGTGCACGCGCCAGCGCCAACTCGGTCGGACTCGACATTTACTGGCGCAACCTCCGCACGCACAGCCTGCACGACCCGATCGCGTACAAGCGCGCCGAGGTCGGCCGGTACGCACTGCTGGGGGAGATCCCGGAGCCCACGTGGTACACGTGATCTCCACTGCCGACGAGGCGATCCGGACAGCTGTCGCGCTGTCCGGGCGCTTCGCCGTCCACGCCGCCGAGCGCGATGCCCAGCGGCGGCTTCCCCGTGCCGAGGTGGACGACCTGTCCGCCTCCGGCCTGCTGGCCATCACCGTGCCGGCGAAGCACGGCGGCGCCGACCTGCCGTGGACCACCGTGCTGCAGGTGTTCCGGATACTTGCCGTCGGTGATCCGAACATCGCCCAGATCCCGCAGAACCACTTCGCCTACGTCAACGTCGTGCGCGAGCGGGGGGACGCCGGACAGCGGGAGTTCTTCTTCGCGGAAGTACTTGAGGGCAGGCGTTTCGGCAACGCGCAGTCGGAGAAGGGAACCCGGCACGCGCAGGACTACCGGACCCGGTTGCGCCGCGACGGCGACCGGTTCGTCCTCGACGGCGTGAAGCACTACGCGACCGGAGCTTTGTTCGCGCACTGGATTCCCGTGCTGGCCAAGGACGACGAGGAACACCTCGTGGTCGCCTTCGTCCCGAGCGACGCGCCAGGGGTCCGGGTCCTCGACGACTGGGACGGAATGGGACAGCGCACGACCGCCAGCGGCACCGTCGAACTCACCGGCGTCGCGGTCCCGCCTGAGCACGTCCTGCCGCACTACCTCACCTTCACCGCTCCGCAACTGCACGGCGCGCGGGCACAGGCGATCCACGCGGCCATCGAGGTGGGCATCGCCCGTGGGGCCCTCGACGACACCGCCGAGTTCGTCCGGCACCACAGCAGGCCGTGGGCCGAGGCGGACGTCGAGCGAGCCGCCGACGACCCGCTCACCATTCAGCGATTCGGTGAGCTCGAGATCCAGGTGCGGGCGGCCGAGGCGCTCCTGCGCGAGGCAGGCGCGGCGCTGGACGACGCCGCAGCCGAGCTCACCGACAGCAGTGCCGCGGCGGCCTCCATCGCGGTCGCCACGGCCAAGGCGTTCGCCGAGCCCGCGGCGCTGGCGGCCGCCAGCGCCGTGTTCGAGCTGTCGGGCACCCGCGCGGCTGCCGAGGGCCTCAACCTGAACCGTCACTGGCGCAACGCGCGCACCCACACCCTGCACGATCCGGTGCGCTGGAAGGTGCAGCACATCGGCCGCTACGCGCTGAACGGCACCGCACCTCCGCGCCACGGCCTGATCTGAGCCGCCACCAGCACGTCCGCGCCACCTCTTCCGACACCCTGACGAGGATCCGATGTCGCTCACGTTCCACTGGTTCCTGCCGACCTACGGCGACAGCCGCTACCTCGTCGGTGGCGGACACGGCGTCGCCACCACCGCCGCCGGGGGCGACCGTCCCGCGACGCTCGCCTACCTCGGTCAGATCGCCCGAAGCGCCGAGCAACTCGGGTTCGAGGGAGCGCTCACCCCGGCGGGCGCCTGGTGCGAGGACGCGTGGCTGACCACCGCCATGCTGGTCGCCGACACCGAACGACTGAAGTTCCTCGTGGCCTTCCGGCCCGGTCTGGTCAGCCCGACCCTGGCGGCGCAGATGGCCGCCACCTTCCAGCGGCACTCGGCGGGTCGTCTGCTGCTCAACGTCGTCACAGGGGGAGAAGACGACGAACAGCGCGCCTACGGCGACTTTCTCGACAAGGACGCACGCTATCGGCGTACCGGTGAGTTCCTCTCCATCGTGCGGGCCCTGTGGCGCGGTGACCGGGTCGATCACGTGGGTGAGCACCTGACGGTCAGCGGCGCCGCACTGACCCGTACCCCCGATCCGGTGCCCGACATCTACTTCGGAGGTTCCTCCCCGGCGGCGATCAGCGTGGCGGCCGAACACGCTGACGTCTACCTGACTTGGGGTGAGCCTCCCGGCCAGGTCGCCGAGAAGATCGCCGCCGTTCGTGCCGCCACCGCCCCGCTCGGCAGGCAGCCACGTTTCGGCATCAGGCTGCACGTCATCAGCCGTGATCGGTCCGAACAAGCGTGGGCCGAAGCACAGCGGTTCCTCGACGCACTCGATCCGGCGACCATCGCCCGCGTCCAGGACGGCCTTGCCCGCAGCGGCTCCGAGGGCCAGCGGCGCATGCGTGCCCTGCACGGTGGCACGACGGACGCCCTGGAGGTGTCTCCCAACCTGTGGGCGGGTGTCGGCCTCGTCCGGGGCGGGGCGGGCACCGCCCTCGTCGGCAGCCACGCGGAGGTGGCCGAGCGCATCGCCGAGTACCACGCTGCGGGCATCACCGAGTTCGTCCTTTCCGGGCACCCGCATCTTGAGGAGGCCTACTGGTTCGGCGAGGGTGTCCTGCCGTTGCTGGAGCGCCGCGGCCTGTGGCGCCACCCTGCTCCGTTCACCTCGCCGAAGGCTGTCGTCCCGTTCGTGCCCGTACCTTGAACTGCGACTGCTCACGCCTTGGCGCCGGGTGGCCGTCCGGGTCCTGGGTGGGAGGTTTTCGGTGCACCCTCTGAAGAGGTCATCGTTGCGCGGATGTTGCGAAATCCGCGTCGGCCCCGAGCCGGAGCCGGGTGTGCCCGATGATCATCAGCCAGGTCCAGCGGTCGGCCCCTCGGGCGCGCAGCTTCGGGACAGTCCGGCCCAGGGTCTGCTTGAGCAGACGGAGGTGTGCTCGATGTCGAAGCGGCGCAGGAACATTTGCCAGCAGCAGCGGCGACGTCGGCGTCGCAGGCGTCTGTGACCACCATGATCCATACCGGTTTCGCCTCGCCGCCGTGTGGCACTCGCTGAACGGTCAGCCGGATCACCGTGTCCTGGATGATCGGCAGCGTCCTTGTCGGTCCAGGCCGCTCGTCCGGTGAGCTCGGGATACAGCCGGTCCCATGCTTGTGCGGTGGCTGTGCAGTAGAGGCGGATGCCGGTGGTCGTGCGGTCTGCTCGGTCCTCAGGTGGCCGGGTCGCCGAAGACGAACTCGCCGCTGTGGCGGGCGGGGCGGCTGGGGCCAGGGCAGGGCCGCAGTGGCGGCGCAGCACACATCCGGCCGAGGAACTGCACCGGCAGATCGTCCGGCAGGCGAGTGATGCGCGGGGCGTCGTAGCCGACATCGAGCACAACCAGGATCTCCCGGTCGCCCTCGCGTCACTGTCCGGCGGTGATGAGCCGTTGCACGACCTCGCGGATCTGCGCGGTGGTCACTGCCGCGACAACGGCCCCGGCTTGCGGAGCGCCAGGGCCAGCGAACGCATAGGCGAGGCGGTCGGCCATTGAAACGGCTGACATGACGCGCGTCCCCCGTAGGAAACGATCGGGAACGGGCCTGAACTGGGGATTTGTGTTGCCGTCCCTGTCTCGACCTTGTAAGGGGAACAGTGCTGAACTGCGGTAACGCTTGATCGATCTGGTGCCCCCGGCAGGGCGCCGCACAGACGGTCCCGACCCACGATGGGGGTCCGGGGGCTTGCCCCCGGCTGGGGTCTGGGGGCTTGCCCCCAGAAAACGCCCGAAGGCGACCCGGTTCGCGCTGTCCGCGAACACGAATCGCCTTCGTCTTTGGTGCCCCCGGCAGGATTCGAACCTGCGCTCCCGCCTCCGGAGGGCGGTGCTCTATCCCCTGAGCTACGGGGGCCGTAGCTATGTGGAAGATCCTAGCGCACGCACGCGACTGTGTTTCACACCTACCCCCGATAGCACCCCGGAGCGTGGCCTCCGTCACCAACACCCCTGGCGGGGAATGCTCCGGATTGCACTCATGCGCATGTCGCTATATGTTCCGAAGCATGGGTCACGGCCATGGACACGGATCAGCGTCGGCGAGCGGGCAGCACGCCGGGAAGCTCTGGATCGCGTTCGGCATCGGCGCGGTCTTCATGGTGGTGGAGTTCGTCGTGGGGTTCGCGACGTCCTCGCTCGCCTTGATCTCCGATGCCGCTCACATGCTCACCGACGTGCTCGGGGTCGGCATGGCCCTGGCCGCGATCATGGTCGCCAGGAGGGCCAGGGCCGGGAAGAACCGCACGTTCGGCTTCTACCGTGCCGAGGTGCTGGCCGCGCTGGCCAACGCCGTGCTGCTCTTCGGGGTGGCCGGGTACGTGATCTACGAGGCGGTCGGCAGGTTCCAGGACCCGCCCAGCGTGCCGGGATGGCCCGTCCTCATCGCCGCGACGCTGGGGCTCGCGGCCAACCTCGTCTCCTTCAGCGTCCTCAGGGAAGGCGCCAAGGACAGCATCAACGTCAGGGGTGCGTACCTGGAGGTGCTGGCCGACCTCATCGGGTCGGTGGGTGTGCTCATCTCCGCGCTGGTCACGATCACCACCAGCTGGAAGTACGCGGACCCGATCATGGGTGTGCTGATCGGCGTGTGGGTGCTGCCGCGGACGTACACGCTGGCCAAGAACGCGCTGCACATCCTGTTCCAGCACGCGCCGGAGCGGTTGGACGTCACCGAGATGCAGAAGGCGCTGACCGAGCTGCCCGGGGTCACCGAGGCGCACGACCTGCACGTGTGGACGCTCACCAGTGGCATGGAGGTGTGCTCGGCGCACCTCGCCACCGCGAAGGACGCCGACCACGAGAACGTGCTCAAGGCCGCGCAGTCGTTGCTGGCGACCAAGTACCACATCGAGCACGCGACGTTGCAGGTCGAGGGCGGCTCGTCAGCGCAGCGGTGCCGGCAGCTTTCGTGGTGAGCCGGGCAGGTCGCGGATCCCGTCCTTGGTGGACTGCGCTCCGGTCCGTGACGTAACGACGGGAAGCCCGGGTTGCGGCACCGCCACCCACACACGGCCTCGTTCGAACGGCACCACAACAGCCTCCCCAGTCACCGCACACGAGCTGCCAAGATCTCACCGAAGTATGTCTGAAAGGGATAGATCCTTTCAGGTGAACGGGAAAGGCCGCGTTCCGTGACGGAACGCGGCCTTCCTCGTCTGCGTGAAGGTCAGTTGCGCACTACAGCCCAGCGCACTGTCCTGCCTTCGGACCCTTCACGTCGTTCGCGAAGCCGTTGTTCGACGGCGCCGGGTCGTTGCCCGTGCAGGACAACGGCCCGCCGACCGAGGTGGCCGCCACGACTGACCTGGTCTTGTTCGACGTCAGTGACACAGGGCCACCGACAGAGGTGTTCTCCACCGCGACTTCCGCCGAAGAACCGTGCACCGTCACCGGGCCGCCGACCTTCGTGCCGACCAGCACCACGGACGCCGCGTCGGCCGCCGACAGCGGGCCCTTGATCTCGCCGCCGAAGACGTAGAGCGTGGCGCCCTTCTGCACGGTGACCGGGCCGCTGATCGTGGCACCGTCCACATAGGTCACACCCGTGACCTGCAGCGGACCGTTGACCGCGCCCGTCACCGTGGTGGTGGCGGCGGGCAGCGGCTTCGACATCAGCTCGAACTCGGCCAGCGTCACGTCGCCGGAGAACTCCAGCCGGTAGAAGTTGTACCGGCCCGGCGAGGCGATCTTGAACGACCGGGTGTACTGCTGCCACTGGAAGTTCTCACCGGATCGCTTGTCGACCGTCGACCACGTCTTGCCGTCGTAGGAGCCCTTCAGCTCCCACGCCGACGGCGACGTGCCCGTCTTGCCGTTGGTCAGCGTGTAGAACTCCGCCTTCTCCTTCGCGTCCGCTGCCTTGAAGTCGAAGGACTTCACCACTGCGGAGGTCGAGGAGTCGTTGTCGACGAGCGCACCGACAGCAACGCCGGAGGCGACGTCCCGCAGAGGCGTCGGGACCGCGTCACCCTTGGTGATCGAGTCCGGCACGTCGTTCACGCCCGTGCCCCACGCGGAAGGCTTCGGACCCATGTCGAAGTCGATCGTGGCGCCGGCCGAGAGCAGGTCGTGCGGCAGCGACGTCTTGTTCCACGTCTTGCCGTTGACCTTCACGCCCTGCACGTAGATGTTCTTCGCGTTGTTCTTCGGCGCGTTGATGACGAGCTTCTTGCCGTTCTCCAGCTTCACGGTCGCCTTGGTGAACAGCGGCGAACCGATCGCGTAGGCCGGCTTGCCCATCTGCAGCGGGTAGAAGCCCAGCGACGAGAAGAGGTACCAGGCCGACATCTCGCCGTTGTCCTCGTCACCCGCGTAGCCCTGGCCCTGCTGCGAGCCCACGTACAGGCGCGACAGGATCTCGCGCACCTTCTCCTGGGTGCCCGAGGGCTTGCCCGCGTAGTTGTACATGTAGGCGATGTGGTGCGACGGCTGGTTGGAGTGGCCGTATTGGCCCATCCGCACGTCCCGCGCCTCGATCATCTCGTGGATCACGCCGCCGTAGCCGCCGGGGAACTTCGCGGTCTCCGGCAGGGTGAAGAACGAGTCGAGCTTCTGCGCCAGCTTGTCCCGCCCGCCGTACAGGTTCGCGAGACCCTGCCCGTCGTGCGGCACCGTGAACGCCATGTTCCAGCCGTTCGTCTCGGTGTAGTCGTAGCGCCAGTCCTGCGGGTTGTACTTCGCCGGGTCCTCGACGCGCCACGAGCCGTCGACGTTGCGTCCCTGGAAGAAGTCGATCCGCTTGTCGAACGTCAGCACGTAGTTCTGGGCGCGGTTGAGGAAGTACTCGTGCTCCTCGGCGTACCGCTTCTCGCCCGTCTTCTCGTGCAGCGCCTTCGCCATCGACGCGATGCCGAAGTCGTTGAGGTAGCCCTCGATCGCCCACGACCACGCCTCGTGCAGCTGGTCGTTGCCGGTCCAGCCGAGGAAGATCGACCGGTCCATGCCCTTGCGGCCGACGTTGTTGCTCGGCGGCACGACGGACGCGTTCTTCACCGCGGCGTCGTAGGCCGCCTTGATGTCGAAGTTCGAGACGCCCTTGAGGTACGCGTCCGCGAACGCCACGTCGGAGCTCGTGCCCGTCATCAGGTCCGCGTAACCGGGGGAGGACCAGCGCGAGATCCAGCCGCCGTCCTTGTACTGCTGGACGAAGCCCTCGGCCATCTCGCCCGCCTTGCTCGGCGTGAAGAGGCTGTAGGCGGGCCAGGTCGTGCGGTAGGTGTCCCAGAACCCGTTGTTGACGTAGACCTTGCCGTCGACGATCTTCGCGCCCGTCTTCGTGGGCGTGTTCTCCCCGACCGGCGGCGACACCGGAGACGCGTACTGGATCTTGTCGCCGACCTTCTCGAAGCCCGAGTTCGGGTAGAGGTAGAGCCGGTACATGTTGGAGTACAGCGTGATCAGCTGCTCTTCGGACGCGCCCTCGACCGAGATGACGCCGAGGATCTTGTCCCACGCGGCCTGCGCGCGGTCGCGCACGGCGTCGAACGTGTCGGACGCCGAGACCTCCTGCTCGAGGTTGGCCCGAGCCTGGTCGACGGAGATCAGCGAGGTGGCGATCCGCAGCTCGACGGTCTTGTCGCCGAACGAGAAGTAGCCGCCCACGTTGTCACGGCCCGCGCCGGTGAGCCGGCCGCTCGCCGTGACCGCCTTGTCGACCTTGCCGTAGACGAACAGGCGGGTCGCGCCGGTGGAGAGGCCGCTCTTGACGTCCGAGTAGCCCGTGACGACGCCGTTCGCCGCGTCCAGGGTGAGACCACCGAGGTTGCTGACGTTGTCGAACACCAGGTTCTTCTCGCCCGTGTCGGCGAACGTGAACCGGAAGACCGCCGCGTGGTCGGTCGGCGCGATCTCGGTCTTCATGCCGTTCTCGAAGGTCACGCCGTAGTAGTGCGCCTTCGCGACCTCGTTGTCGTGCTTGAACGGCAGCGCCCGCAGCGCGCGGTCCTGCGTCGGAGCCTTGTCCGACGGCATGACCTGGAACGTCTGGCGGTCACCCATCCACGGGCTGGGCTCGTGGGAGGTCGTGAACGCCTGCAACGTCGGCAGGTTCTGCGCGTTGTTGCGCTGCTGGTACTCGTACAACCAGGAGATCGAACCCGCGTTGGTCATCGGCGACCAGAAGTTGAAGCCGTGCGGCACGGCGGTCGCCGGGAAGTTGTTGCCCCGCGAGAACGAGCCGTTCGAGTTCGTGCCACGCGTGGTCAGCACGTAGTCCGAAGGCTTCGCGTACTGCTTCGTGACGACGTCACCGATGCGGATGTCGTCGAACCAGGCGCCGAACTCCGTCGGGCCCTTCGGGCCGTCGTAGGCGACCAGGATCCGCTTGATCGTCTTGCCCGCGGCGACGGCGCCGATCGTGGACGCCACCTTGTTCCACTGGTTGGCGTACAGGAACTTGCCCGCACCCTGGCCCTGCGGCGACAGCGTCGCGCCGTGCTGGTCGACGGCCTTGAGGTCGCTCAGGTACGTGCCGTCGGAGAACGCGAGGTCGACCGACGAGTACGTGCTCGGGTAGTTCAGGTTGTCGGTGATGAAGTCCGGGAAGATCATGTACGACAGCTCGGTCTTGGCGTTGACCGGGACGTCGACGTCGAAGACCTTGTTGTAGCTGTACGCACGGCCCTCGGTCGTGTGCTTGCCCTGGGCGCGGAACGCCTTCACGCCCGTCCAGCCGACCCGTGACTTGGCCGTGTAGCCGCCGGTGGGGCCGGTGCCGACGAGGCTGCGCATGTTCGGCGCCGGGGGCGTCGTCGTGCCGTCGGACAGCTCGACCTCGGCGAGCTGCACGATGTTCGCGCCGTGGTTCGCCGTGATGTCGAGCTTGTAGTGCCGGTACGACGCCGGGGAGGCGATGTCGTAGACCTTGGTCTGGAACCGGTCGGTGAAGTTCTCGCCGGCGCGGGTGTCGAGGACGGTCCAGTTCGTGCCGTCGTTCGAGCCCTGCAGCGTCCAGTCCCTCGGGTCGCGCTCCGGTGCGTCGTTCGCCGAGGAGAGCGAGTACTTCTTGATCGTCTGGGCGCTCGTCCCGAAGTCGAACGTCACCCAGCCGGTCGTGGCGAAGACCAGCCACTTGGTGCTGGTGGTGCCGTCGACGAGCTCGGCCTTGCCTTCGCCCGAGCCCGCGTTCTCGCCGTTGACCGCCAGGGTCGCCTTGTCGGCGACGTTGCCGGGCAGCCCGGTGCCGCTCGAGCCGATCACTCCCGCCGACTTCGGCTGCCCCGCCGCGTCGGTCTCGACCGTGCTGACCCACGACGGTTGCGGTTGACCGTCCTCAAAGGACGACGAAAAGCCCACGCCTTGCTCCTCTGGTGCGGCGGCCGCGTAGCCGTTGGTGACGCCGCACACCAGTGTCGCAGTGATCGCAACGCTCAACAGAGTTCTGGTTCGTCTCTTCCCCAGTTGCCTCATTGCAACCCTTCCGCCGCCTAACCTGCCCCTTTTGGTGGGGACCTTTTCTGCACGTGACATCGTTGTCAAGGGAGCGGACAGGAATTGTCGCGCAACCTGTCCTCTCCTCAGTTGCGCGCGACACGAGTCGATCAAGATCTAGAATCGGCAGGTGAGCGACCGCAAGCCGCCAGAGGTGGGTACACCGGCGGGCATGCGCGTGCTCAACCAACGCGCTGTGCTCGACTTGTTGCGCCGTTCGGGTGCGGCCACCCGTCCGCAGATCGCCAAGGACACCGGCCTGTCCAAGCCGACGGTCGGACAGGCGCTGGCCGACCTCGAACGCCACGGCCTGGTGCGTCCCACCGGCCGCACGACGTCGGGTCCCGGCCGGTCGGCCGTGGTCTACGAGCCGAACGCCACCGCCGGGTACGTGCTGGGCGTCGACATCGGCCGGGAACGCGTCCGGGTGGCGCTGGCCGACCTGGGCGGGGCCGTCGTCGCCCGCGTGGACGAACGGAACCGCAGCCGCTCGGCCGCCGCCGTGGTGCGCACGGTGACCGGCCTGGCCGAGCGGACGGTGGCCGACGCTGGGATCGCTCTCACGGACGTCGTGGTGAAGGTGATCGGCAGCCCCGGAGTGATCGATCGACGGTCACGGGTCGTGCGGCACGCGCCGCAACTGCCCGGCTGGGAGTCGAACGGCGTCCTGGACGGCCTGGAGTCGTCGCTCGGGCCGGTGGTGGTCGTGGAGAACGACGCGAACCTGGCCGCTTTGGGCGAGCACGTCTACGGGGCGGCACGGGACGCGCGCGTGTTCGTGTGCGCGACGGTCGGCACCGGTGTCGGCATGGGCATCGTCGTGGACGGCACGCTGTTCCGCGGTGCGCACGGGGCGGCCGGCGAGGTCGGTTTCCTGCCGTACGGCAAGTCCGCTTCGAACGTCCGGCGTGGACAGTTCGAGGACGCGGCGTCGGCGGGATCCGTTGTGGCACTGGCGCGGGAGCGAGGACTGACGGCGCGCACGGCCCGTGAGGTGTTCGGGCTCGCGCGCAAGGGCGATGCCCAGGCGCTGGGGATCGTGCGGATGGAAGCGGAACGGCTCGCGTTCCTCGTGGCCGCCGTCACCGCGGTGATCGACCCGGAACTGGTCGTGCTGGGTGGGGGCGTCGGGTCGAACGTCGACCTGCTGCTGGAGCCGCTGGAGGCTTCGCTGCGGACGATGACACCGCTGGCGCCCCGGATCGTGGCGGGCTCGCTCGGTGACGGCGCGGTGCTCTCCGGAGCCATCGCGATGGGCCTCGAAGCCGCCCGGGAATTGGTCTTCAAAGTTACTCTCTGAGTGTAGTTGAGTACCCCTCACCTGGTAGTTCACTCAATTGTCGTAACTGTTAACGGCGTTTTGTGGCTTAGCGTTACCGGAACCTCCACCTGGAGGGTTGTGTCCTTCCGTTGCAAGGGGAGTCGGTAGGGGGATGCGGGGGACGTAGCCCCCTACCGGCCGTGCACTGGGCAGGTGCCGCGCCCGCACCACCATCAGCCTGCCCAGTGCAGCCAACGGGCTATCGGGGTGTCGGCCGGTGGACGTTGTCCGCCGTCGACGCGTGGTGCGTGGAGTCCGCGATCCAGCCGCCCGGGATCGACGAGTCGACCACGCCCTCCTCGAGCCACGCGTAGTTGCCGTCGAGAACCTGCTTCGCGAGCACCTGGTCGCTGTCGTCGGTGTTCTTCCAGAGCTTCTCGAACAGCTCGTCGACCCGGATCCGCGCCTGCTTGGCGAACGCGTCCGCGAGCGCCTGGGCGTTGGGGTTCTCGTCCCGCGCGGCCCGCACGCACACGGCGCTGATCGCGAACAGCTCGGCCCCGATGTCCACGATCCGGCTCAGGAACCGCTGCTTGCGCTCCATCTTCCCCTGCCACCGCGACATGGCGTAGAACGTCTGCCGCGCGAGCTTGCGCGCCGACCGCTCGACGAACCGCAGGTGCTTCGCGAGCGGCCCGAACTCCGTGTAGCCGGCCGGGGTCTGGCCCTTGCCGACGACGAGCGTGGGCAGCCACTTCGCGTAGAACCCGCCGGCCTTGGCCGCGGCCTTCATCTTGGCCTGGCGGTCGGCGTCGGGGTCGATGATGTCGCCGGCGACGCTGAGGTGCGCGTCCACCGCCTCGCGGGCGATCAGCAGGTGCATGATCTCCGTCGAGCCCTCGAAGATCCGGTTGATGCGGAGGTCGCGCAGGACCTGCTCGGCCGCGATGCCGCGTTCTCCACGCGCTGCCTGGCTTTCCGCCGTCTCGTACCCGCGGCCGCCGCGGATCTGCACCAGTTCGTCGGCCACCAGCCAGGCCTTCTCGGACGCGTAGAGCTTCGCGAGGGCGGCCTCGATGCGGATGTCGTGGCTGCCCGCGTCCGCGAGCTCGGAACTGAGGTCCAGCACGGCTTCCAGCGCGTAGGCCGTGGCGGCGATGTAGGCGATCTTGCCGGCGACGGCCTCGTGCTTGCCGACCGGCAGACCCCACTGGATGCGTGCGCTCGACCATTCGCGTGCGATCTTGAGGCACCACTTCGCACTTCCGGCGCAGAGCGCGGGCAGGCTGAGACGGCCCGTGTTGAGGGTGGCGAGAGCGATCTTGAGCCCGGCGCCTTCCCTGCCGATGACGTTCTTCTTGGGCACGCGGACCTGGTGGAACCTCGTCACGCCGTTCTCCAGACCCCTCAGGCCCATGAACGCGTTGCGGTTCTCGACGGTGATGCCCTCGGCGTTCGCTTCCACGACGAACGCCGTGATGCCCTTGTCCGGCACCTGGGCCATGACGACGAGGAGATCGGCCACGACACCGTTGGTGGTCCAGAGCTTCACGCCGTCGAGGACGTAGTCGTCGCCGTCCGGCGTGGCGATGGTGCCGAGCCGCGCCGGGTCACTGCCGACGTCCGGTTCGGTGAGCAGGAACGCGGTGATCTCGCCCTTGGCGCACCTGGGCAGGAACTCCTGCTTCTGCTCGGGGCTGCCGAACATCGCGACCGGTTGCGGCACGCCGATGGACTGGTGGGCGGAGAGCATGGCGCCGAGCGCGGGACTGGCGCTGCCCACCAGCATGAGGGCCTTGTTGTAGTAGACCTGCGTGAGGCCGATGCCGCCGTACTCGGGCTTGATCTTCATGCCGAACGCACCGAGGTCCTTCAGGCCCTTCAGCACGTCGTCGGGGATCTGCGCGTCGCGTTCGATGACGGCGTTGTCGATGTGCGACTCGGTGAACTTCCGGAGCTTCTCGAGGAACGCCTCGCCGCGTTCGCGGTCCTCGGCGGTGCCACTCGGATGCGGGTGGATGAGGTCGATGCGGAAGTGACCGAGGAAGAGCTCCTTGCCGAAACTCGGTCGCTGCCAGCGGGTTTCCCTTGCTTGTTCGGCGACCTGCCTGGCCGCGCGCTCGTCGACGGTCATGGGTTACCTCCCAGTAGGTGTGACCCACGTTACTCAGAGGTAGGCGGTTGTCCATGGGTTTGCGGACGCCTGGGCGGGTCGACTTGCGTTGGCCGGTTCGTGTTCCAGCGGGGTGGGTCGCGTTCCTGGGTTCCGTCGCCTTGCGAGGGTGCGCGCGCAGGTCGTGACGAAGAGCGGGGTTGCGATTGGGGCTTGACCTCGAGCCTCTGGCGGGATGCTCAGACGGCCGGAAAAGGGCCGGGCTGAAAAGCGCCCGGCCGTGCCGGTGAGGGGAGCATCCCGCCCACTCAAGGTAAAGCCCCAATCGCCATGAGCGGGGTGCACCGCTACCCGGCCCTGAAGGTTCACACGGCTCGCTTCGCATCGCCACGCCACGACTCATACGTGGTCGCTGTGCGTTGGCGGGCGCTTGGTGGCACCGCGCGGGTCGGTTGCGATGGCTGGCGCCGGTTCCAGCGGAGGGGTCGCCTTACGTGCAGGCCGTTGCCTTGCAGCGGGCTTGCGTTGGACGGCCCGCCCGTCTCTGCTGCAGGCAAGCGAAAGGGCCGCCCCCACACCTGTGGGGACGGCCTTCGAAAAACTGATCGGCGACACCGGCTACGGCAGCGGGGCGGCTCCGCGCTTCGCCAGGTAGTCCTTCATCAGCTCGGTCTCGGCGGACTGCGACTTCAGCATGTTGTCGGCCAGCGTCCGCACGACGGTCTGACCGGCGGCGGTCGTGGCGTACTCGGCCATCGGCGCCCCGCCCATGTGGTGGCGGAGCATCAGCTGCAGCCAGTACACGTCGAACTCGCGGCCGGCGGGCACCGTGCGCAGCTTGGTCAGCTCGTCGGTCGTGGCCATGCCGGGCATCAGCGGCTTGCCCGCCTCGGGCGTGGTGGCGCCGTGGCCGTGGACGCCGGCGGCGTCCATCCACTTCATGTAGACGCCCGAGATGTTCTGCTCGTGCTCGTTCCACATCATCAGCCACCCCTTCATCCGCCCCACCTGTTCGAGCTGGGTGGAGGAGATGTCGAAGGCGAGCTGGCGGATCTCCGGGTCCGTCGAGCGGTCCCTGGCGATGTTCGCCATCTGGATGCCCTGCAGGTGGTGCATGGCCATGTCCTGGCAGAAGCCGACGTCCACGGAACCGGAGGCCGGGGCCGCGGAGGACGAGCTGGAGCCGGGGAGCTTCACGAGCAGGCCCACCGCCGCGCCGAGCAGGAGCACGGCGAGGACCGCTGCGCCGATGACGAGGGCCCGGACCACCCCGGAGGGGCGGCCGGACGTCTCGTCGGTGTCAGGAAGCGCCATCAGCTCGACGGCGGCGTCGAGGCGGAGCCCGACGCGGGCGGCGTGCTGGGGTTCTGCGGCTGGCCCTCGGTCACGGAGTCGTCCTTGCCGCCGTCCATCGGCACGGCGTCGGCGCCCGGCTTCTCGGCCACGAACGGGGCCGGGTTCGACAGGAACGCCGTGTTCTCGCAGGACGCGCCGACCTCGGGGTAGGAGTTCGGGTTGCGCAGCAGCGAGGAGATGAACTGGTCGATGCGCTCGTCGTCGGCCTTCTCGACCTTCAGCTGGTGACCCCAGGACTGCAGGGAGATCGGCTTGTCGAGACCGGGGAACGGCGACAGCATCATGTACGGGATGCCCTCGACCTTGGTCTTCAGCTTGGCGAGCGCGTCGTCCTTGACCTGGTCAGGGTTGTACGCGATCCACACGGCGCCGTGCTCGAGGCCGTGGACCATGTTCTCCGTGCGCACGGCCTTGTCGTAGACGACGCCGGTGCAGTCGGCCCACTGGGCGTCGTGCGGGCCACCGAAGGCCGGAGTCTGGTCGTACGCGACGCGCTGGGTCGGCTCGACGTGGCGGGAGCCCTTGTACTCCTTGATCACGATGCCCGCGAGCGCCGTCGACGGGTCCTTGTTCGTGTCCGAGGGCTTCCACTTGGCCAGGGCGGCCTCTTTGACGTTGTTCGCGTGGATCTGCGAGTACGCATATCCGAAAACACCGCCCGCGAGGCCCAGCACCGCGATCACCGCGATGATCGTGCCCCACGGCTTCGGCTTGCTCGCCACCACCGAGGAACGGGCTGCGGCCACGCTGTTGCGTGTGGCCTTCGTCTTCTTGCCGCTGGTCATGTCCGCCTCAGATGTCGTCCTGGTCAACCGGCGCCAGTGTAGGGACATCGTGTCTGATCACTGTCAGCGCAGTGCGATACCACGTGCGCGTTAACACTTGCCGTCTCACCCTCCGAGACCCGGTAACCCGGTCGAGACCTGCGACAACGCTTCTCTAGACTCTCGGGGCGTGACTCCTGAAGTGCTCGCCGATCTCGTCCGGACCACGGTCGCCCGCTTGCTGGCCGACCGGGGCCTGGACACCACCGCGCTCCCCGAGCAGGTGACGGTCGAGCGACCCAGGAACCCCGAGCACGGCGACTACGCCACGAACGTGGCGCTCCAGATCGCCAAGAAGGCGGGCGTCGCGCCCCGCGAGTTCGCGACGTGGCTCGCCGGGGCCCTGCTCGCCCAGGACGCCATCGCCCGGGCCGACGTGGCCGGTCCCGGCTTCCTGAACCTCACCATCGCCACCGAGGCGCAGGGAGCGATCGTTCGTGCGGCCCTGGAGACCGGCTACGGCACCGGCGCCGAGCTGGGCGGGAAGCGGATCAACCTGGAGTTCGTCTCCGCGAACCCCACCGGCCCCATCCACCTCGGCGGCGCGCGCTGGGCGGCCGTCGGTGACGCGCTGGGCAGGGTGCTGCGGGCCCGCGGCGCCGAGGTCACCCGCGAGTACTACTTCAACGACGCCGGTGCGCAGATCGACCGGTTCGTCCGGTCGCTGATCGCCGCCGCGAAGGGCGAGCCCGCCCCCGAGGACGGCTACGCGGGCACGTACGTCAGCGACATCGCCGCCGAGGTGCTGCGCCGCGAGCCGGGTGCGTTGAACGACCCGGAGACGGTGCGCAAGGTCGGCGTCGGGCTGATGTTCGAGGAGATCAAGAGCAGCCTGCACGACTTCGGCACCGACTTCGACGTCTACTTCCACGAGGACTCGCTGCACCAGAGCGGCCGCGTGGACGAGGCGGTCGCCAAGCTCAAGGCGAACGGCTCGCTGTACGAGAAGGACGGCGCCTGGTGGCTGCGGTCCACCGACTTCGGTGACGACAAGGACCGGGTCGTCATCAAGAGCGACGGCAACCCCGCGTACATCGCGGGCGACATCGCCTACCTCGTCGACAAGCGCGGCCGCGGCTTCGACCTGTGCATCTACATGCTCGGCGCCGACCACCACGGCTACATCGCGCGCCTCAAGGCCGCGGCGGCCGCCCTGGGCGACGACCCGGACAGCGTCGAGGTGCTGATCGGCCAGCTCGTGAACCTCGTCAGCGACGGCCAGCCCGTCCGGATGAGCAAGCGCGCGGGCACCGTCATCACGATGGAGGACCTGGTCGACGTGGTCGGCGTGGACGCCGCCCGCTACGCCATGATCCGCTCGTCCGTCGACTCCGGCCTCGACATCGACCTCGACCTGCTGCGAAAACACAGCAACGAGAACCCGGTCTACTACGTGCAGTACGCCCATGCGCGCACGTCGTCGATCCTGCGCAACGCCGCTGATCTCGGCATCACCCCGGGTGAGGACTTCGCGCTGCTCACCCACGAGCGCGAGGGCGACCTGATCCGCACCATCGGCGAGTTCCCGCGAGTGGTGGCCACCGCCGCCGAGCTGCGTGAACCGCACCGCGTCGCCCGCTACCTCGAAGAGCTCGCGGGCACGTACCACCGCTTCCAGCAGGACTGCCGCGTCCTTCCGCGCGGCGATGAGGAGACGACTCCGTTGCACCAGGTCAGGCTTCAGCTCGTCAACGCGACCAGGCGCGTGTTCGCCGCGGGCCTCGGCCTGCTCGGCGTGACCGCCCCGGAGCGCATGTGATGCGCGCGCATCCGGCCGGACCCCGGCACGCCGACGTCATGGCATCCGGCACCACCGCCGGCGACCGCCCTTCCACCGCGGAACAGCTCGACCACCTGCACCCGACGGTGTGGCCGCGCAACGCCAGGCGCAACGACGCGGGCGTCGTGGAGCTCGCGGGTGTGGACGTGCGCGGGCTCGCCGAGCAGTACGGCACCCCGTTGTTCGTCATGGACGAGCAGGACTTCCGCGCGCGTTGCCGCGAGCACGCCGAGGCGTTCGGCGACCCGACGCTCGTGCACTACGCCTCCAAGGCGTTCCTGAGCGTGCAGGTCGCGAAGTGGGTGGCTGAAGAGGGCCTCTCGATCGACGTCTGCAGCGGCGGCGAGCTCGCCATCGCGCTGCGGGCGGACTTCCCGGCCGAGCGCATCGCCCTGCACGGCAACAACAAGAGCGTTCCCGAACTGATCGCGGCCGTCGAGGCCGGGGTCGGCGGGGTCGTGCTCGACTCGTACCACGAGATCGCGCGCCTCGACCAGATCGCGCGCGACCGCGGTGTGGTGCAGAAGGTGCTGATCCGCGTGACGGTCGGCGTCGAGGCGCACACGCACGAGTTCATCGCGACCGCGCACGAGGACCAGAAGTTCGGCTTCTCGCTGTCCTCCGGCGACGCGGCCGAGGCGGTGCGCCGCGTGCTGAAGGCGAGCGGGCTCGAACTCGTCGGCCTGCACAGCCACATCGGCTCGCAGATCTTCGACGCGTCCGGCTTCGAGGTCGCCGCGCGCCGCGTGATCGGCCTGCTCGCGGAGATCCGCGCCGAGCACGGCGACGTCCCGTCGTTGAACGTCGTCGACCTCGGTGGCGGTCTCGGCATCGCCTACACGCCGGACGACGACCCGCCCCCGCCCGCCGAGCTCGCGCGGCAGCTGCACAACATCGTGCAGAAGGAGTGCGAGCACAACGGCCTGGAGATGCCTCGCATCGCGGTGGAGCCCGGCCGCGCGATCGTCGGCCCCGGCACGGTCACCGTGTACGAGGTCGGCACGATCAAGGACATCGAGCTCGACGGTGGCGCGCGGCGCCGGTACGTCAGCGTCGACGGCGGCATGAGCGACAACATCCGCACCGCTCTGTACGACGCGGTCTACGACTGCAAGCTCGTTTCGCGCGCCTCCGAGCCCGAGTCGAGGGCCGTGCTGTGTCGTGTGGTGGGCAAGCACTGCGAGTCCGGTGACATCGTGGTGCGCGACTGCTGGCTGCCCGACGACCTGGCACCGGGCGACCTGGTGGCGATCGCCGCCACAGGGGCCTACTGCTACTCGATGGCGAGCGGGTACAACCGACTTCCACGGCCCGCGCTCGCCGCGGTGACCGATGGAGAGGCGCGGCTGCTGCTGCGTCGTGAGACCGAGGACGATCTGTTCCGTCTGGAGGTATGAAAGCCGTGAAACCGATTCGGGTCGCCTTGCTGGGATGTGGCACGGTGGGCACGGAGGTAGTCCGGCTGCTGACGGACCAGGCCGAGGACCTCACCCAGCGCATCGGCGCGCCGGTTGAGCTCGCCGGCATCGCCGTGCGCAGGCCGAACAAACACCGTGCAGTACCGGAGCACCTGCTCACCACGGACGCCGAGGCGCTCGTGAAGTCGGACGACGTGGACGTGATCGTCGAGGTCATCGGCGGCATCGACCCGACGCGCGGCCTGCTGCTGGAGGCGTTGCGGCGCGGCAAGTCCGTCGTCACGGCGAACAAGGCGCTGCTGGCCGAGCACGGCCCCGACCTGTTCGAGGCAGCCGACGCGTCCGGCGCGGACCTCTACTTCGAGGCCGCTGTCGCCGGTGCGATCCCGTTGCTGCGCCCGTTGCGGGAATCCCTTGCGGGAGACCGGATCACGCGCGTCATGGGCATCGTGAACGGCACGACGAACTTCATCCTGTCCGCGATGGACGCCACGGGTGCGGGGTACAGCGAGACCCTCGAAGAGGCCTCGCGCCTCGGTTACGCCGAGGCCGACCCGACGGCGGACGTCGACGGGTTCGACGCCGCGTCGAAGGCCGCGATCCTCGCCTCGCTCGCGTTCCACACGCGCGTGACGGCGTCGGACGTCTACCGCGAGGGCATCCGCGCGGTGTCCGCGGCGGACATCGCGGCGGCCAAGGGACTCGGCCGCACGGTGAAGCTGCTCGCGATCTGCGAGCGCGTGACCAGCCCGTCCGGCCAGGAGTCAGTCGCCGTTCGAGTGCACCCGGCGATGATCCCCAGGACGCATCCGCTGGCGAGCGTCAACGGCGCGTTCAACGCGGTGTTCGTCGAGGCCGACGCGGCGGGGGAGATGATGTTCTACGGGCAGGGTGCCGGTGGCGCCCCCACGGCGAGTGCGGTCGTCGGCGACCTGGTCGCCGTGGCGCGCAACATGGTCGCGAGCGGGCACGGTCCGCGCGAGTCCGCCTACGCCGCGCTCACCGCGCAGCCCATGGGAAACACGCCCACGCGTTACCACATCAGCCTCGACGTGGCGGACAAGCCCGGTGTCCTCTCGCAGGTCGCCGCCGTGTTCGCCGAGCACGACGTGAGCATCGCCGCGGTGCGCCAGGAAGGCCGCGTCGAGGACGCCAGCCTGGTGATCGTCACGCACGCGGCGACCGACGCCGCGCTGCGGTCCACTGTGGACAAGATCGGTGGCCTCCCCGTGGTGCGGGACGTCGTCAGCGTCATGAGGGTGGAGGGCGAAGAGTGAGTCCAGAAGGAATGAGCCCTGCGAGAGCAGGCTGGCCCGGTCTCATCAACGCCTACCGGGACCGCATCGAGATCCCCGCGGGCGCCGAGGTCGTGACGCTGCACGAGGGCGGCACGCCGCTGGTGCACGCCAAGCGCCTCTCCGCCGCCACCGGGTCCGACGTCTGGGTCAAGGTCGAGGGCGCGAACCCGACCGGCTCGTTCAAGGACCGCGGCATGACCGTGGCCATGACGTACGCGCTCGCCTCCGGTCTGAAGGCCGTGATCTGCGCCTCCACCGGCAACACGTCGGCGTCCGCCGCGGCCTACGCGGCCAAGGCGGGCCTGACGGCGGCCGTGCTGGTGCCCAGCGGCAAGATCGCGATGGGCAAGCTGGCGCAGGCCGTCATGCACGGCGCGAAGATCCTGCAGATCGACGGCAACTTCGACGACTGCCTGGAGCTGGCGTCGAAGACCGCGGCCGAGTACCCGGTCACGCTGGTGAACTCGGTCAACCCGGTGCGCCTCGTCGGCCAGCAGACCGCCGCGTGGGAGGTCTGCGACGTCCTCGGCCAGGCGCCGGACGTGCACTGCCTGCCGGTCGGCAACGCGGGCAACATCACCGCGTACTGGAAGGGCTACACCTCCTACGACCGGGGTCTGCCCCGCATGTTCGGCTTCCAGGCCGCGGGCGCCGCTCCGCTGGTGAGCGGTCAGCCGGTGCCGAACCCGGAGACCATCGCGACCGCGATCCGCATCGGTTCGCCGGCGTCGTGGACGGGCGCGGTCAACGCCCGCGACTCCTCCGGCGGCCTGATCGACGCCGTCACCGACGAGCAGATCCTCAGCGCGTACCGGCTGCTGGCGTCGTCCGAGGGCATCTTCGTCGAGCCCGCGTCGGCGGCGTCCATCGCCGGTCTGCTGAAGACCGCCGAGGACGGCAGGCTGCCGAAGGGCTCCACCGTTGTGTGCACCGTCACGGGTCACGGTCTGAAGGACCCCGACACGGCGCTGCTCGGCACCACCGAGGTCGAGCCCGTCCCGGTCGACCCCGGCGCCGTCGCGCACGCGCTGGAGCTGGCGTGAAGTTCCTGGTCTCCGTCCCCGCGTCGACCGCGAACCTCGGTTCGGGGTTCGACGCGCTGGGCATGGCGCTCGGCATGTACGACGACGTCGAGGTGGCCGGCGGCGAAGGCGTCGACGGCCTCTCGATCACCGTGGACGGTGCCGGATCAGGCGATGTCCCGCTCGACGAGACCCATCTCGTCGTGCGGGCCATTCGCGCCACCGGCTACACCGGTGGCCTGGCCCTGAGGTGCCGCAACACCATCCCGCACGCACGGGGACTGGGCTCGTCGGCCGCCGCGATCGTGGCGGGTGTCGTAGCCGGGTTCACCCTGCTGGGTCGCGAGTTGGACACGGGCGCGTTGCAAATCGCCGCCGAGTTCGAGGGGCACGCGGACAACGCGGCCGCCTCCCTGTTCGGCGGGGTCGTCGTCGCGTGGTCCGAAGGAGAGCGGTACCGCGCTGTCCGGATGGACGCGGACGCACGCGTGCGCCCGGTCGTCCTGATCCCGTCGCAGGAGTCGTCCACCAAGACCACGCGCGGCCTGCTCCCCGCCGAGGTGCCGCACGCGGACGCGGCGCACGCCGCAGGGCGGGCTGCCCTCGCGGTGCACGCGCTGACGTCCGATCCGACGGTTCTCCTTGCGGCCACTGAGGATCGACTCCACCAGAACTACCGCGAGCCCGCATGGCCGGACACCGTTCGGGTGATCAACGATCTTCGCAAGCTGGGAGTTCCCGCCTGCGTGAGCGGAGCGGGACCCACCGTGATCGCCTTCGGCGATCTTCCGGCCGAGGTCGACACGCACGGCTTCGACGTGCGCAGACTCGACGTCGACGCCGCCGGCGTGCGCGTTCGTCCATTGGACTGACACGCCCGACCCCGGTTGTTGCATGCCGGGGGAGCGGCGTCTACCCTCGGGGGCGATCAGTCACTGCGCGCACGGGCGCCGGTGTCGCGCTCGGACATTCGTTCCGGGTCGCAATCCTTTTGTGTTCCGGCTCTGTGCCGTGCGGGCGGGGCGGACGCGAAAAGGCACCCGATCGCCGTGTGATCTGAGAAAAGTCCCGTGCTTGGGGGAAGCCGTCGTGCTTCCGTCTTCATCGGACTTGACCGCCGTTCCCCGCTGAAGTGGGAAGGCGGGTCCGCTGGGCCGCGTAGGAGGCGGGGCCTGGTCAGGAAGGACTTGTGTGACCAACACCGATTTGCTGAGCAGCGAAGTCGCAGCTGCCGCTGGTTCTGGAGCCGAGGAGAACGCTCTGTCCACCCCATCGAACGGCACGACGCCGCGCCGCCGCGCGGGTCTGTCCGGCATGGTGCTCGCTGAGTTGCGCGAGCTCGCCGGCCAAATGGGCATCACCGGAACCGCAGGCCTGCGCAAGGGCGACCTGATCGCGGCCATCAAGGAGAAGCAGGGCTCCGGAGCCCCGGCGAAAGCCGAGAAGCCCGCGAAGACCGAGAAGGTCGCCGCGAAGGCCGAGGCGCCCGCCGAGAAGCCCGCTGAGAAGCCCGCCGCAAAGGTGGTCGAGAAGCCTGTTCAGCAGCAGCTCGAGGTAGCGGAGAAGCCCGCTGCCGCCGAGTCCGGCGCGTCTGACGACTCCCGCTCGTCCGAGGACGGGGGGCGCCGTGGAAACCGTCGCCGCCGTTCCGGCCGTGGCGGCGGCAACGCCGAGGGCGATGGCCAGCCGCAGCAGGAGCAGCAGCGTTCCGAGCGTCCTGAGCGCACCGACCGTCCTGAGCGGACCGAGCGGCCGGAGCGCGCTGAGCGCCCCGAGCGCGGCGAGCGTCAGGACCGGGGCGAGCGCCAAGACCGTGGCGAGCGTCAGGACCGTGGCGAGCGTCAGGACCGCGGCGAGCGCAGCGAGCGTTCCGACCGCGGCGACCGCAACGAGCGCGGCGGCCGTGACCGCAACCGCGACCGCGGCGAGCGTTCCGACCGCGGTGACCGCGGCGGCGACCGCCAGGGTGGCGGCCAGCCCGACGGTGACGACGACGGTGGTCGTCGTGGCCGCTTCCGCGACCGCCGCCGTCGCGGTGGCCGTGGCGACGAGCAGGGTGGCGGCGGTCGCGTGGACCGCGAGACCGAGGTCCGCGACGACGACGTGCTGCTCCCGGTCGCGGGCATCCTGGACGTGCTGGAGAACTACGCGTTCGTCCGCACCTCCGGCTACCTCGCCGGCTCGAACGACGTCTACGTGTCGCTCTCGCTCGTCCGCAAGTACGGCCTGCGCCGTGGCGACGCCCTCACCGGCGCCGTCCGCCAGCCGCGCGACGGCGAGCAGCAGCGCCAGAAGTTCAACCCGCTGGTCCGCGTCGACAAGATCAACGGCCTGGACCCGGAAGAGGCGCGCAACCGCCCGGACTTCACCAAGCTGACGCCGCTCTACCCGAACGAGCGTCTGCGCCTGGAGACCGAGCCGCACATCCTCACGACCCGTGTCATCGACCTGGTGATGCCGATCGGCAAGGGCCAGCGCGCCCTGGTCGTGTCGCCTCCGAAGGCCGGTAAGACCTCGGTGCTGCAGTCGATCGCGAACGCGATCACGACGAACAACCCCGAGTGCCACCTCATGGTGGTGCTGGTGGACGAGCGTCCGGAAGAGGTCACCGACATGCAGCGCTCGGTGAAGGGTGAGGTCATCGCCTCCACCTTCGACCGGCCGCCGTCGGACCACACGACCATCTCCGAGCTCGCGATCGAGCGGGCGAAGCGCCTGGTCGAGATGGGCCACGACGTCGTCGTGCTGCTCGACTCGATCACGCGTCTGGGCCGTGCGTACAACCTGGCGGCACCGGCCTCCGGCCGCATCCTGTCCGGTGGTGTCGACTCGACCGCGCTCTACCCGCCGAAGCGCTTCCTCGGTGCTGCTCGCAACATCGAGGGCGGCGGCTCGCTGACCGTCATCGCCACGGCGCTGGTCGAGACCGGCTCCGCCGGCGACTCGGTGATCTTCGAAGAGTTCAAGGGCACGGGCAACGCCGAGCTCAAGCTCGACCGGAAGATCGCGGACAAGCGGACGTTCCCGGCCGTGGACGTCGACTCGTCGGGCACCCGCAAGGAAGAGCTGCTGCTCTCGCCGGACGAGATGGCCGTCACGCACAAGCTGCGCCGGGTGCTCCACGCGCTCGACGGTCAGCAGGCGATCGACCTGCTGCTGGACCGGCTGCGGAAGTCGCGCACCAACATCGAGTTCCTGATGCAGGTCGCGAAGACGACGCCGGGCGCCGAGCAGGACTGACGCCGTGTGAGTTTCACGTGAAAAAGCCCCCGCTGCAGGTCAGCGGGGGCTTTTTCATCGCTCTTCACTCGAATGCCGCGCCGGCTTCAGCGGCAGCCGGCGGCCTGGCGGTTCTCGTCGTTCTGCACCAGCAGCTGGAACACCAGGGCCAGCAGCACCGGCATCCCCACCACCGTCGCGGCCAGCACGGGTACCTCCACCGCGCCCACCACGACTCCCAGCGCCAGCACCGCGGCCAGGTAGGGCCACCGCAGCCAGGTCCGTTGCCACCCCCGCCTCCACCGCACCCCGCCGGAGACGGCGGCGGCCACGGCCACCCCGGCCCCCGACACGACCGGTGACAGCGGCACCGTGGTCCAGGAAGCGGTGAGCAGCCCTGCCGACCCCATCAGGCCGAACACGGCGGCGGAGAAGAGAAACGGCACTCCCAGCCACAGGTGCTGGTTCATCGGCCGCTCTGCGGTGCAGAACACGGCACACAGTCTGATGGAGACCGTCCAACAACACGGAGCCGTATCTGGTCGAACGGCGGCACCTTGCGCCGAACGGCGTATCGCAGAGGTTAAGCGGTTGTGACTTGAGGCACTGATCAGCCCCGGGAACAACCGCGTTTTTGCCGGTGTTGCACGGTCTGGCAAACTAAATGGTCGAGTCCGGCTCCGGTTCACCCGTTCACCAACTGGGACCCGGCGGCCATCCTTGAAAGGGACAAGATCTTGAAGACTGGTATCCACCCCGAGTACACCCCCACCGAAGTGACCTGCAGCTGCGGGAACACGTTCATGACGCGCAGCACCTCGGCTTCCGAGGTTCGCGTCGAGATGTGCTCCAACTGCCACCCGTTCTACACGGGCAAGCAGCGCATCCTGGACACCGGTGGTCGCGTGGCGCGCTTCGAGGCGCGTTACGGCAAGCGCAACAAGTAGCTGCTTTCACGGCGCCTGACCTCGGCCTTCCGGCCGGGGCAGGCGCCGTCGCCGTTTCCAGGGGAACACTACGAAAGCAGGAGACGTGTCGCAGTCGCTGGACAGCTTGCTCGCCGAGTACGACGAGCTGGAGAAGAAGCTCGCCGATCCCTCCGTGCACGCTGACCAGGTGGGTGCGCGCAAGCTCGGCAAGCGCTACGCCGCGCTCGGTCCCGTCGTGAAGACGGCGCGGGAGATCGAGCAGGCCAAGAGTGATCTGGAGGCGGCCAGGGAGCTCGCCGCCGAGGACCGGTCCTTCCAGGAGGAGGTCGACCAGATCGAGGCGCAGCTTCCCAAGCTGCAGGAGAAGCTCAACGAGCAGCTGCTGCCGCGTGACCCGCACGACGGGGACGACGTGGTGCTGGAGATCAAGTCCGGCGAGGGCGGCGAGGAGTCCGCGCTGTTCGCCGGGGACCTGCTGCGCATGTACACGCGGTACGCGGAGCGACAGGGGTGGAAGGTCGAGCTGCTCGACGGCACCGACTCCGACCTGGGCGGGTTCAAGGACGTCACCGTCTCCATCAAGGCCAGGACCGCGGTACCGGACGGGGTGTGGAGCCGCCTGAAGTGGGAGGGCGGCGTGCACCGCGTGCAGCGCGTGCCCGTCACCGAGTCGCAGGGGCGCATCCACACGTCGGCCGCCGGTGTTCTCGTCTTCCCGGAGGCCGAGGAGACCGCCGCGGTCGAGATCGACGAGAAGGACCTGCGGATCGACGTGTACCGGTCGTCCGGCAAGGGTGGCCAGTCGGTCAACACCACCGACTCCGCGGTGCGCATCACGCACCTGCCCACCGGCATCGTCACGTCCTGCCAGAACGAGCGCAGCCAGCTGCAGAACAAGGCTCGCGCCATGCAGGTGCTGCAGAGCCGCCTGGTCGCCCTCGCCGAGGAGCAGAAGGCGCAGGAGCAGTCCGACGCCCGCCGCACCCAGATCCGCACCGTGGACCGCAGTGAACGGGTGCGGACCTACAACTTCCCCGAATCACGCATCTCCGATCACCGCGTTGGGTACAAAGCGCATAACCTGGACCAGGTGCTCGACGGTGACCTGGACGCGGTGGTGGACGCACTCGCCGCCGCTGACCGGGCAGAACGGCTCGCAGGCGGGTGAACCGACGTGAGAGGGGCGCGTTGTGGCCGAGATCCTGGTTAGTCCGCAGACAGCGCCCCTCGACCAGCAGGTCGAGGTGATCGTCGCCGGGCTCAAACCCGGCCAGTCGATCACCGTGCAGCTGTCCACGGGTGATCGCGCCTCCCGTGCCGTGTTCGAGGCTGACGACCGTGGCGTCGTAGACCTCACGCGGCACGCACCAGTCGATGGCAGCTATCAGGGCGTTGACCCGATGGGGCTGTTCTGGTCGCTGGAACGCACCGGCGGCAAGGCCGGCCCCACCGTCCTCTCGGTCGAGGGCGTCGGGGACCGCGTGCTCGAACGGCAGTCCGTGCCCGAGGGCGTCGAGCGGCTGGAGGTCCGGGAGCACGGGCTGGTCGGCACGTTGTTCGCCCCTGAGGACGACGGAGGCGACCTGCCGGGCGTCATCGTGCTCGGAGGGTCCGAGGGCGGTCTTCAGGAGACTGACGCGGCGCTGCTGGCCGCGCACGGGTTCGTCACGTTCGCGCTCGGCTACTTCGGCGTGGACGGGCTGCCCGAGCACCTCGAGGACGTTCCGCTGGAGTACTTCGGCACGGCGATCGAGTTCCTGTCCGAACGCGCGGGCGAGATCGGTGTCGTCGGCGGCTCGCGCGGCGGTGAGCTGGCCTTGCTCGTCGGATCCAAGTTCTCGCAGGTCAGCGCGGTGGTCAGCGTCGTCGGCAGCGGTGTCGTGACGCAGGCGGTCGGGCCGGGCGCGAACCTGCTGCAGAAGCTCCAGCACGAGGCGGCGTCGTGGACGTGGAAGGGCGAGCCGCTGCCGTACCTGCCGTACTACGTGGGCGACGAGCTGCGCGCGAAGATCGTGAACGACGAACCGGTGCCGTTGCGGCTCGCGTTCGACACGAGCGACGGCATTCCCGAGGACACCGAGATCCCGGTCGAGAACATCGCCGGGGGTGTGTTGCTCATCTCGTCCGGACAGGACGACGGGTGGCCGTCGGCCGAGCTGAGCGACGTCGCGATGAGGCGGCTGAAGGACCACGAGCACCCGTTCCCGTACGAGCACGTCGTGTATCCCGAGGCAGGACACCTGATCGCGGGCCCGCCGCACCGGCCGGCCACCGACGTGACCTATCCGGGGCCCGGTGTCACCTTCTCGGGTGGTGGTGCTCCGCAGGCCACCGCGCACGCCCGCGCGAACGCCTGGAAACGGACGGTTGAGTTCTTGCGGGAGCAGCTCGGGAGCTAGGTTGTGTGCTTATGAGCGCACACTTTGATGTCGTCGTCGTGGGTGCGGGTCCGGGCGGGTACGTCGCCGCGATCCGTGCGGCTCAGCTCGGGCTGAAGACCGCCATCGTGGAGGAGAAGTACTGGGGCGGTGTCTGCCTGAACGTGGGCTGCATCCCCTCGAAGGCTCTCCTGCGCAACGCTGAGCTCGCGCACCTCTTCACGCACGAGCAGAAGACGTTCGGCATCAAGGTCGAGGGCACCGTCAGCTTCGACTACAGCGCGGCGTGGCAGCGCAGCCGCAAGGTCGCCGACGGGCGCGTCAAGGGCGTGCACTTCCTCATGAAGAAGAACGGCATCACCGAGTACAACGGGTGGGCCAGCTTCACCGACGACCACACGCTGACCGTCGGGGACGAGACGATCACGTTCGGCCACGCGATCATCGCCGTGGGCGCCACGACCCGGATGCTGCCCAACACGCAGAAGTCCGACCGCGTCGTGACCTACGAAGAGCAGATCATGACCGAGGACCTGCCCGAGTCGATCATCATCGCCGGTGCGGGCGCGATCGGCGTCGAGTTCGCCTACGTCATGCACAACTACGGCGTGAAGGTCACCATCGTCGAGTTCCTCGACCGCATGGTGCCGCTCGAGGACGAAGAGGTGTCCGCCGAGCTCCTCAAGCGCTACAAGAAGCTGGGCGTCGACGTGCGCGTCGGCACGCGGGTCGAGTCGATCGACGAGTCGGGCCCGAAGGTCCGCGTCACCGTGTCGAAGAACGGCGCCGAGGAAGTCCTCGAGGCCGACAAGGTCATGCAGGCCATCGGTTTCGTGCCGCGCGTCGAGGGCTACGGCCTCGAGAACACCGGCGTGAAGCTGACCGAGCGCGGCGCGATCGACATCGACGGCCGCGGCCGCACCAACGTGCCGCACATCTTCGCCATCGGCGACGTCACCGCGAAGCTGATGCTCGCGCACACCGCCGAGTCCATGGGCATCATCGCCTCGGAGACCATCGCGGGCGCCGAGACGATGGAGCTCGACTACGTGATGATCCCGCGGGCGACGTTCTGCCAGCCGCAGATCGCCTCCTTCGGCTACACCGAGAAGCAGGCCCGTGAGAAGGGCTTCGACGTCCAGGTCTCGAAGTTCCCGTTCACCGCGAACGGCAAGGCGCACGGCCTGGCCGAGCCCGGCGGCTTCGTGAAGCTGATCAGCGACGGCAAGCACGGCGAGCTGCTGGGTGGCCACATCATCGGCCCCGAGGCGACCGAGCTGCTGCCCGAGCTCACGCTGGCGCAGCAGTGGGACCTCACCGTCCACGAGGTCGCGCGCAACGTCCACGCGCACCCGACGCTGTCCGAGGCGGTCAAGGAAGCGGTGCACGGCCTGGCCGGGCACATGATCAACTTCTGAGGTAGTTTTCTCATCTGATGACGAACCGGCAACCGCTCCGCCTCGCCGTCTCCGAGGCGGCGAAGATCCTCGCCGAGGCGGGTGTGGACAGTCCGCGCGTCGACGCGGAGTACCTGGCCGCGCACGTGCTCGGGGTCGGGCGCGGGCGGTTGCCGCTCATCCCGCTGGTCGATCCGACGGTGATCGACCAGCTGCACAAGCTCGTGCGGGTTCGTGCCTCGCGCATTCCGTTGCAGCACATCCTCGGCTGGGCGCCGATGGGTGCCATCTCGGTCGAGGTCGGGCCGGGGGTGTTCGTGCCGCGGCCCGAGACCGAGCTGCTGATGGAGTGGGGCCTGAAGGCGCTCGCCGGCGTTTCCTCGCCGGTGGTCGTGGACCTCTGCACGGGAACGGGCGCGCTGGCGTTGTCGATCGCCGCCGCCCGTCCGGACGCGGTGGTGCACGCGGTGGAGATCGACCCGCAGGCGCTGTCGTGGACGCGGCGCAACGCCGACGCGCGGGTGGCCGCCGGGGACACGCCGATCCGGCTGCACTCGGGTGACGCCACCGATCCGTCGCTGCTGTCCGACCTGGACGGTCTGGTGGACCTCGTGGTGTGCAACCCGCCCTACGTGCCGGAGGGAACTCCGGTGCAGCCCGAGGTGGGCGTGCACGACCCGCACCACGCGGTGTTCTCGGGCGCCGACGGGCTGGACGTGATCCGGCACGTCGTGCGGGCGGCCGCGCGGTGGCTGAAGCCCGGCGGGTCCGTCGGGATCGAGCACGACGACACGCAGGGCGAGTCCGTGCCGGCGCTGCTGGCCGCGCGCCGGGTGCTCACGGACGTGACCGACCACGCCGACCTCGCCGGACGGCCGCGCTTCGCGACCGCCCGCAAGGTCGGGTAGCTGGTCAGAAGAGGGCGTCGAAGGCCTTCGACAGGTCCTTCACCTGCTCGCCCAGGCCGCGGTCCGACAGCTTGTCCATCAGGTGGTCCGCGACGTCCTTGCTGGGCTTGGGTTTGCGGGCTTCGGCGCGGAGGTCGTCCACCACCTCGATCGTGGACGTGGGCGCCTGGGCCGCGTTCAGGTCCACGCGCAGTTCGTCGAGCAGCCGCAGCACGGTGCTCACGTCCTTGATATGTCCGATGTGGACGTTCCCGGTCCTGGCACGTCCGCTGGTCCCGATGTTGCTGCCGATCACCGGTCCCCGGATCTCGAAGTTGCGCTCGTTCATGAGGTTCCCTTGCCGACGTTCGTCTTGCCCGTGCGTGCCTTGCCCGACGTGCCGATGTTGCTGGAGATCACCGGGCCGGTGATGTGCACGTTGTTGCTCGTCACCTGCATGGCCTGTTCCATGAACTCGGTGACCGAGATGCCCTTGCTCTCCAGGAACTCGCCGAGCGTGCGCAGCAGCCGTGACTCCAGCACCTTGATGTAGCGCTCGACGTCGGTGAGCTGGAAGTAGTTGTCGACCTGGGTCCTGCTCGCGAGTTCGCGCAGGCTGTTGCTGGCGCCGTAGCGTTCCGCGACGTACGTGCCCTCGGCCTGGGGGATGGGGTTCATCCAGGCGACCGCCGAGGTGAACCGCTTCGGTATCGAGGCCGGGAACTTCAGCAGGTCCACGATCGCCTCGACGAACGGCCGCAGCGACTGCTCCGGCAGCACGTCGATCTTCCGGTGCTCGGAGTTGATCGGGTGCAGGATGCACGGCGTCCACTCGACGTAGAGCATCTCGTCGTCGAGCCCGAACGTCAGGTACGCGGAGATCACGACGTCGCGGTCCCACGTCTCGACCTGGAACGAGCGGAAGTAGCGCATCCACTCCATCGGCCGGGTGATCAGATCGTCCACAACGGACCGGTCGACGGTGTCCCTCGGCGAATGGTCCTTGTCGGGCAACACGATCCGCGCTTCGGCATCGTCGATGTGGTCGATCAGCTCGACCGAGGAGATGACGACGCGGTCGCCGGTCTTGAGGTTGCGCAGCCGATGACCCGGCGAGAGCGACGGCGAACGGCCCGTCTTGACCAGCTCGCTCGTGATGCGTTCGTACAGCTCCGCCAGGGCGAATCCGGGCAGCGGCGCGTCGAGCTTCCCCTCGGCGGGCTTGAGGGGCAGCGCCATGGACCACGGTTCGAACATCGCGCCGGAGCCGACGAACGGCCGATAGCCGTGGTAGACGATCACCTGAGCGCCGTCCGCGTCCTCAGGCTCGTCGTTCTCCTCGATCGGGTAGAGCGCGAGCGCTTCGGCGTAGCTCGCGTGCCCAAGCCCCCGGAACGCCCACTCGTTTCGCCACAGCTCCTGCTCGCCCTTGCTGGTGCGGAACCCGGCGCGCCGGAAGCTCTTCGTGACCAGCAACCACGTCACGACCCGATCCGCCAACAACACCGCGAAGATCAGCACGATCGCGATGATCAAGACCGCGAGCGCGCCGTCGCTGCTCTCCGGCCCGCACTCCTCGTACCTGGGCCTGCAGTACGAGGTGGAGTCGTCGAGCTCTTCGATGAACTTGTACAGCACGAAGAAGAGCGCGATCGCGCTGGCGATCGCGCCGAGCACGGCCGGCCCCCGCTGCGTGACGACTCGTCGCGGCCGCGTGAACGCCACCCGAGCCCCGGTCCCGACCGCCGCGATCGAGGCGACCACCAGCCACAGCACGAGCACCGTCCCGCTCGCGGCGAACAGCGCCACCAGCGCCAGCACCAGCAGCAGCGCGTCGCGCACCTTGCGCCGCGTGCGCGCCGCCACCGCCTCCCGCAACACCGCGCCGGCGTTGACGCCGGGCGAGCGCGGAATCGACCGAGTGGCCTCCACGAGGTACTCGCGAATGGCGGAATCCGCGAACTCCTCGTCGCGGTGAGCGGCTCCGCAGAGGAAGCGGGTGGTGTCGTCGCGCAACTTCGGAGAATCTTTTCCCGTCGCCGGCGCGGGAGTTGACATTGTCCTGTCCACTTTCTGTCATTGAATAAAGCACTCTGTGTTTGTGCTGGTCAGGGACATGGTGAGACAACAACAACACGCAATTGAACTCTGTCGCTGGGACAATAGTCGGTCCTGATCGGAATGGGGCGAAGACGGCGGAAACAGGCATTGTCAATGCGCCGAACGAGGGCAACTGACACGCTTGCCGGACGCCCCGCCGATCCGTTGCTTCCGTCGCCGCCCACGAGGACGACGTGGCCCGCTCGCTGTGGGGAGTGGCCAAATCCTGGCCAATAACACGACGTTTGATGCCATTGGGACCAAACGGTCGTATGTTCTCCGCGGGGAGGGCACGCGGTCACGCGCTTCGAGGAACCGCCGCCTCGCGCGTGACCGCGTGTGCGCCTACCTATAGGAAGCCTCGGCCGACCTTGGGCTTGGCCCCCGCAACGGTTGCCAGACCCACCAGTGCGCTGACCCACGGCTTGATCGTGTCCGGCTCCGCGCATCCCGCTAGCCCGGTGGGGTCGACCACCAGGTCGGTCCGTTCGCCGGCTTTCCATGCACCGAGAGCCACAGGGACTTCATGCCCGTCGAGGACACGAAGGCGATCGCAACCACGACGAGCAACGCCCATGCGGAAGTACGGCTCCACGGCCGCAGTCGTGCCGTCGCGAACCAGGCCGTACCTCCACTGGCCAACGCGATGGCGATGTGCGATGTCAGATCGCCCTTCATCGCCAGAACCGGTGCCGCGATCGCACAAGCGAGCGCCGCGGCCAGGAGCGCGGTCCAGCTCTTGCGGCCGTTGCTCGCCGGCTGGGGAGGTCACATGAAGTCTTCTCGCAGAGATGCCTGCCGCTTCGTCCTCGATTTCCTTCGAGGCGCCTTGAGCACCAGGAGGACGGAGCCGACGCCCCAGGCGACAGCCAGCGGGACCAGCAGGTTCCTGCTGGTCGAGACCTTGGCCGGTTCCAGGTCGAGCGTGAACCCGACGCGGTCGACCACGAGGTCGACTCGTTCGCCCTTTTCCTTGGCCTCGACACCCCAACTCGGCGTGTAGACGAGCTTGCGCTCGCCGCAGGTGACGTCGTTGGTGACGGTGTCCGGCGACCGCCGATTCGCGTGGGTGTTGACGGCGGTGACCTCGCAGTCGTTGAGCCGCTCGCCGAAAGCCGTGAGCCACAGCGAATGACCGCCCATGTACAGGAAGAGCGGGATGAAGATGGCCATGAAGCCCACCCACGCATCCACAGAACTCTTCGGCCGCAGCCGCTCCAGGCACGGCATCAGCGCCAGCCAGCTGAGGAGCACCACTGGCGCGCCCGCGATCGCCCAGCGACCCGCGCCGTTGAAGACGAACCCGCCGATCCCCATGAGCAGCAGGCAGAGTCCTGCGAGCGAGATCCACAGTGGTGTGCGGGATGTCGTGGTCACAGGTCGAGGCTGCCTTTGATCTTTTCGAACGTGCGCTTCTGTTCCGGAGTCGGGTCCTTGCCCAACTGCCCCTCCAGCTCGTCCTGCTTGGCCGTCTCGCGCAGGACGTCCGCCCCGAACTTGGTCTGGAAGCCGCCGCCCATCACATCGGGAACCGAATGTGGCGTGACGCTGCCATCAGCGCGTGTGATCGGTTTGAACGGAGCGTATGCGTCGACGGCGGCATTGCTCGGCCTCTTGTCGGCGTAAGCGCGGTTGTACGTGTTGCCGGCGTCCTTGTACGCGTCCCAGCCCTCGCGCAGGCCCTCTTTGCCCTTTGTCGCGGCATCACCGAGCGTTGGGCGGGAGTTGCCCCAGTCCTCAAGCCGCTTGCCGGCGTTCTCCACGCCATCTGCGCGGCTGGGAGTGGTGGTCGCGTCCGGACTGTCACGAACGCGCGGAGCGCTCGGAGCGTCCGTGCCTCTGCCGCCCTTTCCGAACCGCCCCAGGCCTTTGAGCATGTCGCCCACCTTGCTGAACAGACCCTTCAACCGGCCTGAGATGCGGGTGATGACCCGCATGAGCTTGGCGAGGTACTGCGTGATCTTGCCCAGCACGGCGGCACCGCGGCCGACCGCCCATGCTGCGAAGGCTGCGACCGAACTGCCCAGGGACACGTAAGAAGCGCTGAGTGCGATGACAGCGTTGCGGATGACCTCGAAGACGAACATGGCGACGAGGTCGCGGATCATGCCGCGGACGGCCGCGGTGATCGTGCCTGCGGTGGCGATCTCCTGAGCGGTGGCGACGCAGGTCTTGCTCATCGCTTCGATCTCGTCGGCGAGCCTGCTCTGGCTCTGCCTGAATCCGTCGGCAGCTGCCTGGGACCAGCCGCGAACCTCGCGGTCGACTGCGGTGCGTTGTTCCTCCGCGACGTCTTTGACCTGAATGGCGACCTGGTTCCAGGTGGCGACGGCGGCCTTGATCGCGTCACCGTTGCCGGCGAGCCAGTCCAAGCCCTGGCGGAGGAAGCTGACGTGCTCGATCAACCACCCGATGCCCGCGGTGGCCAGGGAACCCAGGGGATCGAGGAAGGTCCCGAGCAGGTCGAGACCTGCCGCACCGAGGTTGAGGCCGATCTCCGCGAAGTCGCCTTCCCCGGCGCGCGTCACCGAGTCCGCGAGTTGAGCGACGGACTCCACCGCGCCCGCACCCGCGAAGTTGTCAGGGCCTGCGATCTTGCCGTCGGAGTCCCATCCGGTCCAGAAGTTCACCGCTCACCTCCGAACCGGTTTCTGTTCGAGTCCTCGTACGCCTCATAGGTCAGCGCTGTTGCTTTGGTGTCGTCCGCGGCCCGGCCAACGCCTTCCACCAGCTTCCTGAGGTTGTCGACGGTCTCGCGCGCCTTGTCCTGAGCGTCGTCGGCGAACCACTGGAGCAGTTGTCCGAAGGTCTCGCCGCCGAGGCTGACCCCGGACGCGGTGTTCGCGGCGCTCGCCAAGGCGTTCTGCCGGTCGAACTGACCTTCTGCGAACTTGTGCAGTTCTCGTGGATCTACACCGAACCCGGTCATCGCAGCACGCTCCCGAAGCCGTCTTCGTCGTCCTCAGGCGGGCGCTGCGGCCTCGGCTGGGGCTTCTGCGCAGGCTCGTTCCACGAGACCTCGCGCATGACCTGACCGTCCTCGGGCGGTGGCGGCGCTTCCGCTTCCTCAGGCTGCGGGATGAAGCTGCGCAGGAAGTCCATCGCCTCCGTGCCGCCGAACTCGGGCTCCACAACGGACGCGACCTGTTCGGCGGCCTGGATCTGGGCCTTCTGCACGGTCTGCATCACGAGCTGGCTCAGTTGCACGTGCGTCAGGCGCATCGCGACGGGCGAGAACTCGATGTGCTGCAACGCGCCGTTCGGTGCGACCCGCACCGTCACCGCCTCGTTGGGGGAGGTGACGGTGCTGCTGGCCTGCTGGATCTGCTCCTGCATCTGCTGGGAGCGTTGCTGGAGCTGCTGCGCCCTGGACTCGAGGTCCGCGATCATCTGTTCGGGGTTCATCGCTCGCTCGTCATCGCCAGCACCTGTCCGAGGTGTCGCACCAGGCCCATGTTGTCGGCGGGGCTGATCGTGAACCAGCCCTTGCGGGTCTCGACGTTGGAGTAGCGGCCCTGGTTCGTGTCGATCCACGTGACCGGCGGGAAGTCCCGTTTGGTGCGGCCCTGGCCCATCTGCACGAGGAAGTGGCCGTTGCCGATGGCCGGGCCGGTCAGCATCTGCTTGGCGATGCGGACCTCGTCGCTCTCCGCCGTGCGGACCGACTGCCGGAAGCCTTCTTGTTGCTGCGGACGGCTTTCGAAGGCCTGCGCCGGCACGGTCACGAGCTTGCCCGGCCCCGGCCTGCCGTGCGGCACGACGTTCGCGAGACAGGTGGCGATCTCGTTGGGCTGCACCAGGCTCAGCGTGACGCCGGTGTCCTCCTGGACCACCAGCACCGCGTACCCGCCGCGCGCCACCACGCTGGCGCGAACGAGCTTCTGCTGGTTCATGTCCGGGATGCAGAGCGCGATCACGCGGAGTTCGGGACGCGCCAACAGGTTCAGCGCGTCCTCGAGATCAGGCTCGGGCCTGCCGCGCCGCGCCAGGTGCCGGCGTTCGAGATCAGCGTGCACGGCGGCCTTGATGCGAGCGCGCTCGTCGAGCGTCTCGCCGTGCTGGCTGATGTCGAAGGGGTACGGGATGCTCCCCGCCCGCAGGTCCTCCCAGAGGACCTCGAACGCGGGCAGGGAGAGCTGCGCGATCTGCTTCATCCGCCGATCACCGGCGGCGCGACCATGCGATCGTCGTCGAAGAACTCGTCGGTCGGGATCAGGTAGTTGGACTTGTGCTCCTTGTCCTCCTCGCCGCTGCCCGCACCGGCGCCGCCCCCGGCACCCATGCCGCCCGCACCAGCGGCGCCACCACGGCCCGCGGCACCAGCACCACCGGCGCCCGCAGCGCCACCCGGACCACCCATGACGCCGGCGCTGCCACCGGGAGTGGCGGGACCGAAGCTGCCCATGGCACGCGCGGAGCCCGCACCACCCATGCCGCCAGGACCCATACCGCCCGGGCCCATGCCGCGACCACCTGCGCCACCACCGGAACCGCCTCCGGGGCCGCCGCCGGGACGCATGCCCGGACCACCGCCGGGAGGACGTCCCTGCAGACCGCCGCCGGGCGGCCGCACACCGGGAGGCAGCATGCCGGGCGGGGTGAACGGCGGCCGGTTCTGGCCACCGGGGTTGTTCTGGTTGTTGTTGCCTTGCTGCAGCGACGGGTCCTTGACCTGAGGCGCGGCCCACGCGGTGTTGGTCGTGCCGTTGCTGGAACCCGGCGGCATCGACGGCATGCCCGTGGTGCTGTTGTTGCCGAACTGCTGGTTGGCGTTGACGTTGCTCAGGCTGCTCGTGCTGGTGGTGCTGCTCGTCTGCGTGACGCCCTGGTCCTGCGTGACCTGCGGAGTGGTTTCCATGGCGGGCATGGACATCGCCGCTGCCATCATCGTGTTGTCACGCGTCTGCATGACCTGCACGGCTTCGGCCTTCGCCTCTTGCTGTTCGTTGTGCTTGGAGAGCATTTCGAACGGTGCGCCGACCATGGCGGGAGGGAAGATGACCGAGGGACCGGCGTACTTCTTCATGATGTCCAACGGATTGAAGCTGACCGGTTCAGGCATGCTCTTGTTCGCCTGCACCGCCGCATCCCGCTGCTGCGCGATCGCAGTGGACGTGCGCACGAACGCTTCGCCGGTTTGCTCCGAGAAGGTTCCTACTTTGCCCAGAGCTGCCCGAACACCTTCGGCGGCCCGTCCTTTCCAGGCATCCTGAGAACCGTTGACGAGGATGCTGAAGTCGGTGGCCAGTTCCTTGAACGTCGTACCGATCGACTTCCACGCATCACTGACAGTGGTGGCAGTTTCGGGGTTGTAGTTCTGGGTGACCAGAGCCTTCATCTGCTCGTGCTGTTGGCCGGGGTAGTTCGCGTTCGGTGTTGGAACTGTGGGTTGAACGGGCGCCATGAGATCCCCCTCGGACGTCGTTACGGCAGCTTCGGTGCGATCAGGTCGGCGGCTTTGGACGACCGTTGGCAAGCGGCTGCGGTGTCCTCTGAGGTGGCAGTCAGGTTTCCGATCACCACGATCGATGACGTCTCGCTGACCGAGATCGCGATCGTGCAGATGTTCTTCGCTCCGTCCTGCGCCTCGACCTTGGTCGCGTCGTACTTGCCGACCTTGGTCGGCGAAACCTTGTCGCCGTCGAGGTTCAGGTCTTTGAGGCCTGAGTTGGTTCGGATCCCCACACGGAGTCCTCCGTTGCCGCTGACGGCCCAGTCGCAGCCATCAGAGGTGCCTACCTTTTCTGCTTCGCCTGGGTACTTGAGGCCGAGGCTGGTGACGTCGGCTTCGGTGAGCAGGTCGCACGGTTTGACGGCGTCCAGGCCCGAGGCCGAGTCGGAACCGCTGGTCGGGGCTGCGCTGCCATCCGTCGGCGTAGGAGTTCCCGTCGTGCCGCCGCTGGTGCAGCCGGCGGTGAGGACAGCCAGGCTGATCGTCGTGGCGATGAGGATGCGCTTCATTACTTCCCAAGTTTCTTGAGCGAGTCCGCACCCGCTTGGTCAACGTTCTGGTACGAGGCGCGACTCTTCTCGATCTGCCTCTTGAGTTCGTTGATCGCTTTGACGAGATCTTTGATGGTCTGCTGAGCCGCGGTGCCGAACGTCCTGTTGCCCTGGCTGATCGATTCGGCGTATCCCCCGCCGAGCTTGGTCTGCGTGCTGAGATCCGCCGACTTGCGGCCGACTTTGTCGAGCTCGTCCTGCATCGCGGTGAGTTTCTTGATCATGGCGTCGACCAGGTGCGGGTCGACGGACAGTTGCTGGGTCTCCACGGCTACCGCGACGGCCTTGCCGGCGTCCATGACGGCGCTCAGGCCACTGCCGAAGATGCCGTCCCAAGCGCCCCCAGAGGCCCTGTCGGCAAAGCTGCCGACCTTGCCACTTGTCACTACTTCTTCAGACACAGAAGCTCGACCCTCCCCGATTGCGCTCTGTGGTCGACCCATGACCTTACAGTTGTGCGGCCGTTTGGGGGATGCGTTGAACTACTTAGCCTGTTCGGGCCGGAACTTCACCTGGTCAGAGAGGTCGTAGACGCGTGAAGTGAGAACCGAAGCGCAGGTTCAGGGCCGCTCTTCGCGGCTTGGAGAGTGTCCGGTCCGGACCCTCGCGCAAGTGGGATAGGGCGGGCCTTGCGTCACCCTGCCGTAGAGGCTGGCTAGGCTCACCGAGGTGAGCACGGTCTACGACTGCAGCGAACCGGGCAATCGCGCGGCGGGGCTTGCCGCCGCCGCCGGCGCGGTGCGGAGCGGGCGCCTTGTCGTCCTGCCCACCGACACCGTCTACGGGATCGGCTGCGACGCGTTCGACGCGGAAGCCGTCCGGAGTCTTCTCGACGCCAAGGGGCGCGGGCCCGACATGCCCGTGCCCGTGCTGGTCGGGTCCTGGACGACCATCGACGGGCTGGTCCTCAGCGTGCCTCGGCAGGCGCGGGCCCTCATCGAGGCGTTCTGGCCCGGTGGGCTCAGCATCGTGCTGCCCCACGCGCCGAGCCTGGCCTGGGATCTGGGGCAGACGCGCGGCACGGTCATGCTGCGCATGCCGTTGCATCCTGTGGCCCTGGAGTTGTTGCGCGACGTCGGGCCGATGGCCGTGTCCAGCGCCAACAAGACCGGGCACGCGCCGGCGTCCAGTGCGCAGGAGGCTCGTGACCAGCTCGGCGACGCCGTGCCCGTGTACCTCGACGGTGGGCTTAGTGGCGAGAACATCGCCTCTACCATCGTCGACCTCACCGGGCCCGACGCGCTGATCCTGCGCGAGGGTGCGGTCAGCAAGGAAGACGTCAACGAGGTGCTTGGTATCGAGGTCGAGGTCGCTCGGTAGCGAGCGGCTGCCAGAATTGATCATGGTCGCCGCGAGTACCGTGGCGAGCACCCCGAACACCCCCGATCGATTGGTAGGCCCGTGGGGCCCGCATCCTCGTTCATCCTTCCCGTGCGCGAGTACCTGCTCGTCGCGTTGATCGCTGCCGTCGTGACGTTCCTGCTCGTGGGGCTGGTGCGCGCGATGGCGTTCCGGCTCGGGGCGGTGGCCTACCCGCGGCAGCGAGACGTGCACGTGCAGCCGATGCCGCGCATGGGTGGTGTCGCCATCTACGGCGGTGTGCTGGCCGGCATGTTCGTGGCGCACCAGTTGCCGGTGCTGCGGGCCGCGTTCGACTTCTCCAACGACCCGTGGGGTGTCATCGTCGCGGGCGGGGTCATCGTGCTCGTGGGTGCGATCGACGACAGGTTCGAGCTCGACTCGCTCACCAAGCTCGCCGGTCAGGTCACGGCTGCGGGCATCCTCGTGCTGTTCGGTCTGCAGTGGATGATCGCGTGGGTGCCGTGGGACGGCGGCGCGACCATCTCCCTCGACCAGAACCAGGGCGCGTTGCTGACCGTGCTGCTCGCGGTCACCATGATCAACGCGATGAACTTCGTCGACGGTCTCGACGGACTCGCCGCCGGCATCGGGCTCATCGCCGCCGCGGCGACGGCGGCGTTCTCGATCGGTCTGCTGGTCGAACGCCAGGGTGCCGTCGAGGCCTACCCGCCGGCCCTGATCGCCGCCGTGCTGGCGGGCGCGTGCCTGGGCTTCCTGCCGCACAACTTCAACCCCGCGCGCATCTTCATGGGCGACTCCGGCTCGATGCTCATCGGCCTCATGCTCGCCGCCGCGACCACCAGCGCGTCGGGCAAGATCAACCAGGCCACCGGCAGCGCGGCCGACCTGCTCGGTCTGCTCTCGCCACTGATCGTGGTCGCCGCGGTGCTGTTCGTGCCGCTGCTCGACCTGCTGATGGCGATCATCCGCCGCACACGACGCGGCGAGAGCCCGTTCTCCCCGGACAAGATGCACCTGCACCACCGGTTGCTGGAGATCGGGCACTCGCAGCGTCGCGCCGTGCTGCTCATCTACTTGTGGGCCGGCGTCCTGGCCTTCGGCGCGGTCGCGCTCACGCTGTTCGACCCGATCATCGTGGCCACGTGCTTCGTCATCGGGCTGATCGTGACGTTCGTGGTCTCGGTGATCCCCCGGCTCAGGGACGCTCGCAGCAAGTCCTGAAGGTTTGCCGGAAATTGGTGCGCCGTCTTGTTTGGGGCCGCTTAACCGCCGTTAACGAGGGGCTGCTCGCAGCGCCTCACAAGCGGGTTCCTAGACTTCGGGACATGAGCGACGCGGACAAGGCCGTCACGCACGAGCTGACCGTCCAGCGACTCGCCGGGGAAATGTTCCGCGAGGCCGCGTGGGCCGCGCTCGGCACGTTTGTCCTCGGCGTCGTCGTGTCAACTGTGATCTGGGGGACCGCTGGTCTCTTCGGATCATTGATCGGTGGTGCGATCGCCATCGGTTCGAGCCTTGCCACGTTGTTGTTGATGCGCAAGACGGCGGCGCTCGATCCGATGTTCGTGATGGTCGCCGCACTCGGCGGATTCATGGGCAAGCTGATCGTGTTGCTGCTCGCGGTGATCCTGCTGCGCAACCAGTCGTGGCTCGAACCCAAGGCACTGGGAATCACCCTGGTGGCGACAGTGCTCGTCACGTCGTTCCTGGAGGCCAGAGCCTCCAAGCGCAGCCGTAGCCAGATGGTCGTGCCCGCCTCCGAAGGCGCCTAGACCTGCTGATATGGTCCGCGCAGACCAGGGACACCCGATAGCAGGGGTGCCTCTGGTAGTCGCTTGCGAACCGTAAGGTACGTTAAGTCCAGATCGTGACGATTCCCCCGGCGGAGTGAACGCCGGCCGGGAGAACCGGAAGGAACACAGTGACCAAGTTGCTGGCTTCGGGGGGCGAGTTCGTCGCTCCCGGTGTGAAGGACTTCTTCCTCCCGCCGATCTTCGGCTCGGTCACGAAGCCGATGGTCCTGCTGGTGCTGTCGATCGTGATCATCGCCGTGTTCTTCATTGCGGCGACCCGCAACCTCAAGGTCGTCCCCGGCAAGTTCCAGTTCGCCGCCGAGTCGCTTTACGACTTCGGGCGCAACAACATCGCCAGGGAGCAGATCGGTGCGAAGGACTTCAAGCCCTTCATCCCGCTGATCCTCACGATCTTCACCTTCATCCTGGTGAACAACCTGTTCGGGCTCATCCCGATCGTCCAGTTCCCCACGATGTCGCACATCGGATTCCCGCTCGCCGTTTCGTTGCTCGTTGTTTACCCGGTGTACCACTTCGTCGGGTTCAAGCGGCACGGCTTCGTGGGCTACTTGAAGCACCAGACGGTTCCGCCGGGCGCGCCGTGGTTCGTGCTCCCGCTGCTGATCCCGATCGAGTTCTTCCAGAAGTTCATCCTGAACCCGCTCACGCTGGCGATCCGAGTTTTCGCGGCCATGTTCGCGGGTCACCTCCTGCTGCTGGTGTTCACCCTGGCAGGTGAGTTCCTGCTGCTCAATGGCGGACTGACCGTCATCGTGGCGCCGGTGTCCTTCGCCTTCGCCATCGCGCTGACCTTCCTGGAGGCACTGATCATGTGCCTGCAGGCCTACATCTTCGCGCTGCTGTCTGCCAGCTACATCGGCATGGCGTTGGCAGAAGAGCACTGACAAACGCAAAGCCTCCGATCCGCGAAATCTCGCGGACCGAGTTGGAAAGGGAACAGCAACAGTGAGCGCTATCCAGATCGCCCAGGACGCCGTCAACCTGAACCAGGGTCTCGCGGCCATCGGCTACGGTCTCGCGGCCATCGGCCCGGGCATCGGCGTGGGTCTGATCTTCTCCTCGGTCATCAGCGGCACCGCCCGCCAGCCCGAGGCCCGCGGCGTGCTGCTCGGTCTCGCCTGGACCACCTTCGCCATCGTCGAGGTCCTCGCGCTGATCGGCTTCGTCGTTTACTTCATCGCGACTGCCTGACCGAATCCAGATCGCGTTAGGAGAAACCGTGATGGACACCCTCATCCTGGCGGCGGAGGGGCCGGTCAACCCGGTCCTCCCGCACACCTCGGAGATCATCCTCGGTCTCGTCGCGTTCCTGCTCCTCCTCTTCGTCATCAAGAAGTTCGTCTCACCGCGCTTCGAGGCGTTGTACGAGGAGCGGACTGCCAAGATCGAGGGTGGCATCGAGAAGGCTGAGCAGGCTCAGGCCGAAGCCCAGCGTGCTCTCGAGCAGTACAAGGAGCAGCTGGCCGAGGCTCGCGCCGAGGCCGCGCGCATCCGCGACGACGCTCGGGCCGAAGGCCTGCAGATCGTCGAGGAGATGCGCGAGCAGGCGCAGGCCGAGTCCGCGCGCATCGTCGCGCAGGGCCAGCACCAGCTGGACGCTCAGCGCGCCCAGATCGTCGCGGAGCTGCGTGCCGACCTCGGCCGCACCGCTGTCGAACTGGCGAGCAAGGTCGTGGGCGAGTCCCTCGAGGACGACTCCCGCCGCCGTGGCACCGTCGACCGCTTCCTCAACGAGCTGGACGCCGTCGCGGCGCCCGCGAGCAAGTAGAGGCTGCCGATGACGTTGCATGCCGCAAGTCGTGAAGCTCTGGCAGCCGCGGAACTGCGGCTGCTGGAGCTGGCCGACGCCACCACGTCGACGAACGACCTCGCCAAGCTCGGCGAGGAGCTCTTCGCCGTGCTCGACCTGCTGGTCGCTCAGCGCTCGCTGCGCGGCGCGCTCGCCGACGCCTCCTCCGAGGCCGCCGGTCGTGAGCAGCTGGCTCGTGGCCTGTTCGCGGGCAAGGTGAGCGACGCGACCCTGCAGATCCTGGCCGCCGTCGTGACCTCGCGCTGGTCCAGCCCGCGCGAGCTCGTGGACGGTGTCGAGTCGCTCGCCCGCACCACGCTGCTGGTGCGTGCCGAGCGCGACGGCCAGCTGGACTCGACCGAGGACGAGCTGTTCCGGCTCGGCCGCATCGTGGCTGGTTCGAACGAGCTCGAGCTGCTGCTGGCGGACCCCGCCGGTGACGCAGCCGGCAAGGTCGCGCTGGTCGACTCCCTCATCGAGGGGAAGGTCAGCCCGGTCACCAAGACGCTGGTGGACCAGCTGGTTCGCAACCCGCGCGGAGTGCGTGTGGCGGACGGGCTCTCCGAGCTCGCCGACCTGGCGGCCAAGCGCCGTCAGCGTTCCGTCGCGCACGTCCGGTCCGCCGTGGCACTGACCGCGGAGCAGGTCGACCGCTTGACCGCGACGCTGACCACGATCTACTCGCGCCCGATCGCTCTGCACGTGGAGGTCGACCCCTCACTGGGCGGCGGCCTCTCGATCAAGATCGGCGACGAGATCATCGACGGAAGCATCGCCGGCCGGTTGGCGGCACTGCGCCGCAATCTCGCCAGCTAGCCCCCGAGCCCTTTCCCAAGAACGAAGAAGTGAGAGCAGGAACGACATGGCGGAGCTGACGATCTCGTCGGACGAGATCCGCAGTGCGATCGAGAAGTACGTCTCGAGCTACTCCCCGGAGGTCAGCCGGGAAGAGGTCGGTACCGTCTCCGAGACCTACGACGGCATCGCCATCGTCGAAGGCCTTCCGGGCACGATGACCAACGAGCTGCTCGAGTTCCCCGGTGGCGTCCTCGGCGTCGCCCTGAACCTCGAGGTCCGCAACATCGGTGCGGTCATCCTCGGTGACTTCGACAAGATCGAAGAGGGCCAGGAAGTCCGCCGGACGGGCAAGGTCCTGTCCGTGCCGGTCGGCGACGGCTTCCTCGGTCGTGTCGTCAACCCGCTCGGCACGCCGATCGACGGCCTCGGTGACATCGTCGCCGACGACACCCGCGCCTTGGAGCTGCAGGCGGCGTCCGTGCTGCAGCGTCAGCCGGTGTCCGAGCCGATGCAGACCGGCATCAAGGCCATCGACGCGATGACCCCGATCGGTCGCGGTCAGCGTCAGCTGATCATCGGTGACCGCAAGACCGGCAAGACCGCGGTCTGCATCGACACGATCATCAACCAGAAGAAGGCCTGGGAGTCGGGCGACCCGAAGCAGCAGGTCCGCTGCGTCTACGTCGCCATCGGCCAGAAGGGCTCCACCATCGCGGGCGTCAAGGCCGCGCTGGAGGAGGCGGGCGCACTCGAGTACACGACGATCGTCGCCGCCCCCGCTTCTGACTCCGCCGGCTTCAAGTGGCTGGCGCCGTACACCGGCTCCGCCATCGGCCAGCACTGGATGTACCAGGGCAAGCACGTCCTGATCATCTTCGACGACCTGACCAAGCAGGCCGAGGCGTACCGCGCGATCTCGCTGCTGCTGCGCCGTCCGCCGGGCCGCGAGGCCTACCCGGGCGACGTCTTCTACTTGCACTCGCGTCTCCTCGAGCGTTGCGCGAAGCTGTCCGACGACCTCGGCGGCGGTTCGATGACGGGTCTCCCGATCATCGAGACCAAGGCGAACGACGTGTCGGCGTACATCCCGACCAACGTCATCTCGATCACCGACGGTCAGTGCTTCCTCGAGTCCGACCTGTTCAACGCCGGTGTCCGCCCGGCCGTCAACGTGGGTATCTCCGTTTCCCGCGTCGGTGGTGCCGCGCAGATCAAGGCGATGAAGGACGTCGCGGGCTCGCTGCGTCTGGACCTGTCGCAGTTCCGCGAGCTGGAGGCCTTCTCCGCGTTCGCGTCCGACCTCGACGCCGCGTCGCGCGCCCAGCTGGACCGCGGTGCCCGTCTGGTCGAGCTGCTCAAGCAGGGCCAGTACTCCCCGGTCCCCGTCGAGGAGCAGGTCGTCGAGATCTTCGCCGCGACCAAGGGTCACCTGGACGACGTTCCCGTCGCCGACATCCGCAGGTTCGTCGCGGACTTCAAGGACTCGCTGCGCCGCAACCACGCGGACGTGCTGAGCAGCATCGTCGAGACCAAGAAGTTCCCCGAGGACTCGCAGAAGCGCGTTGCCGCCGCCGTGGCCGAGTTCAAGAAGCAGTTCACCGCTTCGGACGGCACGACGATCGTCAACGAGGCGCCGGAGAAGGCGATGGACGCCGACAAGGTCGCCCAGGAATCGGTGAAGCTCCACAAGCCCGAGCCCACCAAGAAGTGATCTGAGCCATGGGCGCACAGATTCGGGAGCTCCGCCAGCGGATCCGAACGGTCAACTCGACCAAGAAGATCACGAAGGCGTACGAGCTCATCGCCACGTCTCGCCTCGCCAAGGCGCAGACCAGGGTCGCGGCCTCGCGCCCCTACGCGGACGAGATCACGAACGTGCTCTCCGCGTTGGCCGAGGCCTCGGCGAACCTCGACCACCCGCTGCTGTCGGAACGCGAGAACCCCAAGCGTGCCGCCGTCCTGGTCGTGACCAGTGACAAGGGCATGTGCGGTGGTTACAACGCGAACGTGCTCAAGGCCGCTGAGCAGCTGATCCAGCTGCTCAAGTCCGAGGGCAAGGAGCCGGTGCTGTACGCGACCGGCCGCAAGGCGATCGGGTACTACAACTTCCGCCGTCGCGAGGTCACCGCGTCGTGGAGCGGGTTCTCCCAGACCCCGCACTACGTCAACGCCGTCGAGGCGGGTGACGCGCTGGTGGAGGCGTTCCTGGAGGGCACGGAGAACGGTGCGCAGGGCGTGGACGAGATCCACGTCGTGTACACCGAGTTCAAGTCCATGCTGAGCCAGACGCCGACCGCCAGGCGGATCGCGCCGATGGACGTCGAGTACACCGGTGAGACCCCCCAGGGCCCCCGCGCGGTGTACGACTTCGAGCCCAGTGCGGAAGCGCTGCTCGGAGCGATGCTCCCCAAGTACGTGAAGACGCGGCTGTTCTCGGCCATGCTGGAGGCGGCGGCTTCGGAGTCGGCGGCTCGTCGTACGGCCATGAAGGCGGCGACGGACAACGCGACGGAGCTCGTGCGCAACCTCAGCCGGGCGGCGAACTCGGCCCGTCAGGCCCAGATCACCCAGGAGATCAGCGAGATCGTCGGTGGCGCCTCCGCGCTTACCGGTGGCGCAGGAAGTGATGACTGACATGAGTGCTACTGCCACCACCACCCGCACCGGCCGTGTGGTCCGGGTGATCGGTGCGGTCGTCGACGTGGAGTTCCCGCGCGGCGCCGTGCCGGAGCTGTTCAACGCCTGCCACGCCGAGATCACCTTCGAGGCGGTCGCCAAGACGCTGACCCTCGAGGTCGCGCAGCACCTCGGCGACAACCTGGTCCGCACCATCTCGATGCAGCCGACCGACGGTCTGGTGCGCGGTGCGACCGTGACCGACACCGGCAAGGCCATCTCGGTCCCCGTCGGTGACGTCGTCAAGGGCCACGTCTTCAACGCCCTCGGTGACTGCCTCGACGTGCCCGGCCTCGGCCGGGACGGCGAGCAGTGGGGCATCCACCGCAAGGCGCCCGCCTTCGACCAGCTCGAGGGCAAGACCGAGATCCTCGAGACCGGCATCAAGGTCATCGACCTGCTCACCCCGTACGTCAAGGGTGGCAAGATCGGCCTGTTCGGCGGCGCGGGTGTCGGCAAGACCGTGCTCATCCAGGAGATGATCACGCGTATCGCGCGTGAGTTCTCCGGTACGTCGGTGTTCGCCGGCGTCGGTGAGCGCACCCGTGAGGGCACCGACCTCCTCCTCGAGATGGAGGAGATGGGCGTTCTCAGCGACACCGCCCTGGTCTTCGGTCAGATGGACGAGCCGCCCGGCACGCGTATGCGCGTCGCGCTGTCCGCTCTCACGATGGCGGAGTACTTCCGCGACGTGCAGAACCAGGACGTGCTGCTCTTCATCGACAACATCTTCCGGTTCACCCAGGCCGGTTCCGAGGTGTCGACCCTGCTGGGCCGCATGCCTTCGGCCGTGGGTTACCAGCCGACGCTGGCGGACGAGATGGGTGAGCTCCAGGAGCGCATCACCTCGACGCGCGGTAGGTCGATCACCTCGCTGCAGGCCATCTACGTGCCCGCGGACGACTACACCGACCCCGCCCCGGCGACGACCTTCGCCCACCTGGACGCGACGACGGAGCTTTCCCGTCCGATCTCCCAGAAGGGCATCTACCCGGCCGTCGACCCGCTGTCGTCGTCGTCTCGAATCCTCGAGCCGTCGATCGTCGGCGAGGAGCACTACCGGGTCGCCCAGGAGGTGAAGCGAATCCTGCAGAAGTACAAGGAGCTGCAGGACATCATCGCCATCCTCGGTATGGACGAGCTCTCCGAGGAGGACAAGGTCCTCGTCGGTCGCGCGCGTCGTCTCGAGCGCTTCCTCGGCCAGAACTTCATCGTGGCCGAGAAGTTCACCGGTCAGCCCGGCTCCTTCGTGCCCATCAAGGACACGATCGAGGCGTTCGACCGCGTGTGCAAGGGCGAGTTCGACCACTACCCGGAGCAGGCGTTCTTCTCCTGCGGCGGGCTGGACGACGTCGAGGCCAACGCCAAGAAGCTGGCCGGCAACTGAGCTAGGTTCTCCGAAAGGGCCGTTCCTCCTTTGTGGAGGGACGGCCCTTTCGGCGTTCCTGGAGCACATGACGTTTCCGTTGGATGGAAACCGCACTCCCGATCTGGGGCTCTGAAGTCGCACGATGCTCGGCATCACCAGGCGCCTCGACGAGGAGGAAGAGCGCGTGAACAAATGGGTGTTGCCGCTGTGCTGGACCGCTGTCCTGCTCGACGGCTTTGACCTCGTGGTGCTCGGCACGGTGATTCCTGTGCTGTTGCAGGAGAAGCTGCTCACGACGGCGAGCGCCGGCGCGGTGTCCACGGCCGGCCTGGTCGGGATGATGCTCGGCGCGCTGATCATCGGGACCATCACCGACGTCATCGGGCGCCGCAAGGTGATGATCTACGCGGTGGCCGGGTTCTCCGTGTTCACGCTGGCCTGTGCGTTCGCGCCGGACGCGACGACGTTCGGGATCCTCAGGTTCCTCGCGGGGCTCGGCCTCGGTGGCTGCCTGCCCACGGCGATCGCGCTGGTCAACGAGGCTCGGCCGCAGCAGGGCGGGCGGGCCACGACGCTCATCATGACCGGTTATCACGTCGGTGCGGTCATCACGGCGTTGCTGGGCATCGTGCTCATCCCGCAGCTGGGCTGGCGGTCGCTGTTCGTGGTGGGCGCGCTGCCGGCGTTGGTGCTGATTCCGTTGATGGTCAAGCACTTGCCGGAGACGGCGGCGCGCACGGCTCCCGCGCTGGAGGCGGTCGGGTCGCTGTTCAAGCCGGGCCTGCGCAAGGCGACGATCGCGTTCTGGGTGGCGTCGTTCATGGGGCTGTTGCTCGTGTACGGGCTGAACACCTGGCTGCCGCAGATCATGCGCAGCGCCGGGTACGAGCTCGGTACGGCGCTGGCGTTGTTGCTCACGCTCAACATCGGTGCGGTGGTGGGACTTCTGATCGCCGGAGCGGTCGCCGACCGGATCGGGATCAGGCCCGCGGCCATCGGGTGGTTCGCGGCCGCCGTGGTGTTCCTGGCCTTGCTGAGCATCAAGCTGCCGGGTGTGGGCGTGTACGTGGCCGTGTTGCTGGCCGGGTGCTTCGTGTTCAGCGCGCAGGTGCTCGTTTATGCCTACGCGGGACGGGTCTACGAGGAGAACCGGGCCACCGGCATCGGGTGGGCCGCTGGGATCGGACGACTGGGTGCCATCAGTGGGCCGTTGCTCGGCGGTGCGTTGCTCACGGCTGGATTGGCGCACCCGTGGGGCTTCTACGCGTTCGCGTTCGTAGCTGCGTTGGGCGCAACGGCCGTTGGTGCGATTGGGCTGAAGGCGAAAACGGTCCTGGCGCCCGCTGGATGATGGCAAGGTCGGGTGCATGGCCCGACACGTTCCGTACGACGACCCGGGGACGCCGGACGTCCGATCGCCCTGGCGGTACCTGTGGTGGCTCGTGCTCGTGCAGCGCGGGCGGGTGCTCGCCGGGGCGTGGTGGGGCTCGCTGTCGATGTGCGGGCTGATCCTGCCGCCGTACCTCATCTCTCGCGCTGTCGAGGCCGGTGTGCGGGGCGGTGACCGGATCGCGTTGCTGTGGTGGTGCGGTGCCCTGCTCGCGGTGGCGCTGGGGCTGGCCCTGGTCTTCATCGCCCGGCATCGCACGATGACGCTGGTGCGGACCGACGCCGCGTTGCGCACGGCCCAGATCGTCGTCCGGCACGTCACCCGGCTCGGCGGGGTGGTGCGGCGGAAGCTGTCCACAGGGGAGCTCACGTACCTGCAGAACGGCGACACGGCGCGCATTGCGCACGCGCTGACCAGTACCGGGCCCGGAGTGGGCGCCGTGGTCGCGTACGTCGCCACGGCGGTGTTGCTGGTGCGGATCTCACCGCTGGTCGCTGTCGTGGTGCTGCTCGGGGTGCCGGTGCTCGCTCTGGTGACAGGGCCCGTCCTGCGCCGGCTGCACGCCGTGGAGGCCGGGTACCGCCAGCGGCAGGGGGAGCTGAGTTCGCGGGCCGGCGACATCGTGGGCGGGCTGCGGGTGTTGTCCGGAATCGGTGGGAAGCCGGCGTTCGAGGCGCGGTTCCGCGCTATGTCGCGGGAGGTCCTCGAGGACGGCTACCGGGTGTCGGCGTGGCTGAGCTGGGTGCAGGCGCTGACGTGGGGGCTGCCCGCGTTGTTCCTCGCCGTCGTCACGTGGATCGTGGCGCGCATGGTGGTGACCGGTGCCATCTCGATCGAGGAGATGGTCGCGGTCTACCTGTACGTCACCACGCTGACCGTGCCGGTCGGCTTCTTCATGGAAGGGGCGGACGCCATCCCGCGTGCGCTGGTGTCGGCGCGGCGAGTCATCGACGTTCTCCGGTTGCAGCCCAAGGAAAAGGACCCCGAAGCGGTGCCGCTGGACGTGAAGACCGGCGCGTTGACCGTGGTCGTCTCGGCGAACGCGACCCTGGCGAGGGACGCCGTCGACCGGTTGCCGGGGGTGGTGGCGGACAACGACGACTACCTGTTCGCGGGCACCGTGCGCGAGGCGGTGTCGGTGTCGGTGCACAGTGATCGCGAGCTGGACGAGGCGTTGTACGCGGCGGCCGCGGTGGACGTCGTCGAGGCGTTGCCGGAAGGCCTGGACTCACACCTGGAGTCGCAGGGGCGCAACGTGTCCGGCGGTCAGCGGCAACGGCTGCGGCTCGTGCGGGCGTTGCTGAGCGAACCGGAACTGCTCGTGCTGGTGGAGCCGACGTCCGCGCTCGACGCGGTGACCGAGGCGGCGGTGGCGAAGAGGGTGCGGGAGAGGCGGTCGGGGCGGACCACGGTGGTCGTGTCCTCGTCGCCGTTGTGGGCGAACCAGGCGGATCAGGTCGTGCACCTGGAGGCGAGCCGATGACCAGGCTGCCGATCGCGGACCGCCGTGAGGTGCGGCAGGCGGCGGCGCGGCTGCTCCGGGGCGAACGGCGTGCGCTGGCCGCGGTGCTCGTGCTCACCGCGCTTTCGGCGGTGTCGGGGCTCGTCGGGCCGTACCTGCTCGGCAAGATCGTCGGCGGGGTGGAGGCCGGCACGCTGACGCTGTCCACTGTGGACCAGCTCGCGCTCGGGGTGCTCGGTGCGGCCGTCGTGCACCTGCTGCTGGTGCGGTACAGCGCGTTGCGGGCGGCGAGGCTGGGCGAACGGTTCCTGGCCTCGTTGCGGGAGGAGGCGGTGACGCGCACGCTGGCGTTGCCCGCGCGAGTGGTCGACCGGCTGAGCACCGGCGACCTGATGTCCCGCGTGACGAGCGACGTCGGCACGGTCGGCCAGGCGTTGCGGGACAGCGTGCCCGAGGTGCTCGCGGGCGCGACGCACCTCCTGGTCGTGTTCGTGGCGGTGTTCTGGCTGGACCCGGTGCTCGGCCTCGTCTCGCTGGCCGGGATGCCGTTCGTGGTGTGGGTGGTGCGCTGGTACCTCGCCCGTGCGCGCGACGCGTACCTCGCGGAGAGCGAGGCCAACGGGGACGTCGCGGAGATGTCCGCGGCGGTCGGCGAAGGCAGCCGGACGATCGAGACGTACGGCCTGAGGGCCCGGATGCTGGCGGCGGCGGACGGCACCATCGCGCGGTCGTACCGGGCGCGGCTGCGGACGCTCGCGCTCAGGAACGTGCTGTTCCCGGTGACCACCTTCGTGAACACCCTGCCGGCCGTGCTGGTGCTGCTCGTCGGCGGCTTCTTCTACGCGGCCGACGGCGTGCGGATCGAGGTCGTCGTCACGGCGGTGCTGTGGGTCTGGCGGCTGGTCGAGCCGATGGACCGCATCCTGTTCTGGGTCGAGTTCCTGCAGCGCGGCGGCGCGTCGTTCGCGCGGATCGAGGGGATCGGTGCGCACGTCGAACCCGCGCCCGCCGTCCGCGAACCGGACGGCGACCGCATCGAGGTGAGCGGAGTCCACTATTCCTATGTGGACGGTCATGAGGTCCTGCACGGCGTCGACCTCGTGGTGCAGCCGGGAGAACGGCTGGCGATCGTCGGCGTCTCCGGCGCGGGCAAGTCGACGCTGGGCCGGTTGATCGCGGGCGTCGACCGGCCGGGGGAGGGCTCGGTGCTCGTCGGAGGGGTGCCCGTCGCCGATCTCGCGGCAGCCGGGGAGCAGCGGATCGTGCTGGTGACGCAGGAACACCACGTGTTCATCGGCACGGTCAGGGAGAACCTCGCGATGGCGGCCCCGGATGCTCCGGACGACCGGCTGCTCGAAGCGTTGCAGACCGTCGGCGCGGCGTGGTTCGAGGAGTTACCCGAAGGGCTCGACACGCTGCTCGGTGCGGGCGGCGTCGAACTGGATCCCGCGCAGGCACAGCAGTTGGCGCTCGCCCGCGTCGAGGTCGCCGATCCGCACACGTTGGTGCTGGACGAGGCGACGTCCTCGCTCGACCCGGCCACGGCCAGGCACGCGGAGCGCGCGATCGCGGCCGTGCGGGAGAGACGCACGGTGATCGCGATCGCGCACCGCCTGCAGACCGCGCGTGACGCCGACCGGATCGCGGTCGTGGACGCGGGCCGCGTCGTGGAGTTGGGATCCCACGACGACCTGGTCGCCAGAGACGGCACCTACGCGACGCTCTGGCGTTCCTGGCACGGCAACTAGCTTGAGTTTTAACCTCTGAGTGGCTGGGTGAGACCCCGGGTGATCATGGGTGAAGCCCTTGGTCGATTCTTCTTCTTGCGACAGACGAAGA
>NZ_JBFBAW010000027.1:0-96552 GCF_040682435.1 Lentzea sp. NPDC051208 | reverse complement strand
ACCGCCGCGATCTGGCACAACCGCGCCACCGGCCAGCCCATCACCCGATCCCTGATCGCCTATGACCACTGATCAGTTAGGACTTACTCGTCTAGAGCGTGACGTTGCGTTTGTGCGCCATGAGCGCGAGCACGACGACGATCAGCGCGGCACCGCCGGTGAGCCCGGCGACCAGCAGCGCCCAGCCGAAGAACGAGCTGGAGTTCTCGCCCGCGTACTGCACGGTGGCCTGCAGCATCGACGCCTGACCGGGTTTCGGAGACCACGCGATCGTGTTGTTCTCCTCCTCGCGGCCGTTGGTGTTCACGATCTTGCCGGGGAAGCTGACCTTGATCTGGATGTCCGCGCGTTCCACGGGCACCTGGGTCAGGTCGACCGACCCCGAGAGCGTGACAAGATCACCCGACCGGCGGAAGTTGAGGCTGTAGCGGCTGTTGGACGAGCTGGTGGACGTCGACAGCGTCCGCATCTCGTCGAACGACAGGCCGTTGAAGAACAGCTGCGTGCCCGCGTACGCCTCCACCCGGTACGGCTTGGTGGTGACGCGGCTCGCGAGCTCCGGCGGCACCTTGAGCTGCGGACCGGGGTCGTTGTCCTGCGTCGGGGGCGTGGCCGCGACGATCTCGCCGGAGATGCGGTCGTCGTCGGACACGGCCATGGCGGCGTACACGCGAACGCAACCACTCAGCGAGAACAGGGTGAGCAGCAAGAAGACCGGCAGCAGCAGTGCCCGGGAACGACGCACCCGGACATCCTGCCAGCACGGCCCAAACGACGCAGGTTCCCTCCGAAGGTCGTGAGCTTGACTAACTACCTTTTGGTGTCGACAGGCGCGAGGTAGCGTCTCGGCGCATGGCATCCGTGCACGAGATCAGCAACAAATTCGTCCGCGACTACGTGGCGCTCGACCCCATCACGGCCACGAGCCTGGGCTTCGCGGGTTCCGACGACCAGCTGACGGACCTCTCCCCGGAAGGGCACGCGGCGCGCGACGAGGTCGCCGTCCGCGCTCTCGCCGCCGTCACCGCCGCACAGCCCGCGGATGCCTCCGAGGAAGCGGCACGCGCCGTCTTCCTGGAACGCACGGGCCTGGAACACGAGCTGTACGAGGCCGGTGAGACCGAGTCCTCGCTGAACGTCATCGCGAGCCCGATCCAGTCCGTGCGCGACATCTTCGACCAGATGCCGACCGACACCCCGGAGCAGTGGGCCACCATCGGCCGCCGCCTCTCCGCCGTGCCCGCCGCACTCGACGGTCTGCGCGCCTCTCTCTCGCACGCCGCCTCCCGCGGCCACGTCTCCGCACTGCGTCAGGTCACCCAGGTCGCCAAGCAGTGCGACACCTTCGCCTCGACGTTCTTCGGCCCGTTCGCCGCCTCCGCCGACGTCGACGGTTCCGTGCGCACCTCTCTCGACGCCGGCGCCACCGCCGCTGCCGCCGCCTACGCGGACTTCGCCTCGTTCCTCCGCACGACGCTGGCTCCTCAGGCGCCGACGAAGGACGCGGTCGGCGAGGAGCGCTACCGCCTCGGCTCGCGCTACTTCACCGGCTCGCGGCTCGACCTGGCCGAGGCCTACGCGTGGGGCTGGGAGGAGTTCCTCGGCATCGAGGCCGAGATGAAGGAGGTGGCTTCGCGGCTCAAGCCGGGCGCCACCCTGGCGGAGACCGCCGCGTTCCTCGACGAGCACCCGCGCTACCAGGTGCACGGCCAGGACGGCCTGCAGGCGTGGATGCAGGAACTGTCCGACAAGGCCCTGCTCGACCTGCGCGACGTGCACTTCGACCTGCCGGACGCGCTGATGAACCTCGAGTGCAGGATCGCCCCGCCCGGCGGTGCCGTCGGCGCCTACTACACGCAGCCGACCGCGGACTTCTCCCGCCCCGGCCGCATGTGGTGGTCGATCGCCGAGGGCAAGTCGGTGTTCCCGACGTGGCGCGAGACCTCGACGGTCTACCACGAGGGCGTGCCGGGCCATCACCTCCAGTGCGCGACGGCGGTGTACCAGTCCGAGACGCTGAACGACTTCCAGCGCCTGATGTGCTGGGTGTCGGGCCACGGCGAGGGCTGGGCGCTCTACGCGGAACGCCTCATGCGCGAACTCGGCTACCTCGACGACGACGGCGACCTGCTCGGCATGCTCGACGCCCACCTGTTCCGCGCGGCGCGCGTGATCATCGACATCGGCATGCACCTGGAACTGGAGATCCCGGCCGGCACCGGCTTCCACCCCGGCGAGCGCTGGACCCCCGAGCTCGGCCTCGAGTTCATGATGACCCGCACCCTCTCGGAGCCCGCGCACATCCGCGACGAGATCGACCGCTACCTCGGCTGGCCGGGCCAGGCGCCGGCGTACAAGATCGGCGAGCGCCTGTGGCTGGCCGCCCGCGAGGACGCGCGGATCCGCAAGGGCGCCGACTTCGACCTCAAGCGCTTCCACAAGGAAGCCCTGGAGATGGGCGCGATGGGCCTCGACACCCTTCGTGAACGGTTGGCCGCCCTCTGATGCCACCGCCCGGCGCAACGCTCTGACCAGCGCTTACGGCCCTTATGCAAAGACGTTTGCGGACTTCCGCAAACGTCTTTGCATAAGCCGATATATCAGCGGTCTGATATCGGATATCAGTGGCCGCGTGCGCTTCGCAGACGGAACATCGAGACGTCGAAGCCCGTGCCGGTGAGGCTGCTGTCGAACGGGGCGCCATCCGGTCCGGTGTAGGTCAGCTTGTGCACGTCGTCGTTGGACAAGAAGGCGCCTTCGACCACGTAGTCGCCGCCGCCCTTCTTGATCCGCTGGGACAGCTGGTGGGCCAGGTACTGCGCGAGGCTGTACCCCTTGCCCGTGCGCCCACCTCAGCCTTCAGCTCCTGGGCGACCTCCGGGTGCGCACGGTCGACCTTGATCGCCAGTTGGTAGGCGGTCATGTAGGGCCGGCCGAAGTGGTGCCCCGACTCGTTGACGATCGTGACGGTCCCGAGCGCCTCGCGAACCTTCTCCTCGACCGACAGCTTCTCCCAGATGCTCACGTGGCACGTCCTCCTGCGGCGGCTGGTCCGATGGACCGGCTGTCGCGGGATCGCCTCCGGCCGTTACGCCGGGTCGGCCCACCGGACGCGCACGCGGTTAGTGATCGGCTCCGGGTCGTCGGTCCGCACGAACTCGAGCCACGGACCCGGCTCGGGCCGCACCGAGGCGAAGCCGTCGCCGCTGCGCACCACCGGGTGCCCGGTCGCCTCGGCCGACGCCAGCGGATCACGTGAGTCGACGACGACGGCGGCGATCACGCCGGGGTACTCGGGCCGGGGTTCGAGGACGCAGAACTCGTTGCCCTGCGGATCGCGCAGCACCACCCACGGCACGTCGATCTGACCGACGTCGGCGTGCTCGGCACCGAGCTTCAACGCCCGCGCCACGATGTCCGCCTGGTGCTCGGGCGACGTCGAGGCCAGGTCGAGGTGCACCCGGTTCTTCTCGATCTTCGGGATGTCGCTCCACACGAACGTCAGCTCGATCTCGTCACCGGCGAACTCGGACCAGAACGCGGCCAGCGCGGGGGGATCCGCCGCCTCGAACGTGATTTCCACTCGTGCGAGGGTACTGTCTCGCGCGTGGCGAAGCTGGTGCTCGGACCGCTCCTGAGATATGTCGACGCGTCGTCCGCGACGGTGTGGGTCGAGACGGACGCCTCGTGCGAGGTCACGATCGCCGGTCACACCGCACGCACGTTCCAGGCGGGCAGGCAGCACTTCGCGCTCGTCCGGCTGGAGGACCTGGGGCCCCGCACCGAGTACGACGTGAGCCTGGACGGCGAGAGCGTCTGGCCCGAACCCGGCAGCGGCTTCCCGAAACCGGTCATCCGCACCGGCGAGGTCCGCCGGATCGCCTTCGGGTCGTGCCGCGCCGCCCCGAACCAGCCGGTGGGCCCCGACGCCCTCGACGCGTTCGCGCAACGGCTGATGGCCACGCCGGAATCGGAGTGGCCCCAGGCGCTGATCCTGCTGGGGGACCAGGTCTACGCCGACGAACCCACCGAGGCCACCAAGCAGTGGCTGCGGGAAAGCAGGAACGGCACGAAGGAACCCGACGGCGAGGTCGTGCACTTCGGCGAGTACGCCCGTCTCTACCACGAGACCTGGGGCGACCCGGAGATCCGCTGGCTGCTGTCGGTCGTGCCGACGTCGATGATCTTCGACGACCACGACGTGCGCGACGACTGGAACACGTCCGCGGTGTGGCGCAAGGAGATGGCGGACAAGCCGTGGTGGCGCGACAGGATCCGCGGCGCCATCTCCTCCTACTGGGTCTACCAACACCTCGGCAACCTGGGCCCGGACGAGCTCGCGCGAAACGCCTTGTACGCCAAGGTGAAGGCCCAGGACACGGACGTGCTGCCGTTGCTGGAGGAGTTCGCCGAGGAAGCGGACAAGGAGGTGGAGGGCCGCAAGTCGACGTGGTGGAGCTTCCGCCGTGAGTTCGGCCGCGCCAGGCTGCTGATGGTCGACACGCGTTCCGGCCGCATCCTCGACGAGGGCAAGCGGCAGATGGTCAGCGACGAAGAGTTCGAGTGGATCGAGCAGAACACCGAAGGCGACTTCGACCACCTGCTGATCGGCTCGTCGCTGCCGTGGCTGATGCCGCACGCGCTCAGCCACTTCCAGTCCCTCAACGAGATCGGCGCGCGCAAGCCGGGCTGGCAGGGCAAGGCGGCGGAAGGGATCAGGCAGGCGGTCGACCTGGAGCACTGGCCCGCGTTCCGCGAATCGTTCGACCGGCTCTCCCGCATGATTGAGAAGGCCGCGAACAACGGCTCCGCCACGGTGTGCGTGCTCTCCGGCGACGTTCACCACAGCTACGTCGCCGAGGCCGAGTTCCCCAGGCCCACCAAGGCCTTGGTCGCACAACTCGTGTGCTCGCCCATCCACAACGAGGCGCCGAAGTTCCTGCGTCCTGCGTTCCGGCTGTCGTGGTCCCGCGCGGCGTCGTGGGTGTTCCGCCGGCTCGCGACGCTGGCCGGTGTGCCGGAGGACCTGGTGCACTGGCGCAAGACGAGTGGCCCGCACTTCGGGAACTCCGTGGCACTGCTGGACTTCGACGGTCGCCGCGCCCGCTACCGGCTGCTGTCGGCAACGGGCGAGGAGACCGCGAGCGTGCTACTTGGTCGCGAGCCGCAGTAGCGCCCACAACTGCGCGATCGCGTCGTGGTCGCCGACCACCTCGACCATCCGGTCGGGCAACCGTCCCCACAGCCAGCGGTACATCGTCATCGGGCCCGCGGACACCTGTGCGTCGGCGACGTGGGTGTCCTCCGGGTCCACCACGCGCCACGCCGACGCGCCGTGCGGTCCGCAGCGCGTGAGCCACAGGTGGTCCTCGACCTGGATGGTGACGAGGCTGTCCCGCGACCCCCGCACCCCGAGCACGTCCAGCTTGTGCCCCAGCCACAACGTGAGCACCTCGTCGACGCCGTCGACCGCGACCTCGTCGTCGAGGGCACCGACCTCCATGCCCGCGGCACCTTGGACGTCCATGCGGTGCACCGTCGTCTCGTGCGCGAGCCGTCGCCGCCAGAACCCGTAGTTCTGCTGATCAGGCCACCACGTCGCGCACGGCTCGTCCTCGTCGTGCGCTTCGAGTTCCGCGATCACGGCCTCCGCGCCCGACCGCATGAACTCCAGCGCGTCCTCGCCGGGCTCCGGATAGTCCTGCCATTCCCCGATCTCGGGCTCGCGGCCGAGCCTGATCCACGCCAGCGCGCCGCGATAGCCGCCGCCGATGTGCCGCACGGTCTCGCCGAGGTTCAGGCCAGGGCAGGCGGGCACACCCTTGTGCGGTGGCTGGCCGATCGCGGACATGACGAGCAACTCCGCCTCACGACGCAGAACTTCCAGATGGTTCACGGCTGTGCCTCGCTCATCACGCGGTCGACGAGCGCCACGAACAGATGGGTTTGGCGCACCAGGTCGTCTGCAGTGCGCGCGTTGACATGTCTGGTGATTCCCGCAAGTACGGCGGCCCGTGTGGACGACCACGACGCGAAGAAAGCCGCCCACTCACTCATTTCCGGTGCCATCGCGGCGAGCAGCACCCACGCGCTGGTCGGCCTCGACCGTCCGCGGTGGGGCCGTCCACGCAAGGCGAGGACTGCGGCAGCAGCGCGTAACGCGGCGAGGTAAGCGGTCGCGAACCGTTCCGGGGGCTCGGGCGTGCGCTCCGACTCGGCGAGCGAGTCGTGAGCCTGCCGCAGCAGGACGAGTGCGGACGCGGGGGGCAACGGAATGGGGAAGGCTGCCGGATTCGAAAGATCGGCTGTCATCTCGGCCTCCTCGTGGCGTCGGTGAACGACGTCACCGCCGAGGGGAAGCCGGCGGCTCTCGGAGGTGGGGTGCTTCCCCCACCCCACCTCCGAGGCATGGTGAGACTCGAACACATGTTCGAGTCCCCCTCAGCGTAGCTGCCAGCTGATGGATTCCTCAACCCGGCCCACCGCGTGGGCACGAGTCGTGGTCTCATGGAGACGTGAGTGCGCTCGAACACCCCGGAATCCGCAAGGTCGCGGAAGCCCTGCCGCCCGCCACCGCCGCACGCATCGTCGTGCTGCCGGACGCCGTGCGGACCGCGGCGGCCGCGGCGGAGGCGGTAGGTGTGCAGGTAGGCGCGATCGCGAACAGCCTGGTGTTCGCCGCGGTGCGCGACGGCGAGGCGGCCCCGCTGCTGGTGCTGACGTCGGGCGCACACCGCGCGGACACGTCACTGGTCGCCGCACTCGTGGGCGCGGACGCCGTCAAGCGCGCCGACCCCGAGTTCGTCCGCGAGCACACGGGCCAGGTGATCGGCGGCGTGTCGCCGGTCGGGCACCCGGCGCCGATCGAGACCGTGGTGGACGAGTCGCTGGCCGGCTACGAGGAGATCTGGGCCGCCGCGGGCCATCCGCACGCCGTCTACCCCACGACCTTCGCGGACCTGGTGGCGCTGACGGGCGGACGCGTCGCGGCGGTGAAGGCATGACGGCCTCGCCGCGCCTGGAGCGCATCGTCGAGATCACCGCCTCGGAACTGAACGTGCGGCTGGGCGAAGCGCTCGCGCTGTACGTGACGGCGATGAACTACCCGCCCGCCACCGTCGAGCAGCGCGCCCCGATGTGGCTCGCCCACATGATGCGCGAGGACTGGCGCTGCGTCGTCGCGCTGGGGGAGCAGGACGAACTCGTAGGCATCGGCTACGGCTACCGCGGCGCGGCCGGCCAGTGGTGGCACGAGCAGGTGCGGCGTGGACTGATGCAGGTCTCGCCGCCCGCCGTCGTCGACAGCTGGCTCACCGACTACTTCGAACTCACCGAACTGCACGTGCTGCCGCGCGCGCAGGGCCGTGGCCTCGGCGAGGAACTGCTGCGCCGCCTGCTGGAGGGCGTGCGGTCCTCCTGCGTGCTGCTCTCCACGCCCGAGGGCCCGAGCAAGGCGTGGAAGCTCTACCGCCGCGTCGGCTTCGAGGACGTGCTGCGGCACTACCAGTTCACCGGCGACCCGCGCCCGTTCGCGGTCCTCGGCCGCAAGCTGCCGATCTGACCGGCAGGCGCTGAGAGCCAGTCCGGTTCCCCGTTCAGTCGATCACGTACCTCAGCCGGCAGCCGCTCTCCTCGGGCATCTCGTAGCTGAACGCGCGCACGGTCCGACCTGATCGCGGCGTGCCGCGAGGCTGTACCCGCCCTCCTCTCGGCCACGTCGAGCGCGCCGTCTTCATGCAAAAAACGTTTGCGGACGTCCGCAAAAGACTCATTGCAATGGCGCCTGGTGCGCGGCGTGGCATGGGCGCGAAGCGTATATCGCCAGGTCAACTGGCCTTGGTTGCGATCAATCGAGCCCAGCCCTAGTCTCACCAATATGCAATATATTGGATATGGGTCGTTGAAGGAGCGGGCGGCAGCCGAGATCCGGTCGGCGATCGTGCGCGGCGATCTGGAGCCGGGTACGCCCATCAAGGACGTCGAGCTGGCGGAACGGCTGGGTCTGTCCCGCACTCCGGTGCGGGAGGCGCTCGCCACGCTGACCGACGAGGGTCTCGTCGAGACCAAGCCGCACGCGTACACCCGTGTCACCGCGCTCGAAGCGGAGCCCGTGCACGACGCGCTCGTCGTCGTGCAGACGATGCACTCCCTCGCCATCGGGCTGGCGGTGCCGAAGATGACGGCCGAGGACATCGCCGTGATGCGCGCCGCGAACAAGGCCTTCAAGAAGGCGCTCGACGCCGACGACGCTGCCGCCGCGCTGGCCGCCGACGACGAGTTCCACGCCGTGGCCGTCCGCTGCTGCGGCAACTTCGCGATCGCCGCGACCATCGACCGCTTCACGCCGCTGGTGCGCAGGATCGAGCACAGCCGGTTCTCCTCGCCGAACGCACGGCATTCCGTGACGCAGCACCAGCAGATCGTCGAGGCGTGCGAGCAGGGCGACAAACTGCTGGCCACGACCCTGGTCGACCAGAACTGGAACACGCTGAAGGAGGAACTGTGAACAGATTCCCGCTTCTCTTCGGTCCGTCTCCGGTTCACCGCCTGGACCGCCTCACGGCCCACCTCGGCGGCGCCGCCGTCTGGGCGAAGCGCGAGGACTGCAACTCCGGCCTCGCCTACGGCGGCAACAAGACCCGCAAGCTCGAGTACCTCGTCGCCGACGCCCTGGCCACCGGCTGCGACACCCTCGTGTCGATCGGCGGCATCCAGTCCAACCACACCCGCCAGGTCGCGGCCGCCGCGGCCCGCGCCGGTCTCAAAGCCGTGCTGGTGCAGGAGAGCTGGGTCGAGTGGTCCGACGTCGGCAGCGACCGCGTGGGCAACATCCTGCTCAGCCGCATGATGGGAGCCGACGTCCGGCTGGTGAACGCCGAGTTCGGCATCGGCGTCAAGCCCGCCTGGGAACAGGCGATCGACGAGGTGCGCGCGAACGGCGGCAAGCCCTACCCGATCCCCGCCGGAGCCTCCGACCACCCGCTGGGCGGCATGGGGTTCGCGAACTGGGCCGACGAGGTCCGCCAGCAGGAAGCCCAGCTCGGCGTCTTCTTCGACACCATCATCGTCTGCTCCGTCACCGGCAGCACCCAGGCGGGCATGGTCGCCGGTTTCGCGAACGACACCAACCGCCGCGTGCTGGGCATCGACGCGTCCGCCAAACCCGCCGAGACCCTCGACCAGATCACCCGCATCGCGCACAACACCGCCAAGCTCCGCGAGGTCACGGTGTCCGAAGAGGACATCCTCCTCGACGACCGCTTCCACGCCGGCACCTACGGCATCGCCGACGAGTCCACACTGGAGGCCATGCGCCTCGGTGCCGGGCTGGAAGCGATGATCACCGACCCGGTCTACGAGGGGAAGTCCCTGGCAGGGCTCATCCACCTCGTGTCGTCGGGTGAGATCGACCACGACTCCACGGTCCTCTACGCCCACCTCGGCGGACAGCCGGCGCTCAACGCCTACAGCTCGCTGTTTCCCGCCTGATCACGCTCGCAGGCGCAAGCCCTTCGGCGTGGCGCGGAAACCGGCCTCCTGCAGGACCGTCGCCAGGTGCGAGGTGAGCGCGATCTCGCCATCGGCTCGCTGGACCGCCAGCTGGCCCAGCCAGCCGTCGCGGACAGCCCGGCTCAGGGCGTTCGCGGCGGTGCGCAGGGTCTGATCGTCGTCGGTGAACGACAGCAGCGACTTACCTCCTCGCTCCACGTAGAGCACCGGGGTGCCGTCGACCAGCACCGCCAGCGCGCCGGCTTTGCGCGCCGGCCTGTGCTTGCCCTCGCCCAGCGGATCCGGCCACGACAGAGCGGCTCCGTAGGGCTGGGCCGGGTCGGCCGCGGCGAGCACCACCGCGACCTCATCGGCTTGCGAGGGCTGACCGGGCGGCCGCGACAACGCCCTCAGACGGTCCACCGCGCCTCGTGCCGCGAACTGGGCGGCGCCCAGCCCTTCGACGACGTAACCGCGGATGACCTGGTTCGACTCCTCCATGGCCCGCAGCACCTTGTAGACGCCACTGAACCCACCCGTCACGCGTTCGGTGTCGAGAGCACCCCTCGTCAGCACGCCGTGACGTTCCAAGAAGGCCTCGGCGCGCGCGTGGGCTCGGCGGGTCGGGTTGTCGGCCGGGGTCACCGCGAGAGACCAGCGGCCGGCTGCGGACGGCGGGCCCGTGCGAGAAGGCATGTCGGGACGAGAACGCAGCCGGGCGTAGCGGCCCCGCGGAGCACTGCGACGAGGTTTGTGCGCCGCGCCGCCACCGGACACGAGCGCGCGCAACGGCGACAACGTGTCGTTCGTGATCAGCCCCGCCCACACCAGGTCCCACAGCGTGCCGACGACCTCGGCGTCCGTGCACGTCACGGACAGCGAGGCCCGGTCGACCACCTGGCGGAAGAACAACGCCCCGCCGGACAGCGCTTCCAGGACCGCGGTGTGCAGCGGAGACTCCGGGATCGACTCCGGCACCAGGTCGGGCAGCAGCAGGTCGGCCACGTCCGCGGGGGCGAGCGCGATCCAGCCGTCGCCACCGGCCAGTGAGCCGCAGCCCGTCCACGTCACCTCGCCGGACGCCGTCAGCTCGTCCAGCAACGCCGGGTAGTAGCCGGGCAACCGGGACGGGAGCAGCAGCGATTCGAAGGCGCTCGCGGGAAGTGGTGCACCCGCGAGCTGTTCCACCACCGAGAACACGTCGTCGACCGTCGGTGCCGAACGCAACCGCCGGCCCAGGCCGTGCCACTGCGGCAGGAACCGGCCCAGCGCGGCTGGTTCGACCGGCTCCACCTCGGACCGCAGCCGGGCGAGCGACGCCCGGCGCAGGCGCCGCAGCACGTCCGCGTCGCAGTACTCGGTGTGCGTGCCGCCGGGACGGAGCTCCCCGCGCACCAACCGGCCGGTGGCCGCCATCCGTTCCAGCACACCCGTCACCACGGCCACGCCCAGACCGAAGCGGGCAGCGGGTTCGGAGGCGGGGAACGGCCCGTGGGTGCGGGCGTATCGGTTCAGCAGGTCGCCCAGCGGATCCGCCACCGGTTCGGTGAACGCCTCCGGCACGCCGACCGGAAGCGCGACACCGAGGGCGTCGCGGACCTTGCCCGCGTCCTCGATCGAGATGCTGCGTTCCTCGCCGGCGATCCGGACGCGGATCACCCGGCGCTCGGCCACCAGTTCGTCCAGCCACTCGCGGGGCACTCCGCGTTCGAGCGCCTCCGCGTCCGAGAGGTCTCCGAGGAACCGCAACAGGTCCGCGGCATCTTCGGCGTGCCGCGGCCGCCGGTCCTCGGAGAGCCGCTGCAGGCTGCGTTCGACCTCCGCCACGATCTCCGGGTCGAGCAGCTCGCGGATCGCCTCCGAGCCGAGCAGCTCCGCGAGCAGCGTCGAGTCGAGCGACAACGCCGCCGCCCGCCGTTCCGCCAGCGGAGCGTCCAGCTCGTAGAGGAACATGCCCACGTACCCGAACAGCAGGCTGCGGGCGAACGGAGACGGCGACGGGGTCTCCACCTCGACCACGCGCACCTTGCGCGCGCGGACGTCCGACATCAGTTCCTTCAGGCCCGGCACGTCGTACACGTCCTGCAGGCACTCGCGCATCGCCTCCAGGACCACCGGGAAGCTCTCGTACTTCGAGGCGACCGACAGCAGCTGTGCCGACCGCTGCCGCTGCTGCCACAACGGGGTGCGGCGCTTGGGATCGCGGCGGGGGAGCAGCAGCGAACGGGACGCGCACTCGCGGAACCGGGCCGCGAACAACGCCGAGCCGCCCACCTCCGCGACCACGATCTGCTCGACCTCGTCGGGGTCGAGCAGCACGTCCTCCGCGCCCGCCGTCACCTCGACGCCCTCGTAGTCCAGGGCGTCGGGCAAGCGCAGCACGATGCCGTCGTCGGAGTGCGCCGCCTGCACCTCGACACCGCGCTTCTCCCGCAGGCGGGCCGCGATCGCGAGAGCCCACGGCGCGTTGACCTGAGCACCGAACGGGGAGTGCACGACGAGCCGCCAGTCGCCCAGTTCGTCGCGAAACCGTTCCACCAGGACGGTCCTGTCGTTCGGCACGTGCCGCGTCGCCTCGCGCTGCTCGCCCAGGTACGCCAGCAGGTTGTCCGTCGCCCACTCGTCCAGACCGGCGGACGTGGCGCGTTCGCGCGCCGCCGAATCCTCCATCGTGGACACTTCGCGCAGGAACTTGCCCATCGCACGGCCGAGTTCGAGCGGACGCCCGGGAGCGTCGCCCTTCCAGAACGGCATCCGCGCGGGCTGACCCGGCGCGGGCACCACGATCACCCGGTCGTGGGTGATGTCCTCGACCCGCCACGACGACGTGCCCAGCAGGAACGTGTCGCCGACCCGCGACTCGTAGACCATCTCCTCGTCGAGCTCGCCGACGCGCGAGCCGGGCCCGTTCTCCGAGGCCGGCGTCATGACCGCGAACAGCCCCCGGTCGGGGATCGTGCCGCCGGAGGTGACCGCCAGCCGTTGCGAACCGGGCCGGCCGCGCAGCTCGGAGTTCACCCGGTCCCAGGTGATCCGCGGCCGCAGCTCGCCGAACTCCTCGGACGGATACCGGCCGGACAGCATGTCCAGCACCGCGTTCAGCGCCGACTCCGGCAGCCCGGCGAACGGAGCCGCCCGCCGCACCAGCGCCGTCAGCTCCTCGACCGTCCACGTCTCCATCGCCACCATCGCGACGATGTGCTGCGCCAGCACGTCGAGCGGGTTGCGCGGGAACCGCACGGCCTCGATCGCGCCGTCCCGCATCCGTTCCGCCACCACCGCGCACGACACCAGGTCGCCGCGGAACTTCGGGAACATCACGCCCCGCGACACCGCGCCCACCTGGTGCCCGGCCCGGCCGACGCGCTGCAGCCCGGACGCGACCGACGGCGGCGCCTCCACCTGCACCACCAGGTCGACCGCGCCCATGTCGATGCCGAGCTCCAGCGACGACGTCGCCACGACGCAGGGCAGCCGGCCCGACTTCAGATCTTCTTCCACGGCCGTGCGCTGTTCCCGCGACATCGAGCCGTGGTGCGCGCGAGCGACGGACGCGGTCTTCTGCACCGTCATCCCGGACTGGCCGATCGCCTCGGCCGGGAACGACTCCAGCTCCGCCGCCTCTTCGGCGAGCTCGTTCAACCGCGCGGTCAGCCGTTCCGCGAGCCGCCGCGAGTTCGCGAAGACGATCGTCGACCGGTGCGCCCGCACCAGCTCCAGGATCCGTCCCTCGACCGACGGCCAGATGGAGGTGCGCTGCTCGGCTCCGGCGGCCGAGCCCGACACCTCACCCGTCGGCTGGCCGAGCAGCGACATGTCCTCGACCGGCACCTCCACCTCGACCTGGATGACCTTGGGCGTCTTCGGCTGCACCACGGACACCGGCCGCCCGCCGGACAGGAACGTGCTGATCTCCTCGACCGGCCGCACCGTCGCCGACAACCCGATCCGCTGCGCCGGCCGGTCGAGCAGCGCGTCCAGCCTTTCGAGTGACAACGCGAGGTGGGCGCCGCGCTTGGTGCCCGCCACCGCGTGCACCTCGTCGATGATCACCGTCTCCACGCCGCGCAACGACTCGCGTGCCGACGACGTCAGCAGCAGGAACAACGACTCCGGCGTCGTCACCAGCACGTCCGGGGGCGTGCGCCCGAAGGCCCTGCGTTCCTCCGGCGACGTGTCACCCGTGCGCATGCCCACGGTGATCGACGGCTCGGTCAGGTCCAGCCGGTGCGCCGCCTGCCTGATGCCGGCCAGAGGAGCGCGCAGATTTCGTTCGACGTCCACCGCCAGCGCTTTCAACGGTGAGACGTAAAGCACCCGGCAGCGCCGTTTCGGCTCCGACGGCGTGGAAGAAGAAGCCAGCCTGTCCAGCGCCCACAGGAACGCGGCCAGCGTCTTGCCCGAGCCCGTCGGGGCTATGACCAGCGCGTGCTCGCCCGCCGCCGCGGCCGCCCACGCACCCGTCTGCGCCTGGGTTGGCGCGGCGAAGGCCCCGGCGAACCACTGCCTGGTCGCCGGTGAGAATGCCTCCATCACGTCCATGGCGACCATCATGACGCCGGGGTCCGACAATTTCTGATTACGCAGGTCCGAGCACTCGGCAAAGGCCGCTGTGGCACGATCACCACGTACGTCCTGCGAGGGGAGCACGGTGCGCGTCCTGTCCGTCGACCTGGGCACCGCCAACACGGTTGCGGTGCTGTCCGACCACGGTGTGGTGGATGTGGACGGTGGGCCCACGATGCCCTCGTCCGTCTACCTCGACGAGGACGGTTCCCTGCGCGTCGGCCGGGAAGCGGAACGGCGTTCGCGCCAGGACCCGTCGCGTTACGAGCCGAACCCCAAGCGCCACATCGACAAGGCGACGATCAAGCTCGGTGAGCAGAACCTGCCGACCAACGACGCGCTCGCGGCCATCTACGCGCGTGTCATGGAGGCCGTGACGGCGCTGCTGAAGGGCGAGCACCTCGACGAGATCCGCCTGACGCACCCGGCCGAGTGGGGCCCGACCAGGCGCAACAGGCTGCTGTCCTCGGCCAGGCTCGCGGGCATGACCGGCGAGCTCGTGCCCGTTCCCGAGGCCATCGCGGTGGCCTCGCTCGGCGGTGGCCGCCCGCTCGCCGTCTACGACTTCGGCGCCGACACGTTCGACGTCTCCGTGCTCGACTCCCAGCACCGCATCCTGGCGGACGGCAGCCTCAGCGACGTCGGCGGTCTCGACGTCGACCAGGCGCTGATGGAGCACATCGGCCGCACGGTCTCGCACAAGGACCCGGCCGGCTGGCAGCGGCTGATGCGCCCGGTCACCGTCGACGACCACCGCGCCTGCCTCGGCCTGCGCGAGGAACTGAGGCTCGCGAAGGAGGACCTCTCCGAGCTGCCCCAGGTCGAGGTCCTGATGCCGGAGCCGTTCGAGAAGGTCGTCATCACGCGCGCGGAACTGGAGGCGCTGATCAGGCCGAGCCTGATCCGCAGCACCGAGGTGCTCATCTCCACGGTCCGCAGCGCCGGCGTCACGCCCGAGCACGTCTACCTCGTCGGCGGCTCCTGCCGTATGCCGCTGGTCGCGCAGATCATCGCGGAGAAGGTCGGCATCGTCCCGACCAACCCCGACCACCCGGAGACGATCGTCGCGTCCGGCGCGCAGGTCGTGGACCGGGCGATGATCACGCTCAAGGCCGAGGACGACAAGCCCAAGTTCGTCGAGCCGCCCACGGTCGTCACCGCGCCGGTCAGCCCCGCCGTGACCGGCCCGCACCCGGTGAACCCGAACGTCAGCGGTCCGAACCCCGTGGTCAGCGGCTCGTATCCGAGTGGCTCGTACCCGAGCGGTTCCTACCCCAGTGGCTCGTACCCGAGCGGCGCGTACTCGGCGAGCGGCACCTATCAGGTGAACCCGAACGCCAGCGGCAGCTACCCGATGAACTTCCCGCAGCAGCAGGCGCCGAAGAAGGACAACAAGAGGGTCCTCATCGGTGCCGGCGCCGCCGTGCTCGTGGTGGCGGGCGTGATCGGCGCGGTCTTCGCGTTGTCCGGCCCGAGCCTGCCCAGCGCCGACGAGTGCAAGGACGACACCTCGCAGGACGGCCAGGGATTCACGAAGTGCCTGCGCCAGCTCGCGGGCACCGTGCCGGACGGTGGCGGCTGCGAGAAGGCCGACTCCGCGCAGATCACCGGCATGGAGGAGATCAAGGGCACGGTCGTGAGCTGCACGATCCGCGACGGCTACGAGGTCCAGTACATCCTCACCGACAGCGTCACCGGCGCGGAGAACAACGCGGACTCCATCGCGAAGTCGTTCCAGACCGACCGCGTCGAGGCCGACTGGACCGGCAACGGCCTGGAGGGCGACTACAGCACGGCCACGTCGAGCGGCACCGGCGTGCTGGTGTTCACCGCCAAGGGCCGCCCGATGTTCGGCATCCTCACCAAGACCGCCGAGGAGAACGCGGACGAGCTCAAGGCGGACGAGATGGCCGACTTCTTCGAGAAGTCCGTGCAACCGGGGGAGTAACCGCCCCTGATGGACCTGTCGGCGAGAGGTCCGGCCGTGCCACGATCGTGATCATGGTGACCGTCGCGCCGCAGGTCGAACGCGTGCAGCGCAAGGTCGTCCGCGTGCTGACCGGCACCCAGATCCTGGGGTCGGCGGCGGTGACGATCGGCCTCGCGTTCAGCACGCTGATCGCCGCAACGCTGTCCGGGTCCGAGGCCGTGGGCGGACTCGCGCAGACCGCGGCCGTCGCGGGTGCCGCGCTGCTCGCACTGCCGGGGGCCCGGCTCGCACAACGCGGCGGGCGTCGTCCCGCGCTCGTCCTCGGCTACGGCACGGGCGGGCTCGGCGCGGTGATCGCCGCGGCCGCCGTGGGCCTCGGGTCGTGGCAGCTGTTGCTGGTAGGTCTCCTCCTGTTCGGAGGGGCGTCCAGCGCGAACTACGCGGCCCGTTACGCCGCAACGGATCTGGCGCATCCGCATCGCCGTGCGCGTGAACTCTCCCGTGTGGTGTGGGCGGCCATGATCGGCGCGATCATCGGCCCGAACCTGGCCGATCCCGCCGGACGGGCGGCCGTCGCGCTGGGTCTCCCGGCGGGCGTCGGGCCGTTCCTGCTGGCGGCCGCGGTGCTCGTGGCCGCGGTGCTGGTGATCCAGTTCGGGCTGCGGCCGGACCCGCTGGTCGTCGTGAAGAGCACCCGACCGGTTGAACCCGCGGACTGCTGCGCCGGAGGCTCCAGCGGCGAGAGCCCCCGCGGTCTGAAGATCTGGGCGACGCTCGGGCCGATGGCACGACTTGCACTCGTTGGTGTGATGTTGTGCCACACGGCGATGGTCGGGCTGATGTCGATGACACCGGTGCACATGAACCACGCCGGGTCGTCGTTGCGCGTGGTCGGCGTCGTGATCAGCCTGCACGTCGCCGCGATGTACGCCGCGAGCCCGCTGTTCGGGTGGATGGCGGACCGGCTGGGCCGCGTGCCGGTGCTCGCGATCGGCGCGTCGCTGGTGGTGGCGGCGTCCGGGGTCGCGGGAACGGCGCCTTCGCACGACGCCCCGCAACTCGCCGTGGGACTGGCGCTGCTCGGCTTCGGCTGGTCGGCCGGGCTGGTGGCGGGATCCGCGTTGCTGACGGAGTCCGTGCGGGTCGAGGACCGGCCCGCCGCGCAGGGGCTGTCCGACCTGATGATGAACGTCGGCGGTGCCATCGGCGGAGCGGTGGCCGGGATCGTCGTGACGGCGTGGTCGTACGCGGCGCTCGGGCTGATCGTCGGGTTCACCGCGCTGCCGCTGCTGGTCGTGTGCCTCCTCGCATCGCTGCGCAGGCCCGTTCGTTAGGGTCTTGCGGTGCGCATCACCATGTTCCGCAAACTCATGGCAGGGGAGTTCGGCCAGGTCAGGGCCGAGATGATCGCCCATGACCACGTGCTGTCGTCGCTCGGGGGCCGTACCGCCGACGAGGCGCTGGAGGCCGGAACCGAGGCCAAAGAAGTCTGGATCGCGGTCTGCGAAGCGTTCGACGTTCCGGAGAATCGCCGCTGAGCGGGCGCCGGGAGTGTCGCGTGTGCTCGAACACGTGTTCGGCTACAGTGGCTGCGACCCCCGGCTTCGCAGAATTGTCAGACCCCGCCAGTAGCGTCAGGTCCAACATGACGAAGCAACGGCAGACGACAAAAGGTGGACCCAAGATGGCACCCGCAGCACCCGACCGGGACAAAGCGCTCGAGCTGGCCCTGGCGCAGATCGACAAGCAGTTCGGCAAGGGCTCCGTGATGCGCCTCGGCGAAGAGGGCCGTGCCCCGATCGCCGTGATCCCGACCGGCGCGATCGCCCTGGACGTGGCGCTCGGCATCGGTGGCCTGCCGCGTGGCCGGGTCGTCGAGATCTACGGTCCGGAGTCGTCGGGTAAGACGACCGTGGCGTTGCACGCCGTCGCGAACGCGCAGAGGGCCGGCGGCATCGCGGCGTTCATCGACGCGGAGCACGCGCTCGACCCCGAGTACGCGAAGAAGCTGGGCGTCGACACCGACGCGCTGCTGGTGTCCCAGCCCGACACCGGTGAGCAGGCGCTCGAGATCGCGGACATGCTGGTCCGCTCCGGCGCGCTCGACATCCTGGTCATCGACTCGGTCGCCGCCCTCGTGCCGCGCGCCGAGATCGAGGGCGAGATGGGCGACAACCACGTCGGTCTGCAGGCCCGCCTCATGAGCCAGGCGCTGCGCAAGATCACCGGTGCGCTCAGCACGTCCAACACGACCGCGATCTTCATCAACCAGCTGCGCGAGAAGATCGGCGTGATGTTCGGCTCCCCGGAGACCACGACCGGTGGTAAGGCGCTGAAGTTCTACGCCTCCGTGCGTCTGGACGTGCGCCGCATCGAGACCCTGAAGGACGGCGGCGAGCCCGTCGGCAACCGCACCAGGGTCAAGGTCGTGAAGAACAAGGTCGCGCCGCCGTTCAAGCAGGCCGAGTTCGACATCCTCTACGGCAAGGGCATCAGCCGCGAGGGCTCGCTCATCGACATGGGTGTCGACCAGGGCATCCTGCGCAAGTCCGGTGCCTGGTACACCTACGAGGGCGACCAGCTGGGCCAGGGCAAGGAGAACGCCCGCAAGTTCCTGCTGGACAACCCGGACATCGCGAACGAGGTCGAGAAGCGCATCAAGGACAAGCTCGGCATCGGCGCCACCCTCGACGCAGACGAGACGGTTCCCGCCGCTCCGGTCGAGTTCTAAGAGGATGAGGTTTGGACGACGCTGAGGAGCAGCGCAAAGCGCGGGACATCTGCTACGCGCTGCTCACCGCTCGAGCCCGCTCCCGGCAGGAGCTGTACGACGCCTTGCTGCGCAAGGGGATCAGCGCCGGCGCCGCCGAGGTCGTCCTCGGCAAGTTCGACCGCGCCGGCCTGATCAACGACGCGGAGTTCGCCGAGATGTGGGTGCGTTCCCGGCACACGTACAACGGCCTGGGCCGCCGCGCCCTGGCCATGGAACTGCGTCGCAAGGGTGTGGCGGACGAGGTGGTGGCCGAGGCCGTCGCCGTGGTCGACAGCGAGGCCGAGGAAGAGCGTGCCCGCGAACTCGTTCGCAAACGCCTGCGCACCCTGTCCGGCGTGGACGAGACGACGAAGATTCGCCGCCTGGTGGGTGCGTTGGCGCGCAAGGGTTATGCCGAAGGCCTCGCCTATCGCGTGGTGCGCGACGAGCTGCGCGACGCGGGGGCTGAGGCTTCGGCGCTGGACGAGCCCTGGTCGTAGGCCAGGGCAGGTCCCGTTCGACGTGCCGTAACCGATCACGCCGCTGGAGCGGTTTGCTCCGAGTAGCCTGAAAAGCGTGAGCACTACTCCCGACGCGCCGTCCGCCGTGACTCCCACGGTCTCGGACCTGCTCTGCTTCGACCTCTACACGACGTCGCGAGCGGTCACCGGCTTCTACCGCCCGATCCTCGACAAGGCGGGCATCACCTACCCGCAGTTCCTGGTGATGCTGCTGTTGTGGGAGAAGGACTCGAGGCCGATCCGGGAGCTCGTGCAGGAGCTCGACCTGGAGTACAGCACGCTATCGCCGTTGATCAAGCGGCTCGAGAAGAGCGGTCTGCTGGTGCGCGTCACGCACCCCGACGACGAGCGTTCCGTGCTCGTCCAGCTCACGGACAAGGGCCGTGACCTGCGGTGGATCGGTGCCGAGATGTTCAACCAGCTCGGTAAGGCGCTCGGCATGACCCTTGAGGAGATCACCGTCCTGCGCAAGGCGCTGAACCGGGTGAAGCACGGCGCCGAGCGCTAGTGAGCTGAAACACATCGCGTACGAGGTAACTCGTCGGGTAGCTTACATCGTGCACGACCTAATCGAGCACGATGAACCACCTCGCGGTGGCCGACGAGAGAGTGAGAGACCAATGCGAGTTCGCAAGGTGATCGCGGTTCTGGGGACGCTCCTGGCGCTGGCCGCCGTTGTTCCGTCCGGTGCCGGTGCCGGTGCCGCGGAGGACGCGGAGAAGCAGGGCGCCAAGAAGCCGACCATCGTGCTGGTGCACGGCGCGTTCGCGGACGCGTCCAGCTGGAACGGTGTCGTGGAACGCCTGCAGCGCAAGGGATTCCCGGTCGTGGCGGTGGCGAACCCGCTCAGGTCCATCACCGGTGACGCGAACTACCTGCGTCAGGTGCTCGCTTCGATCGAGGGGCCGATCGTCCTCGCCGGACACTCCTACGGCGGCATGGTCCAGTCGGCCGCGGCGCTCGGCAACCCGAACGTGAAGGCGCTCGTCTACGTCGCGGCGTTCGCGCCGGAGAAGGGCGAGAGCGCTCTCGAACTGTCGAACAAGTTCCCCGGCAGCACCCTCGGAGACACGCTGTCGACCATCGACATCGGTGACGGCAGCAAGGATCTGACGATCCAGCAGGACAAGTACTGGCAGCAGTTCGCGGCGGACGTGTCCCGCAAGGACGCGACGCTGGCGGCGGCGACGCAGCGGCCGATCAACGACACGGCGCTGACCGAGAAGGCCGGCGAGCCCGCGTGGCAGACCATCCCGTCGTACTTCGTGGTGGCGGGCAAGGACAAGAACATCCCGATCGCGGCGCAGAAGTGGATGGCCGAGCGCGCCCACGGCCGTGCGGTCGTCGAGGTCAAGGGAGCCTCGCACTCGGTGGCCGTGTCGCACCCGGACACCGTGGCTGACCTGATCGTGCGCGCCGCGCGGTAGGGAAAGGCCGAGAAAGCCGGGACGCGGGCAGGGGCGTCCCGGCTTTCTCGTGTTCGTGGCTAGGGCGTGTCCCGTAAGTCCGTTCGATGAGAGTCACGGTCGAGAGTTCCGGAGGCGGTGCCGCCGCAATGCCCTCATACTGGGCGTATTCGGGCTTTGCGGCGGTGCCGTCTCCGGGGCCCTCGGCCGCGACTATCGCGGACGAGACTTACGGGACACGCCTTAGGGCTTCGGGATCTGGCAGCCGGGGAGCGTCAGGTCCAGCGTCGTGCGGGGACCGAAGCAGGAGACGAAGCCGAAGGTCTGCTGGCCGTAGTTGGTGCCCCTGCGGACGGTGATCTTGCCGGCGGCGTCGACCTCGCACGGGTTGTTCATCGTGCAGCGGCCGCCGCTCTCGTTACCGGTGTTGTTGACGCCGACGACCTTGCCGCTCGCGTCATCGATGATCGGCGAGCCCGACGTGCCGCCGATGGTGTTGCACGACGGCGTGTAGCGCAGCGAGTCGCGCCAGGTCCAGTTCGCTTCCTTGACCTGGTGGACGAAACCGTCGAGCTGACATGAGTAGATCCTCGTCCAGTAGCCGGAGACGATCCGGATCTCCGACTTGGCGACGGGTCGCGACGCCGACAGTTCGAGCGCGCGGCCGCCGTGTTGCTGCTGGATCTGCTGGTACGTCTTGTCCAGTTGGTAGAGCGCGGCGTCGGTGTCGGTCATCGTCGCGTAGACGAGCTTGGCGCTGTGCAGCTTCGCGATCTCCGTGCCGGATCCGCCGAGCAACGTGAAGGCGCGGTTCGCCGACCGGTCGACGAGCACCTGGCCCGGTTTCATGAGCTCGACGCAATGCCCGTTGGTGAGTACGAGCGCCTTGTCCGCCGGCGCTGAACTGGGGAGGCGGACGACCGAGCCGGAGCAGTTGTCGAGTTTCACCGTGCCGGTGAAATCGACGGAGGCCTGGGCGGGTGTCGTGGTCACGCCTAGTGCGGCGATCGCTGCCAACAAGGTTCCGGCGAGTCGTCGAGCCATGCACGGATCGTAGTCGATTCGCTACCTTCGGCAGTCGGCTGACTGGCCGGTCATAACTCGATCGGGTGACGCTGATGGTTGGGGCTAACGGGTGAACCGGACCGATCGACGTCGTGGTCACACATCGCAACCGCCAGGAGACGTGATGACCTTTCCGACGCCGCCCGTGTACGCCCAGCCTCAGGTCGCACCGCAGAAGCCGACACGGTTCCGTGCGCTCGCCTGGGCCGCGGTCATCCTCGGGATCGTCGGCGTGGTCGGCTCGTGGGTCATCTTCCTCAACAACCTCACGGCGATCGCCGCGTTCGTCGGGATCGTGCTCGGCGTCATCGCGTTGTTCGGCACTCGCAAGGTTCTCGCGACGATCGGCGTCGTCCTCTGCGTCATCGCGATCGTGCTGACCGTGGTCGCGCAACAGGCCGCGGTGAGGGAACTCGACAAGATCCTCGGAGAAGCCACTCAGGGTCAGGTCGAGTCTCCCGGCGAGACCGCGAAGCAGGACGCGCTGACCGAGAACCCGACCTGGGGCAAGCGGTTCACGTGGGCGAACGGCCTCTCGGTCGACGTCGCCGCGCCCGCCGCGTGCACGCCCGGCCAGTACTCGGCGCCGTCGAACATCGCCCGCGCGGTGAGGTTCGAGATCACCATCACCAACGGGACGAGCGCCGCGTTCGAGACCGCGTTGATGTCGGTCGGCACCGACGCGCAGTTCAACGGGCAGAAGGCCGAGATGGTGTTCGACTCCAGTGGCGGCTGTGACAGCACGTTCGACTCGGCGACCGTCCTGCCGGGCAAGACCTACACCTTCCACGTCGCGTACTCGGTCGGTGCGCAGCCCGGTGAGATGCAGCTCGTGTTCGAGCCGACCTTCAACTCCGACAAGGCGGCGTTCGTCGGCCAGGCGTAAACCGTTCGCTCGCGGGCGCACGGACGGGATACAAATCGGGGCATGTTGCGCAAGTACCCGCGAACGCCCCACCTCGAGGGCTCGCGCCTGCAACCAGGCGACGAGGACCTCGACCAGGTGCCGTTCCGCGCGATCGCGGGGCGGCACCTCGTCGTCGAGGAGAAACTCGACGGTGCCAACGCGGGCATCAGCTTCGACTCCGGCGGTGTGCTGAAACTCCAGTCACGCGGCCATTTCCTGGCGGGCGGACCTAGGGAACGGCAGTTCGCGCCGTTGAAGGCGTGGGCCGCGACGCACCAGGGCGTGCTGTGGGAGAGGCTCGGCACGCGGTTCGTGCTCTACGGGGAATGGTTGTACGCCAAGCACACCGTGTTCTACGACGCGCTGCCGCACCACTTCTGCGAGTTCGACCTGCTCGACCGCACGACCGGCGAGTTCCTGTCCACGCCGGAACGCCGTCGTGTGCTCTCGGGCACGCCGGTGGTGTCGGTGCCGGTGCTGCACGAGGGACCGTTGCGTCGCCTGAAGGACCTGACCGCGTTGCTGGGCCCGTCCACGTGCCGCACTCTTCGGTGGCGCGACGCGCTGGTCGACGCGGCGCGGGCGGCGGGGCAGGAGCCGGAAGTCGTTGTCGCGGAAACGGATTCGGACGACGACATGGAAGGCCTCTACATCAAGGTGGAGGAGGACGGGCGCACGGTCGAGCGCTACAAGTGGGTTCGGCCGACGTTCGTCACCGCCGTGCTGGACTCGGGCAGCCACTGGCAGGACCGCCCGATCCTGCCGAACCAGGTGGTGGCCCGTGTTTGAGCAGCTGTGCCCGACCGGTCCGCAATGGACTCTCGACTGGGACGCCGTGCGCTCGGCGTTCCCGTGGGTGCGCGCACTCGAAGGCGTGCCGCAAGACCCTGTGCACCACGCCGAGGGCGACGTCGCCACGCACACCCGCATGGCGTGCGAGGCCTTGGTGTCGCTGCCCGAATGGCGGTCGCGTCCCGAGGCTGATCGAGTGCGCCTGTTCGCGACGGTGCTGCTGCACGACGCCGCGAAGCCGTTCCGCACGCAGATCGCCGACGGCCGCGTCACCGCGCACGGCCACTCCCGCGCCGGCGACCTGCTGGCGCGCAAGCTGTTGTGGGAGATGGGACGCCCCATCGCCTGGCGCGAGCACGTCGCCGCGCTGGTGCGGCACCACCAGGTGCCGTTCTGGGCGCTGGAACGACCCGACCTCGACCGCATCGCGTTCCGAGTGAGCCTGCTCGCGCGCAACGACGACCTCGCCACGCTCGCCCGCGCCGACATCCTCGGCCGGATCTGCGGTGACGCGGACTCGGTGCTGGAGAACATCGCGCTGTTCGAGGAGTACTGCCGCGAGCGTGACTGCCTGGATCGGCCGCGCGCCTTCCCGTCCGACCATGCCCGGTTCCAGTACTTCCGCACGCCCGGCCGGGACCCCGCCTATGCCGCCTACGACGACAGGCGCGTCGAGGTGACGGTGCTCTCCGGCCTGCCGGGCGTCGGCAAGGACCACTGGATCACCACCCACCGGCCGGACTGGCCGGTGGTGAGCCTCGACGCGGTGCGCTCGCGACTCGGCATCACGCCCGACGGCGACCAGCGCGCCGTCGCCGCCGCCGCGTTCGAGGAAGCCAGGGCGCTGTTGCGGGCGGGGGAGCGGTTCGTCTGGAACGCGACCAACATCTCCCAGCAGCTGCGCGAGCGTTGCATCGGACTCGCCGCCGACTACCGTGCCCGCGTCACCCTGATCGGACTCGAAGCGCCGAAGAACGTGATCCACGCTCGCAACCGAGCCCGTCCGGAGCCGGTGCCGGCCGCCGTGATCGACCGGCTCGTCGGCAAGTGGGAGGCGGTCGACCTCACCGAGGCGCATGTCGTCGAACGGGTGGACACGGCACTGCCGTCGTCTCGTTCCTGAACTCGCCAACGCCTCCTGCACGGGGATCCGACAGCTGGTGCGGCGGAGCAGCCAGCAGCTTGGCTCCCGGCGCGATCGAACCTTCACCTTCGTTATGTCAACTCAACATCGTGCTGACCAGCGGTTTAGCAATGACTCTTTTGACGACGTCGTCAAAAGAGTCATCGCCAAGGTGGGTGAGAGGCAGGCTTGGCGGAGGGGCTGTCCGACGCTGATATATCGGTTGGCGAGGGCGGCAGCCGATATATCAGTCGGCGCGTCAGCGGCGGTGTCCTCCGCGGTGGCCGACCGCGCGGACCAGCCACAGGGTGCCCGCGCCTGCGACCACCAGGACGGCGATGCCGGTCAGAAAGCCGACGCTCGTGGACGAGTCGTCGGGTTGGGGTGGGGGGCTGCTGTTGGGCTTCGGCTGGGTGAGAGCCGGGATGTCGGTCATCTGCAGCGAGTTCGCCTTCACCAGGCCGGTGCCCTCCAGCAGGAGCATGTGCTTGAGCAGGATGGTCAGGGCGGTCTGGGCGGCGATGCGCGCGGGGACGCTTCTGGTCGTTGCACGGGCGTGGGCCACCTGGTTGATGAGCGAGCCGTCGGCGGCGCGTGACAGGTTCGCGTACATGGTGTCGAGTTCCTCGCCCGAGCTGGACGTGATGGCGTTCGCCCACGACTTCTGTTCCGTCGTCGGTTCGGTGGGGAGGTCCACGCCGGTCTGGCGGGCGGCCTCCGTGACCGCCTGAGCCAGCTGGGTGTGCTCGGCGGCGAGCTGGCCCGCGACCTTGCGGACCTTCGCGTCACGGGCCCGGTTGGAGCTCTCGCGGCTGGCCGGTTTCTGCCACAGGGAATGCTGGGCGAGCAGCACGAGCAATTCCCGGTCCGACGGTTCGATGTTCTGACCGATGACGCGGACCGCGTTCACCTGTGCTTTGGCGGTCACCAGTTCGAAGGAGGACGGGTCCGCCTTGCCGGTGTTCTCCAGAACCGTCATCGTGCGAATCAACATTTGCGCGGTCTGGTGAGCGAGCGTTCGAATGGTGGTGTTCTGCGTTGTCGCTCGCGCTTGCACGGCCATTACGAGAAGCCCGCCCTGCGCCTGCCGGACGATCGTCGCGTAGGCGCGGTCGTGGTTGTCGCCAGTGCGTCCTGCCATCTCATCGATGAGTGACTGGTGCTCACTGCTGACGTCGTTCGGCAGGACCACCCCCAGTCCTTCGGCGGATTTCAGGAGATCGATGTCCAGCCGTGAATGCCCTTCGAATACGTCCCGCCCGGCGTTGCTCACGCCGGCATTCGTGGAACGCGCCGGCGCCTCTTTGCTCACCGGCACCAACCACGAGTTCGCCTGCCTCAGCGAAACCATGAATGAGCGGTCTGGCGGTTTTACTTCTGTCGATTGCGCATTGGCTGGGACGGCTCCGATGAACGCCCCCAGAAATGCGACAGACAGGATGGTGAACAGCGCTGCGTGTTGTCCCAGCGTGTTCAATCGGTGACACATAGTGCTCGTTCCCTCCCGCGATCGAGCTGCCTTCAAAGGTGATACGCGCAGGTGAGGTCACGGTTCACGGGCATGAGCACACGTGCATGTGATGTGCATCACACAAGAATTGGCGAACCATTAGGTGCTGATTTACGTACCCGAGAGGATTTCGCGTTCGCGATGTAGTATCTGGGCGATTCCGTGCTCGGCCACCGAGTCGCTAGGACTGCCGCCCGAAGCGAACCTGTCGCCGATATCTGGGGAGGTTGTCAGCTTCATGGTTGATCAGGGCAAGGTCGCACAAGCCCATCAGGACGAAGAATTGCTCACGTTGCTCTACGGGCAGTTCCAGCGGATGTTGTTCTCGCAGGTCCTGTGCCTGACCAACTACGACCGGCAGTGGACGGAAGACGTCGTCCAGGAGACGTTGATCAGGGCTTGGCAGAACTCCGCGCATCTCGTTCGTGAACCGGGCATGTTGCGCGGCTGGCTTTGTACTGTGGCTCGTCGCATTGTGATCGACGGATGGCGGAGCCGGCAGGCGCGTCCGCAGGAAGTCGAATTGTTGCGTCCGGACATCGCTGAATCTCCGGACGACACGGAACAGACACTTTCGGTAATGGTCATCACTGATGTAGTACGCCAATTGAGTGATGAACACCGTTCAGCTATCTACGAAACGTATGTCATGGGACGAACGGTGAAGGAGGCCGCGATCGTCCTCGGAATCCCGGAAGGAACCGTCAAGTCCCGGTTGTACAAGGCCATGCACACGATCCGCCGGGCGCTGCAGGACAGGAGCTAGTGATGGTGACCCGTCAACCACATCACGAGCACGCGGGAGCAGGACGAGATCAAGATCAGAACGACGAGAACCGCACGAGCCCGGAAGGGCCGTGCGGTGATGTGGCGGCGTATGTGCTGGGCGTGCTCGACCCGGCAGAGCACGTGAGCTTCTCCCGGCACCTAGCCGGGTGCGAGGACTGCCGGAGTGACGCGACCGACTTCGGCATGTTCGCGCCGGTGCTGCGGCCGGCGCTGACCGAGAGTCCACCCGGCATCCGTGAGCCGTGCTCTGTCGCCCGCAGCATCCTGCTGGTGGCGGCGGGCGTCGTCGTCGCCATCGCCGCGGTGCTGTCGGTCGTGGGCTCGCTGGCCTCGCACGCCGACAACCCCATCGAGGCGGGCACGCTCACACGCGCGGAGACTGTCCACACCGAAAGGTTTCCGCCGGCGTGGCAGATGTGAACCCTGGCGGGAGCCCATGAGCAGGCAGGCGAGGCGCAACCACCCGCGCACCAGCCCGGCGAAGATCATCGCGTTACACCCGCTCACCACTGCGAACAGCTCACAGTTCCGTTAGCCGTTACCTGTGGGTAAGTTTGCGCGACGACGAAGCGCAGGTCTCTACGGTCGGCACCGAAGGAACACCGAAACCTTCGACCTGCGGTCCTCTCGGTACCGAAGGCAGGGGCAGACAGAGGTGACATCTCCACTACTCGGCCGGGACTGCGAACTCGCGACTCTCGGACGTCTGCTGGACGACGCCGTCCGGGGGAGCGGCTCGTGTGTCGTCGTCACCGGTGAGTTCGGCATCGGCAAGACGGCGGTGCTCGACGCGCTTGCCGCCGACGCCCGCGAACGCGGGTTCACCGTTCGCCTGGCCAAGAGCGCCCGCCTGGAGAGCCACCTTCCCGGCGCGGTGGTGCGGCAGCTCGCGCCGTGCCTCGCGAACGAGCACGACCTGGAAGAGCTGTACGCGCGCGCTGCGGAGTCCGCGCGCGAGGGGCCGATCCTGATGGTCATCGACGACGTGCACGTCGCCGACACCTTCTCCAAGCGCGCGCTCGCGTACCTGCGCCCACGGCTGCAGGAGATGCCGGTCGTCATCGCGCTCGGCGCGTCGCAGGGCTACCTCTCCACGGACGAGGTGACGTTGCCAGAGATCGCCGGCGCCCACCCGAACCGCCTCGACCTCGGCGGCCTCGACGTCACCGCCGTCGAAAGCCTCACCGAGAACTTCCCGGACCGGGACGCGAAGCGCTGCCACGAGCTCACCGGCGGGAACCCCTACCTGTTACAAGCCTTGCTGCGCGAGGAAGGCGAGGGTTCGGCCGCGGTCGGCGAGATGATCGGCATGCGGCTGCGCGAGTACACCGGCGCCGCCGAGGTCGCCCGGTCCGCGGCCGTCCTGGACGGCGACGCCGGCCTCGAACTGCTCTCCGCGCTCACCGGCTTCGACGCGCTGCCCGCCGTCGACATGCTCGTCCGCCTCGGCGTGCTCGCCGACACCGACCCGCTGACGTTCCGGCATCCCTTCGTGCGCAACAGCATCCTCGCCGACATGCCGGTCGCCGTCCGTTCCGCCGCGCACGCCCGCGCGGCCTGGCTGCTGTTCGAGTCGGACGCCCCGGACGAGCGCGTCGCCGAACACGTGCTCAAAGCCAGGTCCGTGCGCCTGCCGTGGTCCGTCGACCTGCTGCGTGAGGTCGGAGGCATCGAGCACCTCGAACGGGCGCTCGACGAGCACCTGTCCGACGAGGACCGCCTCGCGGTCGAGGTCGAGCTCGGGCACACGGAACATCTGCAGGACAACGCACTGGGCCGCGACCGGGTCCGCGACGCGCTGATGCGGTGCGAGGACCCGCATCTCGCCGCGACCGTCGCGCTGGCGTTGATCAAGCGCATGTGCACGGGCTCGGACGCGCACTTCGCCGTCTCGCTCGCGATCATGGTCATCGCGCGCCTGCTGCCGGAAGACCGCGATCTGGTCTGGAACCTCGTCTGCACCACGTATCTGCTGGCGGCCAACCGCGACGCGCACATGGCCAACTGCGCGGGCAAGTACTTCGAGGACCTCGTCGGCGACATCCCGCAGGACCCGAACCTCAAGCGTGCCCGGTCGGCGTTGCTCGCGGTCGGCAACGCCCGCAGCGGCGACTCGTACCCCGAAGCCGTCGAGTACGCGCTGGAGGCACTCGACGGTGAGTGGGTCGACGTCTTCGGCGCATCCTACGTCTTCACGTTCCTGGTGCCGGTGCTCGGCGACAATCCCGAGCACATCAACAAGTTGTGGCTCTCGCACAGCACAGCGCCGGTCTCGCACGACCCGCACCTGCGCCGGGGGATGCTCAGCATGATCGCCCGCGCCGCCGCCTTCCACAACAGCGGCGACCTGGCGCGCGCGTACACGTTCCTGACGCCGCCGGTCTCGACGGGCAACATGGAGTGCCCGGCCGTCGTGCTCGCGACCGCGAAGCTCGCCGAGGTCTGCATAGAGATGGGCCAGTTCGACGAGGCCGCCCCGCTCGTCGTCGAGGACGGCACCCTGTTGCAGCACATCAACATCGTCTACGCCCGAGGCCGGCTGAAGCTCGCGTCGTGCCACGCGGAAGGTGCGCTGGAGGACCTGCTGGAAGCGGGTCGCCGGCTCGCCGAACGCGACATGCCCAACCCCGCGCTCGTCGCGTGGCGGCACCACGCCGTCCGCGCGTACCTGGCGCTGGGCAACCGGGACGACGCCGCCCGGCTCGCGCACGAGGAACTCGACCTGGCCAAGCGGTGGGGGTCGACGAGGGTGATCGGCACGGCGTTGATGAGCGTCGGCATGAGCACCGACGACATCGACGTCCTCACCGAGGCCGAGCAACTCCTCGCCTCGTCACCGCACCGCCTGCTGCACGCCCAGTCGTTGTACTGGCTCGGGCACCACCTGCGCCGCAAGGGCCGGGCCGAGGAGGCCGCGGCGCACCTGCGGCGGTCGTTCGAACTGGCCCGCCACCTGAGCGCGCACCCGCTGGCCAAACTCGCGGGCAACGAGGTCCGCGACGAGGACGACCAGGTGCAGGGCCTGACCAAGCAGGAGAACCGGGTCGCGCGGATGGCGGCGCAGGGCCTCACGAACCGGCAGATCGCCGAAGCCCTGCACCTCACCCGGCGCACGGTGGAACTGCACCTGTCGAGCGCCTACCGCAAGCTCGGCATCACGGGACGAGCTGAGCTCGTCGCCGCCTTGTGGTCCTGACGGCGACCAGCAGGCCCGCCGGCAACACCATCACGATCACCGTGACGACCGACGACAGCACCAGGAACTCGTCGAGCCGCCCACCGGTGAGGCAGGCGCCGAGCGCGATCGCCACGACCGCGCAGACGGCACGGTCCATGATGGGCTACATCGACAGAAGCGTTGCCCGGTAACGGGAATTCGGGATCGCGTCGTTGAGCAGCTTCTTCTGGACGGGGAAGCTCATGCCCGCCGTCACGGAGAACAGGACAGCAACACGATCGTCACCAGTTCTACGCGCTTTGCTCAAAACTCCGTCAAGTGGAGACCGGCGTCACCTCCCGTTGGGTGAAGCTCCCAACGTGGTGGGACGCCGGTCTCGTGGTGTGAGCCGAACTTCCGGTTCGTGAGCTGGATTACCCGAGCTGCGAGGCCTCGCGGGCAAGGGTCTCGATGCGCTCCCAGTCGCCCTGCGCGAGAGCGTCCTTGGGAGCCAGCCACGAGCCGCCGACGCAGCCGACGTTCGGCAGCGCGAGGTAGGTCGGCGCGGTCTGCGGGGTGATGCCGCCGGTCGGGCAGAACCGCACGTGCGGGACCGGACCGCCGATCGACTTCAGGTAGTCGACCCCGCCGGCGGCCTCGGCCGGGAAGAACTTCAGCGCGGTCAGCCCGCGCTCGGCCAGCCGCAGCACCTCGGACACCGTCGCCGCGCCCGGCAGGTAAGGCAGCCCGGTCGCGTCGGCGGCGTCGAGCACCCGGTCGGTCGTGCCGGGAGTGACGAGGAACGCCGCACCGGCCTTCGCCGCCTGCTCCGCGTGCTCCGGCGCCGTGACGGTGCCCGCACCGATCACGATCTCTGGGACCTCGCGCGCGACGTTCTCGATCGCGGCCAGCGCGGCAGGGGTGCGCAGCGTGAGCTCGATGACGCGAACCCCACCGCGCAGCAGTGCCTGGGCGAGCGGCACCGCGTGGTCGGCGTCGTCGACCACGACGACGGGGATGACGGGCGACAGGCCGAGGAGGTCCGCGCCGGTGGTCACCCGAAGATTGTCACCGTTGGTCACTGCTGCTCTCCTTGCCGAACTGGTCCGGTCTGGGGCCGGATCTGGAACTGAAACCGATATATCGCATATCAGCCTGCTTGTCGCCGCGTGCCAGCCGCCTCGGCCCTGCAGGCCTCGTGCCTGCCGGCGTCACCCGGATGCAAAAAACGTTTGCGGACGAAGTCAAAGACTCATTGCAATGGCATCCGGGCAAGACGGCAGAGGTAGTCGTGGGGCTGGGTGATCAGGTCAGCGTGGTCTGCGAGGCGGGTTCGCGGGCTGGTCTGGTCCGGGCGTCGCCGCGCCTTTGCAATGGGTCTTTTGACGACGAAGTCCAAAGAGCCATTGCTAAGGCGCAGGTCAGCTGTGGTGGTGTGGTCAATATATTGGTGGTGCTGGGACGGGACGGCTAGTGGTGGGTGACCGGGGCGAAGTGGTCGGCGGTGATCGGGCCGAACACCGTCGCGCCGCGGTCGGCCGGTCCGACGCTACGGCGCAGGGCTGCGAAGAGCTCGCGGCCCGTGCCCATCCACTCGCGGCTGGTCGGCGGGAAGTCGACCAGCGGGCGTGTCGCCAGCTCCTCCGCAGGCACCTGGACCTCCAGGGTTCCGGCGGTGGCGTCCAGACGCACGACGTCGCCGTCGCGGACGCGGCCGAGCGGGCCGCCGACCGCGGCCTCCGGGGTCAGCTGGATGGCGGCCGGGATCTTGCCCGAGGCGCCGGACATGCGGCCGTCGGTCACGAGGGCGACCTTGTAGCCGCGGTCCATCAGGACGCCGAGCGGCGGGGTGAGCTTGTGCAGTTCGGGCATGCCGTTGGCCTGGGGGCCCTGCTGGCGGACCACCACGACGACGTCGCGGTCCAGCTCGCCCGCTTTGAAGGCCTCCTGGAACGCCTCCTGCGTGGTGAACACGCGGGCCGGGGCCTCGACGACGTGGTTCTCCGTCGCCACGGCCGAGACCTTGATGACGGCACGGCCCAGGTTGCCGGCGAGCATGCGCAGGCCGCCGTCGGAGGCGAACGGGTCGGAGGCCGGGCGCAGGACTTCGAGGTCCAGGGAGTGGCCGGGGCCGTCGACCCAGATCAGTTCGCCGTCAGCCAGCATCGGTTCCTGGCGGTAGCGGTCGAGGCCGTGGCCGGCGACGGTGTTGACGTCTGCGTGCAGCAGGCCGGAGTCCAGGAGGGTGCCGACGACGAACTGGACGCCGCCCGCCGCCTGGAAGTGGTTGATGTCGGCGCCGCCGTTCGGGTAGACCCGCGCGATCAGCGGCACGACCGAGGACAGGTCGGAGAAGTCGTCCCAGCTCAGTTCGATGCCCGCGGCGGCGGCGATGGCGACCAGGTGCATCGTGTGGTTCGTCGAGCCACCGGTCGCCAGCAGCGCGACGACGCCGTTGACCACGGCCTTCTCGTCGACGACGTGCGCGATCGGGGTGTAGCCCTCGCCCTTGGCCATCTCGACGGCGCGGCGGCCCGCGTGCTCGGTCAGGGCGCGGCGCAGCGTGGTGCCGGGCGGGACGAACGAGGCGCCCGGCAGGTGCAGGCCCATGACCTCGACGACCATCTGGTTCGAGTTCGCGGTGCCGTAGAACGTGCAGGTGCCGGGGGAGTGGTACGAGGCGGCCTCGGCCTCCAGCAGGTCCTCGCGGGAGGCCTTGCCCTCCGCGTACAGCTGCCGGACGCGGGCCTTCTCCTTGTTCGACAGGCCGGACGACATCGGGCCCGCGGGCACCAGGATCGACGGCAGGTGCCCGAACGACAGCGCGCCGATCAGCAGGCCCGGCACGATCTTGTCGCACACGCCGAGCAGCACGGCGGCGTCGAACATCTCGTGCGACAGGGCCACACCGGTCGACATCGCGATGACGTCGCGGCTGAACAGCGACAGCTCCATGCCCTCACGGCCCTGGGTGATGCCGTCGCACATCGCGGGCACGCCGCCCGCGAACTGGGACACACCGCCCGCCGTGCGGACCGAGTCCTTGATCCAGGCCGGGTACTCCTGGAACGGCTGATGGGCCGACAGCATGTCGTTGTAGGACGACACGATCGCGACGTTGGACTTGCGCAGCGCGCGTAACGCGGCCTTGTCGCCGCCGGTGATTCCGGCGAAGCCGTGCGCGAGGTTGCTGCAGGCGAAGCCGGACCGGGACGTTCCGTCCTGCGCGGCGGCGGCCACGCGCTCGAGGTAGGCACGGCGTGAATCGGCGCTTCGGGCGGCGATCCGGCGTGTCACCTCTGTCAGAACAGGATGCAGTTCGGTCATGGGGGTCTCCGGGTCATCACGGGCCGTGGTGGGCCCCTTACGAGACGACAACGGTGGCGTCCCACAGACGGGCGTGACGCCACACACAGTAAGTCATGGCTGGTCGCGGACACAAAAACGATTCAGTAGATGGGAGGCGACCAGTTTTGAATCTTGGCGTGTGGTGCTTGTCACATGGCTTGAGATTGGGCAGAGTGCGGGGCACGACCTTGGAACGGAGGTGTCCCATGAACTCCACGGAGATCGTCGAGCTGCGCCGGGTCATCGGCCAGATGCGGCATGCCGTCAGCAACCTGCGCACCAGGTACGGCGACGTGGCAGCCGTGCAACGCCTGGCCAACGACGTGGAACGCATGGACATCGACGCCACCGAACTCGTCGACCTGAGCACCCCGAGGCAGCGCGAAGCGCCTCAAGTGGAACGCGAGGTCGTGGTCGTGCCAGACACGCCTTACGACGAGTCGCTCTGGAAGGACGCGGACGACGAAGGGCTCGGTGGGTACCGGCACCGGACCTGACCCAGCCCTTACTTACGGCCCTCGCAGACCGCGGGGGCCGTTACGCGTTTCCTCCACAACGACGTGGACCCCCAGAAAGGTGAGCAATGGCGAGGGCAGAGATCGCCGCCAGGACTCTGCGCACGGACCGATGGTGGTTGCCGCCGCTGACGACATTCGTCGGCCTGCTGCTCATCTCGATCTACGCGGCGTTCCGCACGTTCCAGGGGGACTACTACTGGGTCGACCAGTACCACTACCTCACACCGATGTACTCGCCGTGTCTCACGGAGGAGTGCATCCCGGCGGCCTCGCACTTCGGTCAGTGGTTCCCGGCGCTGCCGGGCTTCCTGACCCCGCCGCTGCTGATCATCCCGTTCCTGCTGGGCTTCCGGATCACCTGCTACTACTACCGCAAGGCCTACTACCGCGCGGCCTGGGCGTCGCCGCCCGCGTGCGCGGTGGCCGAGCCGCACAGCAAGTACACCGGTGAGACCAGGTTCCCGCTGATCGCCCAGAACCTGCACCGCTACTTCTTCTACGCGGCCTCACTCCTGCTGCTGATCAACATCTACGACGCGGTCCTCGCGTTCGGCACCGGCGTCGGCCTGGGCAACATCATCCTGCTGGTCAACGTCGGCCTGCTCGCCGCGTACACGCTGTCGTGCCACTCGTGCCGGCACATCGCGGGCGGGCGGCTCAAGCACTTCTCCAAGCACCCGGTCCGGTACTGGGCGTGGACGCAGATCTCCAAGCTGAACAACCGGCACATGCAACTCGCGTGGGCCTCGCTGATCTTCGTCTGCCTCACGGACCTGTACGTCGCGCTGGTCGCCTCGGGAACGATCTCCGACCTCCGCTTCATCAACTAAGGAGTGGTTTTGCCCGAGCTGGAAAGGCATTCGTTCGACGTTCTCGTCATCGGCGCGGGTGGTGCCGGTCTGCGGGCCGCGATCGAGGCCCGTGAGCACGGCCTGCGCACCGCCGTCCTCTGCAAGTCGTTGTTCGGCAAGGCCCACACCGTCATGGCCGAGGGCGGTATCGCCGCCGCCATGGGCAACGCGAACGAGAACGACAACTGGCAGGTCCACTTCCGCGACACGATGCGCGGCGGCAAGTTCCTCAACAACTGGCGCATGGCCGAGCTGCACGCACAGGAGGCGCCGCAACGGGTCTGGGAACTGGAGACCTACGGCGCGCTGTTCGACCGCACCAAGGACGGCCGGATCTCGCAGCGCAACTTCGGTGGCCACGAGTACCCGCGGCTCGCGCACGTCGGCGACCGCACCGGCCTCGAACTGATCCGCACGCTGCAGCAGAAGATCGTGTCGTTGCAGCAGGACGACTTCAAGGAGTTCGGCGACTACGAGGCGCGCCTGCGGGTGTTCCAGGAGTTCACCGTCACCGAGCTCGTCAAGGACGGCGACAAGATCGCCGGCGCGTTCGGCTACTGGCGCGAGTCCGGCCGGTTCGTGCTGTTCGAGGCACCCGCGGTGATCCTCGCGACCGGCGGCATCGGCAAGTCGTTCAAGGTCACCTCGAACTCCTGGGAGTACACCGGCGACGGCCACGCGCTCGCGATGCGCGCCGGTGCCTCGCTGATCAACATGGAGTTCATCCAGTTCCACCCCACCGGGATGGTCTGGCCGCCGTCGGTCAAGGGCATCCTCGTCACCGAGTCCGTCCGCGGTGACGGTGGTGTGCTCAGGAACTCCGACGGCAAGCGGTTCATGTTCGACTACATCCCCGAGGTGTTCAAGGACAAGTACGCCGACAACGAGGAAGAAGCCGACCGCTGGTACACCGACCAGGCCGGCAACCGGCGCCCACCGGAACTGCTGCCGCGGGACGAGGTCGCCCGCGCGATCAACTCCGAGGTCAAGGCCGGGCGCGGATCACCGCACGGCGGCGTCTTCCTCGACGTGTCGACACGCCTGCCCGCCGAGGAGATCCGCCGCCGGCTGCCGTCCATGCACCACCAGTTCAAGGAACTGGCCGACGTGGACATCACCGCGCAGCCGATGGAGGTCGGCCCGACCTGTCACTACGTGATGGGCGGCGTCGAGGTGGACCCCGACACCGGATCCTCTTCGGTACCAGGGCTCTACGCGGCCGGTGAGGTCTCCGGCGGCATGCACGGCTCGAACCGGCTGGGCGGCAACTCGTTGTCGGACCTGCTCGTGTTCGGGCGCAGGGCCGGCGCGGGCGCCGCGGAGTACGTGCGGGCGATGGGCGAACGCCCCGTCGTGTCGGAGGACATCGTCACCGAGGCGCGGGCCACGGCGCTCGCGCCCTTCCAGCAGGAGGGCGGCGAGAACCCGTACACCCTGCACATGGAGCTGCAGCAGTCCATGAACGACCTCGTCGGCATCATCCGGAAAGCCGGTGAGATGGAAGAGGCGTTGCAGCGGCTGGAGAAGCTCAAGGAACGCGCGCAGGCGCTGACCGTCGAGGGCCACCAGCAGTTCAACCCCGGCTGGCACCTCGCCCTCGACCTGCGCAACATGCTGCTGGTGTCGGAGTGCGTGGCGAAGGCGGCGTTGCTGCGCACCGAGTCCCGCGGCGGCCACACCCGCGACGACCACCCCTCGATGGACGCGGAATGGCGCCGGAAGCTGTTGGTGTGCAAGGCCAACGGTGACGGGGCCGAGGTGACGGAGAAACCGCAGATCCCGATCCGGCACGACCTGCTGGACCTGTTCGACCGCAGCGAGCTGGAGAAGTACCTCACCGCCGAGGAGTTGGCATGAGCTACCAGGGGAAGTTCCGGGTGTGGCGCGGCGACGACTCCGGCGGTGGGCTGGAGGACTTCACCGTCGAGGTCAACGAGGGCGAGGTCGTCCTCGACATCATCCACCGGCTGCAGGCCACGCAGACGCCGGACCTCGCGGTGCGGTGGAACTGCAAGGCCGGCAAGTGCGGCTCGTGCTCGGCGGAGATCAACGGACGGCCGAGGCTGCTCTGCATGACCCGGATGTCGATCTTCGAGGAGTCGGAGACGATCACGGTCACGCCGATGCGGACGTTCCCGATCATCCGCGACCTCGTGACCGACGTGTCCTTCAACTACACCAAGGCACGCGAGGTCCCGTCGTTCGCGCCGCCGAAGGACCTGGCGCCGGGCGAGTACCGGATGCAGCAGGTCGACGTCGAGCGCTCGCAGGAGTTCCGCAAGTGCATCGAGTGCTTCCTGTGCCAGAACACCTGCCACGTGGTGCGTGACCACGAGGAGAACAAGGAGGCGTTCTCGGGGCCGCGGTTCCTCATGCGGGTCGCCGAACTGGAGATGCACCCGCTCGACACCGCGGACCGCGTCGACCAGGCCCAGGACGAGCACGGGCTCGGCCTCTGCAACATCACCAAGTGCTGCACCGAGGTGTGCCCGGAGCACATCCACATCACCGACAACGCGCTCATCCCGATGAAGGAGCGCGTCGCCGACCGCAAGTACGACCCGATCGTCTGGCTCGGCAACAAGCTGTTCAAGCGGTCCTAGCGACGGCCTGCGGTATGACCAGCCCGGACTCGTACGCCATCACCACGGCCTGAGCCCGGCTGGTCAGCCGCAGCTTCGTCATCACGCGGTTGAGGTGCGTCTTCACCGTGCCCTCCGTGACCGTCAGCCTGGTCGCGATCGCCGTGTTCGTCAGCCCGGTGCCGACCAGCCGCAGCACCTCGCGCTCGCGGTCCGTCAACTCGTCCAGACCGACCGAACTCCACGGCGACACAGCCGAATCGCCCCTCAGGTACGCCGCCACGAGCCTGCGCATCACCGTGGGACTGAACTGCATCTCGCCCGAGGCGACGGCGGTGATGGCGGCGATCAGGCGGGCCGGTTCGGACTCCTTCAGCACGAACCCGGCCGCGCCCAGCCGCAACGCCTCGTGGACGTACTCGTCCAGGTCGAAGGTGGTCAGCACCAGCAGCCGCGCGGACGCCGCGACGCGTTTGAGCGCGGCCAGCCCCGGCAGGCGGATGTCGAGCAGGATCACGTCCGGTCTCGACGACTCGGCCAGCGCGGACGCGGTCACGCCGTCCCCGGCCTCGCCGACGACGGTCAGATCAGGTGCGGCGTTCAGCAACGCGACCAGGCCGGCCCTGAACAACGGCTGGTCGTCCACTACAAGCACGCGCGCCACGATGCCCCTCACTCATGTGACGTCACCGCGGTAGATCCCCCACCACGAGCGTACCGCGAAAGTTGACGGGAGATCCACTCTTCGTGAGACGACCCGGTTCCGCCTCCGCCGATACGTTCCGCGACATGCGCACCGCATCCGCCGACCTGCACGCCGTCCGCACGATCACCGTGGACGGCTCGGACGTCTACCTCCGGGTCACGGCCAGCCCGGTCGACCTGGAGATCCGGTGGTCCCGCGACGGCGACCACCGGGTGGCGGGAAGTCCCGTGCTGTTCCCGGCGGGCGACCGCTCGCGCCGGTTGCTCGGCACGAACTTCCGCGCCGGCACCACGTTCTGCCTCGACGTCGTGGGGGAAGCGCGGCCGGACTGGTGCGGTGTCGTCGACTGGAACGTCTGACCTCCGGAAACGGCAACGGGGCGTGTCCGATGTGGACACGCCCCGTTCGCACGAACCGGCGGATCAGACGGTGACGCCACCGCCGACGGCCGTCGTGGACGCGTTGCCGAGCTGGACCTGCCCGGCGGCGTCGTTGTCGAGCTTGATGACCTTCTTGTTGCGGCGGTTGCGCTTCTCGAGGTAGGTGGCGAGCCACGTCAGCAACAGGCACAGTCCGATGTAGACCAGGGCGACCACGATCATCACCGAGATCATCGGACGGCCGAAGTTGACCGCGTCACCACCGATGCGCGTACCCCACCGCAGCAACTCCTCGAAGGTGATGAGGAAGCCGAGCGCGGTGTCCTTCAGCAGCACGACGAGCTGGCTGATGATGGTCGGCAGCATCGCCCGCAACGCCTGCGGCAGCAGCACGAACGTCATCACCTGGGTCTTGCGCATGCCCAGCGCGTACGCGGCCTCGCTCTGGCCCTTCGGCAGCGAGTTGATGCCGGCGCGGAAGATCTCCGCGAGCACCGAGCCGTTGTACAGCATCAGGCTGATCACGACCGCCGTGAACGCGCTCAGCTTCACCCCGGCCACGGGAAGGCCGTAGTAGAAGAAGAACATCATGATCACGAGCGGGATCGCGCGGAAGACCTCGACGATCACCGCCGCGGGAGCGCGCACCCAGGCGTGGTCGGACAGCCGAGCCGCGGCGAAGATCGCGCCGAACACGAGGGCCAGCACCGCGCCGACGGCGAACGCGCTGAGCGTGTTGGCGATCGCCTCGACGAGCGAGAGCTGGATCTGCTTGTAGTTGATCCAGTCGAGCCTGCGGGAGGTGAACTGGTCGGTGACGACGAACCTCATCACCACGTACACCAGCGCCGCGGCCACCGCCGCGATGCCGATGACGGCCATGATCTTGTGACGGATGCGGGCCTTGGGACCCGGGACGTCGAACAGCACCATGCTCATCGGGCCACGCTCCACCGCTTCTCGAAGACCTGCTGGACGTACGTCAGCGGCATCACGAGGATGACGAACCCGATTGCGACCCACACGAGTCCGACGAGGACGTTGTCACCCTGGTCCGACAGCTGCTCGCGGATGTTGCCCGCCTGGAAGACGGCGAAGCCCGACGCGACCGTCGTGTTCTTCAGCAACGCGATCATGGTGCTCGTCATCGGCGGCACCACCGACCGCAACGCCTGGGGCAGCACCACGCTGCCGAGCATCTGCGTGAACGTCAGGCCGAGGGCGCGGGACGCTTCCGCCTGGCCGACCGGCACCGTGTTGATGCCCGACCGCACGACCTCGCAGACGAACGCCGCCGTGTAGAGCGACAGCGCCACCACCGCGGCGGTGTACTCGTCGATCTTCAGGATCTCCAGCAGCGGGTACGCGAACACGAAGAAGACGAAGACCAGCGTCAGCGGCGTGTTGCGCAGGACCGTCACGTACGCCGTGCCGACACCGCGGAACACCGGCACCGGGCTGACCCTCAGCGCCGCGAGGAACGTGCCCAGCACCAGCGACAGCACCGCGGAGACGGCGAAGAGCTGGAGTGTCTGACCAAAAGCGCGCAGGAACAGATCTAGGTTGTTGGTGAGGACGCTCATCGGTTTCCTTGCCGTCCGTCCGCCTTCAAAGGAACGGCCGGTGGACCCACGTGGGATCCACCGGCCACGTGAGGAACCGTCAGTACCGGTCGATCTTCGGCTTCTCGGCGGACGAGCCGGACTTGCCCAGCGTGCCGTCGTAGATCTTCTGCCACGAGCCGTCGTCCAGCGACGTCTGCAGGATGTCGTTCACCTTGTCCCGCAGGGCCTTGTCGTCCTTCGGGAGGCCGATGCCGTACGGCTCGCTGGAGAACGTCTTGCCGACGACCTTCAGCTTGCCCTCCTCGGCGGCGGCGTAGCCCTTGAGGATCGCGTCGTCGGTGGTGACCGCGTCGACCTCACCGTTGAGGAGCTTGGTGACGCACTGCGAGTAGCCCTGGAACTCGAGGACGTTGCCTTCCTCGGTCAGCTTCTCGTCCTTGATGCGCTTGGCCGGCGTGGAGCCGGTCACCGAGCACACCTTCTTGCCCTTGAGGGTGTCCTTGCCGGTGATGTCGGTGTTGTCCTTCTTCACCAGCAGGTCCTGGCCGGCGACGAAGTACGGGCCCGCGAACGCGACCTTCTCCTTGCGGCCGGCGTTGATCGTGTAGGTGCCGACGTAGTAGTCGACGTCACCGTTGATCAGCGCCTGCTCGCGAGCGGCCGACTGGATCGTCTTGAACTGGATCTTCTCGGGGTCGAAGCCGAGCTTCGCCGAGACCAGCCGCGCGATGTCGATGTCGAAGCCGCTGTACTTGTTGGTCGTCGGGTCCTTGTAGCCGAGACCCGGCTGGTCTTCCTTGACGCCGACGATCAGCGAGCCGCGGGTCTTGATCTTCTCGAACGTGGGCGAGCCGTCGACCTTGACGTCCTTGGCGACCTCGAACAGGCCGGCGGGCGCCGCCGTGTCGGTCGGGCTGCCCTCCTTGCCACACGCGGTCAGGGCCAGTGCGCCCGTCAGCAGCACCGCCGCAAGGGTGCGAACCCTCATCGTCCTTCTCCTGCCATTCGTTCGAAAGTGGGCTGACTACTAGTGAGTCAGGATCTTGCCAAGGAAGTCCTTCGCGCGGTTGGACTTCGGGGCCGAGAAGAACTCTTCGGGTGTCGAGTCCTCGACCACCTCGCCGTCGGACATGAAGATCACCCGGTCCGCGGCCTTGCGGGCGAAGCCCATCTCGTGCGTGACGACCAGCATGGTCATCCCGTCCTTGGCCAGGCCCGTCATGACGTCCAGGACCTCCTGGACCATTTCCGGGTCGAGCGCCGAGGTCGGCTCGTCGAACAGCATCACCTTGGGCTTCATCGCGAGCGCGCGGGCGATCGCCGCACGCTGCTGCTGGCCACCGGAGAGCTGTGCGGGGAACTTGTCGGCCTGGTTCGCGATCCCGACCCGCTCCAGCAGCTCCATCGCGGTCTTGCGCGCGTCGGTGGCGGGCGTCTTGCGCACCTTCACCGGAGCGAGCATGACGTTCTCGACGATGGTTTTGTGCGCGAAAAGGTTGAAGGACTGGAACACCATGCCGACATCGGCACGAAGGCGAGCCAGTTCTTTTCCTTCGGCGGGAAGCGGCTGCCCGTCGACCTCGATGACGCCCGAATCGATCGGCTCGAGGCGGTTGATGGTCCGGCACAGGGTCGACTTACCGGAACCCGACGGCCCCAGCACGACCACGACCTGCCCCTTCGGCACTTCCAGCTGCACGTTCTTGAGCACGTGCAACGGGCCGAAGAACTTGTCCACACCCGCCACACGAATCATCGGCGGTGCAGAGGCGGCAGTCATCCAGTCCTCCATTTGGGGGTCGTCGGCGTTGGCGGAAACCTAGGTGTCCGCCACCACACCAGTCCAGGACATTGAGCAAGACTTAGGGTCTCAACTCTGTCACAGGCAGACATCGGTTGCCCGGGAGGTAGCGAAAGTGCGCGTGCTGCTCGTCGAGGACGACGACAGGGTCGCCGAGGCCTTGGTCCCAGCCCTGACCAGACGGGGTTTCCACGTGGACCGCCAGGCGACGGGCCGCGGCACGCTCGACCGCCTCGCCGGCGTCGACGTGGTGCTGCTCGACCTCGGCCTGCCCGACATGGACGGCGTCACCCTGTGCCGTGCCATCAGGGCCGCTTCGGACGTCGCGATCATCGTGGTGTCCGCGAGAGGAGAGATCGACGACCGGATCCTCGGCCTGCACGCCGGGGCCGACGACTACCTCGTCAAGCCTTACGACGTGGGAGAACTCGTCGCGCGCGTGCACGCCGTCCGGCGTCGCCGCGGTGCCGATCCGGTGGGTGTGGGCGCGGTGTCCACAGAGGTGTTCGAGACCGGTGACGTGCGCGTCGACCTGGGACGGCACGAGGTCACGGTCGCGGGGCAGTCGGTCGCCCTGTCCCGCAAGGAGTTCCAGGTGCTCGCGCTGGTGATGGCCGCGGGTGGCGCGGTGTGCACGCGCGAGCGGATCCTCGCCGAGGTGTGGGGCCGCACGTGGTCCGGTGCGAACCGGACGCTGGACGTGCACGTCGCCACGCTGAGGACGAAGCTGGGCAGGCCGTCGTTGCTGGAGACCGTGCGCGGCGTCGGATACCGGCTGGGGCAGGTGTGATCTCGATTGGGTGATTTCTCGTCAGCGTGTCGCGATCGGGTGGGGTGACGGCCTGTGAGATCCCGACTGCTGGGCGTGGTGCTCGCCCTGATCGTGCTGGTGCTCGTGGGCCTCGGTGTCCCGCTGGGCCGCAACGTGGCGGCCGCGGAACAGCAGGAGATGTTCCTCGACCGGCTCACCGACACGAGCCGGTTCGCGTCGCTGGCGCAACGGCCGTTGATCGACGACAGCCCGCACCTGATGCGCGCCGAACTGGAGCGCTACGACGAGCTGTACGACATCGGCGTGGCCGTGGTGGCCCGCGACGCGCCGACCGTGCCGCTGGTGGCCTCGCGCAACGACCTCGCGCTCGGTGACCCGGCCGTGCAGGACCTGATCAGCAAGGCGCTGGCCGGGCGCCTGCCGGTCGCACCGGAGCTGTTCGCGCCGTGGAGCGACGCCAAGGTCGTGCTCGCCGAACCGGTACTGGTCGACGGCGAGGTGCGCGGCGCGGTCATCACGTTCTCGCCGACGGCCAAGACCCGCTTCGAGGTGCTCGCGTGGTGGGCCCTGCTGCTCGCCGGAAGCCTGCTGGTGCTGGCGCTCGCGGTGCTGCTGGCGCTGCCGGTGGTGCGCTGGACGTTGCGGCCGGTGCAGGCGCTGGACGAGGCGACGGGCAAGCTCCTCGCCGCGGTCGTGTCGGGCCGGCCGGTGCCCCCGGTGGGCGCGGAGTCCGGACCGCCGGAACTGCGGCAGTTGTCGCGGTCGTTCGACCAGATGGCCGCGAACGTGAGCGATGTGCTTGCCGCGCAACGGGCCTTCGTCGCCGACGCGTCACATCAACTTCGCAACCCGTTGACGGCCCTGAAACTCCGGCTGTCCAACCTGGAGGGTCACGTCGACTCCGAGGCGGAGGTGCACCAGGTCGAGGCGCTGAGCGAGACCGACCGGCTCAACCGCATCCTCGACGAACTGCTCTCCATGGCGCGCGCCGAGTCCAGTTCCGTGGACCCGGTGCCGGTCGACGTCGACAAGTCCGTGGCGGCGCGGTTGTCCGCGTGGTCGTCGGCCGCGGCGGCGAAGGAGGTGCACCTCGTGCTCGACGGGGAACGGGTCGGCATGGCCCTCGTCCCGCCGCGCGGAGTCGAGACGATCCTGGACGCGCTGCTCGACAACGCCCTGAAGTTCACCGCGGAGGGCACGCTGATCGTGGTCGACGCCCGCAAGTCCGGCGGCGTCATCCGGCTCTCCGTCGCCGACCACGGGCCCGGCCTGCAGCCCGACGAGCTCGAGCGGGCCACCGACCGGTTCTGGCGCAGCCCGGCTCACCAGAACGTGCCGGGCTCCGGGCTGGGGCTCTCGATCGTGCGGCTGGTGGTCGAGCGCGTCGACGGCACCGTCGCCCTCGAATCCCCGGAGGACGGCGGCTTGAAGGTCGTGGTCACGCTGCCGGCCGTCTAGACCTTGGAGTCGCGGTAGTAGCGCATCGCTCCGTTGTGCAGCGGTACCGGTGACGTCTCGATCGCCGACCGCTGTTCGATCGTGCGCGCCGCCGAATGGGCCTTCACGAGCTCGGGCTGGCCCTCGAAGAGTTGCCGTACGAGCGCCTCGGCCACGTCGTCGGGCATCGACGCGTCCACGAGCAGGAAGTTGCGCACGACGAGGGTGATGACCGGTCCGGACTGCAGGTTGTAGATGGAGGCGGGCAGCGTCGCCGACCCGTACACCGGGTACTGCTGGCGGAACTTCGGCAGTTCGTCCTTCAGGTCGAGCATCCGCACGCCGAGCCCCTTGGTGAGGTCGGTGATCCTGCTGGTGGGCAGGCCGCCCGACCAGAAGAACGCGTCGATCCTGCCCTCCTGCATCGCCTGGGCGGAGTCGTTGAGGCTCAGGTTCACCGCCTGAGGTTTCACGTTCTCGGTCTGCAGCAGCCGGCTCGCGATGATCTCGACGCCCGACCCGGTCGCGCCGATCGACACGCGCAGTCCCGACAGCTCGCGCAGCTTCGTCACCGGGAGGTCGGCGCGGACGATGACCTGCAGGTAGTCGTCGTGCATGCGGGCCAGCGCACGCAACCGGGAAGCGCCCTCGACGCCCTCGACCGCGTCCGCCTGCGAGAAGCCGACCTGGGCCTGGCCGTTGACGAGCCGGGTGACGTTGTCCTTGGACCCGTCCGTGCGGACGACCTGGGGCCGCACGATGCCGAGCCGCCCGCTCCAGATGTCCGCCAGGCCGTTGCCCAGCGAGTAGTAGACGCCGCTCTCGCTGCCGGTGGCCATCGTTATCTTGATGTCCGACACCGTGCTGCTACAGCCCGTCAGGACCGTTGCGGCGGTCAGCAGGCTCACGGCGGCATGCACTCGTCCCAGCACCAGCGCATCGTGCCACGGGGGCGGTGCGCGGTTGCACCCGACGAAGGTCCTGCCTGGTCACGGTGCGGATGGGCCCGGCTTTGCGCGGTCCGCGAAACTCGGGCCACTGACCAGGGTTTATCGTGTTCGTGTGAGTACCGCGCAGGTTCGCAAGAGCTTCCAGATCCGCACGTTCGGGTGTCAGATGAACGTGCACGACTCCGAGCGGCTCGCCGGTCTGCTCGAAGACGCGGGCTACGAGCGGGCCACCGAGGCCGAGCAGCCCGACGTCGTCGTCTTCAACACCTGCGCGGTCCGCGAGAACGCCGACAACAAGCTGTACGGCACGCTCGGCCACCTCGCCCCGCAGAAGACGGCGAACCCCGGCATGCAGATCGCGGTCGGCGGCTGCCTCGCGCAGAAGGACCGCAGCGAGATCGTCCGGCGCGCCCCGTGGGTCGACGTCGTGTTCGGCACCCACAACATCGGGTCGCTTCCGGTGCTGCTCGATCGCGCCCGCCACAACTCCGAGGCGCAGGTCGAGATCCTCGACGCGCTGGAGACGTTCCCGTCGTCGCTGCCCGCCGCGCGCGACTCCGCCTACTCGGGCTGGGTGTCGATCTCGGTGGGCTGCAACAACACCTGCACGTTCTGCATCGTGCCGTCGTTGCGCGGCAAGGAGAAGGACCGCCGTCCCGGTGACGTGCTGGCCGAGGTGCAGACGCTCGTGGACGAGGGCGTGCTGGAGGTGACGTTGCTGGGGCAGAACGTCAACTCCTACGGCGTCGAGTTCGGCGACCGGCTCGCGTTCGGCAAGCTGCTGCGCGCCTGCGGTGAGATCGACGGCCTGGAGCGCGTGCGCTTCACCTCACCGCACCCCAAGGACTTCACCGACGACGTCATCGCCGCCATGGCCGAGACGCCGGCGGTGTGCCACAGCCTGCACATGCCGCTGCAGTCCGGTTCCGACCGCCTGCTCAAGGCGATGCGCCGCTCGTACCGCACCGACAAGTACCTGGGGATCATCGAGAAGGTCCGCGCCGCCATGCCGGACGCCGCGATCACCACGGACATCATCGTCGGCTTCCCCGGTGAGACCGAAGAGGACTTCCAGGGCACGCTCGACGTCGTGCGCCAGGCCCGTTTCTCGTCGGCGTTCACGTTCCAGTACTCCAAGCGCCCCGGCACTCCGGCCGCCGACCTGCCGGACCAGCTGCCCAAGGCCGTCGTGCAGGAGCGCTTCGACCGTCTCGTGGCGTTGCAGAACGAGATGACGCACTCGTTGAACATCGAGCAGGTCGGCCGCACGGTCGAGGTCCTCGTCGCCACCGGCGAGGGCAAGCGCGACGCCGAGACGCTCCGCATGAGCGGCCGTGCGCGCGACGGCCGTCTCGTGCACTTCGCGCCGGGAACGACGGTTCCGCGTCCGGGCGACGTCGTCGAGACGGTCGTGACGTACGCGGCCCCGCACTACCTCGTCGCGGACGGCGAACCGCTGTCGTGGCGCCGCACCAAGGCCGGTGACCGTTCCGAGGCCGGTATCAAGCCCAAGACCGCGGGCATCGGCCTCGGTCTGCCGTCGTTCGGGGCGCCCGAGCCCCTTCCCGCCGTCTCGGGGTGCGCGGCCCAGTGAGTGATGAGGACTTCTTGCGCAAGGAGATCGACGCCGTCGAGCACCAGGCGGCCAAGCGCATCGACCCCGGTACGGGCGCGCTGACCATCTCGATCGCCGTGCTGGCTCTGCTGGTGTCGCTGATCCTGCCGTGGGTCGGGGAGCACACGGGGCTGGCGGTCGTGCTCGGTGAGTCGGACCTGTTCCTGCCGAGGTTGTTCTCGTACCTCGCGCTGGGCGTCGGTGTGCTCGGCTCCGGCATCACGCTCGCGGTGCGGCGCTGGGGCCTCGCGTGGGTGTGCTCGCTGGGCCTGTTCGCGGGCTCGATCATCGGCGTGCTGTCGATCTGGACGCAGCAGACGACGACGAGCAACAAGACCATCGGTCCCGGCCCCGGCATCGGGTTGATCATCGCGGTGATCGCGGTGATCGTGCTCCTGGTGAAGTGGGTGAAGATCGCGGCTTCGCGGCCGCCCCAGCTGTGATGATTCCCGGCGCGCCCTCGATTCGCTGGGCGTGACGGATGCGGTGGACGGCAGCGCGAACACCACGCACAGCGGCCTCGGCGGTGACCGCGGGTCCGGTGCCGGCCGGCGACCGTGAAGCCGGTGCCGGTCCCCGCGACCCTGGTGGCGCCGCCACCTCCACCACCGCCGGCCCCGGCGAAGCCCGCGACCGACGGTCCGGGGTACCTGGTGCCAGCTCTCGCACGTGGCGTCCGGCCGTTGCCTGGGAACCGCGAACGACGGCTCGTACGAGAACGGCACCTGGCTCATCGTGTCGCTGTGCACGTGCCACGCCGACCAGAAGTGGCGCATTGCCCGCTAGAAACGCCTGAGGGCCCCTCTCCGCACGGGAGAGAGGCCCTGCAGGGCGTCACGAACTAGCGGGTCGCCAGCGCCTGCTCAGCGGCGGCGAGCCACTCGCGCCACTGGGCGGCCTGCGCCTCGGCCTGCTCCGTGCGGCGCTTGTCGCCCGCGGCACGGGCCTTGGCGGCCTGCGCCTCGAACTGCTCCACGCGCTCGCGGAACTGCGCGACCCTGGCCTCGGCCTCGGGGTCGGACCGGCGCCACTGGGCGTCGACCGCGCCGCGGACCCGCTCCTCGATGGCGCGGAGCTTGCCCTCGAGCTCGCGGATGCGCTCGCGCGGCACCTTGCCGATCGCGTCCCAGCGCTCCTGGAGCTTGTAGAGAGCGTTGCGCGCCGCCTCGAGGTCGCCCGACGGGTCGATGGCCTCGGCCTCGGCGAGCAGCTCCTCCTTCAGCTTCGCGTTGGCCGTGAACTCGGCGTCACGCTCGCTGAACGCCTCGGAGCGCTTCTGGAAGAACGCGTCCTGCGCGGCCCGGAAACGCTGCCACAGCGCGTCGTCGGCCTCCTTGGGCGCACGCCCGGCGGCCTTCCACTCGACCATCAGTTCCTTGTAGCGAGCGGCCGTGGGGCCCCAGTCGTCGGAGTCGACGAGCTTCTCGGCCTCTTCGACCAGCGACTGCTTGGAGGACTTCGCCACCGTGCGCTGGCGGTCGAGGTCCGCGAAGTGCGAGCCGCGACGGCGGTTGAACGCGTCGCGCGCCTTCGAGAACCGGCGCCACAGCTGCTCGTCGGTCTTGCGGTCGACGCCGCGGATGGTCTTCCACTCGTCGAGGATCTGGCGCAGCCGGTCGCCCGCGACCTTCCACTGGGTCGACTCGTTCGCGATCGACTCGGCCTCGTCGACCAGCGCCTGCTTGCGCGCCACGGACTGGGCTCGGGCGGCCTCCTTGGCTTCCTTCGCCTTCTCCATGCCGGCCTCGGCCTGGAGAAGCACGTACTCGACGCGGGCGGCCAGCGCCTTGAGGTCACCGACGACGGCGGCCTCGGCGAGCTGCTCCTTGACGTGCTTCGCGCTGGTCAGGGCGTGCTTGGGGTCACCGGCGCCGGACTTGAGCCGCGACACGAGCAGCTCGACCTCGGTGCGCAGGTCGTCGAAGCGCCGCGCGAAGTGCGCGAGGCCCTCGACCGGCTCACCGGCCTGCCACGACCCGACAGCACGTTCGCCGTCCTCGGTCTTCACGTACACGGTGCCGTCGGCGTCCACGCGCCCCCAGCGGTCAGGGTGGTCCGACGCCACGGGGACGGCCGGAGGCGTCGCCTGCGCGGTCTCCTTCGGCGTTTCCTCGACCACACCCTCGGCTACGACCTCCACGGGGGTGGCCTGGGCCACGGCCTCCGGTGTGCTGTCCTGCTCCGACATCGCCGGTTCCTCCCATCTGACGCCCGTGCCTGCCACGGGCGCCCCGCCGTTGGCGGGGCCGATGCAATACGGGCGCTGGAGGGTCTCTCGTCCCCAGTTCCCCGCGCGCATTCAAACAGGTCAGAGCTCGACTCGGTACTGGGAGTCCACGATAGGTAGCCTCGTTCGTTGTGATCACCCGCGCTGTGGTGGTGCCGCACCCACCCCTCCTGGTGCCAGAACTGGTCGTGGGAGCCGCCCTCGAGACCGAGCCCGTGCGCGCCGCAACCCTTGCCGCAGCAGGAAAACTGCCCGGTCCGTGGGTCGCGGTGGCGGTGGGTGATGGTGATCGTGCTACGTACGTGCCCCCGTTGTCGGGAACATTCCTCGGTTATGGGGTCGATCTGCCGGTGTCACTCGGCGGTGACCTGCCGCCGGATGCCGACGTTCCGTTGCCCGTGCTGGTCACCGCGTGGCTGCGCGAACGCTGCGGAGTCGAGGTGTCACGCGTTGAACTCGTTCCCCGTGATTTGCCCGTTTCCGGCTGTGTCTCGTTTGGACGACAACTGGCGGCGGAGGACTGCGGCCTGCTGATCCTCGGTGACGGCTCCACCCGCCACGGCCCCCGCTCACCCGGTTCCGACGACGAGCGTTCGGGACCTTTCGACGCTTTGGTCCACACTTCGCTGGCCACCGCCGACGTGGACGGCCTGCTCGGCCTCGACCTCGACCTCGCCCGCGAGCTGGGCGCGCAGGGCCGCGCGGCGTGGCAGGTCCTCGCCGGCGTGCCCGGACCGTGGCGCTGCTCCGGAGCCGAGTTCTTCGCACCGTTCGGCGTGGGCTACCACGTCGCAGTCTGGGAGCGCCCTTGATCACGCCCATCGCCGTCGTCGGACCCACCGCGACCGGCAAGTCCGACCTGGCCGTCGCGCTCGCGGAGCGGTTCGGCGGAGAGGTCGTCAACGCGGACGCCATGCAGCTCTACCGCGGCATGGACATCGGCACGGCGAAGATGCCCGTCTCCGAGCGCCGGGGAGTGCCGCACCACCTGTTCGACGTCCTGTCCGTCACCGAGACGGCGTCCGTGGCCGCCTACCAGCGGGAGACGCGGGCCGTCGTCGAGGACCTGCTCGCGGCGGGGCGCCCGCCGATCCTCGTCGGTGGTTCGGGGCTCTACGTGCAGGCGGTGCTCGACGACCTGAAGTTCCCCGGCACCGACGACGCCGTGCGCCTGCGTTTCGAGGCCGAACTGGCCTCTGAAGGGTCCGAGGCGTTGCATCGGCGCCTGCAAGAGCTCGACCCGGCCGCCGCGATCGCGATCCTGCCGTCCAACGGCCGTCGCATCGTGCGCGCGCTGGAGGTCATCGAGCTGACGGGGCAACCGTTCTCGGCGAACCTCCCCAAGCCCGGCCCCGCGCGCTACGGCACCGTCCAGATCGGCGTCGACCGCGAGGTGTCCGAACTGGACGCGCGGGTCGACCTGCGGGTGGACCAGATGTTCGCCGATGGCCTGGAAGCCGAGGTGCGCGCCCTCGTCCGGATCGGGCTGCGTGACGGCAAGACCGCCTCACGCGCTCTGGGCTACCAGCAGGTGCTGTCCGCAATGGACGGAGCCTGCACGATCGACTTCGCCGCGGAGGAGACCAAACGCGCCACCCGCCGGTTCGTGCGCCGGCAGCGGTCGTGGTTCCGGCGTGACCAGCGCATCACCTGGCTCGACGGTGCTCGCCCGGACCTCGTGGACGCCGCCGGTAGCCTTGTGCCGTGGAGTTCGTGAAGGGGCACGGCACGGAGAACGACTTCGTCGTCCTGCCCGACCTCGATGACCAGCTGGACCTGACCGTCGCTCGGGTGCAGGCGTTGTGCGACCGGCAGCGCGGCCTGGGGGCGGACGGCGTGCTGCGCGTCGTGCGCGCCGATGTCGAGTCCGGGGCCGAGTGGTTCATGGACTACCGCAACGCCGACGGCTCCATCGCCGAGATGTGCGGCAACGGCCTGCGCGTCTTCGCCCGCTACCTGGTCGACGCGGGCCACCAGCCGCAGGGCTCGTTCGTCGTCGCCACGCGCGCGGGCAACAAGACGGTCACCACGCACCCGGACGGCTCCGTCACGAACGACATGGGCCCCGCGCGGGTCACCGGCACGTCCATCGCCGCGGTCGGCGGCGCCGGCATCGGCGGCTTCGCGGTCGACGTCGGCAACCCGCACCTGGCGTGCGTCACCGACGTCCCGGTCGACAGCTTCGACCTGACCGTGCCGCCCGGCTTCGACCCGTTGATGTTCCCGCACGGCGTGAACGTCGAGCTCATCAACGTGCTCGATCCCGAGTCGGCTCGCGGTGGCGCGTTGCGCATGCGCGTCTACGAGCGCGGCGTCGGCGAGACCCGCTCGTGCGGCACCGGCACGGTCGCGTGCGTCGCCTCCTGGCTCGCGGGCCAGGGCAGGACCACCGGCTCGGCGACCGTCGACGTCCTCGGGGGTCAGGTGTTCGTGACCATCGAGCCGACGACGTCGACGCTTACCGGACCTGTCGTGCTCGTCGCCCGCGGAGAACTCGACAAGTCATGGTGGGACGCCCTCGCGTAACTGATATCCGATATATCGATTCGAACCGACATATCAGTTGAGCCGGTAGATCTCGATCTTCCCGAGCCTCTCCGGCTTGACCACGCTCGGGTTCGAGTCCGGGGCCGTCAGGCACACGAGGTGGTCGTCGACGACCGCGACGGCGAACACCGTCTGCGTCGTCTCGACCCGGTGCGTGATCTTGCCGCCCTCGGTCACCCGGAACGCCGCCGGCTGCAACGCCGGCGCCACCCACACGCCGTCCCCGTCGCCCGCGATCCCGTCCGGTGCGATCCCGAACTCCTTCACATCGGCCCACACCCTGCGGTTTTGCAACGATCCGTTGCGGTCGACCGAAAACGAAGTGAGTTGGAATGCAACGGTCTCGGCGACGACGAGGATGGTGCCGCTCTCGGACTCGCCCGTCGGGTCGGGCAGCAGCGCCATGCCGTTCGGGAACTTGAGGTCCTCGGCGACGACGCTGACGGAGCCGTCGGGCTGGACGAGCGCGAGCGCGGCGCCCTGCGGGTCGAAGTCCGGTTCGAGCAGTCGCGGGATGCCGACGTCGTCGATCAGGCCGTGCAGGTCGAAGCCGAAGTTGCCGACGTACGCGCGGCCCTCGGCGTCCACGAGCATGTCGTTCGCGTGGAAGGTGGCGATATCCGACAGGTCGGCGTGCAGGACGAGGTCGTCGCCTTCGAGGCGGCGGACAGTCCGGTCGAGCATCGACACGACGAGCAGGCGTCCGTCGGGCAGCCAGCCGAGGCCTGAGGGCTGGCCGTCGAAGGCGACGACGACCTCGTCCTCGCCGGTCGTCAGGTCGAGGGCGTGCACTTCGCCCGCGTAGAAGTCGGAGTAGAAGAGGCGGCCGTCGGGGCCGCGTCGCGGTCCCTCGCCGAAGTGGAGACCGTCCCGCAGCACCGTGGTGTCAGCCATGGGCCTCGACGCTAGCCGGGGCCGGCAGGTCGCGCATAGACCGCAACGGCGAGAACAGCACCCATCCCATCCCGGCCACCGAGCCGATGAGCGAGACCCACAGCGTCGGCACGATCCCGATCCACGAACCGAGCCCGCCGCCCAGCAGCGCGCCCAGCGGTGTCGCGCCCCAGACCACCCAGCGGATCGAGGCGTTCATCCGGCCCAGCAGGTGGTCGGGGCAGATCGCCTGCCGGTAGCTCACCTGGCCGACGTTGTAGACGACGACGCCGAACGCGCTGACCGCGAGCCCCGCCATCGCGAACACGATGCCCCAGCCCGGCTCGGTGAACGGCATCAGCAACACGAACGGCCAGGTCAGCACCGGTACGAGCCAGATCAGCCTGGCCTGTCCGATCAGCACGCCGAGCCGGTGCGCGACCATCGCGCCGAGCACGCCGCCGACACCGCTCGCGCTGAAGACCAGACCCGCCGTGCCCTCGTTCAGCCCGGCGACCCGCAGCAGGAACAGCACGCTGACGGCGTTCTGGATGCCGTGGAAGAAGTTCGACGTGCCGGTGCAGGCCACGATCTTGCGCAGGGTGGCGTTGCCGAAGACGAACCGCAGCCCCTCCATGACCTCGCGGCGCAGGTGCGGGTCGGGGTGGCGTTCCGGCACGGACTCCGCGGTCCTGATCCGGAACAGGAAGAACGCCGAGCTCAGGTAGCCGAGGCCGGTCGCGAGCACGCCGTTGGCCGCGCCGAGGAACTGCGCCACGTAGCCGCCGATCGCCGGTCCCGACACCTCGGCCACGGACATGCTGGCCTGCAGTTTCGAGTTGCCTTCGACGAGCTGGTCGCGTCCCACCAGAGACGGCAGGTACGACTGGTAGGCGACGTCGAAGAAGACCGTGCACACGCCGATCGCGAGGCTCACGACGATCAGCTGCGGCAGGTCGAGGACTCCCAGCCACCACGCGAGAGGCACGCTCAGCATCAGCGCGGCGCGGGCGACGTCCATCGCGATCATCAGCGGCTTGCGGCGCATCCGGTCGACCCAGACGCCCGCGGGCAGTCCGATCAGCAGGAACGCGACCGTGCTCGCCGCGGCGAGCAGGCCCATCTCGAACGGTGTCGCGTTCAGCACACCGGCCGCGAGCAGCGGTATGACCGTGATGCCGACGCTCGCGCCGAACTGGCTGATGGTGTCGCCGATCCACAGCCGGCGGAAGTCGTGATGCCCCCAAAGCGCCATGCCGAGGAGTCTGCGCTGAGTGATTGGAAACTGTCAATCACTTAGACTGGGCTCGTGCCACTCTCCCGAAAACGACGTCCCGCGACGAGCGAGGAAGCCGCCGCGCTGAGCTCTGACCTGCGGCTGCGGATGATCCGCATGACGTTCGACCGCCCGCTCACCAACAAGGAGCTGGCGCAGCGGCTGGGCAAGGACCCCGCCACGACGCTGCACCACGTGCGCAAGCTCGTCGCCGCGGGATTCCTGGAGGCGATGCCGGCCCGCGCGGGCAATCGGGGAGCGAAAGAGATCCCCTATCGGTCGACAGGGCTGTCGTGGCAGCTCGACAACAGCGAAAATGTGGTCGCCGTCGGCGAGGCGATGCTGCACGCTTTCCTCGGCGAGGTTGCCGACATCGGGCTCAGTGACGTGGATCAGAGCCGTCTGGTCGTCACCGTCGACCCCGAGGAACTAAAGCAGAGGCTCGCGTCGTTGATGGATGAGCTGGCCGCACAACCGGTCAAGCCGGATGTTCCCCGTGTGGCGATCTACCTCGCGGTGTATCCGGGGGACTAACTGTCCGTGGGACGATGAAGGGCAAATGACGGAAAACATCCAGAGCACAGAGTTCGACCCGGAGTTCGACGCCACCTGGGAAGAGGAAGACTTCTCGACGGGTGACTACGAACGTGTCGAGCGCGCCGCGCTGCGCCGTGTCGCGGGCCTGTCCACCGAGCTCGAGGACATCACCGAGGTCGAGTACCGGCAGCTCCGGCTGGAGCGGGTCGTGCTCGTCGGGGTGTGGACCGAGGGCACCGCCGCGGACTCCGACGCGTCGATGGCCGAGCTCGCCCGCCTCGCCGAAACCGCGGGTTCCGAGGTTCTCGAGGGCGTCGTGCAGCGGCGCGACAAGCCCGACGCGGCGACGTACATCGGCTCCGGCAAGGTCTCCGAGCTGCGTGACGTGGTGCAGGCGACCGGCGCGGACACGGTGATCTGCGACGGTGAGCTCTCTCCCGGCCAGCTGCGTCAGCTGGAGGAGAAGCTGAAGGTCAAGGTCATCGACCGCACCGCGCTCATCCTGGACATCTTCGCGCAGCACGCGCGGTCCAAGGAGGGCAAGGCGCAGGTCGAGCTGGCCCAGCTGCAGTACCTGATGCCGCGCCTGCGCGGCTGGGGTGAGACGTTGTCGAGGCAGGCCGGTGGTCGTGCCGGTGGCGGCAACGGCGGTGTGGGTCTGCGTGGTCCCGGTGAGACCAAGATCGAGACCGACCGTCGCCGGATCCGCGCGCGCATCTCGAAGCTGCGCCGCGAGATCGCCGCGATCGGCGTCATCCGCGAGACCAAGCGGGGCCGCCGCACGGCGAACGAGATCCCGAGCGTCGCGATCGCGGGCTACACGAACGCGGGCAAGTCGTCGCTGCTCAACGCGCTGACGGGTGCGGGTGTCCTGGTGGAGGACGCGCTGTTCGCCACCCTCGACCCGACGACGCGCCGCGCGCTGACCCCCGAAGGCCTGCCGTACACGCTGACGGACACGGTCGGCTTCGTCCGGCACCTGCCGCACCAGCTGGTCGAGGCGTTCCGCTCGACGTTGGAGGAGGTCGGCCAGTCCGATCTGCTCGTGCACGTCGTCGACGGCTCCGACGGCATGCCGGAGAAGCAGGTCAAGGCCGTGCGCGAGGTTCTCTCCGAGATCAACGACAAGACCGACACGCCGATGCCGCGTGAGCTGCTCGTCGTGAACAAGATCGACGCCGTGGGCGACCTCGGCATGGCCCGGTTGCGGCACCTGTTCCCGGACGCGTCGTTCGTGTCGGCGCACTCGGGCCTCGGCATCGAGGAGCTGCGGGTCCGCATCGCCGAGCTGATGCCCCATCCCGAGGTCGTGGTCGAGGCACTCGTGCCGTACGCGCGTGGCGAGGTCGTGGCCCGCGTGCACCGCGACGGTGAGGTGCTGTCCGAGAAGCACACGGAGTCGGGCACGCTGCTCAACGCCCGCGTGCGCCCGGACCTGGCCGACGTGCTCGAGGAGTTCGCGACGAACGGGACGCCTGCTTGATCCTCCCGCCTCCACCGGTGGACGTGTGCCCGGTAGCAATGCAGGAGCTCTCCGGGCTCACGTCCGACGGGAAACAGTTCTTCGCCGTCAGCGACAGCGACAACGGCACGCTGCGCATCCAGGTCATGGGTCGCGACTGCGTCGTGAAACGCACGATCACGGCGCCCGTCGACCCGTTCGACGTCGAAGACCTGGCGATGACGCCGGACGGCACCCTCTGGGCGTCCGACACCGGCGACAACAACAAGTCCCGCTCCACGGTCGCCCTGCACAAGGTCTCGCCTTCGGGCGCCGTGGAGCGGTTCCGCGTCACCTATCCGGACGGCAAACACGACGCCGAGGCGTTGTTCATCGACAAGTCCGGTACGCCGTACATCATCACGAAGGAACCCCTCGGGTCCGCACTCGTATACCGCCCGACGGCACCCCTCCGAACTGATACATCGGTGCCGTTGGAGCAGGTCACACGCGTGTCCCTGTCGTCGACGGACACTCCTGGCGGCCCGCTGGAGGGCACCCTCGACTCGCGCCTGGTGACCGGAGCCGCCTCGACCGCCGACGGCTCCGTCATCGCCCTGCGCACCTACACCGACGCCTACCTGTACCCGGTCCCCGACGGCGACGTCGTGAAGGCCCTCTCCGGTGACCCGGTCCGCGTCCCGTTGCCGAACGAACCCCAGGGCGAGGACATCGCCTTCGACGCGGACGGCACCCTGCTCTCCGCCTCCGAGGGCGCCGGCACCCCGATCCGCGCCATAGCGGGCGCCGCGGCCCTGGCCCAGCCACCGCCGCCGGCGACCACGACGCCGCCGCCCGCCGCCGACCAGGCCGAGACGTCCCCGCCGGCGGCGTCGTCCTGGCAGAACTGGCCGCTGGCGCTGACCCTGGGCGGCCTCGTGCTGATCGCCGCGCTGGTCATCGGCCTGCGTATGCGCCGCCGCGCCTGACCGATCAGTCCCAGGCGACGGGCATCCGTTCCAGGCCGCCGATCACCACACTCGCCCGATGCGGCAACTCGCTCTCCGGAACGGCCAGCCGCAGCTTCGGGAACCGGCTGAAGAGCCCGGGAAAGGCGATCTTCAACTCGATCCGCGCGAGGTGTTGCCCGATGCACTGGTGGATGCCGTGCCCGAACGCGAGATGCCCGATCGCTCCCCGAGCCAGGTCGAGCACGTCCGGGTCGGCATAGCGCGCCGGATCCCGGTTGGCTGACCCCAGCTCGACGAACACGGTGTCGCCCGCGCGCACGACGACGCCGTCGATCTCGAGGTCCTCCAGCGCGGTACGCGCGGTGGCGGGCGTCAAACTGATGTAGCGGAGCAACTCCTCGACCGCAGCCCCGGGATCGGCGAGCATCGCCGCCACCCGAGCCGGCTCACGCAGCAGCTCCAGCGTGCCGAGCGACAACATGTTCGTGGTCGTGTCGAGCCCACCGCCGAGCAAGGCCATGCCCATCGCCGCCATCTCGTCGTCGGTGAGCGGTGACTCGCCCGCCTCCGAGTTGACGAGGTCGCTCAGCACGTCGTCCGTCGGCTCAGCCCGCTTGGCCGCGACCATCTCCAGCATGAACTCCTGCAGCCTCCCGAAGGCGGCGAACATCGCCTCGGCCTCGCCGGCCTCCGCACCGCTCGCGCCGGTCAGCAGCATCGCGTCCTGCTGGAACTCCGTCCGGCGCTCGTACGGGACGCCGAGCAGCTCGCAGATCATCAGTCCCGGCACGGGCACCGCGAAGTGCTCTACCAGGTCGGCGGGTGACCCCTGGGCGGCCAGCGCGTCGAGGTGCTCGGCCGTGATCACCTCGAGCCGCTCGGCGAGCAGCCGCATCCGCCGCACCGTGAACTGACCGGTCAGCCTGCTCCGGTAGCGGGTGTGGTCCGGCGGGTCGTGATCGGTGAACGCACCGGGCGGCGACGGCGGCGCGTCCCCAGGGCTTCCCGGCCCGAACGGGTTGTGCATCAGATCCGGCCGGATGCTGAACCGGCCGTCCGCGAGCACCGCGCGCACAGTCGCGTGATCGTGCGCCCGCCAGCCGACGTGCCCATCCGGGTACGTCATCGGACTCAGTGGCATTGCTTCCCCCTTGCAACGAGTCTCTTTCCCCTCCCTGCAAGCTAAAAACGTTTGCGGACGAAGTCAAAAGACTCATTGCAATGGCCTGACGCGCAAGGCACCATGGTGTCGTGCCTGGTAAACGGCTAGACGAAGAAGAACGGCAGCTCATCGCCCAGTTCCTCTGGGACGGGCTGGGGTACTCCGAAATCGGCAGGCGGTTGCAAAGGCCGGCATCGACGATCCAGCGCGAAGTGGTTCGCAACGGTGGTCACAACAACTACCGGCCGGGCGCCGCGCACCGTGCGGCGAGCGAGCGGGCCGTGCGCCGGATGCCCGCTGTCGACGACCTCGACGTCGACGAGGAGGCGTACTCGTTCGACCGGAGTCCGGCGCGGGTGCAGGAGTTCCATCTGAGGCTGGTCGCCGTCTTCCGGCAGACCGGGCTGACGCGCACGGCGGCGCGGATCCTCGCGGAGATCTTCATGACCGACCGGGGCAGCCTGTCCGCGACGGAACTGGTGCTGCGGCTGTCGGTGAGCCCGGGAACGGTCTCGCGGTCGACCGCCTACCTGCAGGAGCTGGACCTGTTGCGCGCGGAACGCGACGGCAAGCGCATGCGCTACTTTCTGGGCGACGACCTCTGGTACCGGGCATGGCTGTCCAGCGCCCAGCGCAACTCGGTCTGGGCGCAGACAGGACTGGACGGTGCCGAGATCTTCGGTCTCGGCACCCCGGTCGGAGCCCGCCTCAAGGACATGGGCCAGTTCTTCGCGTTCGTCGTGGTGGACATGGAGGCCACCAGGGACAAGTGGCTCGACTTCTTCGAGAAGAAGAAGCGGGCCCGCGGGGAAGTTACGGGAGACGCCTGAGCACCGTCACGACCTTGCCGAGGATGGTGGCCTCGTCGCCGTTGATCGGCTGGTAGGCCGGGTTGTGCGGCATCAGCCACACGTGCCCGTCCTTGCGCTTGAACGTCTTCACGGTCGCCTCGCCGTCGATCATGGCGGCGACGATCTCGCCCTGGTCGGCGGTGGGCTGCTTGCGGATCACGACCCAGTCGCCGTCGGTGATCGCGGCGTCGATCATCGAGTCACCGACGACGCGCAGCAGGAACAGCTCGCCCTCGCCGACGATCTCGCGCGGCAGCGGGAACACGTCCTCGATCGACTCCTCGGCCAGGATCGGGCCACCGGCCGCGATCCGGCCGAGCATCGGCACGTACGCGGGCGTCGGCTTGGACATCGGGTCGAGGCCCGCGTCGATCTCGTTGGGCAGCATCCCGACCGCGCGCGGGCGGTTCGGATCGCGGCGCAGGAAGCCCTTCCGCTCCAGCGCGCGGAGCTGGTACGCGACCGACGAGGTCGACGTCAGGCCCACGGCCTCACCGATTTCACGCACGCTCGGCGGGTAACCGAATCGGTCGACCCAATCGCGAATCACGTCGAGCACTTTGCGCTGGCGCAAAGTAAGGCCGGCGTTTCCCGCGATCTCACTCACCGCTGCGCCCACAAGAGCTGGGTCCGGCTCGATCGTCTTGCCTGCCACGGTCGCTGTCCTCCTCGCCGCCCCCAGTTCGAATGGGATTCCGGCCTCCGTCGATCTTCGTGGTCGACGGTAGTCGTGTTTGCTGCACAGATCAAACACCTGTTCGAGGTATTTGGGCGCGTGTTGTGGCGTCAGGACGGCGGGTCTGGTAGAAATTCGCACGGACGTTCGATCGAACCCCTGTTCGATCATGGTGGTTGACCTGCGATGGAGGTCGTGATGGCGGTGCTCGTCGAGAAGCGGATGCGGGTAGTCGAGGACGCGGACGTCGCAGCCGGGCGTCCACTCCGTTCGGGTCCTCGTGTCATGCCGCGCAGGCCGGCGACCAGGCCGCGTCCGCTCGCGGTGCCCACGTCGCGCGAGTGGAGCTCGTGCGAGGTCCGGCCGCAGCGCGAGTCGCTGTTCGAACTCGTCGCCGTCGGCGTCTTGAGCGCACTGACAGTGGTCGCGCTCGGCGTGCTCTACCTACAGCAGGCGGGGGTCACCCCGTAGGCCTGCCCCTACATCTTGTGTTTCGATGCCCGCCGTGACGTGAACGCTCCGTCACCGGCGGGCTTTTTTGCGTAATCGCCGCTGATCGGCGCAACGTTCCCCCGTTCGAGTGGTGTGTCGAGTTGCGTTGCCGTCCGTCGCGATCTAGGTTCTACCCCTACATCTAGTGGTTACATCGTCGTAAGTAGTCCACAGGTTGTGGGTAACCCGACCAGTGAGGCTGCTGCGATGGGTGCTGCGCTGAGAAGGGGGGAAGTGGCGTGCGGTGTCCGTTCTGCCGTCATTCGGACTCACGGGTGGTCGACTCCCGTGAAGTCGACGAGGGACAGGTGATCCGTCGTCGCCGCTCCTGCAACAGCTGCAGCCGCAGGTTCACCACGGTCGAAGAAGCGGTTCTCGCCGTGGTCAAGCGCTCCGGGGTGACGGAGCCGTTCAGCCGCGACAAGGTCGTCGTCGGTGTGCGCAGGGCGTGCCAGGGCCGCCCGGTCGACGAGGACGCGTTCCAGCAACTCGCCCAGCGGGTGGAAGAGTCGATCCGGTCGACCGGATGCGCGGAAATCGCCAGTCACGAGGTGGGCCTCGCCATTCTCGGCCCCCTGCGCGAGCTCGACGAGGTCGCTTATCTGCGCTTCGCGAGCGTGTATCGCTCCTTCTCCTCGGTAGAGGACTTCGAGAAGGAAATCCTTGATCTTCGCACTGCCCGCGCCGAGGACACACCGGCGGAGCAGTGATCCGCGTGCCCCCGAGCGCGCGCAGCCACCATCTTTTTCTAAGCACCAGTACGAGGGAGATCCACCGTGACCGAGACCGTCGGCGGCTCAGCCAAGAAGACAGCCGCACGGGCGGCTGCGAAGCCTGCCGCGCTGAAGTTCCAGCGCGTCTACACCACCGAAGGCCGCCACCCCTATGACGAGGTCACGTGGGAGCGCCGCGACGTCGTCATGACGAACTGGCGCGACGGCTCGGTGAACTTCGAGCAGCGCGGTGTCGAGTTCCCCGAGTTCTGGTCGGTGAACGCCACGAATATCGTCACCAGCAAGTACTTCCGCGGTGCCGTCGGCAGCGAGAAGCGCGAGCAGTCGCTGCGGCAGCTGATCGACCGCGTCGTGAAGACCTACGTGGGAGCCGGCAAGGAGCACGGCTACTTCGTGGGTGAGCAGGACGCCGAGATCTTCGAGCACGAGCTCACCTACATGCTTCTGCACCAGGTGTTCAGCTTCAACTCGCCGGTGTGGTTCAACGTCGGCACGACCTCGCCGCAGCAGGTCAGCGCGTGCTTCATCCTCGCGGTCGACGACACGATGGAGTCGATCCTCAACTGGTACCGCGAGGAGGGCCTGATCTTCAAGGGCGGCTCCGGTGCCGGCCTGAACCTCTCGCGCATCCGTTCCTCGAAGGAGCTGCTGTCCTCCGGCGGCACCGCCTCGGGCCCGGTGTCGTTCATGCGTGGCGCCGACGCGTCCGCGGGCACCATCAAGTCCGGTGGCGCCACCCGCCGCGCGGCCAAGATGGTCGTCCTCGACGTCGACCACCCGGACGTCGAGGAGTTCATCGAGACCAAGGCGAAGGAAGAGAACAAGATCCGCGCGCTGCGCGACGCCGGGTTCGACATGGACCTGGGCGGCGCGGACATCGTGTCGGTGCAGTACCAGAACGCGAACAACTCGATCCGCGTGTCGGACGAGTTCATGCACGCCTACGAGAGCGGTGGCGACTTCGGCCTGCGCGCGCGTCAGACCGGTGAGGTCATCGAGCGCGTCGACGCCAAGTCGCTGTTCGGCAAGCTCGCCCAGGCGGCGTGGGCCTGTGCCGACCCCGGCATCCAGTACGACGACACGATCAACGACTGGCACACCTGCCCCGAGTCGGGCCGCATCACCGCGTCCAACCCGTGCTCGGAGTACATGCACCTCGACAACTCGAGCTGCAACCTCGCGTCGCTGAACCTGATGAAGTTCCTCGGTGACGACGGCCGCTTCGACGCCGTCACGTTCGCCAAGGCCGTCGAGCTGATCATCACCGCGATGGACATCTCGATCTGCTTCGCGGACTTCCCGACCGAGCCGATCGCGGACACCACCCGCAAGTTCCGCCAGCTCGGCATCGGCTACGCCAACCTCGGCGCGCTGCTGATGGCGACCGGCCACGCGTACGACTCCGAGGGCGGCCGCGCGCTCGCCGCGACCATCACCTCGCTGATGACCGGTGTCTCGTACCGCCGTTCCGCCGAGCTCGCGGGCATGGTCGGCGCGTACGACGGCTACAAGCGCAACGCCACGGCGCACCAGCGCGTCATGCGCAAGCACGCCGCCGCCAACGACCTGATCCGCACCTACCACGCGAACGACTCGTCGGTGCACAAGGTCGCGACCGAGGCGTGGCAGCAGGCCCTGGAGATCGGCGCGAAGAACGGCTGGCGCAACGCCCAGGCGTCCGTGCTGGCCCCCACCGGCACCATCGGCCTGATGATGGACTGCGACACCACCGGTATCGAGCCGGACCTGGCCCTGGTCAAGTTCAAGAAGCTCGTCGGCGGCGGCTCGATGCAGATCGTCAACCAGACGGTGCCGCGCGCGCTGAAGTCCCTGGGCTACCAGGACGAGCAGATCGAGGCCATCGTCGAGTTCATCGCCGAGCACGGCCACGTCGTCGACGCGCCGGGCCTGCGCCGCGAGCACTACGAGGTCTTCGACTGCGCCATGGGCGAGCGTTCCATCGCGCCCATGGGCCACGTGCGGATGATGGCGGCCACCCAGCCGTTCCTGTCCGGCGCGATCTCCAAGACGGTCAACATGCCGGAGACGGCGACCGTCGAAGAGGTCGAGGAGATCTACTACCAGGGCTGGAAGCTCGGCCTGAAGGCGCTCGCGATCTACCGCGACAACTGCAAGGTCGGCCAGCCGCTGTCCGCCGGCAAGGGCGCGAACAACGGCGCCGAGGCCAAGACCGAGACGGTCGTCGAGTACCGCCCGGTCCGCAAGCGCCTGCCGAAGAAGCGCCCGTCGCAGACCGTGTCGTTCACGGTCGGCGGCGCCGAGGGCTACCTGCACGCCGGCTCCTACCCGGACAACGGCCTGGGCGAGATCTTCGTCAAGCTGGGCAAGCAGGGCTCCACGCTGGCCGGCGTGATGGACGCGTTCTCCATGTCCATCTCGGTGGGCCTGCAGTACGGCATCCCGCTGGAGTTCTACGTCTCGAAGTTCCAGAACCTGCGCTTCGAGCCGGCGGGCATGACCGACGACCCGGACGTGCGCATCGCGACGTCGGTGCTGGACTACCTGTTCCGCCGCCTGGCGCTGGACTACCTGTCCTACGACAAGCGCGCGCAGCTCGGCATCTTCACCGCCGACGAGCGTTCGGCGCAGGTGGCCGGCGAGTACGGCGCACCGTCGTCCGATGTGGACCTCGAGGGTCTGCGCGGATCGGTGGAGGCCGCGCCGAAGCAGGTCGAGGCCGCCGTCGAGACGCCGAAGCAGGTGGGCAGCTCGACCGAGCTGCTGGAGCTGCACCTGGGCAAGGCCGCCGACGCGCCGCTGTGCATGACCTGCGGCACGAAGATGCGTCCGGCCGGCTCGTGCTACCTGTGCGAGGGCTGCGGCAGCACGTCCGGCTGCAGCTAGTTTTGAGGCCGAGTTGCGTTAATGCAACTTTGAGCCAGGTGCGCACAAACGCATGACGTGCACGTCGAGGTGGGGGTCAACCGCAAGGTTGGTCCCCACCTCGTGTTGGTGAGCTGGGGGAGATCAAGTCAGTCCTGGACACGCCCCGGCTCTGCCTGACCTGTTCGTGGTTTCGCCGGCTACAGGGAAGTTCTGATGGACACCGATCAACTCCTGGCGGGCTACCTCGTGGTCGCGAGAGGTGCCAGGGCGGACTGGCAGGACGTGGGGCTGCTGAGTGCTGACCTGATCTCGATGAGCGACTGCGTCGTGGATCTGGTGTCGGCGAAGCGTGATGGCTGGGACGACTGGTTCGATGACCCGGTTTCAGCTGAACAGTCGCGCGTTCGTGCAGACCGATCAGGGCCGCACGTGCTCGCTGTTGGCGTTGCCGCGACCGACGCCCCGGCCTTGCTCCAGGAAATGGCCGATGCAGGCTACGGCCCGGACACGGGCGGCGTGGTGGGACGTCTGGCTCGACGCGAAGCCTTTCCCGACCTCCATTCCGGTCGAGCGCTGGGCTTCGAGCTGGTCGGCTTCGACACCGGGGGCTGGCACACGTGGACCTGCCTCGGCGGGCTCGTCGACGACGTCCGGCAAGCGACGGGCGTTCGGCCGGGGAGATGGGGATTGATCCAGGACGAGCAGGAGGCCCGCCGGGCCGCGGCGTGGCTCACGGCTTCCGGGCTCGGCGATCCGAAGGTCTTCCTGTGGGTTCCAGCCCTCCTGGTCGACGTCACGGCAACTTGATGCCGTGGCGGTCCGCCAGCTTCTTCTCGATCTCCGCGATGACGCACGCGATCGTCGACGGGTTGAGCCGGCCCTCCCCGAAGCGCACGACGGTCTTCGCGAACTCGGCTGCCGCCAGCGCCCGGCACTCGGCGTTCAGCGACCGGTGGTTGACCGCCGCTTCCTCGAAGCACTCCAGCGGCTTGCGGCCGAAGATGACCTCGAACTCCTCCCACCCGCGCAACGTCCAGTACGTGTCGTAGGACGAGGCGGACGTCGCGCGCAGCCAACGCCACAGGTACCGCGGGTCCTGGTGGCTCGGCGACTCGCCGACGCACCGCCCGCACAGCAGCACGAGGTTGTCCGCGGTGCGACTGCCACCCATTGACGCAGGCACGACGAGGTGTTGCTCCAGTGAGGACCTGTAACCGCAGCGCCAGCATCGTTCGTGGGCCGTGCTCCAGTCGATGACGAGCTCGACCTCGTGCTCGACCCAGTACGCGACGATCTGCTGGTTGCTGATGCTCATGTGATCCTTCCCCAGTTGTTGCTGCCTCCCCTGTCGGTCATGAAGGCGATTCCGTTTCGCCTACCCGCAACTGATAGAACATCTCGCATTAAGGGGGAGAGATGCCTTCGTTCGACGACTTACGCCGGTACCTGCTCGGTCAGCTCAACGCGGCTGTCCGGCGTCCCGGCATGTACGGCGGTGAGGCGGTGATCCTCACCCTGCTCGACGCGCTGGCGTTCGCCGACGACCGCACGGACCGGTGGCAGATCGAGCTCGAGGCGTTGGTCAAGCGCGGCGCGGCGAACGCGGCGATGGTCAGCGGCGCGGTGCACGAGGCGCTCGGGCACCGCAGCGAGGACGTCATGGCGTCGGTGTACGCGGACCTCGCGCACCGGCAGGGCTGGCTGTCCCTCGACGCCGACAGCCGGATCCCCGGTGTGCTGGGGGAGCGGGACTGCCTGCTCGACGACGTGATCGCCGAGTACGGGGAGCCGCCGTTGTGGCTGGGCGGCACGAATCCCAAGTACTCGAAGACGCTCGGCTACCCGGACCGCTCGGGGGCGCTGGTGTTCTTCCACTTCATGCCGGAGATGCGGCTGATGGCCACGCGGCGTGGTGACGGCGGCTTCCGCGACAGCTTCGTCTTCACACCTGCCGGGCTGTCCCGATGAACTCCTCTCCGAACGGCGCGTCCGCCACGGAATACCGGAGCTCGCGCAGGTCCGAATCCAGGTGCCTTGGGTAGGTCAAACCGGTAAAATCGCAGGTGATGCGCATAGTTCTGCACACTCGTGCGCGCCTGGACCTCGCATACGCCTCGCTCGACGGGCTCTCCGTCGGCGACGCTCTGGGCGCTCAGTTCTTCATGGTCGGCCGCTCGTTGCCCGACCTCGTGGCCGGCAAGCCGCCACGGGGTCCGTGGGAGTGGACCGACGACACCGAAATGGCCTGCAACCTCGTCGCCGAGCTCCGTGACCACGGCGACGTCGACCAAACCCGGCTCGCGGCGACGTTCGCCGATCGGTGCGAGCCCTACCGCGGGTATGGTGCGGGCGCTTTCACCATCCTGCGCAAGATCCGGCAGGGCACGCCGTGGAAAGAGGCGGCCTCCAGCGCGTTCGACGGTCAAGGCTCGTGCGGCAACGGGGCGGCGATGCGGATCGCACCCCTGGGCGCGTACTTCGCCGACGACCCTCGAACCGTGACGACGCAAGCGATCCGGGCCAGCGAGGTGACGCACCAGCATCCCGAGGGCGTCATGGGCGGCCTCGCGGTGGCACACGCGGCGGCCGTCGCGGCGAAGGCGCGGCTGACGGGCACGCCTCCGCCGGATCTGCTCGGGACGGTGCTCGACCACCTCGAAGACTCGTTCGTGCGCAAGGGGATCGACAAGGCGCGCAAGATCGGCAACGCCGAAGAGGCCGCGTACGTCCTCGGCAACGGCTCGCGGGTGACGGCGCAGGACACCGTGCCGTTCACGCTCTGGGTCGCCACCCATCACCTCGACGACTACCGCGCGGCCATCACGGCGTGCGTCAGGGCGGGCGGTGACGTCGACACGACGGCCGCGATCGTCGGCGGCATCATCGCGAACCCGCCGGAGGAGTGGCGACGGGAGCGTGAGCCCCTTCCGGACTGGGTGGAGCGCTCTGATCAGGAGGTTCAATCCTGAGGGCGTGACTTATTCATCACGTGTTGAGTTTTTGGCCGAATGCTCGTAGCCTCCTCTTCAGGCAGACCTTGGAGAGGTGACCATGACGCTCACCATCGGCTTCGAGTCCATCAACGGCACGATGCTCGCCGAGGTGGGCGGCAAGGCCGCGAACCTCGGCGAGCTCACCAGGGCCGGCCTGCCGGTGCCGCAGGGTTTCTGCGTCACCATCGACGCTTACCGCGCCGTCGCGCGGGCCGGCGAGCTGGCGAGCACCAGTCCGGAGAACGCCCGCAGGATGTTGCTGGACACCGCGGTGCCGCAGGAGATCCGGGACGCGATCGTCGCCGAGTACCGCGCACTCGGCGACGATCGCGGCTCCGGGGTCCCGGTCGCGGTGCGGTCCAGCGCCACGGCCGAGGACCTGCCGTTCGCGAGCTTCGCGGGCCAGCAGGACACGTTCCTCAACGTCGTCGGCGAGGACGAGGTGGTCGACGCCGTGCGCCGGTGCTGGGCGTCGCTGTGGACGGACCGCGCGGTCAGCTACCGCGACACCAACGGCATCGACCACACCACGACCTACCTGGCCGTCGTCGTGCAACGGATGGTGCAGTCCGCGGTGTCCGGCGTGATGTTCACGGCGAACCCGGTCACCGGCACGCGCGACCAGATCGTCATCGACGCGAGTCCCGGTCTCGGTGAGGCCGTGGTGTCCGGTGCCGTCAACCCCGACCACTTCATCGTCGACGGCAGCGAGATCGTCGAGAAACGGCTGGGGGACAAGAGGATGGTCATCCGCTCGCTGCCCGGTGGCGGTACCGAGCACGTGGAGGTCGGCGAAAGCGGAGAGCAGTGCCTCACCGACGGGCAGATCCACGGGCTCGCCGTCCTCGGCCGCGAGGTGCAGCAGCATTACGGCTCACCGCAGGACATCGAGTGGGCGATCGACGACGACGGCGAACCGCACCTCACCCAGGCGCGGCCGATCACGACGCTGTTCCCGTTGCCGGACAACCCGGACGGCAACCCGCACGTCTACTTCTGCTTCAGCCTCGCGCAAGGGCTCGAACGACCGATCACACCGATGGGGCGCGCGACGTTCCGGGAGATCTCCAAGTCCGCCCTGGAGATCGTGATCGGGGATGTGCGGAGCAAGTCCTATGTGGAGAGCGGCGAGCGCATCTTCTTCGACGTCACCAAGGTGTTGCAGAGCGCGGTGGGCCGTGAGTTCATCACGCGCCTGCTCGGTGTGATGGAGGCGCGCTCCTCCGAGGTGCTGCGCGGCCTGTTCGACGACCCGAGGTTCGCGGTCAGGAACTCCTCGTCGGCGCCCGCGTTGAAGCGCGTTCTCAGACTCGCCCGCCGCTTCCGCGTTCCCGTGACGGTGATGAAGGCGCTGGCGAACCCCGAGAAAGCCGTGCGCGACGCGTTGCTGCTGGAACGCCAGATCCTGGAGAAGTCCGCGATCCTCCCGATCGAGCAGGCGCTGCAGCAGTGCGTCGTGCCGGTGCTGCCCCGTCTCGCACCCACCGCCCTGGTCGGGTTCGCGCTGCTCGGCCTGGTCGGCAAGGTCGTGAAGACCAGGCCGGGGGAGTTGCAGACCGTGCTGCGCGGCCTGCCGAACAACATCACCACCGAGATGGACATGGCGATGTGGGGCCTCGCGCAGGAGATCCGGCACGATCCCGTCGCGCTGCGGCAGTTTCAGAACGGCGAACGCCCGGCCGCCCTCGACCGCTTCCTCGCGCGGTGGGGCCACCGCGCCGTCGCCGAGATCGACCTGGGCCTGCCGCGGTGGTCCGACGACCCGGCGCACGTCATCGGCGTCATCAAGAACTTCCTGCGCCTGGAAGGCGACCAGGGCCACCCCGACGCGGTCTTCGCCCGCGGTGCCGCCGAGGCCGAGGCGATGATCGAGACGCTCGCTCGCCGTGCCTGGGGTCGAGGCTGGTTCGTGCGCTTCGCGTTGCGCCGCACCAGGTTGCTCGCCGGCCTGCGGGAGTACCCGAAGTACCTGGTCATCACGTTGTTCGGCGCCCTTCGGAAGCGCATCGCCGCCATCGGCGCCGAACTCGTCGCGGCCGGTCGGCTGGACGTCGCGGACGACGTGTTCTTCCTGAACTTCGAGGAAATGCGCTCTCCGCAGGGAGATCTGCGTCCGATCGTGGCCGGGCGCCGCGAGGTCTACGACCGCGAGATGCGACGCAGGCACATCCCGCGCGTGCTGCTGTCGGACGGCACGGAACCGGAAGCCGTGCACCACGGCGGTCCGGTGGAGGGTGATCTCGTCGGCACACCGGCGTCGGCGGGCACGATCACCGGCATCGCGCGCGTCGTCATGGACCCGGTCGGCGCGCACCTCGAACCGGGCGAGATCCTCGTGGCACCGTCGACGGACCCGGGGTGGACGCCGTTGTTCCTGACGGCGGGCGGCCTGGTGATGGAGATGGGCGGCGCGAACTCGCACGGCGCGGTCGTGGCGCGGGAGTACGGCATTCCGGCGGTCGTGGGCGTGCGCGAGGCCGTGACGCGGATCAGGACCGGTGAGCGGATCACCGTGGACGGCAGCACGGGCGCGGTGATCACGCTGGAGTCGCCGGTTGAGGTCTCAGAGCGTCCGCCGGACGCGTAATGTCGGGTTCGTGGCTGAGTCCAAGGGTGAGCTGAACAAGGCCCAGCAGGGCATCGCCGACTACCTGCTGCGCGCGGGCGTGGACGGCTTCGGGCCGTTCAAGGGCGCCCGCGAGGCGGCGTCCGACGCGCTCGTCAAGAAGGGCGACGAGACCGCCGCGATCAAGCACCTCATCCGCACGCACGTGGCACTGGCGGGCGCGCAGGGCTTCATCACGAACCTCGGCGGCCTGATCACGCTGCCGATCTCGCTCCCGTCCAACGTCGCCGCCACCTACGTCATCCAGACGCACCTCATCGCGTCCATCGCGTCGGTGCGCGGGCACGACGTGGACAGCGACGAGGTGCAGATGGCGATCCTGCTGTGCCTTCTCGGCAATGCCGGAACCGAGCTGTTCAAGAAAGTCGGCATCAAGCAGTTCACCAAGAAGGCCGCGTCGGCACTCATCACAAAATACGGTACGAAGAAACTCGGCACCGTCGCGGCGAAGGGCGTCCCGCTGCTGGGCGGCGTCATCGGCGGTGGCGTCGACGCCGCGTCCACCAGGGCGGTCGGCGCATTCGCGAATCGCTACTTCACTCAGACGGACGTATTGCCGAAGTTCATCGACGGCGAGGTCCTGTCCGTTGAGATCGAGGAAGCGGACGGAACGACCGATCCGCGCTAGCTCAGCCGGTCCAGCGCGGAACTGAACGCGTCCGGCGGGATGAGCACGCCACCGCTGAACGGGTTCTGCAGCTGGTGGATCGCGAACAGCAGCAGAACCAGCGTCGAGCTCAGCGTGATCGTGATCAGCAGCTGCGAGGTCAGGGTCGGCCCGCCGAACAGGTACGGGAACAGCAGCGAGAGCACGGTGCCGATCAGCAGCGCGAGCCACACGACCGGGTTGACCCCGTTGTCCGCCGCGTCCAGCCGTTCCTGCCTGGCCTGGTAGACCTCCCACAGCTGGTTCGCCGCCTCGGCCTTGCGGTCCTCCTGCCAGCCGCCGTCCGGCGTCGCCGTCGAGATCGTGTCCTTGAGCTGGTTCAACGTGGTCCAGCCCTGGTTCCCGACCTCCTCGCCCTCGCGCATGCGGGGCCACTCGTCGTCGACGACGATCGACACGTAGTCGCGGATCAGCTGGTCGACCTTCGACTTCGCGGGTTCCGGCAGCGAGTCCGACGACCAGTTGACGGCGACCAGCGCGTTGGCCTCCTTCTGCACCTGCTCCTCGGCGCCGTTGGCCGAGTCGAACAGGGAGATCAGGATGAACGCGGCGAGCACCGCGTGCAGGCCGGCGACGATGCTGAACACCGACCCGCCCGCGCCGAGGTTCTTCTCGCCCACTTCGGCCGAGCCGAACCGCCGGGTGATGACGACGAGAACGGCGGAGATGGCGGCGGCACCGAGAACCCAGAGCGTGCCGCTGAGGTAAATGCTCAATTCGGCTCCTTTCTGGTGTGGGATTAGACCACGGTCTACTGTGGCCGGTACAGCACGGTCTGGTTAACGAGTAATGGTCAGGTGGGAATGCGCGGCAACAGCACAAATACCCGGTTGTCGTATTGGGCTACTCCATACCGGTGGCGGCGTGATTCGCTCGCGTTGGGCGCGGTCTCGTCGCTATTGGTGCTTTCCACGCCGTTCACCAGCACCGTTGCTCAGGCCGCACCGCAGAACTGTGATGCTTATCAAGTACGTTCATCCCATCGTGGACACTTTTCGGCGTTCACGAAAGTGGACGTGTCATCCGGTGGGGTGACGGAAGTGGCCCGCTTGGACTACGCGGTGAACGCACTGGGGTACTCGTCGGCGATGGGCCGTCTGGTGGGGCTCACGTCCAAGGGGCATCACTGGTGGAAGAACCCGTCGCACGTCGTGCTGATCGACACCAAGGGCGCGGTCAACGACCTCGGACCCGTTGACGCGCACTGGTTCCGCACTGACGACGTGTCGGCGGGCGCGGTCGTCGGCACCACCTTCTACGTGCGCGACCACGCCCGGCTGCACTCAATCGACATCGATCCGGCCAGCTCGTCGTATCTCAAGATCGTGCGCACCGTGGTGCTGGACTGGCCCGCCCTGGCGCTCGACGACTTCACCGCAGACCCGGCGAGCGGCAAGCTGACCGGGGTGTCGGCCGCGGGCGTGGGGCCGGGTGAGGTCGTGTCGTTCGACCCGGTGACCGGGCGGGTGCTGACCAGGACGGAGATCGCCGGGCTGCCCGGCAAGTCGACGTACGGCGCAGTGCTGATCGACTCGGCCGGCACCGTCTACGCCGTCAACAACGGCTACAAGGGCCGCAGCCGCGTCTACCGCGTCACGGGCACCACGGCCGCGGAACTCTCGACCGGCCCGCAGATGGGCATGATCGACGCGGCGGGTTGCCTGCCGAACCCGATGCCACCGCGCGTCAAACCGCCGGCACCCCGCCCCGAGGTGCCGACGCCCCCGACACCGCCCGCTCCTCCCGTGCCGATCCCGGCTCCGGCCCCAGCGCCTGCACCGGTCGTGCCGCCGCCTCCGGCCACCACGGCCACGCCGCCTCCTGCTCCGCCGCGGCAACCGGTGCCGGTGCGTGCCGCGCGTCAGAAACCCGAGCCCCGCAAGGAAGTCGCGCTCGACCCGGAGACGACGCCGATGACCAAGTCCCGCAAGTGGGCGATGGTCACCGTCATCCTCGTGATGCTCGGCGCCGGCGCGGCCGCCGCTCGGGGCCGGGGTTAGACCTCGATTTAAATCGGTTGGCACGAGGCGGCAGCGCCGTTAGCGTTGCGGACATGCTCTTCATCTGATGAAGCCCTCGCAGCGCTCTCGACGCTGCCCTCGCGACCTCGTCGTCGCGCTCGTCTCCGGTGACCCATGCGCGGGTCCATCTCTCACGGCCGTCGTTTCGCCGTGTCCTTTGCACGCCCTCTCCGCGAGGAGGCTTTCGCATGCCTGACACCACCCAACCCCAGCCCGAGCCGGGCAACCGCGCTGCGCGACGTGCGCAGAAGCGGGGCAAGCAGGACCAGAACACGCACTTCCAGCTGCCGCAGCAGCGTGTGCCACTGGTCCACCCGCGCCAGTTCGCGACCCGTCGCCGCGGAGGATCCGCGTAGCCGACGCCGAACCAGGCGCGACACCGGCAGGGGACGTAGCCGAACGGCTACGTCCCCTGCTCTCTTCGTGGGCTTGATCTCCCGTTCTGTCCGGATCCGATCTAGCCTGAGTTGCTACCGGACCGACAGGATCGGAGGCGCCAGGTGAGGATCGCTGACGTTTTGCGGGCCAAGGGATCGGCGGTCGCGACAATCGACCCGGACGTCCCGGTGTCCGAACTGCTCAGAGCGCTCGCCGAACACAACATCGGCGCGATCGTCGTAGTCGGTTCGTCCGGCGTGGCGGGGATCGTGTCGGAGCGCGACGTGGTGCGCCGGCTGCACGAGGTCGGCGCGGACCTGCTGTCCTCGCCCGTGTCGGCGATCATGACCGCCGACGTCTTCACCTGTTCGCCGTCGGACACGGTGGACAGCCTCACGGTCGTGATGACCGAGCGGCGCTTCCGCCACGTACCCGTGCTGTCCGACGGGCAACTGGTCGGCATCGTCAGCATCGGCGACGTGGTGAAGAGCCGGATCGGACAGCTCGAGCAGTCGCAGGACCAGCTGCAGGCCTACATCGCCCAAGGCTGACCGGCGCCCCGGGCCCCGGGACGCCTCAGTACGCTGGATCGGGTGAAACCTTCTCCTGACCGGCCCGAACTCCTCCCAGAACTGGTGGAGGTCGCACCAGGGGTCCACGCCTACATCCAGCCCGACGGATCCTGGATGATCAACAACACCGGTGTCGTCGTCGGCTCGGACGACACGCTGCTGCTCGTGGACACCACGTCCACCGAGGCACGCAACCGCGCGTTGCTCGCCTCGGTGGCGTCGGTGTCCTCAGCCGCGCCCAGCTACGTGATCAACACCCACCACCACGGCGACCACACCTTCGGCAACTGGCTCATGCCGCCCTCAACCGTGATCGTCGGCCACGAGGCATGCCGCGAAGAAGTACTCGCCGCCGGCCTTCTCGCCGCGCAGGTCCTGACGGGCCCGGACTACGGCCACATCGAGGTCCGCCCGCCGTCGCTCACCTACAGCAACTCCCTGACGCTGCACCTGGGCACACGCGTGGTCGAACTGCACCACCCCGGCCCAGCGCACACCCGCGGCGACACCGTCGTGTGGCTCCCGGCCGAGCGCGTCCTGTTCACCGGCGACCTGGTCTTCGCGGGCGGCCAGCCGTTCCTCGCCGAGGGCAGCATCCAGGGCTACCTGTCAGCACTCGAGTTCCTGCGCGCGTTCGACGCCGCCGTGATCGTCCCCGGTCACGGTCCGCTACTGCGGGGCCCCGAAATCGCCCGCGTTCTCGACGACCTGGTCGCCTACACGACCTACCTCTCGGAGTTGGCAACCTCCGGCCACGCCGCCGGCAAAACGCCGATGGAAGTCGTCCGCGAGGCAGGGGAGTCGCGCTTCTCGTCGTGGCAGGAGTCCGAGCGCCTGGTCGGCAACCTCCACCGCGCCTACCGCGAACTGGATGGCAAGCCGCTCTCCGAACGCCTCGAACTGCCTCGCGTGTGGATGGACATGATGGAGCTCCACGGCGGCCCCATCGCCTGCCACGCGTAACCCCAACCAATATATTACTTTCGCACCGCCTCTGAACTGCTGCTTAGCAATGACTCTTTTGACGTCGACATCCAAAGAGTCATTGCTAAACCAGGTTTCATCTTTCGGACGGCTCGGTCGATGCCGGGAGGTTCGGGACGGTCTCGACCTTGGTGCTCGACGGCATCGCCCACATGAAGGCGCGCATCATCGTGTACTGGAACCTCAGGCAGACGCCGACATCACCGGCTTCCACGACCTGCTCGAACGCCACCAGGATGTCCTTCCATGTCGTGTCGAACTTGTCGAGCCGCTTGACGCCCTCGGGTCAACCGGAGTCACGCAGCGTCATGCGCGTGCCCTCCGTCGGCCTCTTCAGCAGGGGCGGGGCGACCTCACCGACACGGCCGACGACGAAGACCTGCTTGCCATCGGTCAACACGACCAGCGCCGCTGCACAGTTCTCCTCATAATGCGAGACCCACCGCTGATGGAACTGCTGGATAGGCACGGGATTCAGGTGGTTGACCCGTTTCCGACCCTGCGGCTCCACGAGCACCAGATCGGCCTCACGGAGCACACTGAGGTGCTGCATGACGACGTGCAGGCTGGTCTCCAACGCCTCGACCGGTTCCCCCGTGGTGCACGGGCCCCGTGCGCAGAACGTCGAGCATCGGAACGGCAACATCAGCGCTGCTCTCGGCGACATGCCCTAGCCGCGTGGCCAGCGTCCACTACCTGCTGCTTCGCGACCCCAAGGCCTATAAGTTCGAATCATGCTGCACGACGTCGCCGACGCCACGCACCAATATATTAGTTTGCTAGCCGCTGACCAGCGCGAACACGCTACTCGGGCGGTCACTGACGACGACCTGAGGCATCGCTGGGCGTACACACCCGGTGCACGCCCAGGTCTCGCACTAGGTGAGCTTCGACGAGACCAGCGCAAGGCGGTGCACGGCATGCTCGCGACCGTGCTCAGCCCACACGCCTATACGCAGGCCGCAGCGGTGATGGCGTTGGAGGACGTGCTCGACCACCGCGAAGGCGGGCACCGAGATCGGCACAACGGTGATTTCTGGACGGTGCTCTTCGGCACGCCCGGCGGCGACGACCCGTGGGGCTGGCGCGTCGAAGGGCACCACCTGTCGGTGAACGTCGTCGTCGCCGACGGCCGAGTGTCGGCGACACCGTTCTTCCTGGGAGCGAACCCGGCTCGCGTCACCTACCGCGGTCGCGTCGTGGGCCAGCCGCTGCGACTGGAAGAGGAACTCGCCCGCGAACTCCTGGATCGCATGGGCCCGACCGCCCGCCGCCTGGCCGTCGTCTCGGACACCGCTCCCGAAGACATCCGCAGCGGGAACTCGCCACGCATCAGCCCGTCCGACCCCATCGGCGTGACGCCGGCCCAGCTCGGCAAACCCGCTGCGGAGCTCCTCGTCGACATCGTCCGCTTCTACCTCGACCGGCTCTCCTACGAACTGGCCGACGAGGAGTTCGCCCAGCTCGACCCGGAGCGACTGCACTTCTCATGGGAAGGCTCACTGCGCCGAGGCGAAGGGCACTACTACCGCGTCCAGGGCCCGAACCTGCTCATCGAGTACGACAACACGGCCAACGAGGCCAACCACGTCCACACGGTCTGGCGTCGCCATTCAGGTGACTTCGGCGACGACCTCCTCGCCGCCCACTACAAGGAGTCACGGCACACTGTCGTCCGTGGAGTGGCCCAGAACGGTTGACGACGCTGTCGCAATGCAAGAACGCCTGCGCACTCAGGTGATCACCACAAGCGCTCCTGACCTGCGCATAGATACCGTCGCAGGCCTGGACGTCGGCTACCGTAGCAATGACTCGGTTGCGGGCGTTTGCGTGGTGTTCGATGCAAAGACGCTGGCCGTCCTCGACGAGGTAGTCGTCGAGGACACGACGGACTTCCCGTACATCGCCGGGCTCTTCGCGTTCCGCGAGATGCCAGTCCTGCTGAAAGCACTCGATCAGGTGGCGGTCACGCCCGAGCTGTTGGTCGCGGACGGTCAGGGCCTCGCACACCCGCGCCGGTTCGGCCTGGCGTGCCATCTCGGTGTGCACACGGGCATTCCGAGCATCGGTGTCGCGAAGAACCCGATGGGCACTTTCGAGCAGCCAGGCCACGCCCGCGGGTCGATGAGCGACCTCGTGATGAATGGCGACAACGGCGACGAGGTCGTCGGCAGTGCCCTGCGCACGCAGGACGGCGTGAAGCCCGTCTTCGTGTCGGTCGGCCACAAGATCGACTTGGACCGTGCGTGCGCCGAAGTGCTGCGTCTGGCTCCGCGCTACCGGCTGCCGGAGACGACCCGCCGCGCCGACACGCTCACTCGGCAGGTTGCTTCGTCGGGGTGAAGCTCAGCAGCACGAGCAGGATCGCGCCGCAGACCAGCGCGATGTCCGCGACGTTGCCGACGAACCAGCCGTTGTAGTCGAGGAAGTCGACGACGTGCCCGCGCGCGAAGCCCGGCGGCCGGAACAGTCGGTCGAGCAGGTGCGTCGTCGCGCCGCCCAGCATCAACGCGAGCGCGGCAGCCCGCAGCCTCGTCTGAGGCTGCATGCCGTATCGCGCGAGCATCACGACGGCGACGGCCGCGATGATGGTGAAGATCCACGTCGACCCCGCGCCGATCGAGAACGCGGCACCGGGGTTGTAGAGGAGCCGGAGCTGCAGGAACTCCCCGAGCACGGGAATGGGCGCGCGGCCGGTCAGCGCGCTCTCGGCCCAGAACTTCGTGGCCTGATCCAGCAGCAGCACGAGCACGGCAATGCCCATGACGAGCGGCACGCGGCGAGAGGTGGTGGTGTCCATTTGCGGTCGAGCGTAGTTAAGAACACCACCACTCGGCATCAGACCCTCGTCACTCCCTGAACGCCTCGACGTCGATCGCCGCGTGAAACCCTCAGAACGTGGCGCGGAAGACTCCGGACAGGAACGGATGCGTGTCGACGATCGTGCGGGCGATGCTCACGGAGTCAACGAGCGGATGCAGCGCCAACGCCTTCACCGCATGTGCCCGCTCACCGCTGATAGCGGCCTTGATGGTGGCGCGTTCGACGACCTTGAGCGCGGTGACGAGTCCGACGCCCTCGTCCGGCACCTGGCTGACCGAGACGGGCCGCGCACCGTTCGCGTCGACGAGGCTCGGCACCTCGATGATGGCGTCCGCGTCGAGGCACGCCAACGTCGTCTTGTTGGGCACGTTAAGGATCAAGGTGGCTCGGTTGTCGGACGCGATGGCGTGCATCAGGTCGAGGGCGACCCGCTCGTAGCCTCCGCCGTCGAGGTCGTCGCTGTCGCGTTCGTCGTCGCGGGTCTCGGCCATGTAGGTCTGCTCGCGTTCGAGACGGGTTCGCTCCCACCTCTCCCACGAGGGAGCCGCGTAAAACTGCTTCTGCTGTTCCAGGAGAAACGCCCCGCGTGACGCGCCGGACTCCACTGCCTCACGCGTGAAGTAGTAGTAGTGCAGGTACTCGTTCGGAATGGCACCCAACGTCCGCAACCACTCCGAGCCGAACAGCTTGCCCTCCTCGAACGACTCGAGCCGCTCCGTGTTCGCGAGCAGATCCGGCAGCACGTCCCGCCCGTGCACGTGGACACCGCGCAGCCAGCCGAGGTGGTTGAGGCCGGCGTAGTCGAGCCACGCGTCTGCGAGATCAGCACCGATCGCCCGCACGACCCGCTTGCCGAGCCCGACGGGGGAGTCGCAGATGCCGATGACTCGACTGCCGAGGTGCGCCGCCATCGCCTCGGTGACCATGCCGGCGGGGTTCGTGAAGTTGATGACCCATGCGTCCGGCGCGTGCACTGATATGCGGCGTGCGATGTCGAGCGCGACGGGCACGGTGCGCAGACCGTAGGCAACGCCGCCCGCACCGACTGTCTCCTGCCCGAGCACACCGCAGCCCGCCGCGACGCTCTCGTCGGCCGCGCGTCCTTCGAGCCCGCCGACGCGGATCGCGGAGAACACGAAGTCCGCCCCGCGCAACGCCTCGTCGAGATCGGTCGACGCCGTCACCACCGGCGCATCCGATACATCAGCCGCGAGCTCGGCTAGAACGACTCCGACAGCGGAGAGTCGGGCTGCGTCGAGATCGTGCAGAACGACCTCGGTCACGCGGCCGGACGAGCGATCGGCCAGCAACGCGCGATAGACGAGCGGCACGCGAAAGCCGCCCCCGCCGAGGATCACCAGCTTCATGCCTTCACCACATCCATTCAGGCCTCTTCCGCAGTGGTGGCCGCTTCGCTGAATCCTACATTTCCAGGTGCGGTCGATGACGGATTGCCGGAGGCTCGGCAGCTGAACCGCTGGTCGGCGAAAGTAGAACCTGGGACCACCCGCCGGGCCTGCTGACCAGGCCGATCATCTTCATCGCGGGCTCTCGTTAAGGGTGCCGCGCACGACTGAAGTGTGATACAAAGAATGGCTTTGAGCTTTCGGAATGAATTTTCCGAGAAGATAGCAAAATTGTATCACAGGGGGCAAGGTGTTGGCGAGCGAACAGGCACGAATCACCTCTCTGTATGAAAGGCTCGACAAAGAACGGAACAAAGCGGCCGCCGATCTTGCGGCCGCGCTGCGGGACACCACCACCGCGCGACTGGACCGTGAGGCCTCGGTCGACGTGCTGACCAGGCAAGTGGGGAAGTACCGCGCGGCGGAGGCGGGGCTGTGCTTCGGGCGCATCGACTCGGAGAAGGGCGACTGCGCCTACATCGGACGGGTCGGGCTGTTCGGCGACGACTTCGAACCGCTGCTGTTGGACTGGCGCGCGCCCGCGGCGCGTCCGTTCTACACGGCGACCGCCGCGAACCCGGAGGGTGTCGTGCTGCGGCGGCACTTCCGCGTTCGTGACCGGGAACTGTGCGACTTCCACGACGACGAACTGCTGACCGACACCACCGCGTTGCTCGACGCCCTCAACGCGCCGCGGACCGAGACGATGCGCGACATCGTCTCGACCATCCAGGCCGAGCAGGACGAGATCATCCGCTACTCAGGTCCCGGCGTGCTGGTGATCGAAGGTGGTCCCGGCACGGGCAAGACCGCCGTGGCCCTGCACCGCGTGGCATACCTGCTGTATACGCGCCGTGAACGCCTATCGCGCCACGGAGTGCTCATCGTCGGCCCGAACACCGGCTTCCTCCGCTACGTCGGCGAAGTCCTGCCGTCGCTGGGGGAGACCGACGTCGTGTTCGCGACACCCGGCGAGCTGTATCCGGGCGTCGCGACCGACGTCGAGGACACCCCGGCGTTGCAACGGCTGAAAGGCGATATATCAGTTCTGGATCTCCTGGCCGTCGCGGTCGCCGACCGGCAGGAACTTCCCGACCAGCCTATCGAGATCGAACTGGAGGACGTGGTCGTCCCGCTCGACGCGCACGTCGCCGCCGTCGCGCGAGAGAAGACGCGTTACTACGGACTGCCGCACAACGCCGCGCGCAAGTACTTTTTCCTCGCGCTCTCCGAGGAACTCGTCGCGCCGGCGATGCGGCTGATCGGTGTCGACTGGCCGGAGATCGAGGAGGACGTCCGCCACGAACTCCGGCACAGCCCCGCGTTGCGCGATGCCGTGGACAGGTTGTGGCCGCTGCTCACACCGGAACAGTTGCTCGCCGACCTGTACGAAGGCCGCTGTTTCCGGATCGGCGCACCGGAGCTGCACCGGCCTGACGCCGAGGCCTGGACGGTGTCCGACGTGCCGTTGCTGGACGAGCTCGCCGATCTGCTCGGGTCCGATGGCGCCGCGGAACGCGCGGCGCGGCGAGAAGAGGAGGAACAGCTCGACTACGCGCGTGGCGTCATGGACGTGCTGTCGATCGATGAACGCGCGGACTCCGAGGAGTACATCGTCACGGACTTCGTGAACGCCGAAGTGCTGGCCGCCCGGCACGAGGTCCGCGACCAGCGCACTCTCGCCGAACGAGCCGCCGAGGACCGCACGTGGACCTATGGCCACGTCGTCGTGGACGAGGCGCAGGAACTGTCCGCGATGGACTGGCGCGTGCTTCTGCGCCGATGCCCGAACAGGTCCATGACCGTCGTCGGCGACCTGGCCCAGCGCCAGGCGGCGGGCGGCGTCCGGAGCTGGGGATCGGTGTTCGACCGGTTCACCTACCGCAGGCTGGAGGTCAACTACCGCACCCCCGGCGAGATCATGGCCGTTGCGACCCCGGTCCTGAAGCTCGTCGACCCCGACGCGTCGGTACCGGTGTCGGTGCGCAATGCCGGCGTACGTCCATGGGCCCGTCGCGTGACTGATATATCGGCGGCTGTACGCGACGAACTCGACGCACACGCTGATGCGTGCAACGAACGCACGATCGCTGTCATAGGCGAAGGCTGGATGCCGCCGCGAGCGACGAAAGGACTGGAGTTCGACGTCGTTCTCGTCATCGAACCGCAACGCATGTCGCCCAGCGAGCTGTACGTGGCGTTGACGAGGGCGACGCAACGGCTCGGCGTCCTGCACACCGAGCCGTTGCCACGTCACCTAAGAGGTCTCCTCTGAGACCCACGCGAGGTAGTCGTCGTTGCCCCCGATCACGGGGGTGACGACGACCTCCGGCACGTCGTAGGTGTGATTCGCCTTGATGTGCGCGACGAGTTCGTCGACGCGGAGGGCAGACGTCTTCACGACGCACTGCCATTCCGCGTCGACGCGCACCTCGCCGTTCCACCGATAGACGCTGCGGATCGGTACGATCTGCACGCAGGCACCAAGCCGCGCCTCGACGATGCCTCTCGCCAGCGACTCCGCAGCCTCGGCGGAGTCGACCGTCGTCGTCACCACACTCGCACCACTCACAGCCCGTCGATCTCCTTCAGAAGTTGGTCCTTCAGATCGGCAGGCGCGTACGACGCCCGCACTGCCGCCCGTGCGAGGCCGGCGAGTTCGTCACGGCCGAACCCGAACCGCTCGTGGCACAGCAGGTACTCGCGGTCGAGATCGGTGTGGAACATGCCGGGGTCGTCGGTGCTGATCGTCACCGGCACGCCGGCCTGCACGAGCTGCGGCAACGGGTGCTGGTCCAGCGACATCACCGCACCCGTGCGGATGTTCGACGTCGGGCACACCTCCACCACGACGCCCTCGTCGGCGAGATGCCGCACGAGGTCTGGATCCTGCACCGCGCTGACGCCGTGCCCGATTCGTTCGGCACGCAGATCGCGCAGCGCGGCCCAGATCTCGCTGGGCGGCGTCGTCTCACCGGCGTGCGGCACCATGTGCAGCCCGGCGTCGCGCGCCATCGCGAACGCCTCGCGGAACTTCGTCCTCGGCGAGTCCGACTCGAATCCACCCAGCCCGAACCCGACCAGCCCTTCCGGTCGGTACTCGGTCGCGAACCGCGCACTCGTCATACCCCAGTCGCGGTCCCAGGTACCGGGAACGTCGAAGATCCACTGCAACGTCACGCCGTGCACGGCGAGCGCCTCGTCGCGGCCTGCCTTCAACGCCTCGACGAGTTCGTCGGGCGCGATGCCCGCCCGCAGGTGGCTGGTCGCGCTGATCGTCAGCTCCGCATATCGGACATTGGTCCGTGCGGCGTCACGGGCGTATCCGACGATGAGCGTGCGGACGTCCTCGCCGGTGGTGACGAGGTCGTTGACGATGCCGTACACGTTGATGAAGTGGCGGAAGTCCCTGAACTCGTAAAACTTCCGCAAAGCGGCCTCGTCGGTCGGCACTCGCCCGCCTGGGTGGTGGCGTGCGAGCGCGAGAACGGTGTCGACGGAAGCCGCGCCCACGAGGTGGACGTGCAGTTCGGCCTTCGGCAGCGCGTGGACGAAGTCGGAAATGTGCACGGTCCATGCTCTCAGGTCAAGGGCCGTTCGACGGGTGACATGTCTTGCAGTCAAAGGAGAGGGTGCAGGGCGATCCCTGTCTCTGGCTTCCGCATTGGGGGTGCCTCGTGAGGGGCGCACGAAGAGTTGCACTGCTGACAGCGGTGCTGGTTCTGCCATTCCTGCCCACGACGGCCCAAGCCGCCGAAGGGCCGGTGTTCAAGGACGGCGAGGCGCAACCCGTCTTCGATCCGAAGGACGTGGTGAAGGAGAGCCTCTGGGTCCGGGCGCCGGTCGACAGCGACCGCGACGGCAAGGACGACGAGGTCTACACCGAGGTCGTCCGGCCGCGCGCCACCGAACGCGGTCTCAAGGTCCCCGTCGTCTACATGGTCAGCCCGTACTTCTCCGGCGGTAACGACGTTGCCAACCACAACGTCGACGTCGAGTTGTACGTGCCGGACAAGCGCAACGGCCGTTTGCTGAAGGCCTCCTCCGACGAACGCATCACCGCCGCCCTCGGCCCGAACCCGATCACGTCAGGTCGCTACGAGGCCTACTTCATCGCACGTGGATACGCCGTCGTCTACGCCGAATCGCTCGGCACCGGCAAGTCGACGGGCTGCCCGACGACGGGTGATGTAAACGAAACGATCGGTGCGCGTGTCGTCGTCGACTGGCTCAACGGCCGTGCGACCGCACGCACCGCCACGGGCGAAGCCATCAAGGCGACCTGGTCGACCGGCAAGACCGGAATGATGGGCGTCTCCTACAACGGAACGTTGCCCAACGCCGTCGCCTCGACCGGTGTGCGCGGCCTCGAAGCCATCGTGCCGATCGCCGCGATCTCCAGCTGGTACGACTACTACCGCGCGGACGGCGCCGTCGTCGCACCCGGCACGTTCCAGGGCGAGGACGCCGACGTGCTCGCCGAGTACGTCTACACGCGCGCCGACAGGGAAATCTGCAAGCCGATCATCGCCGAGATCGCGAAGGACCAGGACCGCGTCACCGGTGACTACAGCCAGTTCTGGGACAAGCGCAACTACATGAACGACGTCCACAAGGTCCGTGCGGCCGTGCTGGCGGTGCACGGGCTCAACGACTGGAACGTCAAGATGACGCACGTCGAGCAGTGGTACTCGGCGTTGAAGAAGGTCGGTGCGCCGCACAAGATCTGGCTGCACCAGTCCGGGCACACGGACGCCGACACGCTGCGTTCAGCCGAGTGGCGGCGCACGCTCAACCGCTGGTTCACCCAGTACCTCTGGGGTCACCGCAACGGCGTCGACAAGGAACCGAAGGCGACCCTGCAGCGCGAGGACAAGACGTGGGTCGACGAGAAGGACTGGCCGGCTCCCGGCACGTCCGACGTGCGGCTGCGGCTGTCCGCGGGCGGGTCCACCAAGGGCGGCCTCGGGATCCTGCCCGGCCGCGGTGTCGAGAAGCTGACCGACGACGCGACGAAGACGGCTGAGTCGTTGATCGACCTGGCGACCTCGCCGAACCGCCTCTCCTACACCTCGGAGCCGGCGAAGAAGCCGGTGCGGCTGTCGGGCAGGTCGACGGCGCACCTGCGGGTCGCGTTCGACCGGCCTGCGGCGAACGTGACGACGCTGCTCGTCGACCGGGCGCCGGACGGCAGGTCGCACGTCATCACGCGCGGTTCGACCGACCCGCAGAACCGGGTGCGGCCGGACAAGACGTCGCCGATCAAGCCCGGCAAGTTCTACGACGTCGAGGTGCCGATCGTGCCGGACGACTACGTCCTGCAGGCCGGTCATCGGCTCGAGTTCGTCGTGATCTCCAGCGACTACGACTACACGCTGCGCCCGCAGCCGGGTGCCGGTCTGTCGGTGGACCTCACCCGGACGTCGGTGGAGCTGCCTGTCGTCGGCGGCTGGCGCTCCGTGTTCCAGTCGTTCTGACGTGTCGCCGCGCTTCGGTCTCCCGGGACCGAAGCGCGGCAACCTAGCACCCACCCCCGACGAAACCCCGCCGGCGAGCACTCCAAGATCGCAACCTGTCCACAGCCGCTGAGTTGTCCACAACCTCCCGGCCGGCCCGGCTCACCACCCGGTCCCACGCTCCACAGTGGGCCCATGCCCTCAACCCTCTCGAAGCCGATCCGAGTCCGTGACGCCGGCGATCTCTACGCCGCGATCCCGCACCTGATGGGGTTCCACCCGGCCGACTCGCTGGTCGTGCTGGTGCTGAAGGACCATCTGGTCAGCATGACCATGCGCGTCGACCTTCCACGCCCACGACATAGGGGCCTGCTCGCGGCCCAGTTGGAAGGGCCGTTGCAGGAACACGGCGCGTCAGAAGTGATCCTCGTCGTCGTATGCGCTCCGTCCGAACACATGCCCGAGGAACTGCCGCACGAGCCACTGGTGACCGCCCTCAGCCATCAGTTGGGCGGCGTGGGAATCGACGTCATCGAAGCCGTGTGGCTGCCGTCGTGCCAGAAGGGCTCGCAGTGGCTGTGCTATCTCGATGTCGACTGTCACGGGACGTTGCCGGATCCTCAACTGTCCGCTGTCGCCGCCGCGTCGGCACACGAGGGCAACGTGACGTTCGAGTCGCGCGCCGCCATGGCCGCGATCCTGACGCTGGATCCACCTGAGGCTCTGGAACGCAGGTCCACGTTGCTCGACGAACTCACGACGGGCTCGTCCGACGCAGACCCGAGCATCGAACTGCGTCGGGTGAGTGACGCGATCGATGCTGTGGAACACCGCAAGGGATCGTTGCCGGACAAGGAGATCGTCGCTCTGGCAAGGGCGCTGGCGATGCCCGAGGTGCGCGACGCGAGCATGGGGTTCGCGGCGCAGCCCCGGTCGAGGCTGGCCGAACGCCTGTGGCTCGAGCTCACCAGGGCCTGCCCCGCACCGGAACGAGCGGAGCCCGCGTGCCTGCTCGCGTTCTACGCCTATCAACGCGGCGACGGCGGGATCGCGTCCATCGCGCTCGACGCGGCCGAGGAAGCCTGTCCCGGCCACTCGCTCAGCAAGCTCGTCCGAGCCGCCGTCGGTGCCGCGTTCCCGCCGTCTGAGATGCGGGCGCTGTCCGTGAAGTACCTGGACAGCGCCCGTCAGCTGCTCGCCGGCACTCAGAGCAGTTCGGGCCGCTCCCAGTCCTGATCCAGGACGTGCTCGGCCAGGAACGCCCACACCGTCTCGTACCAGATCCGAGAGTTCCCGGGGGTGAGGATCCAGTGGTTTTCGGTTGGGTAGTAAAGGTATTTCGCGTTGACCCCGTGGCGGACGAGGTCGAAGTACAGGCGATGCCCCTCGCCGATGGGAACCCGGTAGTCCTTGTCCCCGTGGATGACCAGCATCGGGGTCTTGATGTCGGCTACCCGCAGGTGCGGGGAGTTCGCCAGGATCCGCTCCGGCTGGGTGAGGGGGTCGCCCATCTCCCGCATCCAGAAGTAGGAGCTGTCGGTGGCGCCGGAGAAGGCGTCGAGGTGCCACAAGGACGCGTGGGTGACGATCGCGCGGAACCGGTCGGTCTGGGTGGCGATCCAGTTGGCCATGTAGCCGCCGAAGGATCCGCCCATCGCGGCGGTCCGGGACGCGTCGATGTCGGCACGCTCGACGGCGACGTCCGTGATGGCCATGAGGTCGGTGTAGGGCTCAGCGCCCCAGCGGCCCCAGCCGGCCTTGATGAAGTCGGGTCCGTAGCCGGTCGACAGGGCGGGGTCGGGCAGCAGGATGGCGTAGCCGCGCGCGGCCATGAGCCACGGGTTCCAGCGCCAGGTCCAGCCGTTCCAGCTCATGACCGGTCCGCCGTGGACCCACAGGACCAGCGGGACGGGGGAGTCGGCGGAGGCGCCTTCCGGCAGCACCAGCCAGGAACGGACGGTCCTGCCGTCGGCGACGACCGTGGAGATCTCGGTGAGGGTGCCGGGCACGGAAGGGATGGCACCGGGTGCGCGCAGCCGTTCCGGGTCCTGATCGGCTCCGGTGGCGGCGAACCGCACCGGCTGCGGTGGGTGGTCGACCGAGTTGCGCAGCGCGTACAGCGTCTTGCTGTCCGGGCTCACGACCAGATCGCTGTAGTAACCGGAGATCGTCAGCTTCGTGATCTCGCCGGACCCCAGGTCCAGCCGCCACAGCGGCTGGTGGCCGAGGTGGCTCGCGGTGAAGAACACCGCCGACCCGTCCGGGCTCACCACCGGGTGATCCGGTTCCTCCTGGAAACCGGGCGCCAGTGGCGTGATCGAGTCGCCGGTCAGTTCGATGCGCACCAGGTCGCGCCGGTGTGGGGAGTCCGGAGTGGACTCGCGGTACCGGATCGCGATCACGGCGGACGAGTCGGGCGTGAACGTGGCGCCGTGGAAGGAGAAACCTTCCTCGGAGGCGATCGCCCTCGACGCTCCGCCGCTCGTGGCCACGACCCGAAGCTCGGTCCTGCGGCCGTAGGAGGCGCTGACGTCCACGGCGTGGCCGTAAACGGCCCACTTCCCGTCTGGACTGAGCGCGACGTCCTCGTCGCTGAGCCTGTTCTCGGAGTCCTGGCTCAGGTCGGTGACCGTCTCGGCGGTGACGTCGGCGACGGGGGCCGCGAGCAGCCGCGGGTAGGCCGGGCCGAGGTCCGCGTCCCAGTACCGGATCGGGTACGACTCGTGCAGGATCGCCGTCACGCCGGCGTCCTCGCGAGCCTTGCGCTTGGCGTTGTCGTCGTCGCCGAACTCCGTGAAGCGGTACGCCGACGACGTGAACAGCACCGTCTCGCCGGCGGTACGCAACTGACCGACTCCGCCACCGGGTCGCAGCACCTCGGCGGCCTCACCGCGGACCGGAAGACGCCACAGCGCCTTCTTGTCCTTGGTCTCGCCCGGCTTCGCGAGCGGGTCCGGGCGGGCCGAGAGGAAGAGCAGCGACCCGTCCGGCGCGAACACGGGGGAGGAGTCGCCCTTGGCGGAGCGGGTGAGCCGGACGGCCTCCCGCTCCCCGGTGGGGTCGACCTCCCAGAGAGCGCCCTGCCACGTCTTGCCGTCCGGCGCGAGCGTGGACACGACCGTGACGAGCCGGGTGCCGTCCGGGGACAGCGCGAGCGACGCAAGCCGCGGGGTGGCGTTGTAGCTCTCGAAGGAGGCGAAGTCGGTCATCCCGGCTCAGGCCTCGTGCCGGGCGCGGGTGAACTCCCACGCGTCGCGGACGATGCCGGTGATGTCGGCGCGCTCGGGCTTCCAGCCGAGGTCGGCGCGAGCCCGCTCGGCGGAGGCGACCAGCACAGCCGGGTCGCCGGCGCGCCGGGGGGCGACGACGGCGGGGATCGGGTGACCGGTGACCTCGCGGCAGGTGTCGATGACCTGCTTGACCGAGAAGCCGGTGCCGTTGCCCAGGTTGTAGATCCGGTGCTCCCCGGCGGTGGCGTTCTCGAGTGCGAGGAGGTGGGCGTCGGCGAGGTCCAGGACGTGGATGTAGTCGCGGACGCAGGTGCCGTCCTCGGTGGGCCAGTCCTCGCCGTAGATCGAGATGTGCTCTCGCTGCCCGAGCGCGACCTGCAGCACGAGCGGGATGAGGTGCGTCTCGGTCGCGTGCCGCTCGCCGATGCTGCCGTAGGCGCCGGCGACGTTGAAGTACCGCAGGCTCGTCGCCGCCAGGCCGTGCGCGGCGGCGTACGACGTGATCGCGTGGTCGATGGCCAGCTTGGTGGCGCCGTAGGTGTTGGTCGGCGCGGTGGGGGCGGTCTCGGGGATCGGCACCTCCCGCGGCTCGCCGTACGTCGCGGCAGTCGAGGAGAAGACGAGTTTCGGCGTGCCGTGCTCCTTCATCGCGTCGAGGAGACGGATCGCGGTAAGGACGTTGCCGGTCCAGTACTTGCCTGGGTCCTGCATGGATTCGCCCACGAGGGACTTCGCCGCGAAGTGCAGAACGCCGTCGAACCCTTCCGCGAGGACATCGCCGATCACCTCGGCGATGTCACCCCGGATGAAGCGCGCTCCCGCGGGGACGGCGTCCTCGTGGCCGGTGGAGAGGTCGTCGAGCACGACCACCTCGTGCCCGGCTTCGAGCAGCCTGGCAGCGCACACACTGCCGACGTACCCGGCCCCGCCCGTGACGAGCAGCTTCACCACAGTCCTCGCATTCCTGATCAAGATCGTTCTTGGCTACCGGTCCCTGCCCGCGCCCGCGGACGGAACCGCCGTGAAGAGCCTCGGCCGCGTGAGCGAGCGCGAGGCGAAGCCGGCGAGCACGGACCGCTCGACCTCGTCGTGCCGTTCGACGGGCACGAGGGCGATGGCCGAGCCGCCGAAACCGCCGCCGACCATCCGGGCACCCAGGGCGCCGGCCGCCATCGCGGAGTCGACGGCGACGTCGAGCTCGAGACACGAGACCCGGTAGTCGTCCCGGAGACTCGCGTGGGAGCCCGAGAGGAGAGGCCCGACCTCGGCGAGCCGGCCCGACCGGAGCAGCTCGACGGTGCGCAGGACCCTGTCGTTCTCGGTCACGACGTGCCGCACCAGCGGACGCAGCTCTTCGGGCAGCCGGACGAGCGTCTGGTCGAGTTCGGCGATGTCGACGTCGCGCAGCGCGGGGACGCCGAGGATGCCGGCCGCACGCTCGCAGCCCGCCCGCCGGGCGCCGTAGCCGCCGTCGACGAGGGCGTGGCTGGCGCGGGTGTCGATGACGAGAACCTCGAGCCCGCTGGCAGCCGCGTCGAACGCGACCTGCTCCGGCTTGCCGGAGCGCACGTCGTAAAACAGGGCGTGCGCTTCGATGCAGCACAGCGATGCCGTCTGGTCCAGGATGCCGGTCGGTGCGCCCACGAAGTCGTTCTCGGAGCGCTGCACCCAGCGCGCGATGTCCGCCCGCTCGGCGTCGACGCCGGCGAGGCCGAGCAGAGCGAGCGCGACAGCGCACTCGAGGGCGTGCGAGGAGGACAGACCGGCGCCGGCGGGCACGTCGCCCGCGATGACGAGGTCGGCTCCGCCGGTAACGGCGATCCCCTGCTCGCGCAGAGCCCAGGCGACGCCACCGGGGTACGCGGCCCACCCCTTGACGGTGCCGGGGACTAGGTCGGCGACCACGACCGGGGCCGCGTCCTGCAGCGCACCGTCGTCGCCCATCGTGCTGACGGTCATGACGCCGTCGGCACGGGGCGACGCCGCCACCGCGATGCGGTGGGGCAACGCGAACGGCAGCACGTAGCCGTCGTTGTAGTCGGTGTGCTCGCCGATGAGGTTGACGCGGCCTGGGGCCGACCAGACCCCGTCGGGCGCGCGTCCGTGCAGGCGCTGGAACGCCTCGGCCGCCTTCGCCGCCGGTGTCGTTGCCTGGGTCACCGGGCGAGCACCATGACGGCGTGGGCGACCGCGGGGTCGAGTTCTGCGGCGGTGCCGTTACCACCGCGCACCTGGATGACCTTGGCGCCACCGAGCGCCTCGACCTCCACGGTGCCGCCCGGCACCACGCCGGCTGCCTTCAGTTCGGCCATGAGGTCCGGGTCGAGCTGGACGTGCTCGGCGATGCGGCGCACCTCGACGCGGCCGCCACCGCGGCGGGCCACCTCGTCCACGCGCACCAGGTCCGCCTCGGCGGGCGGGGCGGGCTCGCCGTCGCCCAGCTTGTCGAGGCCAGGAATCGGGTTGCCGTAGGGCGAGGTGGTGGGGTTGCCGAGCAGCTTGATGAGCTTGCGCTCGACGGCCTCGCTCATCACGTGCTCCCAGCGGCATGCCTCGCTGTGCACGTGCTCCCACTCGAGCCCGATGATGTCCACGAGGAGGCGCTCGGCGAGCCGGTGCTTGCGCATGACGGCGATCGCGAGGTTGCGGCCCTGCTCGGTGAGCTCGAGGTGGCGGTCCTCCGCCACGATCACCAGGCCGTCGCGTTCCATGCGGCCGACGGTCTGGCTCACCGTCGGTCCACTTTGGCCGAGACGCTCGGCGATGCGGGCGCGCAGAGGTACCACGCCCTCTTCTTCGAGCTCGTAGATCGTGCGGAGATACATCTCCGTGGTGTCGATGAGGTCGTTCACACCCGCTCCCCTTCGTATGGTGTCGATGGTAGTCGTGCCGGGGGACACAGGTGTCCGCGCGGGTGCAGGATGTGAGCCGTGCATCCCTTGATCACTCCTGAGGCCCTCGCCGATGCGCTGAGTGCGCGTTCGGCCACCGTCGTGCTGGACGTCCGGTGGCGTCTCGGCGGACCACCCGGACGCCAAGACTACGAGGTCAGCCACGTCCCTGGCGCGGTGTACCTGGATCTGGACACGGAGCTGTCCGCTCCCCCCGGCGCCGGGGGCCGCCATCCCCTGCCGGACCCGGAGCGGTTGCAGGAGGTGCTGCGCTCCGCGGGTGTGCGTGAGGGCACCCAGGTCGTGGCGTACGACGCGAGTGACGGGTCGGTCGCCGCACGGGTGTGGTGGCTGCTGCGGTGGGCGGGGTTCGGCGAGGTCGCGGTGCTGGACGGCGGGTTCGCCGCGTGGGAGGCCGCCGGGCTGCCGGTGACCGCGGAGGTGCCGGCGCCGCTGACCGGGGACGCCGCCGGTGACGTGGTGGTGCGGCCCGGGCAGATGCCCGTGCTCGATGCGGACGAGGCGGCGGCGCTCGCTCAGGAGGGTGTGCTGCTCGACGCTCGGGCGGCAGCCCGGTATCGCGGCGAGACCGAGCCGGTGGATCCCAAGGCCGGGCACATCCCGGGCGCGCTCAACGCGCCGACCACCGGGCATGTCGGAGCGGACGGGCGGTGGCTCGGGCCGGAGGAGCTGGCCGTGCGGTTCGCCGGGCTCGGGGTGTCGGGTGATGTGGCTGTCGGCGCGTACTGCGGGTCGGGGGTGACCGCTTCGTCCGTGGTGCTGGCGCTGGAGGTCGCGGGGATCACGTCGGCCGAGAAGCCGGCGGCGTTGTACGCCGGGTCGTGGTCCAACTGGTGTGCGTTGGACCGGGAGGTCGCGACCGGCGGCTGACCTGGTTGGCAGGGCCGGACGCTCGCGTCAGGCGGCGGGGATGCGGTTGAAGCCCTCGGTGGCGAGCTTGAGGGCCGTGGCGCAGGTGTCCATTTCCTCGATCGCGAGGACGTTCACCGAGAAGGCCGAGGTGATGGCGGTCGGGTCGTCGGTCAGCATGACGGTGACCTGGCAGTCCTCCTTGGACGCGCTGACCTGCCACGCGGTGTTGCCGCCGATCTCGATCTGCTTCTTCTCGCCTTCCTGGTCCACCGCGTCGGGGACGGTGACCATCTGGGTGATGACGGTCGACGGGCCGGTGGTGGTGTGGATGCAGCCGCCGTCCGCCGAGGACTTGCCGCCGGTGGCGGCCTCGATGTCCGCCGTCTTGAGGACGCCGCAGGTCTCGAGGCCGGTGGCCTTCTTCTTGGTGGCGATCTTCACGTCGCCCTGCTTCTGCGGGGTGGGGTCCGCCGGCTTCGAGGCCGTGGTGCTGGCGGGTGGCTTCTTCGACGTCGTGGTGGGGTCCGCGGGTTCTTGGGCCGCGTTGGCGTCGGCTCGGGCCTGGCCCTTGACCTGTTCGGCGCAGCCCGAGACGGCGGCGAGGGTCAGGCCCAGTGCGAGGAGGACGGCCGCTGGTCGCAGGTGCATGTCGCCTCTGACCCCTGTTCGGTGAGTTCGGTTCCGGGCTCGCGACTGTAGGTTGCTGGGCATGGGTAAGCCAGCCGCTGTTGTCTGGGACAGGTCCTTCCTCGGGTACGACCTCGGTGGCGACCATCCGTTGAATCCGGTTCGGCTCGATCTGACCATCAGGCTCGCCACGGCGCTCGGAGTGTTGGAGGGCGTGGAGTTGCGGGTGCCGCAGCCCGCCGGTGACGACGAGATCGAGCTGGTGCACAAGCCCGGATATCTGAGTGCTGTGCAGGCCGCGCCCACGGCCGGGTGGGACGTCGGGCACGGGCTGGGGACGCCGGACAACCCCGTGTTCGAGCGGATGCACGAGGCTTCGGCGTTGGTGGTCGGCGGGTCGCTGGTGGCGGCTCGGGCCATCGCGTCGGGTGAGGCGGATCGCGCCGTCAACATCGCCGGTGGGTTGCACCACGCGATGCCGGACAGCGCGGCCGGGTTCTGCGTCTACAACGACTGTGCGGTGGCCATCGAGTGGTTGCTGCGCAGCGGGGTCGAGCGCGTCGCCTATGTCGATGTCGATGTGCATCACGGAGACGGGGTCCAGACGGCGTTCTGGGACGACCCGCGAGTGCTGACGATCTCGTTGCACCAGCATCCGATGAGCCTGTGGCCCGGCACCGGCTGGGCCGGCGAGGTCGGGGGCGCCGGGGCCGAGGGGAGTGCGGTCAACGTGCCGCTGCCCGCCGGGACGCGTGACGGCGGGTGGATGCGGGCGTTCCAGGCGACGGTGCCGTCGTTGTTGCGGGCGTTCCGGCCGCAGGTGCTGGTCACGCAGTGCGGTGTCGACACGCACAAGGAGGATCCGCTCGCGGACCTGTCGTTGAGCGTGGACGGGCATCGGTCGATCTATCAGGCGTTCCGCGACCTGGTCGACGAGCACGGGTACAAGTGGCTCGCGCTCGGTGGTGGTGGGTACGAGCTGCTCAGGGTGGTGCCGCGGTCGTGGACGCACCTGCTGGCCACGGTGCTGGACCGCGATGTCGACCCGGACCGGCCGTTGCCGGCGGACTGGGTGGCTCATGCGACACGGATCGCACCTGAGTGGCCTTTGCCTGCGTCCATGACTGATGGATGCGACGCTGGGTACCAGCCGTGGGGCGGGGACGCGGAAGAGCCGGTGGACAAGGCGATCCGCGAGACCCGGCGTGCGGTGTTCCCGTTGCATGGCCTCGATCCCGACGACCCCAGGGACTGACAAAAGTGCCAGACAACGTGCCTGAAGACATGCCGGGCAGAGATCCGTTCGACTTCCCGAGGAGCTGGGAGGCGGACGTCGTCCTCAGCGACGGCGGCACCGTCCACCTGCGGCCGATCACGCCGGACGACGGCGAGAAGCTGCGCGAGTTCCACGGGCGGCTGTCCGAGCGGACCCGGTACTTCCGGTACTTCGGGCCGTACCCGCGAATCCCGCAGCGTGACCTGGAGCGGTTCAGCACCGTCGACCACTACAACCGCGTGGCGCTCATCGCGCTCTTGGGCGACGACATCGTCGCCGTCGGCCGGTTCGATCGGCTCCACGGTGACAAACACGGGGTCAACCACGGGGACGTGCATCGGGGCGACAGCGCCGAGGTCGCGTTCGTCGTCCAGGACGGCCATCAGGGGCGCGGGCTGGGCAGCATCCTGCTCGAACACCTCGCCGCCGCGGCCAGGGAGGTCGGGCTGGCCCGGTTCGAGGCCGAGGTGCTCGCCGAGAACGGGCAGATGGTGCGGGTGTTCCGCGACGCCGGCTACCAGGTCAGCAGGGCGTTCGAGGAGGGCGTGCTGCACCTGGAGTTCGCGATCGACCCCACCGACGAGTCCGTCGCCGTCGCCAGGGCCCGCGAGCAGGCCGCCGAGGCCCGCAGCGTGCACAACCTGCTGCACCCGCGCAGCATCGCGGTCATCGGCGCGTCCACCGACCCGACCAAGATCGGGCACGCGGTCCTCAAGAACCTCCTCGAAGCCGACTTCAACGGGCCCGTCTACCCCGTCAACGCCGAGCACCGGGCCGTACGGGGCGTCCGCGCCTACCCGACCGTGCTCGACATCCCCGACGACGTCGACCTCGCCGTCGTCGCCGTGCCCGCGGCCAGCGTCGACGAGGTCATGGACGGGTGTCTCGCCAAGGGCGTGAAGGCGCTCGTCGTCGTCAGTTCCGGCTACGGCGAGACGGGGCCCGACGGGCTGTCGGCCGAACGCAGGCTCGCGGCGGAGGCGAGAGCGCACGGCATGCGCGTCGTCGGTCCGAACGCACTGGGCGTGATCAACCTCGACCCCAAGGTCCGCCTCAACGCAAGTCTTGCCCCGATGCTGCCCGGACGGGGCCGCGCGGGCTTCTTCTGCCAGTCCGGCGCCCTCGGCACGGCCATCCTCGCCAACGCCGCGGGCTGGGGTCTCGGCCTGTCCACGTTCGTCTCGGCCGGCAACCGCGCCGACGTCTCCGGCAACGACCTGCTGCAGTACTGGGAGACCGACCCCTCCACCGACGTCGTCCTGCTCTACCTGGAGTCGTTCGGCAACCCCCGCAAGTTCGCGCGCCTCGCCCGCAGGCTCGGCCGCACCAAGCCCATCGTCGCGGTGAAGTCCGGCCGGCACGCCGTCGTCCCCGGCCTCGCCGCCACCGGCGCGAAGGTCGACGAGGCGAGCGTCCAGGCCCTGTTCGAGCAGGCCGGAGTGATCCGGGTCGACTCGCTGGCGCAGCTGTTCGACACCGCGCTGCTGCTGGCCCACCAGCCACTGCCCGCGGGCAAACGCGTCGCCGTCGTCGGCAACTCCACCGCGATCGGCCTCCTCGCCGCCGACACGCTCCTCGCCCAGGACCTCGACCTCGCGGGCGATCCCGTCGACGTCGGCGCCCAGGCCACTCCCGAGGAGTTCGCGAAGGCCGTGCAGGAGGCCCTGGACCGCTCCGACACCGACGCCCTCGTCGTGGTGTTCGTGCCTCCGATCGCGGTCCCCGGCGCCGCCTACGCCCGCGCGCTCAAGGAAGCCGCGCACCGCACGAAACCGATCGTCTCCACGTTCCTCGCGGTCGAGGGCATCCCGGACGAGCTGAAGATGCCGGGGAAGGGCTCGATTCCCAGCTACTCCAGTCCCGAACGCGCCGTGCTCGCCCTGGCCCGCGCCGTCCGTTACGCGCGCTGGCGCGCCGCACCTCAGGGCACCTTCACCCGGCCCGACGGCATCGAACTCGACCGGGCGCGATCCATTGTGGACAACCCGGGCAGCGAGCTCCGCCTCGACGACCACAAAGCCGTCGAACTGCTGGAGTGCTACGGCATCGACGTCGTCCCGTTCCGCATCGCCCACAGCGAGGAGGAAGCCGTCCAGGCGGCCGACGAGCTCGGCTACCCCGTCGCGATGAAGGCCACCAGCGAACGCCTGCGCCACCGCACCGACCTGGTCGGCGTCAGGCTCGACATCGCCCAGCGCGAATCGGTCAAGGCGGCCTACCACGACCTCGCCGCGCTCTCGGGAAAGCCGGGCGTGTACGTGCAACGCATGGCTCCCAAGGGAGTCAGCTGCGTCCTCGGTCTGCAGGACGACCCGAGCTTCGGCACGCTGGTCTGGTTCGGACTGTCGGGTCTGGTCAGCGACCTCCTCGGCGACCGTGCCTACCGGGCGGTACCCCTCACCGACACCGACGCGGCGGAACTCGTTGCCGCACCGAAAGCAGCGCCTCTGCTCACCGGATACCGCGGTGACGAACCCGCGGACCTGAAAGCACTTCAGGAACTTGTACTCCGTTTGGCCGCACTGGCCGAGGACCTTCCGGAGGTGCGTTCGCTGAAGCTCGAGCCCGTTCTTGCTTCTGCCGCAGGGGCTTTCGTGAGCAGCGCGCGCATCGTCATCGGCCCGCCTCCGTCCCTGCACGACGCCGGTCCGCGCCGTCTGAGGTGACCGCGGTACTGGTGAGTTACCGCAACGATTCCGATGTTTCATTCGCGCGCAGGTATGGACATGCGTCCTGTGGGCGCTTAGGTTTCCCGCATCACCGAGCAGCGCCGAACCAGGTGCGCAGGCGCATGCCCGTGGAATATGCGTTGTAGTTGATAACCGCTGTAAGAGGGAAGAATGACGCCGAGAGCACTTCTCCGCCTGGTGGCGACTACATGTGCGGCCGTGCTCCTGCTCGCCTCGTGTGCCGGCGGCGGTGGGTCCGGCATGGCCAGCAAGGTCAGCTCGAGCGACCGCATGGTCATCGCCGTGTCGTACGACCAGCCGGGGATGGCGGTGCGCAGGCTCGACGGCAGCTACCGCGGATTCGACGTCGACGTCGCCAAGTTCATCGCGAACGAACTGGGCGTCAAAGAGGAGAACATCACCTGGAAGGAAGCGCAGCCGGGCAACCGCGAGACGCTCCTGACCAGCGGTGAGGCCGACATGGTCGTCTCCACCTACTCGATCACGGACAAGCGCAAGCAGATCGTCGACTTCGTCGGCCCGTACTTCGTCGCCGGCCAGGACCTGCTGGTGCGCATGAACGAGAGCCGCATCGAGGGCCCGAAGTCGCTCAACGCCAGCCTCCGCCTGTGCTCCACCGCAGGCTCCACGTCCGCCGAGTACGTCCGCGACCAGTTCGCGAAGGACGTGAAGATGGTCGAGTACGCCAAGTTCAGCGACTGCGTCACGGCGCTGCTCGCGGAGAACGTCGACGCCGTCACCACCGACGACGTGCTGCTCGCGGGCTACGCCGCCCAGAACCCGGAGCTCCTGCGCGTCGTCGGTGACCCGTTCAGCAAGGAGGAGTACGGCGTCGGCCTGCACCGCGACGACCCGAGCAGCAAGGCCAAGGTCCAGGCAGCGCTGCAGAAGATGATCGACACGGGCGCCTGGCGCAAGTCCCTCGAAGTCAACATCGGATCTTCCGGCTACAAGATCCCGGATCCGCCCAAGCTGGCCCCGTGATCACACGGGGCGTGACGTAGGCTCACGCCACGTGAACCGCGTCCCGCCGCACCGCGCTGATCGACCCGTTCGCGCGGGCATTCCAGAACACGGCCGAGTCCCGCGTTATTACGCGGTCAAGGCCGAGCTGTTCGACCTCGTCGAGAACCTGGGCGAGGGCACCGTCCTGCCGTCCGAACGCGAGCTCGCCGAACGGTTCTCCGTCTCCCGCGTCACGCTGCGCCAAGCCGTCAGCGAACTCGTGCTCGAAGGCAAGCTCATCCGCCGCCAGGGCAGCGGCACGTTCGTCGCGCCGCCGAAGCTCGTGCAGCCGTTGTCCCTGGTCAGCTACACCGAGGGCATGCGCCGCCAGGGCGTCGAGCCGAACCGCACGGTGATCACGGTCGAGGAGCTCGGCGCCGACGACGGCCTGGCCCGCGACCTGTTGCTCGAACCAGGCGACCCGGTCGTGCACCTCGAACGCGTCCTGCTCGCCGACGACGAACGCATCGGCCTCGAATCGACCTACCTCAGCCTCGGCCGCTTCCCGGACCTCCTGGAGAAGCTCGACCCCGCCGGATCGCTCTACGCGTGCCTCACCGAACGGCTCGGCGTCCGTTTCGCCGAGGCCGAGGAACGCGTCGAGACGGTCCTCGCCACGCCCCGTGAGGCGCTGCTGATCGGCACGAACCCGGCGCTGCCCATGCTGCTGCTGCACCGCGTTTCCTACGACGTCGACGGCCACCCGATCGAACGCGCCCGGTCGCTCTACCGAGGTGACCGGTTCAGCTTCGTCGCGAGGCTGCACGCCGACCGCTAGTGTCCTGAGTTGTTAATTCGTGTGCAGTAGCGTGCGATGGAGTCGAGGATCTGGTCGGCGGTCTTGGTCCAGACATAGGGCCGTGGGTCG
>NZ_JBFBAW010000026.1:0-97309 GCF_040682435.1 Lentzea sp. NPDC051208 | reverse complement strand
AAGAAGAATCGACCAAGGGCTTCACCCATGATCACCCGGGGTCTCACCCAGCCACTCAGAGGTTAAAACTCAAGCTAGGGCGTGTCCCGTAAGTCTCGTCCGCGATAGTCGCGGCCGAGGGCCCCGGAGACGGCACCGCCGCAAAGCCCGAATACGCCCGGTGTTGTACGTGGGCCATCCGGCCGCGCCGCCAGGGGCCGCCAGGGGCCCGGCTGTCGCGGATCAGACTTCGATACAGGCCCTAGCTGAGGCGATACCCCATGCCGCGCACGGTCTCCAGCCGCTCCGCGCCGATCTTGCGCCGCAACGACCGCACGTACACGTCGACCACGTTGGACCCGGGGTCGAAGTCGTACCCCCACACGTGGGACAGGATCTGCTCGCGCACCAGCACCTGGCCGGGATGCCGCAGGAACAGCTCCAGCAGGGCGAACTCGCGAGCGGTGAGGTCGACCGAACCGGACGGCAGCACGGCCTGGCGGGTGCGCAGGTCGAGCGACAGCGAACCGGCGGTGAGCACCGTCGCCTCGGGCACGCCGGGCGGGCGCAGGCGGAGGCGGACGCGCGCCAGCAGTTCCTCGAAGCGGAACGGCTTGGTCATGTAGTCGTCGGCGCCGCCGGACAGCCCCGCCACGGTGTCGTGCACGGAGTCGCGGGCGGTCAGGATGATCACCGGGGTGGCCACGCCCTGGTCGCGCAGGGCCCGCAGGACCGAGAAGCCGTCGAGGTCGGGCAGTCCTAGGTCCAGCACCACCAGGTCGAACGACGCGGCCCACGACAGCGCGTCGGCTCCGGAGGCCACGACGGACGTGGTGAAGCCGTTGGCCCGCAGGCCTTTCTCAACGAACGAGGCGATGCGCGCCTCGTCCTCGACGATGAGGATCCGGCCGGTCATCGAGGCACCTCCACCACGAACGTCGCGCCCTCGCCCGCCACCGAGCTCACCCGCACCGCGCCTCCGTGGGCTTCGGCGATGGCCTTCACGATCGGCAGGCCGAGGCCGGTGGAGCGGGAGAACAGCATCGACTCGTCGCTCACGCCGGGCCCGGAGTCGGCTATCCAGAAGGAGACGACGGAGTCCACAGAGGATCCGAAGCGGATGGTCGCGCCGGAGGTGGTGTGACGGACGGCGTTCGAGGCGAGCTGCAGAACGGCCTGGGTGATGCGTTGCGGGTCCAGCACGGCCTCGCCTTCCGCGATCGAGTCGAGCACCCAGCGGCGGTCGCCGAGGGCGCGGAGGTGGGCGTCGATGTCGCTGGTGAGTTCCGGGAGGCTCACGGTGACGGGGCGGAGGAAGTCCGGGCGTTCGGATTTGACGAGCAGCAGCAGGTCCTCGACCAGGCGGGCCATGCGGTCGAGCTCGTCGGTGCACAGCCGCACCACCTCGGCGCGTTCCTGCGGCGAGTCGCCGAGCAGTTCCAGGTGGCCCCGCACGATGGTGATCGGGGTGCGCAGCTCGTGGGAGGCGTCGTCGAGGAACTGGCGTTGCAGGCGGAACGAGCGTTCGAGGCGGTCGAGCATCGAGTTGAACTGCTTCGCCAGCGCCGCCACGTCGTCGTTGCCGGAGACCGGGATCCGGCGGGTGAGGTCGGCCTCGGTGATCTCGGCGGCGGCCTGGCGGACCACCCGGATCGGAGCGAGGACCACCCCCGCCACCAGCCACGCGATCAGGGCGGCGATCAGCAGCCCGGCCAGCGACACCAGCACCAGGACGCGCACCGTCGAGTGCACCGGCGCTCGCACGCCGTCCTCGAAGTAGCCGGTGACGAACCACATCTCCTGCGGCGCGGCCGTGTGCACCTTCGCCCACCGGAACGGTCCGGCCGGGGTGGACGCGACACCCCACGGCGCACCGGAGGACGTGATCGCGCCCAGGACTGCGCGGTCTTTCTCCAGCGCGTAGGTCACCTCGGAGCGCTGCACCAGCACGTGACCGGGCAGCACGGCCAGGTGGATCTCGTGCTCGTCGGGGTACTGCAGGCTCAGGTGGGCCTCGGCGACGGTGCCGGCGTCACCGGCGTGGTTCTCCGCGTAGGCGCCGAACTCGGTGGTCTCCTGCTCCAGGGCGCGGTTGACGCGGTCGTCGACGTCGACGAGCAGCAGGCGCCACACCACGACCACGACGGTCGCGAGGACGAGCGTCATCAGGCCGAGGAGCCAGCACATGATCTTCACGCGTGCGGGCACGTCAGTCGTCCTCGTCGTCGTCATCGACCGGCGGTGGTGGCGGCAGCACCGACCCCGGTGTGGGCACCACCGCCGGGGCCGGTGTGGGCACCACCGAGGACGTCGTCGGCGGAGCGGAACGTCCTATCTCCACTTCCGGAGTGCGCACGTCGGGTGACACCGGCCGCACCACGGTCAGCACGAGCAGCACGGCCGCGAGCGCGCACGCCACGCTGAGCACGGCCACGAGGACCGTGCCGGTGCGGGCGGACGGCAGCATGCGACCGAGCCTGCCGTCCCTCGCGAAGATCCGCATGAGACCAAGATGAAGATCTCTTCATCTGTCCGCAAATCGACTGATAATCATCAGCCCCTTGACCGGGAACGTACGGACCAACACGATGAGAGCGGTCCCACACCCAGGAGCTGACAACGATGTCACGACTGCTCGTACTCGTGCTCGCCCTGCTGTTGCCTGCCGTGCCCGCTACAGCCGCTCCCTCCGGCTGGACGGTCGCCGGACCGGGCCAGATCACGGCGGCAGTGTCCCTGAACAGCGGAAACCTGACGCTGGCTGTGAGCAGGCAGGGCAGAACCGTGCTCCAGCCGGCAGCCGTCGGGCTCACCACGACCACTGCCGATCTCACCAAGGAACTGACGTTCACCGGTCGCAGTGACCGCGTTGTCATCGATCGCTACACCATGCCCCACGGCAAGCGGCTGCAGCGTTCGGCCCGCATGACCGAGGCGCGGTTCGGCTTCCGCAACGCCTCCGGCAGCTTCGACCTCGTCGTGCGCGCCTCGGCGGACGGCGTCGCCTACCGGTACGTGCTGCCGGGACCGGCCGCGGTCACGTCCGAGGCGTCGAGCTTCCGCGTTCCCGCCGACTCGAAGGCGTGGTTGCTGCCCTACAACGCCTGGTACGAGGCCAACCGCGTGCGCACGACCGCGGGTGAGGCCACCGGCGACTTCGGCTATCCGTCGCTCTTCCAGACGGGGCAGGACTTCGCGCTGCTCACCGAGTCCGATGTGGATGGCAGGTACGCGGGCAGCAGGTTGCGCAAGAGCGGTGACGGTTTCCAGGTCGTGCTGGCGGACGCGCAGGTCGCGTCGACCGGCACCACCCCGTGGCGCACCGCGATCGTCGGCGACCTGAACACCGTGAGCACCTCCACTCTCGTGGACGACCTGGCGAGCCCGGCGACGTTCACGGACGTGAGCTGGATCAAGCCGGGCAAGGTCGCCTGGTCGTGGCTGAGCGAGCACTCCAGTCCGAGCGACTTCGCGCGGCAGAAGCAGTACGTGGACTTCGCCGCCCGCCACGGCTGGGAGTACGCGCTGGTCGACGAGGGCTGGAGCGCCGCGTGGGTGCCGGAGCTCATCCGGTACGCCCGCGCGCAGGGCGTGGAGATCCTGCTGTGGCTGCGCTGGAGCGACCTCGACACCCAGCAGGAACGCGACACCGTGCTGCCCAGGATCAAGCAGTGGGGCGCGAAGGGCGTGAAGCTCGACTTCATGGAGTCCGACTCGCAGGACCGCTATAGCTGGTACGACGCGGTGTTGCAGAAGACGGCCGACCTGAAGCTGATGGTCAACTTCCACGGCTCCACCATCCCGCACGGCCTCGCGCGCACCTGGCCGCACGTGCTCACGATGGAGGCCGTGCGCGGCGCCGAGAACTACCCGCCCGCTGCCAACAACCCCGTGCAGTTCTTCACCCGCAACGTCGCCGGTTCGATGGACTACACGCCCGTGTCGCTCGAAGTCGGCACGAAGGAGGCGTCGATCGCGCACGAGGTCGCGCTGCCGGTCGTCTACGAGTCGGGCTGGACGCACTTCGCGGACAAACCCGAGGCCTACGAACGGCATCCGCAGGCGTTGCGCTACCTCGACCAGGTCCCGACGGTGTGGGACGAGACCCGGCTGCTCGACGGCGATCCGGACTCGCACGCCGTCGTCGCGCGCCGCAACGGGGACAGGTGGTTCGTCGGCGGCATCGCCACCCAGGAGCGCACGCTGCGGGCGCCGCTGGGGTTCCTCGGTGGTGGGCAGTGGCTGGTCGAGACCGTCCGCGACCCCGCCGGCAGGGCCGACGTCGTGCGTGACACGCAGGTCCTGCGCAACACCGGCACCCTCACGGTGCCGGCCAGGCGCAACGGTGGCTTCGCGGCGGTCGTCTGCCGCTACCGGCCCGGCCTGCAGACGTGCGACCAGCCGATCCGCCAGGTCCCGAAGACCACGCTCACCGTCGAGCCCGCCGGCACGGTCGACACGCCGCCGGGCTCGACGGTCGAGGTCGCCGGCACGTTCACCAACGGGGACAGGGAGATCCGCGACGTCAAGCTGACCGCGACCGCCCCCGAGGGCTGGTCCGTCACGGGTGCCGCGATCCAGCGCCGCACGCTCGCACCCGGCGAGTCGATCAGCGGGCGCTGGCGCCTCACCGCCGGAACCCAGGTCGGCCCGGTGGACGTGCCGATCGTCGCCACCTTCGGTTCCGGTGTGCACGTCGAGCAGGTGGTCAAGGCGTTCGTGCCACCCCCGACACCGGCGAACGGCACGCAGGTCAGCGATCTGCCGTTCATGAGCGAGACCAACGGCTGGGGCCCTGTGGAACGGGACAGGTCCAACGGCGAGAACACCGGCGGTGACGGCGCGGCGCTGTCCATCGGCGGCGTCACCTACGCCAAGGGGATCGGCACGCACGCACCGTCCGAGGTCTCGGTCTACTTGGGCCGCGGCTGCGAGCGCCTCACCGCGAAGATCGGCCTCGACGACGAGACCGAACAGCCGGGCTCGGTCTCGTTCCAGGTCTTCGGCGACGACAAACCCCTGTACGACAGCGGAGTCGTCCGCGGCAAGGGCGCGGCGGTGCCGATCGACGTCGACGTCAGCACCGTCCGGATGCTGAGCCTGCGCGTCACCGACGGTGGCGACGGCCGCAACTTCGACCACGCCGACTGGGCGGAGGCAGCCCTGACATGCTGATCAACCGCAGGACGTTCCTCTACGCCACGGGTGTGCTGGCGGTCGCGCCGAAAGTCTCGGTCGCACAACTGAAGGACACCTACTACGAGGTGCTGCTCAGGCACACGAGGTGGGCCGAGAAGCAGTACGACGCCACGGCCGGACGCTACCGGCGCACCGACTTCGGGTTCGCGGTCGTGCTCGGCAACGCCGTCCTGCTCACCAGGGGCAGCTACGACGCGGCACTGGCGGGCGTGGAGAAGAACGTCCTGCGGGACCACACACTCGCCACGATCAAGCACTTCGCGGCGAGCAACGTGCTGGCGGGCGGCACCGAGTGGGGCAAGACCCTGTTCTGGGACACCACCTTCCAGTCCTACTTCGTGCTGGCCGCCCGGCTGCTCTGGCCGGACCTCGACGCGGCCACCCGCGCGCACGTCGAGGCGATCGCGCGCGGTCAGGCCGAGTACACGGCGTCGCTCGGCACCGGGAACGACCCGCGCTCCGGTGGCTGGACGCCGAACGGGATCCTCGGCGGCCACCGGGGCGACACGAAGCTGGAGGAGATGGGCGTCTACGCCCAGGCACTCGCGCCCGGACTGGCCTGGCACGGCGACGGACCGGGCTGGCGGGAGGCGTTCGGCCGCTGGAGCCGCAACGAGGCCGGGCTGCCCGCCGCCGACCTCGCCAACCCCTCCACAGTGGACGGCGTACCGATCTCCGCCAACACGGCGACGAACCTGCACGACACGTTCATCGTCGAGAACCACGGCTCGTTCGGCCCGCACTACCAGGAGGAGCTCTGGCGCACCTCCGGCCGCAACGCCGTGCACTTCCTGCTCGCCGGCCGGCCGCTGCCCGAGGTGCTGACCAAGCAGCCCAACGGAGAGTTGTTGTGGCGCACCATCCTCGCCACGATGAGCGACGCCGGCGAGCCGTTGATGCCCATGGTCAACGACCGCGAGCACCTCTACGGCCGTGACGTCATCCCGCTCGCCTTCCGCTCCACCGTCCTGCGCGATCCGATGGCCGCCCGCGCCGAGGCCGCGCTCGCGTCCCGGCTGCTCGCCTACCAGGCCCATCCACCGGTCCACCGGCTGGCGAAGTTCTCCGGTGAGGCCAAGTACGAGCCGGAGGCACGCGCGGAGCTCGCGATCAGCTACCTGCTGCACGAACTCCGCCCGCCCGCGGAACCCGTGTCCGAGCAGGAGTTCTTCCGCAAAGCCGCCATCACGTTCGACCACGGCGTGGACCCAGGACTGTTGACGCACCAGTCGGCGGCGGCGTGGGCGGGCACGGTGACCAAGCCGGGGTTCACGAAGCTCGCGTGGCAGCCTTCGCACGACGACTGGCTGTTCAAGATCAGCGGTTCGACGCCGATGCTGCTGCCACCGGTGGCCGTCACCGGCCGTAACATCGCTGTGTACCAGCAGGTTCGCGACGGTTTCGACGCGACGGCGAGCCTGCTGCGGTTCGCGGACGGGATCGCCGGCACCGCCACCCTGCCGACCGGCACGATCGTGTGCGCGCTTCCCCGTCCCGGCCGGGTCGACGTGCACAACCTCGCGATGGCCGGGATGCCCGGCCTCACCGGCTCCCGCACCTACACGGGATCGGCGGGCCGTGTCACGATCCCGGCCCGCACGGGGTTCCGGGTCGACGACCTGACGTTCCCGGCGACGACCGCACGCCACGTCCGCATGGTCGGCATCACCCCGCATCCCACCTACGGCTACTCGCTGTTCGAGTTCGAGGTGGGTCCGGGGACGGTGACGGCGTCGTCGTTCGATCCCGGCTACGAACCGGCGAAGGCGATCGACGGAGATCCGGCCACGCGCTGGGCGGTCGCCCGTGCCGAACGCGGCCGCGCGGACAGCTGGATCGCCGTCGACCTCGGCACCGCCACCACTGTGGACCGCGTGCGCCTGCGTTGGGAGACAGCGGCCGCGGGCGCCTACCGCATCGAGACGTCGGCAGACGGCGCAACGTGGACGACGGTGGCCTCGTACCCGCGCCCGGACCTCGGGACGTCGGGCTGGCTCGACGTGGACGGCCGGGCGGGGTTCGTCGCGCGGTCGGCCGAGCCGATCACCGTGCAGGGCGACACGATCACCGTGCCGGCCGGGCTCGTGGAGGGCTACGTCCGCGCGGACCTGGCGAAGATCGCGGCGGAACCGGCACCGCAGTGCCCTCCGGGGGTGCGCGCGAGCACCGCGGACGGGTTCCTCAGCCTCTTCAACCTGTCCGGCGCCGACGTCACCGGAACCGTTCACCTGCGCGGCTCCACGCTGTACCGCGGCACGCAGGTCACGACCCGTGACGGCACCGAGTACGCGCTCACGCTGCCCGCCGCCACCGCGCGGGTCGAGGCGCCGTGGTTCACCGCCCGCGGCATCCCGCCGGGCATCACCGCCGTCGTGCACGACGCGCAGCGGGTCACCTTCCGCGGCGGCCCGGCGATGTTCGTGCTGGTCCACCGCGACGGCCGCAGCCTCCCGGTCGCGCTGGGCCGTGCCGGGCGCACGGTCAGCATGCCGGGCGTGCGGCCGTTCCCGATCGACGACCTCGCGCTCGGGCGTGTCACGTTCCCGAACTCCGTGCTGCCGCCCGGTATGAGCGATCCGGCCGCCGCGGTGGACGGCGAGCGGCACACCGCGTGGACGCCGGGCCGCGACGGCCGCATGGTCGTCGACCTCGGTGCGGTACATGCCATCGGCGACGTCGATCTGCAATGGACGAACGGTGCGCACCCGCCGCACACGGTCACCTACAGCGTGGACGGCAAGACCTACGGCTCGGTCACCACTGCGAGGTACGTCGCCGTGTCGACCGGCTGGCGGCCTGGGCACGCCTCGCTGCGCGCCGTCGTGGTGCGGTGAGGACGCCACGCCGGAGCGGCGAATTCGTCTGGGGGACGCGGGTTTAACGGCAGAACCTCTGGCAAACCAAGGGCATGTTCGACGGATTGCGTGCCAGTTCACGGGAAAGCGTCCTCCGCGCGCTGTGGGACGTGCCTAAACTGCTGCGCCACCCGGTGTGGCGCGACGCCGATCCGGACCAGGGCAACGGTCTGGGGGTCGTGCTCGTACCGGGTTTCGGCGCCGGTAGTGCCAGCCTGTCGCCCGCCGGGTCGTGGCTGCGCGCTCGCGGCTACCGCCCGGCCCACTCAGGAGTCGGGTTCACCGTCGGCTGTACCTCTGAGCTGCTGACGAAGCTCTTGAACAGCACGGAGAGGCACGCCGAACTCACCGGCCGGCCGGTGGTGCTGCTCGGCCAGAGCCGCGGTGGCTGGCTCGCGCGACTCGCCGCCGCCCGGCGTCCCGAACTCGTGCACGGCCTGGTGATGCTGGCCAGCCCGGTGCTCGACCCGCTCGGCGCGCATCCCAGCGTCGTGCGCGTCGCCCGGTTCCTGGCGCGGCTGGCCGCTGCGGGTGTGCCCGGACTGCTCAACGACGACTGCATGCGCGGCCCGTGCTACGACGAGCACATGAAGGCGCTGACCGAGCCGTTGCGCGTTCCCGCGATCTCCCTCTTCTCGCGGCTGGACGGCGTCGTGCCGTGGGAGCTGTGCCAGGACCCGTGCGCCGAGTGCGTCGAGGTCAGCAGCACGCACACCGGCATGGGGTTCGACCCGCACGTCTACGAAGCGCTCGGCCCGCGACTCGCGGCCTGGGCACGGCGCGGCGTCGAGGTCACCGCGTGACCGGCACGATCCGGGCGTCGAGCAGGACTCCGTCCTCGACGTCCAGCAGCCCGATCGTGCCGTGCGGCTGACGCCGTTTGTCGGTGGGTGAGCCGGGGTTGAACACGCGGACCCCGTCCTCCCGCTCGTCCCACGGGATGTGCGAATGTCCGAACACGACGAGCCGGGCGGCGGGGAACCGGCGGCGCATCCTCGCCATCCGGCCGGTCTTCTGGCCGCTGTCGTGGATCATCGCGAACGGCAGGCCGTCGATCTCGGACTCGACCGTCTCCGGCGCACCCCACGCCACCACGTCCGGGCCGTCGTTGTTGCCGCACACGGCGATGACGGGCGCGTACTGCGCCAGCTCGTCCAGCACGGGAGCTACGCAGACGTCCCCGCCGTGCAGGATCAGGTCGGCTGACCGCAGGTGATCGGCCACGGCCGGTGGGCACCGCTTCCAGAACCGCGGTGCGTGGGTGTCGGACAGCACCACGACTCTCACCCCGTGACGGTAGCAAGGTCGGGCTCTCGCAGCTCCTCGGCGAGTAACTTGCCGTCTGGTGGGTACCTGACCTGCATGGCGAGGGCGATCTGGAGCGGTTCTGTCAGTTTTGGACTGGTGAGCATCCCGGTGGAGCTGTACAGCGCCACCGAGGACCACACCGTGCACTTCAACCAGTTCCAGCGCGGTACGTCCGACCGCATCCGGTACAAGCGCGTCAACGAGCGCACCGGCCGTGAGGTGCCCTACGACAAGATCGTGAAGGGGCACGAGGTCGAGAACGGCGAGTACGTGGTCGTGGAGCCCGAGGAGCTGGACGAGATCGCGCCGGGCCGCAGCCGCACGCTCGACATCGAGGCGTTCGTGGACATCGACGAGATCGACCCGGTGCACTTCCAGAAGACGTACTGGCTCGGGCCGGCCAAGCCCGAGTTCTCCCGCCCGTACCTGCTGCTGGCGCAGGCGATGAAGAAGACGAACCGAGCGGGCATCGCGATGTTCGTCATGCGCGGCAAGCAGTACCTGACCGCGCTGACCGAGGACAAGGGCATCCTCGCCGTGCACACGCTGTTCTTCGCCGACGAGATCCGCAAGCCGAAGGACGTGCTGGACGTGGTGCCGGAGGGCAGGGCGCCGCGCGGCAAGGAGCTCGACATGGCGGTGTCGCTGGTCGAGTCCATGGCCGACGAGTGGCGGCCGAAGGACTACCGCGACACCTACACCGAGCGGGTCACCAAGCTGATCAAGGCCAAGCAGAAGGGCAGCAAGGTCAAGGTCGAGGACGAGCCCGCGGAGGCCACCGGGGTCGTGGACCTCATGGAGGCGTTGCAGCGCAGCGTCGAGGCGAGCAAGAAGAAGCGCGGCAAGAAGGTCAGCTGACCAGCAGCGCCGTCGCGTTGTCGGTGCCGCGCGCGTACAAGGCCGCACGCACCAAACGCTCCGCTGAGCCGTGCCCGGACATGATCGCCTCGATCCCGTTGTACCCCAACGGCCCGTAGACGCCATCGGACACGAGAGCGAGCCGGGGAGCCCGTGTCGCCGCACGGCCGATGTTCTCCGCCGTCGCGTGGCGGACGGTGTTGGTGACGACGTGTTCCATCCGCGGTTCGGCCTTGATGCCGCGCTCGCGGAAGTACTCGGCGACCGTGTGGTCGGTGGTGAGCTGGACGAGGTCCGCGCCGTCGGAGGCGTACGCGCGGGCGTCGCCCGCCCACGCCACGTCGAAGCCGCCGTCCGGGCGGGCCGTGGCGACGACGATCACGGCGTCGCCCGAGTGCACCTGGAGGGCGTCGCGGGCGGCGAGGATCGCGGCGACCGGATCGGTCAGCAGGGTCGCGGCACGGGCGGCGGCCCACGCGGCTTCGGCGGCGGCCGCGGAGTCGCCCACCCCGTCGGTGACCACGAACGTGCGGCGGCCCACGGCGAAGGCATCGGCGTTGTACCTGCGCGGGCCACGGTCCGACGCGTGGGTCACCGTGAGCGCGGTGCCCAGCGGAACCGTGTCCAGCGGCCTGGTGTGATCGATCAGCATGGCGGACCTCCCTGACCTCCACTAAGCCCTGCGCGCCTAGGAGTCTGCTGTCAGGACCCTGAGAAATTCTCTAGAACTTCGCCGCCCTGCGGAAACGGTCCGCTGCCCGGAGCAACGCGGCGGACAGCTCCGGCGGGGAGACGACCTCGAACTCGACGGTGATGCTCGCGAGCATGAACACCACGTCGTCCATCGTCTCGCCTCCGACCCGCACATGGCACGAGGTTTCGTCCACAGCCGAAACCTCGCCGTAGCTCTGCCACTCCACGGCCTCCGGCGCGGGCACGCTCAGTCGCACGACGCCCTGCACGGGCCACCGATCGGCGACGCGTGCCGCCACGAACGCTCCCGCGTCGCCGCCCGGAATTTCACGGGGCGTGAAGCGGGCACCGAACGGGGTCCGCACGTTCATACGATCGAGTCGAAATGTCCGCCAGTCCTCCCGCAGCACGTCCCAGGCGACCAGGTACCAGCGCCGGCCCCACGTCACGAGCCGGTGCGGCTCGGCCTCCCGCCGCGACTCCTCCCCCGCGTGCCCGACGTAGGAGAACCGGATCCGCTGCCGGTCCCGGCAGGCCGTCCCGACCAGCGTCAACAACCCGGCGTCGACCGCGGGAGGCGCCGAGGTGTGCGGCACCGTCGCGATCTCCAGCGCCGCGACCCGGTGCCGCAGCGCGGACGGCAGCACCTGCTCGACCTTCAGCAACGCGCGCACGGCCGTCTCACCGATGTTCTCGATGCCGCTCGCGGTCCGCAGCCCCACCGCCACGGCCACGGCTTCGTCGTCGTCCAGCAGCAACGGCGGCAACCGCGCACCCGGCCCGAGCCGGTAACCGCCGCCGGACGTGCCCATCGACGCGTGCACCGGGTAGTCCAGCGACCGAAGCCGGTCGACGTCACGCCGGACTGTGCGCGTGGTGACGCCCAGCCTGTCCGCGAGTTCGGAACCGGACCACTCACGGCGTGACTGCAGCAGACCGAGCAACTTCAGCAAACGAGCAGAGGCCACTGTAGGACCATAACTGTCCTACAGTGCTCATAGCGTCGTCGGCATGAAGCCGTTCGACATCGCCATCCCCCAGTCCGAGATCGACGACCTGCACCGCCGCCTTGACCAGACCCGCTGGCCCAGCGAACCGGCGGGCGCGAGCTGGGCGCAGGGCACGCCCCAGGAGCGTCTCAAGGAACTCGTGGCCCGCTGGCGCGACTTCGACTGGCGCGAGCGGGAACGGCGACTCAACGAGATCCCGCAGTTCGTCACCGAGATCGACGGCACCTCGCTGCACTTCCTGCACGTGCGGAGCCCCCGCGCGAACGCCGAACCGCTGCTGCTCACCCACGGCTGGCCGACGACCTGCTTCGCGTTCGAGCAGATGATCGAACCGCTCAGCCGCGACTTCCACCTCGTGATCCCGTCCGTGCCGGGCTTCGGTTTCCCCGGCCCCACCACGGAACTAGGATGGACCATCCCCCGCGTGGCCGGCGTGTTCGCCGAGCTGATGCGCCGCCTGGGCTACGACCGCTACCTGGCACACGGCTACGACTTCGGCGCCATGCTCACCCGTCAGCTCGGGATGCGCGACGAGGTGAAGGCCGTCCACGTCAACCAGATCTTCTCCGCCGGCGTCACCCAGGAGACCGCGGACATGACCGTCGACGCCGAACGGCGGTCCGTGGAGAAGGCTTTCCAGTACGAGTTCGAGCAGTTCGGGTACGTGTCGATGCAGAGCACGCGGCCGCAGTCGGTCGCCCACGCGCTCACCGACTCGCCGGTCGCCCAGCTCGAGTGGATCGAATGGGCGTTCCACACGTGGAGCGACCCGGAGATCGGGGTACCCCTCGACGCGGTGCTGACGACCGCGTCGATCTTCTGGTTCACCCGGACGGCGGGCTCGTCGGCGCGCTACTACCAGGAGGGGGACGAGACGTGGGGCGAGCTGGAGCCGATGTCCGCGACACCGACCTCGGTCGCGGTGTTCCCGCACGACGTGGGGGTGCCGATCCGGCGGATGGCCGAGCGCAACCACAGCATCGTGCGCTGGACGGAGATGCCGCGGGGCGGCCACTTCGCGGCGCTGGAGGTACCGGAGCTGATGGTCCAGGAGCTGCGGGAGTCGTTCCTCTTGTGAGGACGACGTGACGTTCGGCCGAGGTGCGGGGGGAGCCGCAGCCACTACGGTGATCACCGTGCGTTACACGGTCTTCGGCGCGACCGAGTTCGGTCCGACGCGCCTCGGCGCCCTGCTCGGCGTGCTGCTCGCCGACGCGGGTCAGGTCGTGACCGCCGAAGAGCTGGTCGAACGGGTCCTGGGCGACGCTCCCCCGCCGCGGGCCCGCGCGATGGTGCAGACGTGGCTGACGAGGCTGCGGCAGACGTTGCCGGGCCTGATCGAACGCGACCGCGACGGCTACGTGCTGCGCGTGGATCCGCTGGAGATCGATCTGCACCTGTTCCGGCACCTGGTGCGCATCGGCAAGACCGCCGACGCGCTGGCACTCGTGCAGGCCGAGCCGTTGTCCACACTGGACACACCGTGGGCTCGGCAGCTGCGCGCGGGCTTCGCGGAGGAGCTGCTCGCGGCCCGGCTCGACCACGTCGACGAACGGCTGGCACGGGGTGAGCACGCGGAGCTGGTACCCGAACTGCACGCCCTGGCCGCCGATCGGCCGCTGGACGAGCGGATCGCCGCCCAGCTGATCGAGGCGTTGCACGGCAGCGGACGCGCCGCGGAAGCGTTGCGGCACTTCGAGGTCGTGCGCGCCCGGCTCGCCGGTGAGCTGGGCGCCGAACCGTCACGCCACCTCGCGACCCTGCACCGGCGGCTGCGGGCGGCCTCGGCACCGCGCCAGCTGCCGGCCGCGCCCAAGCCGTTCACCGGCCGGGCGCTGGAACTCGCGGAGCTCGACGACGCGCCGAACGGCGTCGTGGTGATCACCGGCACCGGCGGGGTCGGCAAGACCTCACTCGCCGTGCACTGGGCACACCAGGCCATCGACCGGTTCCCCGACGGACAGCTCTACGTGAACCTGCACGGCTTCGGCCCGAGCGGCGCGGCGGTGAGCCCCGGTGACGCGCTGCTGCGGTTCCTCTCGGCGCTCGACGTGCCGCGTGCCCAGGTGCCGCACGACCTCGCGGGGCAGTCGGCCCTGCTGCGGGACGCGCTCGCGGACAAGCGGGTGCTCGTGCTGCTGGACAACGCGACGGACGCCGAGCAGGTCGAGCCGTTGCTGCCGCGCACGCCGAACGCGCACGTGGTGATCACCAGCCGCACCTCGCTCAAACCGCCGCACGCCAAGGCGTTGCCGCTGGGACTGCTGCCGCCGGAGGACGCCCGCGAGCTGCTGGCCGCCCGGATCGGGCACGACCGCGCGCGGGCCGAGCCGGACGCGGTCGACACCGTGGTCCGCCGCTGCGCCCGCCTGCCGCTCGCCCTCGCGGTGGCGGGCGCACGGGCGGCGACGCAGCCGGAGTTCCCGCTGGCGGCGCTCGCGGACGAGCTGGCGGACCTCGACGCGTTCGCCGACGACGATGACGTCACGGCGGACCTGCGTTCGGTGTTCTCCCACTCCTGCAAGGCATTGAGTCCCGCGGCGCTGCGGCTGTTCCGGTTGCTCGGGCTGATGCCGGGCTCGGACATCAGCCTCGCCGGGGCCGCGTCACTGGCGGCGCTGGACGTGCGGGAGACCGAGGCCCTGCTCGCCGAACTCGCGACGGCGAACCTGATCGACCAGCCGGAGCCGGGCCGGTTCACCTGCCACGACCTGCTGCGCGACTACGCGGCCGAACTGGCCCTCGACGACGAACGCGACGAGGCCCTGAACCGGCTGCTCGACCACCTCGCGCTGACGGGCGTCGAGGCCGGTGTCGTGTACACGCCCAGCCGCCACCGCCCGGCCACTCCCCCACCGGCTCCCGGTGTCGTGGTCCTGCGCTTCGGCACGCACGAGGAAGCGCTGGCGTGGCTCATGGCCGAGCATCCGACGTTGATGGCGGCGATGCGCCACGGCACGCCGGCGCAGACGTGGCTCATGGGCTGGTCGCTCGCCGACGCCCTCGACCGCCAGGCCCGGTACCGGGATCTCCTGACGTCGCAACAACTCGCGGTCGCCGCCGTCGAACAGCTCGACGACGCCGACGGCCTGGGCCGCACGCTGATCAACCTCGGCCGCAGCCTGAGCCGCATGCGCCGCCCCGACGAGGCCACCGCCGCACTGCACCGGGCGTTCGACGTCTACGAGGGCAACCCGGCGGGCCAGGCCGGGGTGCTGCTGAACATCGCGATGCTGTGCCCGGACGACCGGATCGGCGAGGCGATGGAGCACACGCGGCGCGGGCTCGCGTTGTTCGAGGAGTGCGGCGACTCCTACGGCCAGGCCAACGCGCTGACCGGGCTGGCGTGGGGCCACGGCAAGCTGGGCGAGTACGCGGAGGCGGTCGACCACGCCGAGCGCGCGATGCGGATGTGGCGGCAGATGGACCACCTGATCGGCCAGGCCGAGGCGTGGGACAACTTGGGCACCGGCTACCTCGGGCTGGGTGATCACGCGAAAGCGGCCGAGGCGTTCACCCGCTCGTCGGAGATGTTCCGGCTCGGCGGTGACCTCCCGCTCGAAGCCGGTGCGTACGAACAGCTCGGCGACACCCACGCTGCCGCGGGTGCCGCCGAACTGGCCTGGGAGGCCTGGCAGAAAGCGGTCGAGCTGCGCACTCAGGCAGGCCTGCCCACCGACGCGGTGCGCGCGAAGCTACAGGCCGAAGGCCAGTAGCACGTGGCCGTGCGGATTCGCGTAGCCCGAGGAGTAACCGGACTGCACGTAGACCATGCCGTCCGACACCACCGCACCGGCACCGGGCCCGGCCAGCGTGCCGCCGCGCCCGGTCAGCCCGTTGACACCGCGGACGTCCTGGATGGTGTCGTGGGACCAGATGACCTGGCCGGTCTTGGCGTCGTACGCGCGGAGCTTGCCGTCGAGCGCGCCGAGCCACACCACGCCGGGTGAGCTGGACACCGGCACGCCGTGTGCCCGGTAGCACCCGGGCTGGCCGGCCGCACCGCCCGTGGAGCAGCCGTCGGCGGGTGCCGGGGTCTCCCACAGGACGGTGCCGGTGGCGGGATCCACCGCGAACAGCGTGCCGGGCTCGGCGTAGTAGGTCGCGATGTAGAGCCGCTTGCCGTCGTAGCTGGAACCCCACTGGATGCCCGAGATGCCCCCGCTGGGCAGCGGCACGCCGAGCTGACGGCGCCACACGACCTGCCCCGTCGAGGCGTCGAACACGTGGTACACACCGGACTTCTGGCCGACGCCGACGAGCCGGCGGCCGTTGACGGTGAAGAGGTTCGGCGTGGCACCGATGTCGTAGTCGAGGTTGGTGCCGTCCTTCAGCCCCGGGCAGTAGCCCTCGGCGTCGGGCTGGTTGCACGCGTCGCGCCACGTGTCGGCGTCGGTGACCTGGTTGGTCCACCTCACCGCGCCGGTGCGGGCGTCGAGCGCCAGCAGCGAGTCGAACTCGCCGCCCTTGCCGGTGTAGTTCTGGCCCGTGCCGACGTAGAGCGTGCCGGTTCGGCGGTCGATCACCGGCGAGCTCCACACGCCGACGCCGGACGGCTCGAACCGCTTGGCGCCGTTGGGCCACGTGCCGACCTCGACCGGTTCCGGCACCGTGTAGTGGCGCCAGACCAGCGCGCCGGTGTCGATGTCGAAGGCGTCGATGTGGCCCCGGAACGTGCAACAGGCGTGCGTGTTCGGGAGCATGTTTTCGCTGCTGGACGTGCCGACGTACACCAGTCCGTTGTGGACGGTCGGTGAGCTGGTGGTCATCGACGCGATGCCGGTGTCGAGCTGCACCTGCCACTTCAGGCGGCCGGTGCGCTGGTCGAGCGCGAAGAACCTGCTCGCGCTGTCACCGAAGAACACCTTGCCGTCGGCGACCGTCGGGCCGTCGGAGTTGAACGCGTACCGGTCGGCCTGCGGGAGCGTGAACTCCCAGCGGGACCGGCCGGTGCGCGCGTCACGGGCGTAGAACTTCCCGTCGGGGCCACCGAAGTAGATCGTGTCCCCCACGACGGCGGGCTGGCTGCGGACGCCGTTGTAGTCGCCCTTGGGGTAGGCGAACGCCCACTTCAGCTTGAGCTTGCCGGCGTTGCCCGCGTTGAGGCGCCATTCCGCGGCCTGGTGCCGCGTGCCGTCGAGGTCCTTCGCCCACCCGGTCCAGTCGCCGCTCGGGTGCGCGGTGGCGGGTGACGCGGTCAGCACCACCAGTGCCGCGGTGAGCAGCGCAGTTGTTCTGAGCATGGAATTCTCCCCCTTCCGCCACCCAGCCTGGCAGTGGCGGAAGCGGGACACGTCCCCCCAAAGTCTCGTCGAGGCCTAACCGATCGGTTGATGCGTCACGACGTCGACGCCCGGAAAGCCCTTGCCGACGATCGGGTTCCTCCGGCCGTTGAGGTACTGCTGGAAGAACGCGGGAATGTAGGCCGTGGCGACCCGGCGTTGCCGCTCAGGGGTCAGCGCGGTCGCCGGGCAGGTGCTGTCGTTGTCGTAGGACCATTCGGTGTTGAAGTAGTTGTGGTTGGCGTTCTTCGGCGTGACGGCGTGGATCGGCACGACGTTGCGGCCCTGGGCGTTCTCGATGAACGAGGTGCCGCTGACGGCGCCGTCGCAGCCGCCGGTCATGACCGCGAACGGTGTCTTCGTGATGCGGTAGTCGAGGTTCTCCGGCGCCTCCGGGTCGGGCGCGTAGTAGTCCGCCGGTGCCAGCGGGAGCACGGCCTTGATCCGCACGCCGGCCGGTAGTTCGGCGGCGTGCTTGTCCGAGGCCTGGTAGACCGCCCCACGGCCACCGCGCGAGTGCCCGAGCGTGCCGACGTTGGTGAGGTCGACGTGCCCGCGGAACCCCGGCAGTCTCAGCGGTCCCTTGCCCTGGTTGAGATCACGCCACAGCTCCAGGTGCCTGTTCATCACCGCGGCCCTGGCGACGTCCGCGATCTGGCCCATCTCGCCCGCGTTGACGCCGTTCACGCTCACCGACACGACCACGAAACCCTGCCGCGCCAGCTCTTCGGCGAGGTAGTCGTACCCGCGGTAGCTCGGGAACGCGTCCCCGGACGGACACGGCCAGACCCACTGGTCGTCGGCGCACGGCTTCCAGTAGCCGTGTGCGAGCAGCACCAGCGGCCGTGTGCCGACCAGCGTGCGCGGCGCATGCACGACCGCGGTGATTTCGAGGTCCGCGACGGGGCCGCCCGGACCGGTGTGAAAGCCGGGCACCTGAAATGCTCGATCACCGAGCGAGTACTCGACCTTCCTGACGCCCGAGCCGTGTCCTTCGGGGGCGGCAGTGGCCGCCGGGGCGGCCAGCACCATCGCCATCACGACGGCGGCCGCGGTTCTTCCGATTCCCATGGGATGATCCCATCGGGAAAATGTAGGCGTCCTGTGAGGACGGCGTCACGGTTCTGCCACAGAGAAGTGGCCGGCGAACCCGCCGAACCGCTCCGCCAGCGGCCCGGTGTCCGCACTCAGCTCACGCCACAGTTCGCGGTGCCGGGTCAGCGACGACGGGTCGTGCACCAGCACCACCACCGAGCCTCGCCGCACCAGCACCAGCGCGGAGACGTCGTGGGTGAGCACCAGCGGCCGCACACCGACGAGGGTGCGCGGCGCGTGCACCACCGCGACGAGATCTCCGGCCTGGTACTTCATCGTCGTGGTCGCGGGGCGGTGGTCGTCCGGCGGGAGAGCGGCCGCCGTGCTCGGCGCCGTCAGCACCAGGGCGCACGCGACAGCCACAAGGACTCTGACGATTGCCATGGCGACGATCTCATCGAGCCCGTGTGCTCTGCACGTCCGGACTTCGTCACGGTTTCGCTACAGCGCCTTCGACACCGTCGAGGAGGACCTTCAACCCGCTGCGGAAGTTCTCCACGGCGTCGTTCTCCAGATACGGCAGTTCCGGATCGATCGGCTCCCTGTCCTTCTCCAGCACGTGCAGCATCGGGAACTTCTTCTCCAGGTCGGGCTCGATCTCCAGCAGCACGGCCGACCGCGCGTACCACCACTCCTCGTCGCCCTCACCGGTCGCGCGACCCGCGGCACGGGCCTCGGCGACGGTCTGCGCCGCCCCGCGCACGAAGTAGTTGACGGCGCCGACGATGCCGCGCAGCTCACGGCCGGGCAGGCCGGTGGACACCAGGATCGCGGCCAGCGCCTCGATCACCGCGAACTCGTGCGGGCCGAGCACCGGACGTGCCTGCGACACCTGCAGCATCCACGGGTGACGGCTGTAGAACTCCCACATGTCGTGCGCCCAGCGCGTGACCGCGGGCCGCCAGCCGTCGTCGAGCGGGTAGGACGCCGGCAACTCGGCCATCGCGCGGTCGTACATGAGGTCGACCAGCTCGTTCTTGCCCGGCACGTACGTGTAGAGCGCCATCGCGGTCCGCCCGAGCCGCTCCCCCACCGCGCGCATCGAGAACGCCATGCCCTGCTCGTCGGCGACCTCGATGGCCGCGTCGACGATCGCGTCCACGCTCAGTCCTGGCTTCGGGCCGGGACGGTTCTCCGCGACCGACGCCCGCCAGAGCAGCTCGATGGAGCGGCGCGGGTCGCCCTGACCTGCGTAGACGACCACGGTTGCGACTCCTTATGCCGTAAAGTACTCTCGTCGGTCGATACTTTACTGCATAAACAAGCCGCTTTGAAATAACGCAGGGGGAAGCAGCGTGAACGCTGTCGCAGACAGCCATGACGTGATCCAGGTCCGCGGAGCCAGGGAGAACAACCTCGCGGACGTGTCGCTCGACGTCCCCAAGCGCCGGCTGACCGTCTTCACCGGCGTGTCCGGCTCCGGCAAGTCCTCGCTGGTCTTCGGCACGATCGCGGCCGAGTCCCAGCGGATGATCAACGAGACCTACACCGCGTTCCTGCAGTCCTTCATGCCGTCGATCGGCCGCCCCGACGTGGACGCGCTGCACAACCTGAGCGCGGCGATCATCGTCGACCAGGAACGCATGGGCGCGAACTCCCGCTCCACCGTCGGCACCGCCACCGACGCGCACACGATGCTGCGGATCGTCTTCAGCCGCCTGGGCGAGCCGCACGTCGGCACGTCCGGCGCGTTCAGCTTCAACCTGCCCGAGGGCATGTGCCCGGCCTGCGAGGGCCTGGGCAAGGTCACCACCATCGACGTGGACGCCATCGTCGACCGGAGCAAGTCGCTCAACGACGGCGCGATCGACGCTCCGAACTACGGCGTGGGCACCTGGTACTGGCAGGTCCTCGCGAACTCCGGCCTCTACCCCGCCGACCAGCCGATCTCGACGTTCACCGAGCAGCAACTCCACGACTTCCTCTACAAGCCGACGACGAAGCTCAACATCAACGGCACCAACGTCACCTACGACGGCCTCATCTCCAAGCTGCAGCGCACGATCCTGAGCAAGGACCGCGAGGCGATGCAGCCGCACATCAGGGCGTTCGTCGACAGGGCCGTCACGTTCGCCACCTGCCAGAGCTGCAAGGGCGCCCGTCTCAACGAGGCCGCACTCAACTCGAAGATCCGCGGCATGAACATCGCGGACTGCTGCGCGATGCAGATCAGCGACCTCGCGAAGTTCGTGCACGCCATCGACGACCCGTCCGTCGCGCCGCTGCTCGCCACCCTGCGGGGCACGCTCGACTCACTGGTCGGGATCGGCCTCGGCTACCTCTCGCTCGACCGCGAGTCCGGCACGCTGTCCGGCGGCGAGTCGCAGCGCGTGAAGATGGTGCGGCACCTGGGTTCCTCGCTCACCGACATCACCTACGTGTTCGACGAGCCGACCGTCGGCCTGCACCCGCACGACATCCAGCGGATGAACAACCTCCTGCTCCTGCTGCGCGACAAGGGGAACACCGTCCTCGTCGTCGAGCACAAGCCGGAGACCATCCAGATCGCCGACCACGTCGTCGACCTCGGCCCCGGCGCGGGCGTCAACGGCGGTCACGTCTGCTACACCGGCGACGTGGCCGGGCTGCGCGCGTCCGGCACGCTGACCGGCCGCCACCTCGACCACCGGGCCAAGCTGCGGCCGGAGTTCCGCTCCCCCCGGGGTTTCCTGACGATCAGCGGCGCTCGCACCAACAACCTCAAGGACGTCTCGGTCGACCTGCCGCTCGGCGTGCTGACCGTCGTCACCGGTGTAGCCGGTTCCGGCAAGTCGTCGCTGATCCACGGATCGCTGCGCGGGCGACCGGGCGTCGTGACGGTCGACCAGTCGCCGATCCGCGGCTCGCGCCGCTCCAACCCCGCCACCTACACCGGGCTGCTCGACTCGGTCAGGACCGCGTTCGCCAAGGCCAACGGCGTGAAGGCCGCGTTGTTCAGCGCGAACTCCGCGGGCGCCTGCGAGAACTGCAAGGGCATCGGGCTCGTCTACACCGACCTCGCGATGATGGCCGGCGTCGCCACGGTCTGCGAGAAGTGCGAGGGCAAGAGGTTCACGCCCGAGGTGCTGCGCTACACGTTGCGGGGCAAGAACATCAGCGAGGTGCTCGGCATGTCCGTCGCCGAGGCGCGCGAGTTCTTCCCCTCCGGCCAGGCCCACGCCGTGCTCAGCCGCCTGCACGACGTCGGCCTGTCCTACCTCTCGCTCGGCCAGCCGCTCACGACGTTGTCCGGCGGTGAACGGCAGCGGCTGAAGCTCGCCATCCACATGGCGGAGAAGGCCTCGACCTACGTGCTGGACGAGCCGACGTCCGGCCTGCACCTCGCGGACGTGGACCAGCTGCTCGGCCTGCTCGACCAGCTGATCGACGCCGGCAACACGGTGATCGTGATCGAGCACCACCTCGCCGTGATGGCGCACGCCGACTGGATCGTCGACATGGGGCCCGGCGCGGGCCACGACGGCGGCCAGGTCGTCTTCTCCGGCACACCGGGTGAGCTCGTGTCCACTTCGGACACCCTGACCGCCCGGCACCTGAAGGAGTACCTGTCGTGAGCCTGCTGACGGTGACGTCCGTCGTACCGCTGACCCCGCGCATGACCCGCGTGACGTTCAGCGGCCCTGGGCTCGACGAGCTCGGCACCTGGCCGGACCAGCAGCTCAAGCTGCTCTTCCCCCGTCCCGGCGGGTCCGCGCACGTGTCCGACTCCGCCGACGTCGGCACCTGGTACCAGGCGTACCTGGCCGTGCCGGAGCCCGAACGGCCGTGGATGCGCAGCTTCACCGTCCGGTCGCTGGCCGACGGCGTGCTGACCGTCGACTTCGTGCTGCACGGCGACAGCGGACCGGCGTCACGCTGGGCCGCCGCCGCTCAGGTCGGTGACGTCATCGGACGGTTCGGGCCGTCCAGGGACTACGCGCGTCCGCTCGGCACCGCGGACCTGCTGGTGTTCGCGGGCGACGAGACGGCGCTGCCCGCGATCGCCTCGCTGCTGGAAATGCTTCCTGCTGCACAGCGGCGGCTGGTGTTCGTCGAGGTCGCGGATCCGCTGGAGGAACAGGACGTCCCCGGCGTGCGGTGGGTGCACCGCAGCGCCGGGGAGGACCTGGTCTCGGTGGTGACGGCGGCCGAGGTGCCGTCGTCGGTGTGGGTGTGGCTCGGCGGCGAGGCCTCCGCGGTTCGCTCGCTGCGCAGGCACTTCGTCGGACTGGGCGTGTCCAAGAAGGACATCGAGTTCGCCGGCTACTGGCGGCGCGCCCTCACCCAGGACGACGCCCCGACCGCGGACGACCTCGCCGAGGCCCAGGAACGGATCGCCGCGCTCAGCGAGTGAACTCCAGCAGGCTGCGCCCGTCGGTCACCTGGGTCACGGACTCCAGCCGGAGTCCGTGCGCCGACGCCAGCCGTTCGAAGTCGTGGAGCCCTCGGTCCCGCCCGCCGAAGTGCACGAGCATTACGAGGTCGAACTCCGTGCTCTCGCCGAGGGACTCCACGACGAGGATCCGCCCGCGCTCCCCGGCGGCCTCCGCACACCGGGCCAGGATCCGGTGCGCCTGCTCGTCGTCCCAGTCGTGCAAGATGTCGAACAGCAGGTAGGCGTCGGCGCCGGCCGGCAGCGGGTCGAAGAAGCTGCTCCCGGTCACCTCGGTGCGGTCCGCGAGGCCGTACAGGCCGAGCACCGCACGGGCGCCTGCCGCGGTCTCCTCGAGCTCGACGAGGTGGCCGCACATCGCCGGGTTCGCGGTGAGGATCGCGGCGAGCAGGCTGCCATGCCCGCCACCGACGTCGACGAGCGTGCCGAACCGCGACCAGTCGTAGTTCCCGACGACCTGCGGCACCCAGGCCCGCATGCGGTCGGTCATCTGCCGGTCGAACGCGTCACGCAGATGCCGTTGCCCGGCCAGGTCGGTCCAGAAGTCCTGGCCGTAGCGCACCGGGTAGGCCGGCTCGCCGGTGCGGATGCTGTGGATCAGGTCGACGAACGCCAGATCGGCGCGCCCGGCGGCGGAGTCGTGGTGCAGCAGGTTGTTCAGGCCGTTGTCCGCGTTCGCGCCGAGCAGTGCGCCGAAGTCCGTCGTGCGGTAGCCCGAGGCTGTTCGTTCGGCCACACCGAGGGTCGTCAGGTGGGCCAGGAGCAGTTCGAGTGCGAGCGGGTCGGCCTTGAGTTCGGGTGCGAGTTCGTGGGCGGTGGCGGGGTTGTCGCGCAGGCGATCGGGCAGGCCCAGGGTCACGGCGACCCGGAGCGCCATCGGCGTGATCAGCCCGGACATCTGTCGAAGCCGTTGTACGTCGGTGTCCACGTCGATCCACCCTGCCACCGCGCGCAATCTGATTTCTGTCAGCACTGAAGCAATAGTGAAAGAAGGCTCGTGTCGCCGCGCCACACGGTCCACACACGATCGACCGCGTCGGCGCCTACCGTGTCGGTATGAGGACCAACTGGGCGGGCAACGTCACCTTCACCGCGGCCGAGGCCGTGGCCCCAGCCTCGGCTGAAGACCTGCGTGCGCTCGTACGCGGTTCATCGGCCGTGCACGTCGTCGGCTCGGGACACTCGTTCAGCACGATCGCCGACACGACCGGCACGCTGGTGTCGCTGGCGGCCATGCCCGAGGTCTTCGAGGTGTCCGGCCACACGGTGCGGGTGAGCGCGGGCATGACGCTCGCCTCGCTGGCCGTCCGGCTCGAGGCGGCGGGCCTCGCCCTGCACACGCTGCCGTCGTTGCCGCACATCACCGTGGCCGGTGCGATCGCCACCGCCACGCACGGCTCCGGATCGCGGTCGCTGGCCGGTGCCGTGCGGTCCGTCGAGGTCATGCGCGGCGACGGCTCGGTCGTCGAGCTGAGTTCCGCGGGCGCGCCCGTGTCGATGGGCGGTCTCGGCGTCGTCACCACCGTGACCCTGGACGTCGTGGCGTCGTTCCAGGTCGCGCAGACGGTCTACGAGGACGTCGCCTGGACGACGCTGCTCGTCCGGCTGGAGCAGATCTTCGACGGCGCGTACAGCGTGAGCGCGTTCGTCGACTGGCAGGGCGGTGCGACGCTGTGGGCGAAGCACCGCGTGGGCGACGAGGAGTTCGCCTTCCCGGGGCGGGCGGCGACCGAATCGGCGCACCCGGTGCCCGGCCAGCCCGCCTCCCGCTGCACGCTGCAGGGCGGCGTGCCGGGCCCGTGGCACGAGCGGCTGCCCCACTTCCGCGCCGAGTTCACCCCGTCCGTCGGTGAGGAGCTGCAGACCGAGTACTTCGTGCCGCGGACCCGCGCGGTGACGGCGTTGCGGGCGCTGGCCGAGATGTCGACGGTGATCTCACCGCTGGTGCAGGCCTGCGAGATCCGCACGATCGACGCCGAACCGCAGTGGCTCAGCCCCGCCTTCGACCGCGACAGCATCGCGATCCACTTCACCTGGGTGCCGGACACCCCGGCCGTGCTCAGGCTGCTGCCGCGCCTGGAGGAGGCGATCGCGCCGCGGCCGCACTGGGGCAAGCTCTTCACCGTGCCGCCGGCCCTGCTGGCAGCCCGTTACCCGCAGTGGGACGCCTTCCGGGCGTTGCTGCGCGAGCACGACCCGAAAGGCGTCTTCCGCAACGAGTTCCTGACCCGCTACTTCGGGTCGGCCACGTCGGCGGGGCCCTTCTGACGCAGCGCCTCCAGCTCGTCGTCGGAGAACCCGTAGGTCGTCACGATGGTCATCTTCGAACTGGTGATCACCAGACCCGGACCGAACTCCTCGACCACCACACCGCGCTGGTTCGCCGACTCGAAGAACGGCTTGCCGCTCACGCCGAGATCGACCTCGGAGGGCCAGAACACCGTCCGGCGCTTCTGTCCGGGGTGGTACTCGTGCGCGAACTTCAGCTGGTGCAGGAACGAGATCCAGCCTTCGGTGATGTCCTCGTAGTAGTCGTCCCACTCGGGTGAGGTGCCCTTGGGCGCACGGGTCAGCACGACGCGAGTGCCTTCCGGGACGGCACTCAGCGCGAACGTGTCGTGACCGTGGACGATCAGCGTGGTGCCGTCCTCCTCGGCGTTCGTGAAGTAGATCTGGTCGATCTCCTCGTCGAGCTCCGGGAGGTCCCAGCCGTGCCAGTGGCGCAGCTTCTCCTTGTTCCGGAACGACTCCCACACCTCCTCGACCGGCGCGGCCACGGTGATCTCGATCTGGACGCCTTCGTCACTCATCTGCTGCTCCGGGATGCCCCATGGCGACCACCCTGTACGGGCGGCCGGTGTCGGTGTCGTACTTCAACGCGATCTGCCGCACCGCTTCGGCCAGGTCGCTGGTGAACTCGTGGACGTCGCCGGGCGCGCCGAAGCGGACCGTCGTCTCCACGGTGAAGGTGAGCAAGCGCTTTCCCGCCGCAGCGGCGGCACCGGACATCCGCTCGACCTCGCGCGCGGTGTCCTCGGCGACCGAGACCAAGTGCGTTGCGGCGAACTGGTCCTGCACGCCGGCGGCGATCTCGCGACCGGGCTTCGCGCGCAGGACGCGTTCCACGCAGCCGCGCCGCTGGCGTTCCTCCACCAGCTCGACGAGTCCCGCCTGCTCCAGGGCTCGCACGTGGTAGTTGACCCGCTGCCTGGGCAGGTCGAGAGCCGCCGCGAGCTGGGTCGCCGAGGCGGGCGACTTCAGCAGCTCCAGCAGCGACAGGCGCAACGGCGACAGCTCCACGCCCAGCACGGTCCCATTTGACAAATTGATTTGTCAATACCGGAACGCGACCGGAAACAGGTAAGTTCGTTGACGGTTGCAACGAACCGCCCCACCCTGTGAGCCGTGAGAACCCCCCTGCTGGTGGCAGCGTTGGCAGCAGCGGCGATCGTTCCTGTGTGGACGGTCGCGGCGCAGGCCGACGTGGTGCCCGGAACCGCTTATCGAGTGACGAACGTCGGCAGCGGAAAGTGCGTGGAGTCGCTGGGAACGGCCAACGGCGCACAGCTCCGCCAACAAGGATGCTCGGGACAGACCTGGACCTTCACGCCCACGAGCGACGGGTACTTCACCGTTGGCCAGGGTCAGGTCTGGGACGTCTCGAACGTCTCGGTCGCGGACAACGCGGCCGTCCACATGTGGCAGTCGTTCAACGCGAACAACCAGCAATGGCGCCCCGAACAGGTCGGCACGGACACCTACCGGTTCGTGAACCGCCACAGCGCCAAGTGCCTCGACGTGCCCGGTGCGTCCACCGGTGACGTCCAGCTGGTCCAGTACACCTGCAACGGGACCAACGCGCAGCTCTTCCGGCTCACCGGCGGCACGCAGCAGCCCGGTCAGCCCGACTTCGGCCCGAACGTGCTCGTCTTCGACCCGTCGATGTCCTCCGCCACGATCCAGGCGCGGCTCGACGACGTCTTCCGCCAGCAGGAGGAGGGTCAGTACGACGCGCGCCGGTACGCGATCATGTTCAAGCCCGGCAACTACAACGTAGACGTCAACATCGGCTTCTTCACCCAGGTCCTCGGCCTGGGCATGCTGCCGGACGGCGTGACGATCAACGGTCAGGTGCACGTCGAGGCCGACTGGTTCCAGGGCAACGCGACGCACAACTTCTGGCGTGGCGCGGAGAACCTCGCGGTGCGGCCGCCGTCGGGCACCAACACGTGGGCCGTCTCGCAGGCGTCCGCGATGCGCCGCACGAAGGTCTACGGCAACATGCAGCTCGACGACAACGGCTGGTCGAGCGGTGGTTTCCTCGCCGACTCCGTGGTCACCGGCCAGGTCCGCTCCGGTTCGCAGCAGCAGTGGCTGTCGCGCAACACCGAATGGGGCTCGTGGACCGGCGAGAACTGGAACATGGTGTTCGTCGGCGCGCGCAACGCGCCGCAGACCTCGTTCCCCGAACCGCCGTACACGAACGTCGCGCAGACCCCTGTCGTGCGGGAGAAGCCGTTCCTGAACGTCGACGGCGGCGGCAACTACAACGTGTTCGTCCCGGCACTGCGCTCGAACACCAGCGGCACCACCTGGGCCTCGGGCAACCAGCAGGGCACGAACATCCCGCTGTCGCAGTTCTACATCGCGAAGCCGGGCACCTCGGCGGCGACGATCAACGCGCAGCTCGCGGCCGGCAAGCACCTGCTGCTCACGCCGGGCGTCCACCAGGTGAGCGAACCGATCCGCGTCACCCGCCCCGACACCGTCGTGCTGGGCCTCGGTCTCGCGACCGTCATGCCCACCAACGGGAACATGGCGCTCGACGTGGCCGATGTGGACGGTGTGAAGATCGCCGGCATCCTCATCGACGCGGCCCCGACGAACTCGCCGCTGCTGATGCAGGTCGGCGCGCCGGGCAGCAACGCCAACCACTCCGCCAACCCGACGTCGCTGCACGACGTCTACGCGCGCATCGGCGGCTCGGCCGTCGGGCGGGCCACGACCTCGTTGGTGGTCAACAGCCACAACGTGATCGGTGACCACCTGTGGCTGTGGCGAGGTGACCACTCCATCGGCGTCGGCTGGGACCTCAACACGGCCGACACCGGCCTGATCGTCAACGGCAACAACGTGACGATGTACGGCCTGTTCGTCGAGCACTACCAGAAGTACCAGACCATCTGGAACGGCCAGGGCGGCCGGACGTACTTCTACCAGAACGAAATGCCGTACGAGGTGCCCAACCAGGCGGCGTGGATGAACGGCTCGACCCGCGGCTACGCGGCGTACAAGGTCTCCAACAACGTCACGACGCACGAGGCGTGGGGCCTGGGCAGCTACGCCTTCATGAACGCGAACCCGTCGGTGGTCGCCGATCGGGCGTTCGAGGTGCCGAACACCCCCGGCGTGAAGTTCCACAGCATGGTGACCGTGTCGTTGGGCGGCAAGGGAACCATCCAGCGGGTCATCAACAACTCGGGCGGTACGGCGACCGCCGGATCCACCGAGGCGTACCTGGCCAACTACCCGTGATGAGGCACTGAACCGAGCCTCTTCGGCCGGTTCACCTTCATCTCGTCCATGTCGGTGACCTTGGCCTTCAACCCCTGGAAGTCGACGCCGAGCGAGTCGAGGGCTGTGGCCGCGCGCCGCAGCCCCGCCTCGTCCGGCTTCTCGGCGGCACTCAGGATCACGCGGTAGCTGAAGAAGTCGAGCTTCTCGTCGTAGGTCAGCGCGCCCTCTTCGCTGAACCCGGCGTCACGCAGGAAGTCGAAGCCCTTCAGACGGTCCCGCAACGTCACGCGCTGGTCGTCGGTGAGGTCGGCGAAGCGTCCGCGGACGAGTACTCGGTAGGTGTGTTCAGCCACGAGCGAAGATGGTCCCCGATCCCGTGCCGGTCTGGCGAACGATTTCCCGTGTGCGGAAGAATCTGGACCATGAACGCAAAAGAGCTGGTCGCGCGCATCCGCACGGAGCTGCATCCCGGTGACCACGACAACCTCGTGGTGAAGCTGATCGAGACCGGGCAGGCCCCGCGCGCCGTGATCCAGACGTTCGCCGCCGAAGAGAACCACATCGTGTCGTCGGACTGGCGAACATTCCTGGCACTGGCGTCGAAGGCGGAGGAACCGAACGCGCGGGCGTTCTTCACGCTGCTCGCGGGTGGTGAGGAGCTCGTGCTGCCGATGTTGCCGCCGCTGGCGGAGGCGGCGGGCATGTCGGCCAAGGACTTCCAGAACTACGAACCGTTCCCCGGCTGCCAGGCCTACCCCGCCTACCAGGCGTGGATGGCGCTCAACGGCGAACCGACGGACGTCATCCTCGCCATCCTGGCGAACTTCACCGCGTGGGGCGGGTACTGCGCGCGGATGGCGAAGGGGCTGCGCGAGCACTACGGGTTCAGCGACGAGGCGTGCGCGTTCGTCGACTTCTTCGCCACGCCCGCGCCGCAGCTGGAGGACCGCGCGATCGCCGCGATCCAGGCCTCGCTCGACGCGGGCTGGCAGCCGAAGCACGCGTGGCGTTACGGCCGCCTGCTGCAGGCGTACGAACTGCAGTTCTGGTCGACGCTGGCGTAAGGGATGGGGGCGGCGGTGCCGCCCCCACACCGTCATCGGGGCAGATAGGCCCGGTGGGCCTTGGAGAACTCGTAGTTGTTGTACTTGTCCCAGTTGATCGACCACGTCATGAGGCCGCGCAGGTTCGGGTACACGCCCTTGGGCTTGTAGGTGCCGCACCGCGTGCCCTTGGTGAGGCAGTCCAGGGCCGTCTGGACGTCCGCGACGGACGTGAACCCGTTGCCCGCGTACATCGCGGCGGGCAGGCCGATCGCGACCTGTTCCTGGCGCAACGGCGCGAAGACCTTCGACGTGTCACCGCGCACCGGGAACCCGGCGAGCAGCATGTCGGTCATCGCCACGTGGAAGTCCGCGCCACCCATGTTGTGGTACTGGTTGTCCAGGCCCATCACGGGCCCGGAGTTGTAGTCCTGCACGTGCAGCAACGTCAGGTCGTTGCGCATGGCCTCGATCACCGGCAGGTACGCGCCCGTGCGCGCGTCGCCGGTGCCCGTGCCGCCGTAGAACTGGTAGCCGACCTGCACGAAGAACGTCTCCGGCGCCATCGTGAGCACGAAGTTGGCTCCGTAGCGGGCCTTCAGCGTCCGCAGTGCCGAGATCAGGTTCACGACGACGGGCGTGGTCGGGTTCCTGAAGTCGAGGTCGCCGGGGTTCAGCGACAGCGAGTGGCCCTCGAAGTCGACGTCGAGCCCGTTCAGGCCGTACTTGTCGATGATGGCGCCGACCGAGCGCACGAACGCGTCGCGCGCCGCCGCGGTCTCCAGCCGGACCTGGCCGTTCTGGCCGCCGATGGAGATGTTGACCTTCTTGCCCTTCTGCTGCTGGGCGCGGATGCCGGCGATGAACTCGGCCTCGGACTCGACGTTCGGGCACTCCGCGACCGGGCACTGGCTGAACCGCAGGTCACCGCTCGTCGCGCTGGTGGGTTCGGCGAACGAGAGGTTGATGACGTCCCACTCGTCCGGCACGTCCTTCATCCGGATGTAGCCGGAGCCGTTGGCGAAGCTCGCGTGCAGGTAGCCGACGAGCACCTTGCGCGGCAACTGCCCCGTGGGCGGCTGACCGGTCGTGGTCGTCGTCGTGGTGGTTGAGGTCGTGGTGGTGGTGGTGGTCGTCGTGCTCGTGGTGGAACTGGTCGTCGGGCCGGTGCCACCGGTGCACGCGGCACCGTTGATCGTGCAGTTCGACGGGTCGGCGGTGCCGGCGGCGTTGAAGCCGAACGTCACGCTGGCGCCGGGCGCGACGGAGCCGTTGTACTCCCGGTTGACGAACGTGTGGTGGTTGCCGCTCTTGGTGAGCAGCGAGTCCCAGTAGGCGCCGACGGTGGTCGAGGCCGGGTAGTCGAACTCGACCTTCCAGGAACTGATGGCCGCGCTGGTCTCGTTCTTGATCGTCACCGTCGCGGTGTAGCCGCTGGCCCAGCCGTTCTTGGCGAACGTCGCCGTGACTCCGGCGGCACTGGCGGGGGCGAGGCTCACGAGCACGGTGCCGAGCACCAGTGCGGCCACCGCGGATATTCGAGCGAACAACAGCATGGGTTCCATCCCTCACGCGTTGGCGGCCGGCAGGGGGTCACCCCGAATTGGACTAGACCATCTATCGGGAAGTCAAGGTTGGTGCGGCACTAGACTCGGTGGTCGTGCCCCACGCTCGTGCCGCCGACGGAACCAGGCTCTTCTACTCGGTCGAGGGCTCCGGGCCTGTCCTGCTGCTCATCGCGGGCCAGTCCAACTCGTCGCGCTGGTGGTCACAGGTCCGCGAGGACTTCTCCGCACGGTTCACGACGATCGTCACCGACCACCGCGGCACCGGTTCCAGCGACAAGCCCGACGTCCCGTACAGCACGCGGATGTTCGCGTCGGACTGCGTCGCGATCCTGGCCGACGCGGGGATCGGCAAGGCGCACGTCTACGGCACCTCCATGGGCGGGCGGATCGCGCAGTGGATCGCGGCCGAGCACGGCGAGCACGTCGACCGCCTGGTGCTGGGCTGCACCTCCCCCGGCGGCGCGCACGGCGTCGAGCGCAGCGCCGAGGTGCGCAAGTCGCTGGCGCAGGTCGATCCGATGAAGGCGCGCAGGGCGTTGGAGGAGCTGATGTACACGCCGGCCTACCGCGGCCCGTACAACACGCTCGGCGACCCGCAGATGCCTCCGTACGCGCGCAAGCGGCACCTCTTCGCGAGTGCGGAACACGACGCGTGGGACGTGCTGCCGTCGATCACCGCGCCGACCCTGGTGGTGCACGGCACCGAGGACGTCTTCAATCCGACGGCCAACGCTCCCCTGATCACGTCACGCGTTCCGGGCGCCCGGATGCACCTGATCGAGGGAGCGCGACACGGCTACTTCGAGGAGTTCCGCGCCGAAGCGTCGCCTCTGGTGATGGACTTCCTCAGCTCGTGACCCACCGCAGGCCGCGCATCAGCGCGTGGCCCGCGACCCGCACACCGGTGGCCTCCGAGATCGGCAGATAAGGCAACCGGAGCGGAATCCGCGCCCACACCGGCAACGTGGCGACCGCCGTGGCGCTCAGAATCGCGTACGGCCCGCGCGCCAGCAGTGGCAACGGCGCCTTGAACAGCAGGAACCTGGCCGCTTCGCGCGCCTCGGGCGTGCCCTTCAGCTCGCCCCGGTACGAGTCGAGCTTCGCCTCGAGCGCGGCGGTGGTGCGCGGCGGGTCCGGGATGCCCATGGCGTCGGCGATGACCGCCATGTCGGCGACGTACCCGTCGTAGTCGTCGAGCGGCTTCTCGCCGTAACGCCGGTGGCAGCGCAGGAAGCTGTCGACCTCGGCCACGTGCACCCACCCCAGCAGGTGCGGGTCGTCGGCACGGTACGGGCGGCCGTCCGGCGCGGTGCCGTGGATGTGCCGATGCACGCGCCCGAGCCGTTCGACGGCCTTGAGCGCATCTTCGGCGGTGCCGTAGGTGGTGACGCCGACGAACAGGCTCGTGCGCTGCAACCGGCCCCACGGATCGGTCAGGTAGTCGGAGTGCTGCGCCACCGCCGCCATCGCCAGCGGGTGCAACGACTGCAGCAGCAACGCCCGCAGCCCCCCGATGAACATGGCGTGATCCGCGTGCACCTGGCGGATCGGCCGGTCGTCCGCGAACAGCCGCGGGCCGGGCGCCTCGTGGATCCTGCGCGCGTGCTCCTCCCGCTCAGGACCCACGACCTTCTCGAAGAGTCCTTGACTCACCTGCCGCCGCAATGCCTCCAGCATCACCCCATGATGCGCGCCGGTCCCTGAGAAAGGCACCCCGCCGGCGCAGGGTGCCTTTCAGCGGACCGGTCAGGAGTCCCAGTCGTCCCGTTCGGGAAGACGCAGCCACAGATCCGGTGCGGTGAACGCGCGGGAGTCCGTCGGACGCAGGCCCGCGAACGCGAGGCAGAACGCCACCGGCTCGTCCAGGTAGAGGTGCGCCAGCAGCACGTCCGCCGACGTCTCCTCCTCCGTGACGCCGCCACCGGGATGCAGGTCCCACGCCGCGGTCTCGCCGTCGCGGTGGACGCTGCCCTGGTTGCCGCTCTTGGGATTGGCGTACATGCCGTACGCGACGGTGCCCGCCGACAACCGGTCGAGCACGCCCGGCATCGCGGCCGCGTAGCCGTCCGGCTGCACGAGCACGCACCCGCCGGGCACGGTCGTCACGCCGAGCACGTCCTCGTCGGCCTCCTCGCCGGGCGCCTCGACGAGTTCCGCCTCCAGCAGGCCCACCGCCGTCCCGGCGTCCACCCCCGCGACGCACGCCAGGCTGAAGCCGTCGTCGCCGGGCACGCCGCCGAGTGCCGCGACGAGCCGGTCGCGTTCCTCGACGGCGGCGCGTTCCTCACCGGTGAGGACCTCCCCGGTCGGCAACGGGTGGTCCGTGGTGAGGCTGAGCCGGGCCGGCGACCACCCGGACATCATGGGCAGCGCCGGATCGGCACCGGCCGCGAGCAGCAACCGGACGTTCTCGGGTTTCCGCGCGTGCACGGCACGCCACAACGCCGTGCGTTCCTCGTCCACCGCGTCGACGTCGTCCGCCTGCGAGATCGCGGCCGCGACCTCCTGCGCCGACTCGAACTCCGCCGCCCAGTGCAACTTCGAAAGCCAGTCTTCCCCCATCGGCTCAGCCTAGGCGAGCGAGATCTGGTCCAGATCGGGAGCACCGGCGGTGTCGTTGCCGAACCTGATGGTGTTGGCACCGGCGTTCAACGTCACCGGGATCTCGGCCACGTAAGGGGTGTTGTTGCCGGCCCCGTCGAGCTTGACCTCGACCGGCGCACCCCCGTTGACCGTCACGAAGTACGAGCGCGGCCCGTTCACCGTGAACTGGAAGAACAGTCGGTAGGAACGCGTTTCCGGCACCATCACCTGAGGGATGGTCACCGCAGCGTCCGGGCTGCCACCGATGTTGCGCACCTTCTCCGCACCGGAGCACGCGCCGCAGTTCGTCAGGCCGGTGCTGCCGAACTGGTTCGCCGAGTCCTCGGCCTCCCGCACGAACACGCGGTCGGCGGGCCTGGTGCGCACCGGCACCGCGCCCGAGACCTTGCGGTCGCCGCTCAGCAACTTGAACGAGGCGGTGACGGGGATGCTCACCGAACCCACGTCCTGCCCGGCGGGCGAGGTCGCGGTCCAGGTGCCTTCGAGCAGACCGGCCAGGCGCATCGACGTCCGCACGGCGGGTGCGCCGGTCAGCGTCCAGCCGGCGGGCAGCGACGGTGCCAGCGAGACGTCGTCGATCTGGTCGTCGGCGTCGAGCCGGAGGCGTGCGGTGATCTTCACGGACTGCTGGCCTGGCCCGGTCCACTGCACGCCATGGGGTTGCACGGTCAGGGTCGTCTTCGGCGTGTAGCCCGACGGCGGCAGCCCGCCGACCGAGACGCGGTCCAGGCCGAGCCGGCCGGTGCTGAAGACCTTCACGGTGTTGCGGCCCGCGTTCAACGGCACCGCGATCGACGCCGGGTCCGGCACGTCGGCGCGGTCCTTCGGGACCACGACGGACACCGGTGCCGCGCCGTTCACCGAGACGGACACGGTGGACGCCTCGGCCGCCGTCACGTCCAGCTGCAACGCGTAACTCCCAGCCGTGGCAACGGAAAGGTCGCGGTAGGTCACGGCGTTGCGCTCACCGCCGCCGAGGCCGGTCACCTGCCTCGTGCCGGAGCAGGCCGCGCAGGACTCGGCACGCGCCGAACCCGACCGCGACGCGTCCTCGGCCTCCAGCGCACCGGCCCGGGACCCGCGCGGGTAGCTGTGACCGACCCGGATCTCGTCGATCTTCAGCTGCTTGGAGTACACGGGCGCCTGCGGTCCGCCCCAGGTGCCGAGCACGGTGAGCTTCAGGAACCGGGCCTCCTGCGCCCCGATGTCGATGAACTGGGTGCCACGAGCCGAAGGCAGCGCGCCGCTGCGGACGTGCCACCAGGTGCGGCCGTCGCCGGACGCCGTGAGCTGGTAGTCCTTGATCCGGCTTGAGTCCTCCGGCCTGCCGAACGACACACGGGCGTGCGTCGGCGACGACTCGCGCTGGTTGATCGCCAGGAACGCGGCCTTCTTGCGGCGGCCCAGGTCGAGCGAGATCGACACGGGCTGGGCACCGGCGGCGTCCCAGTACGTCTCGTAGCTGCCGTCGGTGAGGTTCGCGGCGGGGAAGCCGTTCGCGGACGAGGTCGCAGAGGCCTTCACGTCCGCGTGGAAGCCCTGCTGGCCAAGGGTGTCCACGGCGAACACCGTGTCGTACTCGTCCCACTTCGTGATGCCCTGGATCGTCAGGTGCCCGGCCGACTGCGCGAACCTCAGCTGCTCGCCGGTCCGCAGGTCGCGGACGCCGGTGACCCGGTACCCGTTGTCGCGCAGGCGAACGAAGTCGGCGCGCGGCCGGGTGACGACGTGCACGTACTGCTTACCGGTCTTCGGGTTGACGGTGATCACGCCGTCCGCACCGTCGTTCCAGAACCCCGGCTGCATGCCGCCGTACATGTACCCGGCGCCCTCGACGCCCTGGATGGACTCGCGGATCGGCGGCACCCACTGCGCCATGAAGTCGTTGTAGGCCTCCTGCTGCGCGGGCATCCTGCCGTTCACCATCGGCGTCTCGGCCATCAGCGACTTGATCGACGAGCCCGCGTTGGTGACGTAGCGGCCGGTGTTCAGGCGGGTGTCGACGGCGTGGTCGCCGCCGTCGTACCACCAGTCGCCCGTGTTGGGCAGCTTGTAGCAGGCCTCCGACAGCCGCGGCATCGGCGTGAACGTCGCCGCCGGGTAGTCGTAGGACGGGAACATGCCGGTCTTCTGCTCGTTCGAGACCGTGTCCATGATCGGCGTGTCCTCGTTGTTGTTGCTCAGCAACCACGTCGGCCGCAGCTGCCGGACCTGCTCGTAGAGCCTGTTGCGCTCCCAGTACTCGTTGTCGTTGTCGATCCAGAACCCCGCGAGGTCGTCGTAGTTCTTCATGACCTCGAAGAAGAGGTCGTAGCTGTACCTGCCGAAACCCTCGCGCGTGGTGAGGTCGACCTGCTCACCCTTGTGGGCGGAGTAGGCGGCCGAGTCGAGCATCTGGACGCCCTGCTCGCTGTGCCACTGCGGGTCGTCGGTCATGTAGAGGACGACCTTGACGCCCTTGGCCTTGCCCGCCCGGACCAGCTCACCGAGCAGGTCGCGCTCGGTGGCGCAGCTTCCGGGGATCTTCGACGGCCACGGCCGCGCGTAGCCGAGCCTGCTGTGGAACGTCGCCAGCACGACGTAGGAGGCGCCGAGCTTGCGCGCCTCCTCGATCCAGTAGTCGGCGGTCCAGCCGCCACCGGTGACGTCGCGCTCCCACTCGGCGCAGTTCAGGTGCTTCGGGGCGGTGAACATGCCCCAGTGCAGGAACAGCCCCGCGGTGGACTGACGCAGCCAGTCCTGTCGTGGATGGCGCACCTCGGCCTGCGCGGTCCCCTGTGTCACCACCGTGAGCAAACTTGCGAGCAACACGGCCGCCACGGCCGCGCACACACGACGTAATCCCATGCGCCACGCTCTTCTCGTCCGGGGCGGCGGCGAGAAGATCCGATGATTGCAACCCGAACCGGGTGGGTCAAGTGCCTTGTCATGGCGAAAATACGCATACTCATCGGAGCAATTCGAGATCACCCTCGCGGTCGGGCACCGCCGTGGTAATCAAGCCTGAGCTGACCACGATCAACTTCGGCGCACGAGAGCAGGACCTGGATGAACGACGAGCACCTGCCCGGCTTCTACCACGACGCGGAGGCGGTCTCGCGGCTCGGCCAGCGGCTCACGCTGCTCTTCAGCAGGGTGCGGCTGATCGGCGCGGTGGTCGCGGCGGTGGGCGGTGCGTTCAAGTGGCAGATCGGCGGCACCGGTGTCGACGTCTGGGCGTGGGTGGCGCTGGGCGGGTTCCTCACCGCCCTGTTCGGCGAACTGCTGCTGTGGGTCGTGCACCCCGAGCTGAAGTGGAACGCGGGCCGGACCGTCGCCGAACGGGTGAAGTCGCTGGCGTGGCGCTACGCCGTGGCGGGCGCCCCGTTCCACGGCGGCGCCCAGGACCCCCGCAGGGAGCTGGAGCTCGCCATCGCCGACGCGGTCAGGGACCACCGCAGGGAGGTCATGCTCACCAGCGCGAACGACACGGGCGAGCGGGTCATGACCGAGCTGCGGGCCAAGCCGTTCGACGAACGCAGGACCACCTACCGCGAAGCTCGCGTGCAACCGCAGCTGCAGTGGTACCGCGACAAGTCCGCGATGAACGAGACTCGCGCGACCGTGTTCCGCGTCCTGATGATCGTCGGTGAGCTCGTGGCGATCGTCTTCGCCATCCTGCGGATCAACGGCGTCTGGGACGTCGACCTGTCCGGCGTGATGGCCGCGGCCGTCGCGGGCGGTGCGGCGTGGATCGGGCTGCGGCAGTACGAGAACCTCAGCGTCAGCTACGCGGCGGCGGCCGGTGAGCTCGCGGACATCTACCGGCGACTCCCCTACGCGGCGGAGAGCGACTGGGCCTCCGCGGTCGCCGAGGCCGAGGCCGTGATCGGCAAGGAGCACTCCACCTGGCTCGCGTCACGGCCCAGCGCGACCTGACCGGCGCCGTCCGTCAGCCGAGCGCCTCGACGACCTTGGTCACCATCGCGCGTTCCGCCGCCGCCACCTCGCCGTCCGCGCCGGCGACCGAGCGGCACATCTCCGACACCGCGGCGCGGAAGATCGCCACGTCACGCGGTTCGTGGGCGTTGATGATCGCCACGGAGTCGCGCAGCGCGGCCAGGACACCGGACTCCACTTCGGACGTCGAGCCCCTGGGCAGCGAGGGCGGTGCGGCGGCGATGATGGCGCGCAGGTCGTCCGAGAGCAGGGTGATGGCCCTGACGCCGGCCTGGCTCTCCTCGTCGACGGAGCCGGGGTCCGCAGTGGACACCAGCACCATGGCACCGAAAACGGCCGTGCGGAGGGTCTGCCCCTCCGCCTCCGTGTACGCGGTCATGGGCGCAAGCCTATGCAACGATCAGCGACCATGAGTGCGGGTCAGGTGCTTGGCGCCAACATCAGGGCGTTCCGCGAGCAACGCGGGCTGTCGCTGTCGGAGCTCGCGCGGCGGTCGTCCATCGCCAAGGGCACGCTGTCCCAGCTGGAGAGCGGCGCGGGCAACCCGACGATCGAAACAGTGTTCAGTTTGTCGAACGCTTTGGACGTGCCGGTGTCAGAGCTCGTGACCGAGCGGACGACACCGGACGTTGTGCTGGTGCGTGCCCGTGACGTCGAGGTGCTCAGCAGCAACGCCGTCGACCTGCGGCTGATGCGGCGGATGGACGTCGGGGACACCGTGCTGGAGATCTACGACCAGCGGGTCCGGCCCGGCGCGACGCAGACCAGCGAAGGTCATCCCGGCAAGGAGCACGTGCTGGTCACGAGCGGCCGGCTGCTCGTGGGACCGGTGGACGCGCCGTACGAACTGGGGCCGGGCGACTACGTGTGCTTCCCCGGCTCGACGCCGCACTCGTACGAGACCGTCGGCGGCGAGGTCAGCTCGGTACTGGTGCTGGAGTATCCGAAGCACTAACGTTCATTCTATTGAACGGAGGTGGCGATGCAGCCGGACGTCGTGGTGATGGGCGCGGGCATCATCGGGGCCGCGTGCGCCCAGGCCCTGCGGGCGCGCGGCCTCGCTGTCCTCGTCGTCGACCGCCACGGACCCGCGTCGGGCACCAGCGCGGCCGGTGAGGGCAACGTCCTGGTCAGCGACAAGGAGCCGGGCCCGGAACTCGGCCTCGCCCTGGCGAGTCGCGACCTGTGGCCGGAACTCGCGGACGACGCCGAATGGGAGGAGAAGGGCGGCCTCGTCGTCGCCACGGCCCCCGAGGCCGTCGTCCCGTTGCAGGCCTTCGCCGCCGCCCAGCGCACGGCGGGCGTCGACGCCTGCGAGATCAGCGCGGCGGACGCGCTGGCCCACGAGCCGCACCTGAATCCGGAGATCACCGCCGCCGTCCACTACCTCCAGGACGCGCAGCTCAACCCGGTCAAGGCCACCCGGGCCCTGCTGCGCGGCATCGAGGTCCGGCGCACCGAGGTGTCCGCGACGGACGGCCGGAGCGTGACGACGTCCGAGGGCGTGATCAGTTGCGGCGCGGTCGTCAACGCCACCGGCCCGTGGGCGCGGCACTTCGGCGTCAACGTGCTGCCCCGGCGCGGCGTGGTGCTCGTGACCACGCCGATCCCCGGCACGATCCGGCACAAGGTCTACGACGCGGACTACGTCGGCGCGGTCGCGAGCGGCGACGCGGACCTCCAGACGTCCGGCGTGGTCGAGTCGACCCAGGCCGGCACGGTGCTGATCGGGTCGAGCCGCCAGCGCAAGGGCTTCGACGACACGATCGAGACCAAGGTGCTGAAAGCGCTGGCGCGCAAGGCGATCGCGATGTTCCCGATGCTGACGAACGTCCCGGTCATGCGCGCGTACGGCGGTTTCCGCCCGTACGCGCCGGACCACCTGCCGATCATCGGCGAGGACCCCCGCACGCCCGGTCTGTGGCACGCCACCGGTCACGAGGGCGCGGGCGTCGGTCTCGCCCCGGCGACCGGGCGCCTGCTCGCCCAGCTGCTCACCGGCGAGGAACCCCTGGTGGATCCCCGCCCGTTCCGCGTCGACCGGCCGGAGGTGATGGTGTGAAGGTGACGTTCAACGGCCTCCCGCGCGAGGTGGCGCACGTCGCGGAGTTGTTGCCGGGAAGGTACTTCTGCGGCATCGGCGTGTGCTTCGGTTGCGTCGCGGAGATCAACGGCGTGCCCGAGGTGCGGGCGTGCCGCCACCGGCTGCGCGACGGCGACGTGATCAGGACGACGTCATGAGGATCGTGGTCGTGGGAGCGGGACCGGCCGGGATGGCCGCCGCCAGAACCGCCGCCGACGCGGGTGCCGAGGTCACGATGGTCGACTCGGAACCGGAGGCGGGCGGCCAGTACCTGCGCGGCCGGGCCGAGTTCGGCCATGCCGGGGTCACGCACCTCAAGAACACCGAGGCCTGGCTGGTGGAGGGCGACACGCTCCACCTGCGCGGGCCGGGGCGACTGCGGTTCGACGCGCTGGTCATCGCCACCGGCGCCTACGACCGCCCCCTGCCCTTCCCCGGCTGGGACGGTCCCGGTGTGATCACCGCGGGTGCCGCCCAGGCCCTCGCCAAGCAGGGCGTCACGCTGGCCGAACGCGTGATCGTCACGGGCACCGGCCCGTTCCTGCTGCCCGTCGCCACCGCGCTCCAAGACCTCGGCGCCACGCTCGTCGGCGTCTACGAGGCCTCCTCTCCCGCCCGGTGGCTGCGCGAGTCCAGGGCCGTGCTCGCCAACCGGCACAAGATCGGCGAACTCGCGGGCTACCGGAAGGTGCTGCCCCGCCTGGAGACCCGCAGCGCCGTCATCGCCAAGCACGGCGACCGCGTGACGATCGCGAAGCTCGACAGCCGGTGGCGGCCCGTCAGCCACCGCACCGAGCACGCCGACCTCGTGTGCGTCGGCTACGGCTTCCTGCCCCGCACGGACCTCCTGCCGAACGCCTTGCGCATCAACGACTTCTACGACGTCGACGAACACCAGCGGACCTCGGTCGAGAACGTCTACGCGGCCGGCGAGGTCACCGGCATCGGCGGCGCCGACCTCGCCGAGGCCGAGGGAGTCGTCGCCGGAGCCGCCGCGGCGGGACAGGAACCGCCCGCGAAGGCCGTGGAGGCCGTCCGCAGGGGGCGTCTGTTCGCCGGCGCGCTGGCCAGGGCGCACGAGGTCCAGCCCGGCTGGCGGACGTGGCTGAACCCGGACACCACCGTGTGCCGCTGCGAGAAGGTACGTCTCGACGATCTGACCGACGCCGCGAGCATGCGCGAACTCAAGCTCACCAGCCGTGTCGCGATGGGCCGCTGCCAGGGCCGCATCTGCGCCCGCAACGCCGCCGAGCTGACCGGCGTCCCGTTCGACGGCCAGCGCCGCGTGATCGCGGTCCCGATCCCCCTCGGCGAACTAGCAGAACTCCCGGAGGAATCTGAATGACCGTGTCAAGCCGCAGCAGTAGCGGGCTGGGGCGCGGCCGGGGTGAATTTTCGGCCGTCGCGCAGCAGGGCCCAGAGCACGTCGACCAGGCGGCGGGCCAGGGCGAGCAGGGCCTGGGTGTGGATGAGTCGTTCACCGCGTTTCTTGTCATAGAAGGCGCGGGAAGGTCCACTGACTTTGAGGCTGGACAGTGCTGCCATGTAGAACACGCGTCGCAACCTGCGGTTGTAGCGTTTCGGGCGACGCAGGTTGCCGGTCACCCGACCGGAGTCCTGCGGCACCGGGACCAGTCCGGCGTAGGAGGCCAAGCGACCGGACGTGGCGAAAGCGGCGAGGTCGCCGCCGGTGGTCACCAGGAACTCCGCGCCCAGGATCGGCCCGAGACCGGGCAGCGACTCGATGATCTCCGCCTGCGGGTGCGCCCGGAACCTGCTGGTGATCAGCTTGTCGGTCTCCTTGATCCGCCGGTCCAGGTCGAGCAGCCACCGGGCCAGGTCGGCGATCAGCGTGGCGGTGGTCGCCTCGCCGGGCAGCCGCAGCGTCTGGGCCTCGGCGGCGGCCAGCGCGTCGGAGACCATGGCCGGGATTCCTTTGACCCAGGCGCCGTGCTCACGCAGGTAACTGTCCAGACAGGACTGTCCCGCGTCCCGGACCGCTTGTGGTGTCTGGAAACCGGTGACCAGTATCAGGGCGCTGCGGGTGGAGAAGTCGAACGCGCGTTCCAATGCGGGGAAGATCCCGGTCAGCATGTCCCGCAACCGGTTGACCCCGCGCACCCAGTCGGCCATCAGGTCCTCGCGGTGCGCGGTCAGCCGGGTCAGCTCGACCACCAGCTCGTCGGTGGCCGTGACAGGCGTGAGGTCGGTGCGCATGCGGGCGGTCTCGGCGATCACCCGCGCGTCCTTGGCGTCGGACTTCGCCTCGCCGCGGAACACCCCGCTCATGCGGTTCACCACCCGGCCCGGCACGTAGACCACCTGCTGACCCGCGGCGATCAGCACCGCGACCAGCAGCGCCGCCGCGTTGCTGGTCAGATCGATCGCCCACCGCACCTCGCCGGCCGCCTGGCCGGCACGGGCAACGAGGTGCTCGATGGCGGCCTGGTCGTTGGCGAACTTCTGCGAGAACACCACCTTCCCGGCCGAGTCCATCGCGCACGCGTGGTGCGTGGCCTTGCCGACATCGACACCGACCCAGACCAGCGGCCGATCCTTCACCCTCGTTCTCCTGTTGTCTCAGTCAAGTCCCGTGGACAACCCCGCCAGCAGGTCCCTAAACAGCGACGGTCCGCACCAGATCTGAATCAGCGGCCAGGGCGTCCAGAACGACGGGGCGGCCATTCCTTCGGAGCCACCTCACGGCAACTAGTCATCAGCCACACCCCATCGCTCTGGGCTTCCGGGGCACTCACCCCGAACAACATCGACCTTAGGGACAAGTCATGACCGAACGCCTCGACGGCGTCATCGTCGCCACCGCGCTCCCCTACGCGGAAGACCCGAAGGCCCCCGCCGGGCTCCGTCCCGACCTGGACAGGTTCGCCGAGCACTGCCGGTGGGTCGTCGACAGCGGCTGCCGCGGCGTCGGCCCGAACGGCTCGCTGGGCGAGTACTCGTCGCTGACCGACGCGGAACGCCGTGAGGTCGCCCAGACCGCCATCGCGGCGGTCAAGGGACGTGGCATCGCGGTCATCGGCGTGCACGGCGTGGGCGCGCACCAGGCCCGGCACTGGGCCGAGCTCGCGGCCGAGGACGGCGCGGACGGCGTGCTGTGCCTGCCGCCGACGATGTACCGGGCCAACCGCGGCGAGGTCGTGCACCACTTCCGCGAGGTCGCGAAGGCCGGGCTGCCGATCATGGTCTACAACAACCCGATCGACACCAAGGTCGACCTGACCCCGGACCTGCTCGCCGAGCTCGGCCAGATCGAGAACGTCGTGGCGGTCAAGGAGTTCTCCGGTGACGTCCGGCGTGTGCTGGAGATCCGCGCGGCCGCCCCGCACCTCACCGTCGTGGCGGGTGCGGACGACGTCGTGCTGGAGAGCCTGCTGATGGGCGCGACGGGCTGGTTCGCGGGCTACCCCAACGTGTTCCCGGCCGAGAGCAAGCAGCTGTTCGACCTGGCGCTGGAGGGCAGGCTCGACGAGGCGCGGGCGCTGTACGAGAAGCTCGTGCCGGCGTTCCGCTGGGACTCGCGCACCGAGTTCGTGCAGGCCATCAAGCGTTCGATGGACTACGTCGGCCGCTACGGCGGTCCGTGCCGTCCCCCGCGCGGCCCGCTGAGCCCCGAGCAGCTCGCCCAGGTCGACGCGGACATGAAGCTGGCGACCTCATGAGGTTCGCCAAGTACTTCAGCGCCGTCGACTCGCACACCGAGGGCATGCCGACGCGGGTGATCACGGGCGGGGCCGGCGTGATCCCCGGCGAGACCATGGCCGAGAAGCGGCTGAACTTCATCAAGGACCACGACCACATCCGCCGGCTGCTGGTCAACGAGCCGCGCGGCCACGCGGCGATGAGCGGCGCGATCCTGCAGCCGCCGACCCGCCAGGACGCGGACTGGGGTGTGCTGTTCATCGAGGTCTCCGGCCTGCTGCCGATGTGCGGGCACGGCACGATCGGCGTCGCCACGGTGCTGGTCGAGACCGGCATGGTCGAAATGACAGAACCTGTCACGACCGTGCGCCTGGACACCCCGGCCGGGCTGGTCCTCGCCGACTACGACACCCGCACGAAGCTCGTGACGATCCGCAACGTCCCGTCCTACGCGCACGAGCTGGACGCCGTGGTGACCGTGCCCGGACTCGGCGAGATCCGGTACGACATGGCGTACGGCGGCAACTTCTACGCGATCGTGCCCTTGGCGGACCTGGGCATCCCGTTCGATCGTGTGGAGAAAGAACGAATTCTGGCCGCTGGTCTGTCCATCATGGACGAGATCAACGCGGTGAACCGGCCGGTGCACCCCGTGGACGCCGCGATCAGCGGGTGCAAGCACGTCCAGTTCGTCGCGCCCGGTCACGACGGCGCCCACTCGCGCAACGCGATGGCGATCCACCCCGGCTGGTTCGACCGATCTCCTTGCGGCACGGGCACTTGCGCCCGGATGGCTCAGCTGCACGCCCGCGGTGAGCTCGGCATCGGCGAGGACTTCGTGAACGAGTCGTTCATCGGCACGAGGTTCGTCGGCCGGTTGCTGGAGGAGGTCCCGCTCGGCGACCGCACGGCCGTCGTGCCCACGGTGGCGGGACGGGCGTGGATCACCGGCATGGGCCAGTACCTGCTGGACGAGACCGATCCGTTCCCCGAGGGGTTCGCGCTCTAGGCAGGCCGCCGACCGTTGTCACTAGAGTCAAGTCCGTGACAACGACGCCCAGTCTGGAAGCGCTGCTGCGCATCGGACCGTTCCACTCGGCGCTGCGCGCGGCCATCCGCCGTCGTGGCCTGACGCTGGAACGGCTCCGGCTACGCCTGCGGCAGCAGGACGTGGCCGTCGCGCTGTCGACGCTGAGCGACTGGCAGCAGGGCAGGGTGCGGCCGGTCTCCCCGAAGTCGCTGCGGGCCGTGGCGGTGCTCGAAGAGCTGCTGGAGGTGCCGCCGCGCTCGCTGCTGGCCCTGCTGGAGCACACCGGCCCGAGCGGCTGGCCGGACGTCGTGCCCGGCATGGTGCCCGGCTTCAACGCCAACGACCTGGAGGTCCTCTCCCGGCACGACAGGGTGTTCGTGGACGCGGAACGGCACGCGTCCCGCGTCCACGCGCAGATGGCCGTCCGTGCCCGCCACGACGGCGTCGACAGGTTCTACGCGCACTACTTCTGCGACGACTCGGCGGAGACCGCGGAGGTGCGGCAGGAGCCCGTCCGCAACTGCCGTCTCGGCCGGTCCACGCGCCACGAGGCCGAGCGTGTGGTCGTCCACGAACTGCTCTTCGACAAGCCGTTGTGGGAAGGCGAGACCTGGGTCTTCGAGTTCGTCGCGCACGACCCCACACAGCTCGACAGCATCGAGTACGCGCACGGCGTGCGTTGTTTCCTCGCGCAGAGCCTGATCGAGGTGCACTTCGACCCGGCCGCGCTGCCCGTGGACCCGCACGTCTACTTGCAGGACTGGGAGGAAGAAGAACCGCACCGGACCATCGACCTGGTACCGGACCACACGAACTCCGTGCACCACTTCGAGACTGACGTGTCGGTCAACTGGGTAGGTATCCGCTGGAGGTGGGCCTAGGCCCTGTCCTGCCTCGCCTCCGGATCGCTGGACCGCGACGCCCCTCGAACGGACGCACAGGACAGGACCTGGATGATCACCACCGAGTACGTCCCCGGAGCGCCGGCCTGGATCGACCTGGGCACCTCGGACGAGGCGAAGGCGGCCGAGTTCTACAGCGGCGTGCTCGGCTGGGAGTACCAGCCCCTCGACACCCCGGGCTCCGGCGTCTTCACCCGCGGCGGCCGGGCGGTCGCCGGGCACGCGACCTCGCGGCCCGGCTCGTGGACCGTCCACTTCGCCGGTACCTCGCCCGCCGCGGACGTCCGGCTGACCGACCCGCACGGCGAGGAGTTCGGCGTGTGGCAGGGCCCCGCCGGGCTCGGCGCGGTGTCGGTCCCGGGGTCGCTGACGTGGCTGGAGCTCCACTCCCCAGCCCCCACCGTGTCCGCGGACTTCTACCGCTCGCTGTTCTCGTGGGAGATCCAGGTGGTTCCCGGCGCGCCGGGCCAGTTCCTGCAGCCCGCGGGCGCGGGTGCGGGCCGGATGTTCGGTGCGATCGTCGCGGACTCGCAGGCCTTCTGGCTGCCGTACTTCGAGGTGGCCGATGTGGATCAGGTGGCGGCCGCGGCACCGGTGCTCCTCGCACCCCACGACCTGGACGGAGTCGGCCGGATCGCGGTGCTCGTCGACCCGTTCGGCGGCCGGTTCGGCGTCATGCGTTCCGTTACCTCCTGAACGCTCCCCAAATCGGGGAACGGCGGTTAGCGTGCGCTGGTGCAGTTGCCGTGGAGAGCCGCGCCCAGGGCGGCGCTGTCGAGTCCGCTCACGTTGCTCGTGAGCATCGCGACGACGTTGCTGCTGGGCTTCGTGGTGGCCGCGGCCGCCCTGCACTCCTCCGCCGCGGGCAGCGCCGCTCTCGCCTACCAGCAGAGCCGGATGTGCCCGCACTCCGTGCACCCGTCGCTGGACGGGGACCGGCTCCCGCTGTCCACGGCCGTCTCGCTGGCGGCGCGCAGTGATCTGGGCGGCGCCTACTCGCGGATCGGCCGGCCCGACTTCAACGGCATCGCGACCTACGGCCGGTTCGGGTACCGGCCGGACGCGGTGTCGCACCTGACCGCGGTGCAGGGTGGTGGTACCGGGTTGTGGGTGCCGCAGACGATCGCGACGGCGGCGAAGGTGAAGGTCGGCGACCGGCTGACCGGGTCCTCTCTGGTGGTGTCCGCGATCTACGCCGACCTCACGCAGCCGGTGGACGGCTGGTGGTGTTCCGAGGCGAAGACCGTGGTGCCGAACCCGCTGGCCGGCGACGGTGCCAGCACGTCGGTGATCTGGGTGACCTCGGCCGCGGACCTCGCCGCGCTGCCACCGGAGTTCGCGTCGGACGCCACGGTGTCGTTGCGTTTCGCGGCCGAGGCGCCGTCGACGCTCGCCGAGGCGGAGGCGTTGCGGGACAACGGCAACGCGCGGCTGGCGGCGCTCGGGCTGTCGTTGACGCGGACCGATCTGCTGTCCGGTGCCATCGCGGCGGCACGGACCTCCGAGCGCAACGTCTCCTCCTCGCTGCTGCCGTTGGTGATCATCAGCGTGCTGGTCGGGCTTGCGGGCGTGGGCACCGTGACCGTGCAGTGGGCGCAGCGGCGGCATTCCGAGCTGAGGTTGCTGTGGGTGCGCGGGGCGAGTCCGTTGGCACTGGGCCTGCGCGGTGTGCTGGAGCTGGGGATGCCGCTGGTCCTGGGCGGCGTGCTCGGGCTGGTGGCCGCCCGGTTGCTGCTGCCGTTGTACGCGCCGGGTGTGGTGCTGGCTCGCGGAACGCTCTGGGTGGCGCTGGGCTTCGTGCTGGCCGTGGTGGCGCTGAGCCTCGCCGTGACGGTGCTGGTGGCGTCCTGGCGCGCGCATCGGACGTTCCAGCGGCAGGCCCGTTCGCGGCGGCTCGCGCTGGTGCCGTGGGAACTGGTCGTCGCCGGGCTGGCCGTGCTCGCGTGGGTCCGCCTGTCCCACAACGGGTTGGGCACGTCGCTGAAGCCCGGCTCGCTGCCGCGCGTCGACGTGGCCGCGCTCGCGTTCCCCCTGCTCGTGGTGCTGGCGGCGGCGTTGCTCGCGACGCGGCTGCTGCGCTGGTCGCTGGGGTGGTCGCACCACGTGCGGTGGTGGCGGGTTCCGGCCGCCCAGCTCGCGTTGCGGCGGCTGGCCGCCGCCGTCGGACCGGTGACCGGCGTGCTGCTCGTGGGCGTGCTGGCGGTCGGCACCATCGCCGTCGGCAGCGCGGTGGCGGGGGCCCAGCAGTCGGCGCTGGACTCGAAGTCCGGCGTGTTCGTCGGCGCCAACAGCACGGTCCAGGTGTCGCAGGACGTCGCGCTCGGCCGGGTCGCGCTGCCCTCGTCGTTGCGGGGCAACACGACTCTCGTCGGGGTGAGCACGGGCGCGCTGGTCGTGGACCCCGCGACGTTCACCGACGCCGCCGTGCTGAACGACGCCGCCGAGGTGCGCTCGCTGCTCTCGGGCCTGAAGCGCACCGGTGAGGTCGCGCCCGCCCTGCGCATCGGCCGGTCGGCGAACCAGGAGATCCAGATCGCCGGCCTGCCGCTGCTCAAGCCCGTGGCGGCGCTGCCGTCGTTCCCGAAGCTCGGCACCCGCGGGTACGTCGTCGCCCGCGACTCGGTGCCGGCAGTCGAGCAGGTCGGCTCGTGGCACCTGTGGTCGACGCTTCCGTTGTCCGCCTTGACTTCCGCGTTGCAGGCCGACGGCATTCACTACACGAACGTCGCCGACCGCGCCCGCGTCCTCGACGGCCTGCCGTTCCTGACCGTCGAGTGGACCTTCGGCTTCGTGGCGGCGATCGGCGTCGTCCTGGCCGTGGTCGCCGCCGTGGCGCTGCTGCTGGCCGTCGAGGTCCGCCGCCGCCAGAACGCCGTGTCCGGCGCCCTGTCGACGCGCATGGGCATGCGCCCGTCCGTGCTGTGGTCGAGCCATCTCCTGGAGGTGGGCGCGCTGGCGTTGCTGGCCGTGGGGATCGGCGTGGTGGCGTCGTTCGCGAGCGCCGGGGCGGCCGTACCGCGCCTGGACCCCGCGCCCTGGCTGAACCCGGCGCCGATGCTGCCGGACCTGCTGCCGCTGCTGGGGTCGATGGTGGCGTGCGGCACCCTGGTGGTCGTCGTGGCGGCCTGGCTTGCTTTGCGCGGTGTGCGCACCGCGCGGATGGGAGAACTGCTCAGGTGATCCGTGCTTGTGGCGTAGGGGTGTCCTACGGTTCCGTGCACGCCGTCACGGACGTGTCGCTGTCGATCGCGCCCGGCCTCACCGCCCTGTCGGGACCGTCCGGCTCCGGCAAGTCGACCCTGCTGCGCGTCCTGTCGCTGATCGAACGCCCTTCGCTGGGTGAGGTGTACGTCCACGACGTGCCGACCTCGTCGTTGTCGTGGTCGGAGCTGCGGGTGTTGCGGAGCAAGGAGATCGCGGTCGTGTTCCAGAACCCGGCCGACAACCTGATCTCGCACCTGACGGTGGGCGAGAACCTGCGCGCGGCCGGTGCCGCGGACCTCTCCCTGCTCGACCGGCTCGGGCTGGGCGGGTCCGCGACCTGGCGGATCGGCGCGCTGTCCGGTGGCCAGCAACAACGTCTGGCGTTCGGGTGCGCGCTCGCCCGCGGCGCTTCGGTCGTGGTGGCCGACGAACCGACCTCGCAGCTCGACGCGCGGTCGGCCGATCTCGTGCTGGAGATCCTGGGTTCGCTGCCGGTGCCGGCCGTGGTGGCGTCGCACGACCCGCGGCTGGTGGCGCTGGCGGACCTGTGCGTCCCGCTGGCCGCGTCGTGATCCGGGCGGCCGGGGTGCACCGGGCCTTCGGCGGGGTGTCCGTGCTGCGCGGGGTGGATCTGGCGGTCTCCTCCGGCGAGCTGGTGACCCTGAGCGGGCCGTCCGGTTCCGGCAAGACCGCGCTGCTGTCCCTGTTGTGCGGGTTCGACTTCCCCGACAGCGGGTCGGTGTCGCCCGGACTCGCCTCGTGGTCCGCGTGTGCCGTCCTGCCGCAGTCGCTCGGGCTGGCCTCCGAGCTGACGCTGGAGGAGAACGTCGCGCTGCCGTTGCGGCTGGCGGGGCGGGACGTGGCCGGCGTCGCCGAGTTGCTGGCCGAGCTGGGGATCTCCGGGCTGAGGTCCCGGTATCCGGGGCAGGTCTCGTTCGGGCAGCAGCAACGCGCGGCGCTGGCGCGGGCAGTGGTGGCGCGGCCTTCGGCGTTGCTCGCCGACGAGCCCACCGCGCACCTGGACGCCACCAGTGCCGAGGCCGCGGTCGGGCTGTTGCGGCGGGTCGCGGACGAGGGGGCCGCGGTGCTGATCGCGACCCATCACGACGCCGTGCACGCCGTCGCCGACCGGGTGCTGGTGCTCGCCGACGGACAGGTGCGCTGACGGCTGGTGCTGCGGCGGGATCTCCCACCGCAGCAGGCAGTCCACCGTCAGACCGCGGGCGGCCTGTCCTCGTACGGCGTCGACAGCACGACGGTCGTCCTCGTCGACACGTTCGCCGACTCCCGGATCTTCTGGAGGAGCTCCTCCAGCGCGACCGGCGAGCTGACGCGGACGCGCAGGACGTAGGAGGCGTCACCCGCCACCGAGTAGCAGGCCTCGATCTCAGGTAGGTGTTCGAGGCGCTTCGGGTAGTCGTCCGGCTCGGCCGGGTTGATCGGGAACAGCGAGATGAACGCGGACATCGGCAGGCCGATCTCGGCGCCGTCCAGCCGGGCCGCGTAGCCCTTCACGATGCCGCGCTGTTCGAGGCGCTTCACGCGCTGGTGGACGGCCGAGACGGACAGGCCCACGCGTTCGGCGAGGTCGGTGAAGCTGCACCGGCCGTCCGAGGCGAGTTCCTTCAGTATCGCTCTGTCGATCTGCTCGAGGGTCAAAGCACCACCAGGTCGTGAGGTCGGTTGTTGAAGGACTCGACGCCGTCCGGGGTGGCGACCACGATGTCCTCGATGCGGGCGCCCCAGCGGCCGGGCAGGTAGATGCCCGGCTCCACGCTGAACGCCATGCCGGCTTCGAGCGGCAGCGAGTTGCCGCTGACGATGTAGGGCTCCTCGTGCACGTCCAGGCCGATGCCGTGGCCGGTGCGGTGGACGAAGAACTCGCCGAACCCGGCGTCCGCGATGACGGAGCGGGCGGCGGCGTCCACCTCTTCACAGGTCACACCCGGCTTCACGGCGTCCACAGCGGCCTGTTGCGCGGCCTGCAGGACGGCGTAGGTCTCCCGGACGTCGTCGTAGGCGGGCTCGCCCATCACGTACGTGCGGGTCGAGTCGGAGTTGTAGCCCTCGGCGACCGGGCCGCCGATGTCGATGACGACGACGTCGCCCGCCTCGACCACGCGGTCGGAGTCGCGGTGGTGCGGGGACGCGCCGTTCGGGCCGGAGCCGACGATGACGAATTCGGCGACGGTGTGGCCTTCCTCGACGATCGCCAGCGCGATGTCGTGCGCGACCTCGCGTTCGGTGCGGCCCACGCGCAGGAACTCGCCCATGCGCGCGTGCACGCGGTCGATCGCGGCGCCCGCCTTGCGCAGGGCGTCGATCTCGGCGGCGTCCTTGCGCATGCGCAGTTCGCGGATGATCGGGCCGGCCAGCGACTGCGCGCCGCCGATCGCCTGGCCGAGCTTGATGGTGTGCAGGGCGGGCATCATGTCCGCCACGGCCGTGCGCGAGCCCTTGAGCGCGGCCTTGACCAGCGCGTACGGGTCCTCGCCGTCGACCCACGTGACGACCTCGACGCCGAGCTCGTCGGTGGGGATCGCCGCGTAGCCCGGCTGCTCCAGCTTCGGCACGACCAGCGTCGGCGTGCCGCCCACGGGCAGCGCGAGGCAGGTGAGGCGCTCGAAGGAGTCGCCACCGGCACCGATCAGGTACCGCAGGTCCGAGCCGGGCGAGATGAGGAGGGCGTCGACGCCCGCCTGCTCGGCGGCGGCGGAAGCGCGGTCGAGCCGCGCGCGCAGCGCGGACACGTCGATGGGCCCGGTGATCGTTGCCATGGAGGAAAGCCTAGTAGCTTGTCCGTTCGTGAGCTCTCCCCTGGTGCTGCTCGACTCCGCGAGCCTCTACTTCCGGTCGTACTACGCGCTGCCGGACTCGATGACCGCGCCCGACGGCACGCCCGTCAACGCCGTGCGCGGGTTCGTCGACACGATCGCCCGCGTCATCACCGAACGCGGCGCCGCGCGCCTGGTCGCGTGCCTCGACGCCGACTGGCGTCCCGAGTTCCGGGTGAAGGCGCTGCCGTCGTACAAGGCGCACCGGGTCGCCGCGGACGCCACCGACGGCTCGGAGGAGGTCCCGGACACGCTGACCCCGCAGATCCCGATCATCCTCGACGTCCTCGACGCCGCCGGCATCTGCACCGCCGAGGCCGTGGGTCACGAGGCCGACGACGTGATCGGCGCGCTCGCCCACCGCGAGACGAAGTCGCCCGTCGAGGTCGTCACCGGCGACCGCGACATGTTCCAGGTCGTGCGCCACGAACCGACGCCCGTGCACGTCGTCTACGTCGGCCGCGGCTGGAACAAGGCGGAGGTCCTCGGCCCCGAGGAGCTGGCCGCCAAGTACTCGCTGCCCGTCGAGAACGCGGGCTCGGCGTACGCCGACATGTCCGTGCTGCGCGGCGACCCGTCCGACGGCCTGCCGGGCGTCGCGGGCATCGGCGAGAAGACGGCGGCCAAGCTCATCACCGAGTTCGGCTCGCTCGACGCCGTCCTCAAGGCCGTGACGGACCCGATGGACCGCAAGCTCACCACCAAGGCCCGCAACGCGCTCATCGCGGCCGAGGAGTACCTGGCGGTGGCGCCCGTGGTCGTCCGCACCGCGCTGGACGCCCCGGTCGTGCTGGACCGCGCCGACGAGGTGCCGCGCGTGCCCGCCGACCCCGAGCGGCTGCGTGAGCTCACACAGCGCTGGGGCCTGGGCAGTTCCGTTCCGCGCCTGGTGAACGCGATGGAGCGGCGCGCTTAGAAGAACGTCGAGCAGAGCGGGGCGAGAGGGCCGGCGAACAACGCGTCGGCCTCCGCGCACCGCGAGCCCTGGATCCGCTGGGCGGCCGCGAGGTCGGAGAACCTCGTGTCACCGAGGTAGACGGCCCCGAGCAGGTCGGCCGGGATCGTGATGTCGGGCTGCGCCTCGACGCGTTCGGCACCGGCGGGCGAGACGCGGTAGCAGCCGTCGTTCGCGGGCAGGAGCTTGTCGCGCACCTCGATGACGACGGGATCGGCGCTGCCGTAGGTGCGGGCGGCGAGCATGCGCGGGACGTCCACGAGCCGCAGCCAGATCTGGTCGTAGACGTCCTTCGTGTACACGACGCGCGGGTCTTCGAAGAGCCAGTGGAGCGGGTCGTCGAGTGCGGCGTCGAACTCGATCGTGTCGACCAGGTCGAGCCTCGTCAGGTAGATCCAGAGGTCGCGCCACGCGTCGGCGTTGGCCCACGCGAAGTCCTGCACCTCCATGTGGTGGTGGAAGTCCTTGTCCTCGGACACTTTGTAGCAGACGTAGCCGTCGTCGCCGTCTGGTCCACTGTGGACGATGGTGACCACGTTCTCGGCCTCGGTCTTGCGGTCGAGCGCCCTGGCCCACCAGCCCGGCCAGCGGGAGATCTGTCCCGGCCGGTTCAGCGCGACCTGGGAGTGCAGCTCCGGCCGCAGCTTGTCCGCGGTGTCGGGGTCCACCATCCGCACCCGCCCGGCCGGCGAGCCCGGGATCACGGCCTTGCGCGCGTCGATCCGCAGGAACCGCACGCGTCCGGCGAGGCCGTAGCCGAAACGGCCGTAGATGCGGCCCTCCGACGCGCGCAACGTCGCGACGGGTTCCTGGAGCGTCGAGAGTTGTTCGCGCATCAGGGCGCTCAGCACGCCACGGCGCGTGTGGTCCGCACGCACACCCACGCGTGACACGGCCGCGTGCGGTACGAGGGCGCCGCCGGGTACCACCATGGTGCAGCCGAACGACTGGGTGGTGCCGATCATCTCGTCGCCTTCGAACGCGGCGAGCACCCGGCCGGACTCGTAGGACGGCAGCGTCGTCGGCCACTGTTCGTCCGTGGGCGGGCCCCAATGCATCGCACGGCGGAAGAGCGTGTTGTGGGCGCGGTACTGCGCTTCGTCGGTGAGTACGCGGATCTCCGTCACGCCCGCGATCGTCGCTCAGGCCGACGGCGAACGCACCTCAGTTTCCGCGAGACGCGAAAGGCGCCCCGCAGGAACCCTGGGGACGCCTTCCGGAAGAGCTGGAATCAGCCGGTGGGCTGGCCGACCTCGTACTCGCCGTCCTCGGTCTTGACGACGATCTTGACCTTCTTGTCCTTGCCGCCGACCTGCACCTTGCACTCGAACGAGGTGTTGGGCTTGACCTCGTTCTCACCGGTGCACGTCGCCGCGCCGACGTCCGAGATCTTGTACTCGTCCTTCAGGATCTGGACGACGCCCTTCTGGACCTCGGTGTTGTTGAAGATCTTCTTCTTGAAGAAGGCCGGCGACACGAAGCCGGTGAACAGCACGCCGCCCACGAGCAGGACGACGACGACCGCGGCGACCCAGATCGCGGCGCTGGACTTCTTCTTCGGCGGCATCGGCGGGCCGTAACCCGGCTGCTGCCCGTACGGGTTGGGCTGCTGCTGGCCCGGCATGCCGTACTGCTGCGTCTGCTGACCGTACGGGTCCTGGGCGGGAGTGCCGTACGGGTTCGACTGCGGCTGCTGACCAGGCACGCCGTACTGCTGCGTCTGCTGCTGCGACGGGTCGAAACCCGGGTACGGCTGCTGCTGACCCGGCTGGGGCTGCGGCGGGCCGTACGGGTTCTGTCCCGGGTTCTGCGCCGGGAAGCCGCCAGACGGGGTGCCGGGAGGGAAACCGCCTCCATAAGGCTGCTGCGGCGGTTGCGGCTGCTGGCCCCACGGCTGCTGCGGATCGTTCCCTCCGGACGGTCCGTACGGGCTGCTCATCAGTCGACCTCCGTGTGTACGACGTTGCGGCGAAATCCAATCACACCGTTGACGTCAGTCTTTACTCCGACTCGCAAAACCTTCGTCAGGCCTGGGGTCTGCATCGAAGTCCGTGTTCGCGACAGCCGGCCGGACGCGACTCTCATCGAACGGGACTTCGATGCAGACCCTAGGCCACGACTCGGGGTCACATCATCGCCACCACTCCGCGGCGCAGCGCGTCGACGGCCTTGGCCGCGGCCGCGCCGACCGGGTCCTGGCGGCCGACCACGTCGCGGATCTGGTCCAGGAGGTCGATCACCTGGCGGCACCAGCGCACGAAGTCACCGGCGCCGAGCTCGTTGCCCCCGGCCTCGGCGGCGATCAGGACCTTCTCCAGCGACTCGCCGCGCGCCCAGCGGTACACCGGCCAGGCGAAGCCGGGGTCGGGCTGGCGGGTGATGCGTTCGAGCTTGTGACGACGCTCGTCGTCCTCGATCTCCGCCCACAGCCGCACGGTCTTGAGCATCGCGTCGGCGACCGGGCCCTGCGGCAGGCGTGCCTCGACGGGACCGTCCCGGCGCGCCTCGTAGACCAGCGACGACACGACGGCGGCGAGCTCCTCCGGCTTGAGGCCCTTCCACACGCCGTTGCGGATGCACTCGGCGGCGAGCAGGTCGGACTCGCTGTAGAGCCTGGTCAGCCGCTTGCCGTCAGCGGTGACCTCCTCCGACTCGCTCAGGTAACCGCGCTCGCGCAGCAACGCGCGGATGCGGTCGAACTGGCGCGCCAGCGAGTGCGTCGTCGCCGCGACCTTGCGCTCCAGCTGCTGGTTCTCGGCCAGCAGCCGGTGGTACCGCTCGCCCCACCGGGCGTGGTCCTCGCGCTGGTCACAGCCGTGGCACGGGTGGGCGCGCAGGGCGCGGCGCAGCGTCGCGAGCTCGGGGTCGTCGTCCGCCGTGGTCTGCCTGCGGCCCCGCGACGGCACGGTGATGCCCGTGTTGCGGATCGTGGACGCGAGGTCGCGCCGCGACTTGGGCGAGCGCACGTCGACCTGCTTGGGCAGCCGGATGTGGCCGAGCACCTCGACCGGCGACGGGAAGTCCGCCGACGTGAGGCGGCCGGACCAGCGGTCCTCGGTGACGACCAGCGGCTTCGCCTCGCCCATCGGCTCCAGGCCGGGGTCGACGACGACGGCGAGGCCGCTGCGGCGCCCGGACGGCACCGCGATCACGTCGCCCTTGCGCAGCCGTTCGAGCGACTTGGCCGTCTCGATGCGGCGCGCGTTCGTGTTCTGCTTCGAGAGCTGCTTCTCCCGGTCGCCGATGCGGCGGCGCAGTGCCGCGTACTCGGAGAAGTCGCCCAGGTGGCACGTCATCGACTCGGTGTAGCCCGCGAGCGCCTCCTTGTTGCGCTCGATGCGGCGCGCGAGCCCGACCACCGACCTGTCCGCCTGGAACTGCGCGAACGACTGCTCCAGGATCTCGCGCGCGGACGCGGCACCGAGCTGGTGCACGAGGTTGACGGCCATGTTGTAGCCCGGCCGGAACGACGACCGCAGCGGGTACGTGCGGGTGGACGCGAGCCCGCCGACCGCCTTGGGGTCGATCCCCGGCTGCCAGACGACGACCGCGTGCCCCTCGACGTCGATGCCTCGACGCCCCGCACGGCCCGTGAGCTGCGTGTACTCACCCGGGGTGAGGTCGACGTGCGCCTCGCCGTTGTACTTCACGAGCTTCTCGAGCACGACCGTCCGCGCGGGCATGTTGATGCCCAGCGCGAGCGTCTCGGTCGCGAACACGACCTTGACCAGACCGCGGACGAACAGCTCCTCGACCGTCTCCTTGAACGCGGGCAGCAGCCCGGCGTGGTGCGACGCGATGCCGCGCTCCAGCGCCTCGCGCCACTCCCAGTACCCGAGCACCGTCAGGTCGGCCTCGGGCAGGTCGCGCGTCTTCTCGTCGACGATCCGGCGGACCTGTTCGGTCTCCTCCGGCGAGTTGAGCCGCAGCCCCGCCCGCGCCGTCTGCGCGACCGCCGCGTCACAGCCCGCGCGGCTGAACACGAACACGATCGCCGGCAGCAACGACGCCGCGTCGAGCCGCTGGATCATGTCGATGCGCGACGTCGGCTTGAACCCGCTGTTGCGCGCAGGCCGCCCCGGGCCGCCGCCGCGGTTGCGCCCGCGGCTGAACGGCACGTGGTACCGCACGAGCTCCTCGGTCTTGCGCAGCACCTGGGAGTTGATCCGCGCGTGCGTCTGGTCGCCCTCGAACAGGTCGAGCATCTGGTTGCCCACCAGCATGTGCTGCCACAGCGGCACGGGCCGGTGCTCGTCGACCACGACGGAGGTGTCGCCGCGGACCTCGACCAGCCACTCGCCGAACTCCTCGGCGTTGCTGACCGTCGCGGACAGACCGACCACCTGCACGTGCTCGGGCAGGTGCAGGATGACCTCTTCCCACACGGGGCCGCGGAAGCGGTCCGCCAGGTAGTGCACCTCGTCCATCACGACGTACGCGAGTCCGTCCAGAGTGGACGAACCCGAGTAGAGCATGTTCCGCAGCACCTCGGTCGTCATGACCACGACCGGCGCACCGCCGTTCACGCTCGTGTCGCCGGTGAGCAGGCCGATGTTCTCGGGCCCGTACCGCGCGGTGAGGTCGGCGAACTTCTGGTTGCTCAGCGCCTTGATCGGCGTCGTGTAGAAGCACTTGCGGCCCTCGGTCAGCGCGAGGTGCACGGCGAACTCGCCCACCACCGTCTTACCGGCACCGGTGGGGGCGCAGACGAGCACTCCGTGACCGTCCTCCAGGGCCTCGCAGGCCTGGCGCTGGAACGGGTCCAGCTCGAACGAGATCACGGACAGGAAATCGGTCAGCTTGGGCCGCTGGGCGTTGCGCCGGGAGTGGGCGTAGGCCTCGGCCGGGGACCGCGAAGCACTTGACACCCCTCCAGGCTTTCACATCGCACCGACAATTGCCGTCGAGATAGATTAACTTCAGCCTGCACTGAAGCCATAGAGGGCGATGTCCCCTGGACATCGCCCTCCACCTGCGGTTTTGTCAGAACGTGCGCTGCACCCGGTCCGCCACCAGCTTCACGAACCGCGACGGGTCGGCGAGCTCGCCGCCCTCGGCCAGCAGCGCCAGCCCGTGGATCAGCTCCGCGGTGTCGGCCAGCCCGTCGCGTTCGCCGGTCGCGAACGCCTTCTGCAGGCCCTCCACCAGCGGGTGCGACGGGTTGAGCTCCAGGATCCGCTTGATCTTCGGCAGCTCCTGCCCCATCGCCTTGTACATCTTCTCCAGCGTCGGAGTGATGTCGTACGAGTCACCGACGACGCACGCCGGCGAGGTCGTCAGACGGGACGAGAGGCGGACCTCCTTGACGCTGTCCTCCAGCTGCTCCTTCATCCACGTGAGCAGGTCGGCGAACTCCGCGGCCTTGGCCTCGTTGGCCGACTTCTCCTCGTCGGTCTCCAGGTCCACCTGACCCTTGGCGACGGACTGCAGCGTCTTGCCGTCGAAGCCGGGGACGGAGTCGACCCACATCTCGTCGATCGTGTCGGTGAGGATCAGCACCTCGTAACCCTTGGCGCGCAACGCTTCCAGGTGCGGCGACTTCTCGACGGCCACCCGCGAGTCGCCGGTCATGTAGTAGATGTGCTCCTGGCCGTCCTTCATCCGGGAGACGTACTCGGCGAGCGTGGTCAGCGACTCTTCAGAGTGCGTCGACGCGAAGGAGCACACCTCCAGGATCGCGTCGCGGTTGTCCGCGTCGGAGAGCAGGCCCTCCTTCAGCGCCGCGCCGACCTCGCGCCACAGCTTCGCGTAGTCGTCCGGGCGCGTGCCCATCAGCGACTTGATCGAGGACAGCACCTTCTTGACCAGGCGGCGGCGCATCAGCTGGATCTGGCGGTCCTGCTGCAGGATCTCGCGCGAGACGTTCAGCGAGAGGTCCGCCGCGTCGACGACGCCCTTCACGAAGCGCAGGTACTCCGGCATCAGCTCGGCGCAGTCCTCCATGATGAAGACGCGCTTCACGTAGAGCTGGACGCCGCGCTTGCCGTCGCGCATGAACAGGTCCATCGGCGCCTGCGAGGGCAGGAACAGCAGCGCCTGGTACTCGAACGTGCCCTCCGCCTGCATGCGGATGGTCTCGAGCGGCGCGTTCCAGTCGTGGCTGATGTGCCGGTAGAACTCGGCGTACTCCTCCTCCGTCACCTCGGAGGCCGGGCGCGCCCACAGGGCCTTGCGCGAGTTGATGTCCTCGCCGCCCAGGCGCACCGGCCAGGTGATGAAGTCCGAGTAGCGCTTGACGATCTCGCGGATCTTCGCCGGCTCGGTGTAGTCCGGCAGGCGGTCCTCGTCGTCGGACGGCTTGAGGTGCAACGTGACCGAGGTGCCCTGCGGCGCGTCGTCCACGTCGTCGATCGTGTACGTGGCCTCGCCGGTCGACTCCCAGCGCACGCCCTTCTCGGCGTGCGGGTACTTCGTCACGAGGGTGACCTTGTCCGCCACCATGAACGACGAGTAGAAGCCGATGCCGAACTGGCCGATCAGGTCGGACGCGCTGCCGGACTGCTGTTCCTTGAGCTGCTTCAGGAACTCCGCGGTGCCGGACTTCGCGATCGTGCCGATGAGCCGGACGACGTCCTCGCGCGTCATGCCGATGCCGTTGTCCCGCACGGTCAGCGTGCGCTCGGCCGGATCGGACTCGATCACGATGTGCAGGTCGTCGACGTCGACCTGCATGTCCTTGTCGCGGAACGACTCCAGCCTCAGCTTGTCGAGCGCGTCGGAGGCGTTCGAGACCAGCTCCCGCAGGAACGTGTCCTTGTTCGAGTAGATCGAGTGGATCATCAGCTGCAGCAGCTGACGCGCCTCGGACTGAAACTCCAGCGTCTCCATGAATCCCTACCGAAAACCGTGAAACGAACCGAACAGCCCCATAATTTAGCGACCCACGACCGTGAGGGCTCCGGGAACCGTCCGAACGGTGATGGGCAACGCCTCCTGGCGTTCGCCGTCGGCGTAGGCGATCCAGCCGTTGCCGCCGGACAGCGAGACCTCGCGCGCACGGAACGTCCGCACGGCCGGGTGCTCGGTGTGCTTGCCGGTGCGCAACGTGGGCAGCATCCGCATCAGCATCGTGCGGCTGGCGCCCTCGACGACCGTGACGTCGAACAACCCGTCGCCGGCGTCGGCCGTGGGGCACACGGGGATGCCGCCGCCGTAGTTCGGCGTGTTGCCGATCGCGACCAGCGTCGCGTCCAGCTCGACCGTCCCGGACTCGGTGGTCACGACCAGCGGCGCCGGCTTCAGCGACGCGAGCTCCGCGACGATCGCCAGGTCGTAGCGGCGCGGACCGGCGGGCCAGCGCATCGCGTTCGCCCGCTCGTTGACCGCGGAGTCGAACCCGGCGCACAGCACCGTGGCGAACCACTGCCCAGTCGACAGCCGCCCGAGGTCGAGCTGCCTGCGGGTGCCGTGCACGACGTCCTCGACCGACTGCGAGCCCACGGCCGCGGCCAGGTCGTTGCCGGTGCCCGCCGGGACGATGCCCAGCGCCGTGGACGTGCCCGCGACCGCCTGGACGCCCAGGTGAGCGGCTCCGTCACCGCCCAGGACGACGAGCAGGTCGACGCCGTCCGCGACGGCCTGGTGCGCCATCGCCAGCGTGCCCTCGGCGTCGTGCGCGACCAGCTGCGTCAACGACGACACGTGCGGCCGCAGCGCCGCGGCGGTCGACCCGGCCATCCGGGCCGCCCGCCCCTTGCCCGACGCGGGGCAGACCAGTAAAGCCGCGCGCGTCACGTGGCGTCGTCGTAGTTCACGCGCTTGGGGGGATCCGCGGCGATGGCCTTCTCGCCGGGGTCGTTGCCCTCCGCGTCGGACGCGACGTAGTTGAACGGCGCCGCCTCGTCGTCGTCGAGCGCGTCCCAGCCCTCGGCGACGCGGAGCTTCGCCTTGCGCTTGTCGTGCACGCGGGAGATCTGGATCGCCATCTCGAACAGCACCGACAGCGCGAGGGCCAGCACGACCATCGAGATCGGGTCGGTGCCCGGGGTCGCGATCGCGGCGAACACGAACAGGCCCATCATCAGGCCGCGCCGCCACTTCGCCAGCCGCTCGTAGGACAGCACGCCCGCGCGGTTGAGCATCACCACCACCAGCGGCAGCAGGAAACTCACGCCGAAGATGAACAGCATGGTGATGACGAAGTTGATGTACTTGCTACCGGTGAGCGCCGTGACCCAGTTGTCGCCACCGAAACCGAGCAGGACCTTCAAGCCTTCGGGCACCACCAGGTAGGCGAGCACCGCGCCCGCGACGAACAGCAGCGCGCCGGCGCCGACGAAGACGCGCGCGAACTTGCGTTCCTTCTGGTAGAGGCCGGGCGTGATGAACGCCCAGATCTGGTACAGCCACAAGGGGCTGAGCAGCACCGCACCCGCCGCCGCACCGACCTGCAGCTGCACGAGGAAGATCTCGAACGGCTCGGTCTGCAGCAGCGCGCACTCGCCGTTGTTGGTGATCTTCGCGCGGTACTTCTCCAGGTCCGGCTGGCAGTACGGTCCCGTCAGGATGTCGCCGAGCGACGGGATCGGGCCGAGCCGCACCTGGAACCAGATGAAGCCGAAGATGGCACCCAGGCTGATGACCAGCATCGCGAGACCGAGCCGGTACCTCAGCTCGTAAAGGTGCTCTTTGAGCGACATCGTGCCGTCGGCGTTGCCCCGACGGCGCCTGCCGCGTTCCCGGCGTTCAGCGACCCACCGGAACGGACTTGCCACCGCGTCGACCGTCCTTACAAGTCAGGAGAGGAGGAAGGTCAGTTGTTCGCCTTGTTCTGGGTGGTCTGCTCGATGGGAGGCGCGACCTGGGGCTGCTGCACCGGCTGCGGCTGGGCGGGCGGGAGCTGCTGGACCGGCTGCTGCACGGGCTGCTGCACCGGCGCGTCGTCCGCGTCCTGGTTGTCGCGCAGGCCCTTGGTCTCAGCCTTGAAGATCTTCGCCGACTTGCCGAGCGAACGGGCCATGTCGGGAAGCTTCTTCGCACCGAACAGCAAGATGATCACCACAGCGATGATGATCAGCTCGGTGGGTCCGAGGTTACCCATTGGTGATCCTCCTGTCTGCCCCGCCACGACGATCGTACGCGGGGTTTGCCCTGGTGCGGGCCTGTTGCCTGGGCCGCCGTCCGGCGATGGCCACCTTCAGCGCCGCGGATCGCGCCTTGAGCAGACCGACGCCGTTGCCGACCCCGTCCCCCACCAGAGTGCGGGCGCGGGCGAATCGACGCAAGGATCGGATGACTCGGATTGCGATCACGACGAGCACGATCAGGCCGAGCGCGATCAGCGCCAGGGTCGGTGTGGACGGCACAAGCACACGTTATACGTCTTGGGTGGACAGCAGGTGATCTGCCCGGCGCAATGCTTCTGCCGCTTGGCGAACAACTTCCCCGGCGAGTTCCGACGGCTGTTCGACGTGCACGTCGCCGCCCAGCCCGAGGAGCAGGCGAACCATCCACGACGGGTCGTCGTAGCGCATGAGCACACGCGTGCGGCCGTCCGAGAGCTCGGCCGAGTGGTCGACCGGGTAGTACTCGGCGACCCAGTGCGCGTCCGGTTCGAGCAGCAGCACGGCGACCTTCTGGTCGTCTCGGGGGTGGAACAACCCCTCCGATGTGTCGGTCAGCTGGGCGTGCGGCGGAGGCGACGACGGCTCGTCGAGCACCCGGACGTCGTCGATGCGGTCGAGCCGGAACAACCGCACGCCGAGCGCCGACCGGCACCATCCTTCGAGGTAGCCGCGCCCTTCGACGAGCAGAAGACGCATCGGATCGACCACTCGGTCGCTCATCGCGTCGTGCGACTGCGAGTAGTAACGGATGCTCACGGCCCGTTCGCGCTTCACGGCGTCCTGCACGGCGGCGCGGACCTCGGCGGTCTCGCCGCGCTCGAACGCGCCGAGCCCGACGACCATGCCCGCCGGCTGCGCCTTGCCGACCGCGGCCTCGATCTTGGCCAGCGCCCGCTGCACCGCGTCCGTGTCGACGACGCCCGGTGTGTCCGCCAGCGCCCTGAGCGCGACCAGCAGCGACGCCGCCTCGGCCGCGGTGAGGCGCAGCGGCCGGTCGAGGCCCGCGTCGAACGAGACGGTGATCGTCTCGCCCTCGAACGACAGGTCGATCAGGTCGCCCGGCCCGTAACCGGGCAGGCCGCACATCCACAGCAGCTCGAGGTCCTTGCGCAGCTGCTTGGGCGTGATGCCGAAGTCGGCCGCGGCCTCCTTGACGGTGATCGCGGGCCGGTTGAGCAGGTACGGCACGAGTGCGAGCAGCCGCGGCAGCCGTTCGTTCGACGCGGTCACCGCGCTCCTTCCAGTGCGCCCTGCAGGCGGTCGCGGACCGACTTGGCCAGGACCTCGGGCTCCAGCACCACGACGTCGGGCCCGAACCCCGCGAGCCACTTGGCGGCCGAGTCGGGGAACTTCAGGTCGATCTCGACGACGTCGCCGCCGTCGCGTTCCCCGACGACCTTCGCGTGCCGCCGCAGCCCCTGCGCCCGGCCCTTGGCCACCCAGATCTTGGCGGGCGCCGTGTGGTGCGGATCGGCCTGCGTGCGCGCGATGAGGCTCATCAGGTCCGTGCCCTCGGGCACGGTGAAGGCGCCGGGCTTGCCGACGGTGCGGACCGCGCCCACGACGCGAGAGAGCCGGAAGCACCGCGTGTCGTTGCGTTCACGGTCCCAGCCGACGAGGTACCACTTGCCGCGCCACGCGACCACGCCCCACGGTTCGACCGTGCGTTCCTTCTGCCCGCCCGGCGGCGGCTTGCGGTAGTCGAACGAGACCACCTGTCCCGCCTGCACGGCCTGCAGCAGCGGTGGGAACGCGGGCTCGTTGGCCCGCACCTTGGGCTCGACGGCCGCGGGCGTGTCCTGGTCGACGTCGACCCCGGCGGCCCTCAGCTTGATCAACGCGCCGTGCACGGCGCCCGTGAGCTGCGGCGAGTCCCACAGCCGGGCGGCCAGCGCCACAGCGGCGGCCTCGTCGGGTTCGAGGTCGATGTCGCCGAGCTCGTAGTCGCGCCGCGCGATCCGGTAGCCGTCCTCCGCACCCTCGGCGTTGGACTGCCTCCCGGTCTCGAGCGGCACGCCGAGATCACGCAGCTCGGACTTGTCCCGTTCGAACATGCGGAAGAACGCCTCGTCCGTCGGCGCTTCGTGATAGCCGGGGACGATGGCGCGGATGCGCTCCGCTGTCAGGTACTGACGGGTCGACAACAGGCACAGCACCAGGTTGACGAGGCGTTCGGCACGTGCGATGGCCACGGACAGACCCTAACGCGTGCGCGCGCCGAAACCTCATCACCACCTGTCGTGAACGGTCCGTTCAGAACAACTCACGTAGTTCGCGGACCAGTTCGACGGGTGCTTCCTCGGCCATGTGGTGCCCGCAGTCGAGGGAACGAACCCGCACGTCGTCGGCCCATTCGGCCCAGATCGCGGACAGGTCGCCGTACAGCTCGCCGAGGTCGTCCTTGGCCGACCAGAGAGCGAGCACCGGACACGTGATCCTGCGTCCCGCGGCCAGGTCCTCGTCGTCGTGGTGGCGGTCGACCTCCAGGCCCGCCCGGTAGTCGCCGCACATCGCGACCACGGTCTCGGGGTCGTGGATGGCCCGCTGGAAGTCGGCCCAGTTCTCCACGCCCATCGCGAGCGGGGTGTCGCGGTAGCGGCCGCCGTACCAGAGGTCGGGGTTCTCGTTGATCATCGCGGCGGCGAGTTCCTGCTGGGCCAGGAAGAACCAGTGGTACCAGGCCTGGGCGAACCGGTCGTCGCAGCGGCTCAGGTGCGCGCCGATCGGCAGTCCGTCCAGCACGGCCAGGTGCGTGACCCGGTCCGGGTGGTCGAGCGCCAGCCTGATCGCCGCGGCGGCCCCGCGGTCGTGGCCGACGACGGCGAACTCCTCGTGGCCGAGCCCCCGCATCAGGTTCACGAAGTCGCGGGCCATCGCCCGTTTCGAGTAGTCACCGGGTTTGCTGGATTCGCCGTAACCGCGCAGATCCGGGCACACGACCGTGTGGTCCTCAGCGAGCAGTGGCGCGACGCGGTGCCAGGTGGTGTGGGTCCGCGGGTGGCCGTGCAAGAGGAGGACCGGCGGCCCTGCACCGCCGGTCCTCACTCGCAGATTGGCCTCGCCAACGTCCCTGCAACGCAACGAGAATCCGTCGAACACCTGCTTCGGTTACCCCGCGAGGGAGCGGCCGACACGTCCTTTTTCGCCGAAGGCCCGGCCGGTGTTACACCGCGACGACGATCTCGGACTCGGGATCGTGGCGGAGTTCGCCCGTACCTGCGACGACGACGGTCGCCCTGCGCCACGGCTGTTCGCGCAGCAGGAACGGCAACTCCTCGGCCAGCCACGCGGCGACGTGCCGGCGCTGCTCGGCGGAGTCACCGTCGCGGGCGGACAGCCGGCGTTCCTGCTCGTCCAGGTCGCCCTGCACCCAGATCGAGGCGTCGATCCACGGAGCGCACTGCTCCCGGATGATGCCGGTGCCCTCGACCCACACGACGTCCGCCCCGGACGCGACGTGGATCGCGCCGGGCCGGTCGTGGCCGGCCCAGGCCACCGGCCGGAACGCCACCGCCTCGCCCCGGTGGAGGGGCACCAGGACGTTCTCGGCCAGCAGACCGCCCCAGTCGAAGTACGCGTGGTTCCAGGCGACGTCGTCGGTGTGCACCACCCCGGACCCCGGGACGAGGCTTCGCAACCGTTCGACGAGAGTGGTCTTCCCGGCACCACCGCGCCCGTCGACGGCGACGACCAGCGGACGCCCGGTGACGCCGGGCGCCTCCTCCCGCAGTCGCCGCACGACGTCGGTCAGCTTCGCGACCCGCCAGCCCGAGGCCTCGGTCTCACCCGGATGCAGACGCATTCCCCGTCTCCTCTCAGGTGCGGCCGACGCGTCCCTTCTCGCCGGCTGCCCAGCAGGTGTGTCCCACGCAGTCCACGGTGTCGAAACTTCCCGTGTCCGCGATCTTCCAGGACTTGCCGTCCTTGCTGGTGTCCGTCCCGGACGGACCGACCGCCACCAGCCCGTTGCCGCGGTAGGCGATGCCCGACCGGTAGCCGACCGGCGCCTGCTCGCCCGCCGTCCAGCCACGCCCGTCGCTGGTCGCGAACGCCGGCGTCGGATCGGTCGGCTTCAGGTAGTCGCCACCGATCGCCACCCCGCGCCAGGGCGTCTTGAACGCCACCGCGAACACCCCGGCCGCCTCGCCGGACGGCAACGGCACCTCGCTCGCCTTCCACGACCGGCCGCCGTCGCGCGACTGGAGCACCCGTGCCTTCGCGCCGCCGCCGGTCGCGATCCACGCGTGGTTGCCGCTGGTCGTCACGCACTGCCCGGACGCCGCGAACGCGAACTCACCCGGCAGTGCGTCCGGCATGCCCTTGGGGTCGTCGACGTGCCACGACCGCCCGCCGTCCCACGTCCGCAGCACCCGGAACCTCCCGTCGACGGGGTCGCTCAGCGCCAGCCCGCGGAACCGGTCGAAGAACGCCACGCAGTCGTAGAACGCCTTCGGGTCGGTGTTGCGGAACTCCTCCTGCCAGGTCTTGCCGCCGTCGGACGTGCGGTAGATCCGCGACGACTCGCCCGGACCGATCGAGAGCGTCACGGCGTTGCGCGCGTCGAAGGCCTCGATGTCGCGGAACTCGAGCGCCTCGGTGCCGGGCGGGCCGACCGACTCCCACGTCCGGCCGGCGTTCACGGTGCGCAGGACGGTGCCCTGGGAGCCGCTCGCCCACGCGACCTGATCCGACACGGCGGACAGGCCGCGCAGGCGGGCGTCGGTGCCGGTCGGCTTCAGTTCCCAGTAGGTGTCCGTCGCCGAAGCCACCCCGGGAAGAACCAGGAGTGCGGCGAGTGCCACCGCGATGATCCTCATGCGGCCACTCTGGTCGAGCTGGTGATCGCTTCCTACCCCCGATCGGCGGTCAGGGCGCGATCCGGGCCAGGTCCACCCTGGACCCGATCGCGAGCTTGCGGTAGATCTGCCGCAGGTGGAACCCGACCGTGTGCGGGGAGATGAAGAGCTCCTTCGCCACCTGGCGGTTGGTGAGGCCGTCCGCGACGAGGCGGGCGACCTTCTGCTCGGTGCCGGTGAGGCTGTCCCAGCCGGTGCGGGGCCTGGGTTCCGGGTCCTGGTCGTCCTGGCGTCTCGCCGTGGCGCGGCGCCGCCGGACGCCGAGCCTGCGCAGGGTGCGGCGCACTCGGGCGGAATCGAGTTCGGCCTCGATCTCGTCGTAGCCGCCCAGCGCGTTGTTGAGTTCGAGGACCGCCTGCTCCCGGTCGGTCTCGACGTGGACGGCCGCGATGTCCTCCGCGAGAGAGGCTTTCGTCCACGGGTCGGTGCACGTGTCGCGCAGTCCCGCCAGCGCGGCGGTGTCGTGTTTCACCAGCGCACGGCCGTGTGCGGCCGCTACGACCACCGACTCGTGCTTCGGGTTCGCACGGGCCAGGTCCTCGGCCGTGCTCGCGAACAGCTCGGCGAGGGCGTGGTCGTCGGCGGCCAGGGCGGTGCGCACGCACCACGCCGTCGCGGTGGGTGCCTCCATCAGCAGTTGCAGGCACAGCCCGGGATCTTCCGCGTACGGGCGGATCTCGTCGATCGCCGCCGCCGCGCCGTCGCCGGCCGCGGCCACCTGACCCGCGATCAGCCGCAGCGTCACCGCGCACGGGTGGGGGTGCCCGGCGGGGATCGACCCCTCCAGCTGACGCAGCCCGTCGGTGGCGGTCACCAGATCGCCGCGCCGGAGTGCGCAGCGCACCAGCACCGCACCGAGTTGCGGCTGGAACAACGGCATCTCGGCGATCTCGGAGGCCGCGAGACCGGTGGTGGCGGCCGCTTCGGCGGCGGCGACGTCGCCCTGGGCCAGCAGCACGGCCGCGCGCAGCGTGAGCGGGACCGAGGTCATCACGCCGGTGCCGTGCGCTTCCGCCGTGCCGCAGGCCTCGTCGACCGCGACGAGCGCCTCGTCGAGCCGGCCGAGCCTGGTGAGGATCCACACCTTCGTCCACAGTGGATCGCTCTGCCAGATCCTGGTCAGCTCGGCGCGCACGGCCACGGCCGCCTCGGCGGCCTCGATCGCCGCGTCGAGGTCCCCCTCGCGCCAGCTCGCCATCGCCCGCACGGTCAGCGCGGCGGCCAGCACGTCCGGGCTGAACTCGCCGGACTGCGCCAGCACCTGGTCCGCCATCCCGATCGCCGCGCCGAGGTTGTGCAGCGACAGGATGTTGAGCAGCAACAACTCCGGCGACAGGTCGTGCCCGTCTGCGGCCGCCCCGGTGACCTCCAGGCCGACGGTGCACACGGTCGTGGCGTCGCCGCGCAGCATCTGGGCGATGGCCTGCCAGGTGCGCAGCACGGACGCCGACTGCACGTGGCCGGGGTCGTCGGGGTGCAGCAGGTCGCGCGCGAGCTCCACCGCCTGGCTGAGCCTGCCCATCCGGACGAGGGCCGCGGCCGCCGTGACGCCGAGCGCGATCCGGTTCGGCTCGCCCTGCCCGGTGATCCTCAGGCCGTTGATCGCGAGCGCCGCGGCCGCCTCCGGCGACTCCGGCAGCAGGCTCTGCGCGGCCGCGTCGACAGCGCTGACGGCCTCCGCGTCCCCGGTGCGCGCGCAGTGCACGAGATGCACCGCGACGGACACGGCGTCCTGGTGCTCACGGCCGAGCAGCATCGTCACCGCCTGCCGGTGCAACGCCGACCGCATGGGCTCCGGCACGGAGCCGAGCACGGCCCGCCACACCGGTTCCCGGTGGAAGACGAACTCGGCACCGCCACCGCGCAGGAACCCGGCCGCGAGCGCTTCGCGCAGCGGCCGCAGCAGCACGGCCACGGGCTCGCCCAGCATCTCCGCCAGGTCCTCGGGGGCGAAGCCGCAGCCGAGCACCGCCGCGACCTGGAGCACGTCCTGCGCCTGGGGCGACAGCGCGTGCAGCCGCTCGCCCATCCTCCGCCGGAACGACCACGGCAGTCGCCCGGCCGGTTCCGGTGACACGGCGCAGGCGATGCCGCGCTCCATCGGGCCGGCCATCAGCCGGGCGACGTCGCCCACGACCTGGACCTGGCCGTCCCGCAGCAGGTCCAGGACGACCTCGACGACCTGCAGCGGTGTCGTGCCGGCGCTGTTGACCAGTGCGGCGACGTCGTGGTCCGGCACCGCGCCCAGCACGTCGGCGGCGATGGCCAGCGCCGCGTCGTCCGACAGTGGCGTGAGCGGTTCAAGCCAGTCGCACGGAAGAACGCGCGCCATGTCCTGCAGCATCGCGCTTGCGGCCGTGCCGAACTGTTCGGCGTGCACGGTGAGAAGCCAGCACACGGGCAGATCTTTGAACTTGGCCATCACCGCGCTCACGGCTGCGAGCACCGACGGTGGCGTCCGATGAGCGTCGTCGAGCGTGACCAGCACCGGTCCCTGCCGGAGCCGCTGGGCCAGTCGCGGCTCGATCTGGGCGGCCAGCGCGCTCACGCTGACCACGTGGGGGTGGTCCGTCCGGGAGCCCTCCGCCGGAAAGGCGCCCGGCGACAGGTCCAGCGAGGAGAAGCCGCGCAGCGCGGCCAGGGACGTGCCTTCGGCCACCAGCCTGGTGTTGCCCGTGCCCGCGGGGGACGCCACCACCAGCATCCGGGCCTGCCGGGACTCCGCCACCGCCTGAATGAATCGCTTGGTCCTGCGAGTTTCCTCGTCACGTCCGCGCAACGGGAGCGACACGGGCAGATCAACCGACTGCTCGCACGCCGCGAGATTCTCACCGAGAGGTGTGCACGACACTTATTTTCCCTGTCCTATGAGCACAGTGGGGAAAGATGAAAAGCGAACTTCCTACGACTCGGATAAATCTGCCTCGCGCAGCCAATCAAGACGCGGATGTCCATTGGGCGTGCGACTCACCGACTCCACCCCAGAACCTCCCTACCTCGTCCGCCTGGAGACTCGCGCGACGTCACCCGCCATGTCAACACCCGTGAGAGATCGAGAACAGGTGCGTTCTTCCAGTGCCGCTCCACGAGCCGGCGCAATCACCGCGTGGAATTCCGCTCCCCCGGCGGGCGATGCCAACAATGTTGACCAGCACGATCACGGCCTGATCACCGGAAGCACACCGGGCCGTCGCGATCGGAATCCGAGAAGAGCGCTCCCACGAGGACGGTGTCCGAAGAGCGCCCATTCGAGACGCCAGACGTCCGTCACACCGGCGAAAATCCGAGTGCCGCGCACGTTCACACGGGGTGCGGGTGGTCAAATGTCAACCGAGGCAGCGCACCGCCGCGCCGACGGAGGCGGGGTCGAACGCGGAGAAATGACCCATGGCCGCGGTCGCGTGCAGGGGAAGTGGTCTCCCAGCACGGCGACCAGCTGGGTCGCGGTGGAGGTCGCTCAGGCATCCGACGAGCTTCGGTAGGTCGTGCCGCGGGACAGGCCCGCTAGGAGCCGAGCTCGGGCTCGGGGCTTCGCCGACGCTGGCCGTCAGGGCCTTCGGGACCGCGAGCACTCGCGCGGCGGTCCGGCGCGTCGGGATCGCGGTGCCCGGCCGGTGCGTCACCGCGTCAGATCCAGCGCCGCCACGTGGGCGGTGCGCCGCAGTTCGATGGCGACCGGTGCACGCTGCCACCCGGTGACGGAGTCGTTCCATTCGCCGTGGTCGAAGGCCACCCCCTGCGGGCCGGCCGCGCGACCGGCCCGCCGATCCCCGTCAGCGCAGGGTCGCCGGCAGAACGCTCATCCGGCGGATCATCCACTCGGACTCCCACTCGTACGGCGTGGTCGTGCTCAGCCGGGCCTGCGGAAAACGCCGCAGGAACCCGCTCACCGCGATCTGGGCTTCCAGGCGCACCAGCGACGCGCCGATGCAGTAGTGCATGCCCAGGCCGAACGAGAGGTGCCCGTGCCCGCCGCGTGCGGAGTCGAAGCTGTCCGCCCCCTCCCCCGGCTCCCGGTTGGCCGCGGCGATGCTGACCTGCACGGGCGCGCCCTTGGGGATCAGGTAGCCGCCGAGCTCGATGTCCTCCAGCGGGAAGCGCCAGGTCGGGTGCGGGAACGGCGGGTGCACGCGCAGCGCCTCCTCGATCCACGCCTTGATCTCGTCGTCCGTCTTCGGCCGCTCCTGCACCGGGCGCCGCAACGCCTCGAAGAGGGAGGCCGAGATCAGGCTGCCCGTCGTCTCGTAGCCCGTGATGATCATGCCCAGGGTCCACACGATCACCTCGCCCTCCGTCACGGCGGCGTCGATGCCGTTGGAGGAGGCCAGAAGCCCGGTGATGACGCCGTCGCGCAGCGGTGCCGGGTCGGCCACCCAGCCCTCGACCGCGCCGTACAACGCCCGCACCGCAAGGGTCCTGGCCTCGTAGTCCGACGAGTAGAGCATCACGTCGGTGATGCTGCGCAGCTGCCGTTCCGCCTCGTCGGGCAGGCCCAGCATCTCGGAGATGAACGCCAGCGGGATCTTGTGGGTGTAGTCGGTGACGACGTTGACCTCGTTGTCGCCTTGGGCGCCGCGCTGGTCGAGCTCGTCGAGGAAGCCCTCGACCTTCACGCTGACGCGTTCGCCCCACTTCTCCGTGTTGCGCGGGCTCAGCACGGGCGCGTGCAGCCGCCTGATCCGCGCGTGGTCCTCCCCGTCACTCATGATCATGGCCCGCGCGTACTCGGGCGGCGGCTGGGAACCGACCATCAGGCCCGGCTGCTTCATGAACTCGGGCACGAGGGTGATGTCCTTGCCCATCTTCGGGTGCGCGAGCGCGACCTTGACGAGCTCGCGGTCGCACACCACCCACGCGTGCTGTCCGAGGTAGGGAATCCGCACGACCGGGGCCACCCGCGCGGCGGCGAGCAGTTCCGGCATGCAGTCGAAAGGACCAGGATCGATGGGCATGGTCGTCTCGGGGGCCTGGAGCCCCGTCTTCGTCGTCCCGTTCAACTTGCGATACCTCCGGTGGGAATCTGGTCCTGGAAAACGACGGCGGACTCGATCAGGTCGGCGGCCCGTTTCGGCGCGTCGCTGTTGTTGAGGTCCACCGCGATCTCGGCGGCGCGACGCCGGTAGCGCTCGTCGGTCCGCACCGTGGTGACGGCGGCGCGCAGGCTGGACTCGGTGACAGCACGGGGTTTCACGACCACGCCGACGCCGGCGTACTCGACCCGCGCCGCCACGTCGGGGTTTTCCTCCGTGGCGGGAACGACGACCAACGGCACCCCGTGCGCGAGAGCGGCGTTGACCCCGTTATAGCCGCCGTTGGTCATCATCACGTCCACGTGCGGAAGCAGGTGGTGGTACGGCACGAACCGTTCCATCCGGACGTTGCGCGGCAACGGAAGCAGCCGCTCCACGTCCAGTTTGCTGCCGGTCGTCAGCACGACGAGGACGTCCTCGTCGGCGAGAGCGCGCACGGCGGGCACCAGCATGCGTTCGACGTCGTTGGCGGTGGTGCCCTGCGTGATCAGGACGACGGGCCGGTCCCCGGACAGCTCGTCCCACCACGAGGGCGGGTCGAAGTGCTTCGGTGGCACGCCGAACAGGCCGCCGATGAAGTGCGTGCCCGGCGCCAGGTCGCGGCGCGGGAACTCGAACGACGCCACTGACCCGACCAGGTACAGGTCGGGGTGACGGGAGATGTTCTCCATCGCCCTCGTCCTCAGCCGGGGCAGCCCGACCTGCGCGCGCACGCGGTCCGCTTCCGCACGCAGGTCCCGCATGGACACCTGGTCGCCGACGAACCTCAGCGCGGCGTTGCGCAGGCGGTTCCACGGGTTCGTGCTCGGCCCCAGACCCATGCCGAGCGGCCCGGTGTCGCGGCTGCCCAGGATGTAGATGGAGTTCGCCAGCCACACCAGGGGAATCCCCGTCTTCTCGCTGGCGAAGCAGGCGCCGTAACACATGTCGTCGGCGAGGATGCGGTCGGCGGGAAACCGTTCCAGCAACGCCAGGATGTCCGCGAGCTGGCCGGGGGCGGTGCGGTAGAAGATGTCGCGAACGCCGACCTTGAAGCTCTTCAGCCCGGCCAGTCCGGCGTGCTCGGGAAACGCCTCCTCCCGGCTCCTGCCGCCGAAGTCGAGCCCTTCGGTCATCGGCTCGAAGCGCGCCCCGGTCCGTTCGACCTGGTCCCGGAAGACCTCACCGGTGTACCAGCGCACCTCGTGACCGCGGCGCGTCAGTTCGGTGGCTATCTCGAACAGGCTGACCACATGTCCTGGGGCCGGTGTCGTCGCGATCAGCACTCGGGTCAACGTCGCCTCCAGCGGCTGCTCCGGGGTGGCCGCTGAGCGGCTCGCGTCAGCATCGCCCTGTTCACGGCGCTGTCCGGCGTGTCAAGACAAACCCCGCGCACTTGCGCAGGGGCCGGGCGGCTTCCGCCCGTCTCGATACCCCTCACGGACCTGCGCGGCCGTGCACGACCGGCTCTGTCGGGGGATACGGGCGCACCTCCGCCGACCCAACAATGGCGCCAGATCAATTCCTTGCCCGCCGCTAGCGCACCGGAAGGAAGTCCGCGGTGACAACGCTGCAAGAGGTCAACGGGCTCGACGCCATCGGTGAGAGGAAGAACGTCACCGTCATCGGCGCGGGGGTCGCCGGGCTGGTGACGGCTTACGAGCTGGAGCGTCTCGGCCACCGGGTGGAGATCGTCGAGGCCGGCGACAGGATCGGCGGACGCGTCCACACCCACCGGTTCACCGGCGAGGCCGGGCCGTTCGCCGAGCTCGGTGCGATGCGCATCCCTTCCGCACACCGCCTGACCCTGCACTACATCGCGGAACTCGGCCTGCAGGACCAGGTGCTGCCGTTCCACACGATCTTCTCCGACGACGCGGCGTACCTGCCCAGCTCGTCCGGCTACCTGCGCGTGCGCGACGCACACGACGTGCTCGTCAGCGACTTCGCCTCCGCGGTGCCCGCCGGGCGCTACCGCGACGGCACCCTGCTGTTCGGCGCCTGGCTGGACGCGACCATCCGCGCCATCGCGCCGCGGCAGTTCTACAACGGCATGCACGGCGAGATCGGCACCGGCCTGCTCGACCTGGTCGACGAGGTCGACCTGACGCCGTACCGCCGCGGCCACAACGGCACCATGATCGACCTGCACGCCTTCTACGCGGGCAACCCGCGCATCCGCTCGCTGGTTCCGCCCCACCTGGAGCGCTTCCTCGACGACGTGCTCGACGAGACCAGCTCCGACATCGTGCGGCTGCGCGACGGCATGGACCTGATCCCCCGCAGCCTCGCGGCCCGCCTGCTCGGCAGGATCACCCTCGGGCAGGAGGTCACCGGGATCGAGGTCCGCGACAAGGACGTGGTCCTGAACCTGAGGCAGGGCACCAGGTCCTTCACCAGGACCTGCGACTACGTGGTGTGCACCGTGCCGTTCACGGTGCTGCGCGGGATGCGTCTCAGCGGGTTCGACGACGAGAAGCTCGACATCATCCACGAGACGAAGTACTGGCCCGCCACGAAAGTCGCCTTCCACTGCCGTGAGGCGTTCTGGCACGAGGACGGCATCCGCGGCGGCGGTTCCTTCACCGGCGGGCACGTGCGGCAGACCTACTACCCGCCCGTCGACGGCGATCCGGCGCACGGCGCGGTGATGCTCGCCAGCTACAGCATCGGTCCCGACGCCGACGCGCTGAGCGAGCTCACCGAGCAGGAACGGATCGCGCTGATCACCCGGGAACTCGGCGTCATGCACCCCGAACTGCGCCGCCCCGGCATGGTCCTCGGCGTCGCCGCGAAGGCCTGGGGTGAGCACCGCTGGTCCCTCGGCGCGGCGACGATCCGCTGGGAACAGGACTCCGCGCTGCGGGAGGCGCAGCGCCGCGAGGCGACGAGGCCGCAGAAGGGCCTCTTCTTCGCCGGGGAGCACTGCTCGTCGAAGCCCGCGTGGATCGAGGGCGCGATCGAGTCGGCGATCGACGCGGCGCACGAGATCGAGTGGTGCGAACGACGGACGGGCGTGGCGTTCCCCGCACGCCGCCTCACCCGCACGGAGAAGTCCGCATGAGTGTCTTCGACCTGCCCAGGCTGCACTTCCGCGGTGCCGCCACCACGCGCCTGCCGACCGGACCGCGCAACGGCCTGGCCGACCTGGCGACGAACACCGCCCTGATGGCGGACGGCGAGCCGTTCCCGGTGCACCGGCCGCCCGCCGAGTACCACGCCCACCTCGACGAGACGGGGCCCCGGTACGACAGCGCGGGCAGCGAGGCGCCCGGCGGGCCGTTCAGCGCCGCCAAGGGCCGTGACTTCGCCGGCAACGGGCACTTCTCGATCAACGCGCAGGTCGTCAGCACCGAACGCGTGGCAGGCCGGCCCGGCACGGCGGATCCGGTGGTGGGACGGGCCGTCGACTTCTGGGGCCACTACAACGAGTACCTGGCGACCACGGTCAACCGGGCGCGGATCTTCGACGTTGATCCCGCCTCCGACTGGACGACGACCCTCATGGTCGGCCAGGTCGGCTTCGGCCGCGACGGGCGGTCGCACGACGTCGGCTACATGGCGACCGGCGCGGTCGAAGGATTCTCGCCGCCGCGCTGGCACGCCACCGGACGTGGCTGCGGGCACTGGCAGCTGGGCCGCTCGGTGGTGCACCAGTTCGTCGTCACCGACGACGACCTGCGCTGGCTGGACGAGGCGGAGGTGTCGCCGGTCGCGCGGCTTCTCCGGGAGGCCGGGACGGGTGGCCTCGTCGTGCAGTTCGCCCTCGACGGCCAGTCCGCGCCCCAGGCACCGGATCAGCCCTCCCAATGGCGTCTGCACGGCACGATCGCGCCGTGGCGGCCCGAGGAGCTGCGCACCTACCCGGCCGGACGGCTGCTCGTGCCGGATCGCGGCACCCGCAACCGCATGGGCAACCTCACGGTCGCGATCTCGCCGGGCCAGGTCACGCTGAACATGATCACGGCGCCCGCACCGGCCGCCGCGGCCCGGGACCTCGAACTGCGCACGGTCCGCGACGACCGGCTGGTGGCCCGGATCCCGGCCACCGCGTACACCGAGGACGCGGCGCTCACCTCCGGTGTGGTCACGGTTCCCGGTCTGCTGTCCGAAGAGGACATCGCGGGTGACGCGCTGCGGATCGTCGCCTCGGACGGCGTGCTCCTCCTGCGGGAGCAGGAGATCAACCTCCAGGTCGACGACGCGAGCGTGTTCGTGGAGCATCCGCGCAGCGCCGATGACGCCGAGCACGACGTCGAGGTGGCGGTGCGGTCGTTCGTCCGAGGCCGGCCCGCCCCGGTGCGTGACATCGCGGTCAGGCAGTTCACCAACCCGGCGGCCCGTCCTCGTGGCCCGGTCGACGCCGTCGTCTCGCTGGACACCGACGTGATCGAGACTGATGACCGCGGTCACGGCCGTTTCAGCATGCGCGGCAAGGCGGCCGGCACCGCACGGCTGCTGCTGACGGCAGTGCCGGAGCCCGCCGGGCTCGACTACGACAACGACGACAAACTCGGTTTCTGGTCCGGTGCCGGGTACCTGAGCGTGCGGGTGCTGCCGGACGACTGGCACCTCGACGACGTGGAGCAGGCCGGCTTCGACCTCGTCTACCGCGAGGTGTTCGCCTACTACGAACACCTCTTCTCCTTCATGGACAAGGAGGTCTTCAGTCTCGCGAACCGCAGCCGCACGGAGACCTACGCCAAGTTGATCTGGCAGATGTGCGATCCGCAGAACAGGACGAAGACCTACTACATGCCGCCGACGCGTGACCTGTCCGAAGCGAAGTCGCGGCTGCTGCTGAAGTTCCTGCGCACCCAGCAGACTCCCGGCCACCTGCTGCTGCCTGCCGAGACGACCGTGCCCGTCCGCAACCGCATCGCCACGCGCGGCCGGTTGGTCGAGGTCCTGCGGGAGGCGGCCCTGATCGAGCTGGCCGTCATGCTGCAGTACCTCTACGCGGCCTACTCCGTGCCGACCTACGGTGCCGGCGCGGAGTACGTGCGGCTGGGTCTGTGGACACCCGAACAGCTGCAGCTCGCCTGCGGTGACGGCGGGGAGACGCTCGACGAGGGCATCCGCAGCATGCTGCTCGGCATCGCCCGCGAGGAGATGATCCACTTCCTGCTGGTCAACAACATCATCATGGCGCTGGGCGAACCGTTCCACGTGCCGCGGGTCGACTTCGGCACGATCAACCACCAACTGCCGGTGCCGCTGGATTTCGCGCTGGAACGGCTGGGCCTGGGCAGCGTGGAGCGCTTCACCCAGATCGAGAAGCCCGAGCACCAGGTCGGCGATCTGCGGCCGCGCGACGGCGAACCTCAGGCGCAACGCCAGGAACACGGTTACGCCTCGTTGAGCGAGCTGTACGCGGACATCCGTGAGGCGTTGCAGCAGATTCCCGGCCTGTTCCTGGTCAAGAAGGGCAGGGGTGGCGGCGAGCACCACCTGTTCCTGCGGGAGTCGATCAACCACGAGCACCCCGACTACCAGCTGGAGGTCGACGACCTCCCGAGCGCCCTGTACGCGATCGACGTGATCACCGAGCAGGGCGAGGGCGGGGTGCTCGACGAGGAGGGCGTCGAGGACTCGCACTACACGTCGTTCCTGCTCATCGGTGAGCTGCTGCGCAAGGCGCCGGTGACGGGCCCGCACGGCGAGCTGTGGAACCCCGCGTACCCGGTGGCGCGCAACCCGTCGCTGAACCCCGCGAGCCCCGCCGCCGAGGCGGTGACGGACCCCGACGCCCGCACGGTCATGCAGATCTTCAACGAGTCGTACTTCCTGGCCCTGCAGCTGATGGCCCAGCACTTCGGCGAACGCCCGGACGCGAGCCTGCGCCGGTCGGACCTGATGAACGCGGCCATCGACGTCATGGCCGGGCTGATGCGCCCGCTGGCCGAACTGCTGGTGACGCTGCCGTCCGGGCGGCGCGGCACGACGGCCGGGCCCTCGTTCGAACTCCCCGACGTGCCCGCCGCGATCTCACGGGCGGACGTGGCCCGGCGCTCGATCTCGATGCGGCTGGACGACATCGCGGCCCAGTGCGCCAAGTGCGCCCTCGTGCCCGCACGAGTGGGCGAGCTGAGCACGTTCTGGGCGGACCACTTCCGCGCCCAGGCCGGAGGGCTGTGACATGCGATCCGTGACGCTGCCCCGGTTCAGCCTCCAGGGCTGGTCCGCAGAGGACATTGCCGACCCGTACCCGGTGTACCGGCGGTACCGCGAAGTCCGTTCCGTGCACGAAGGCGCGGACGACGGCCCGCCCACGTTCTACGTCTTCGGCTACCAGGACGTGGTGAAAGTGCTGTCCGACCGCGACTTCGGCCGCGTGTCGCGCTCCACTGAGGACGGATTCCCGCTGTCCCTGCCGGTGCCGCCGGAGTTCACCGCTCTGCGCTCGGTCGTGGAGAACTGGCTCGTCTTCCTCGACCCGCCCGAGCACACGCGGCTGCGGTCGCCGCTGCAGAAGGAGTTCTCGGCCGGGGTGGTCGCCGCGTTGCGGCCGCGCATCGCCCGCATCGCCCACGAGCTGCTGTCGCGGCTCGGGGGCCGGGCCGACCTGGTCGGGGGCTTCGCGGCGCCGTTCCCGATCATGGTGATCTGCGAGCTCCTCGGTGTTCCGGCGCGGGACCACGAACGGCTGCGCGCACTGGCGGTGGCGTTGCAGGGCGCCAGCACCACCCGCACCGGCGAGTCGCGGCACCTCGACGCGGAGACCGCCGCGCGGGAGCTCACCGACTACTTCCGCGACCAGGCGCAGCGGCGGAAGCCGGGCGAGCACGACCTGATCGCGTTGATGCTCGGCATCCCGCTGAGCACCGAACGCGTCGTCGGCACGTGCGTCCACCTGCTGACCGCGGGACACGAGACGACCACCAACTCGCTGGCCAAGGCGGCGCTGATCCTGCGCGGCCACCCGGACCTGCTCGCCGACCTGCGCGACTACCCGGACCTGGTGCCCACCGCCGTGGAGGAACTGCTCCGCTACGACCCGCCGGTGCAGGCGGTGACGCGCTGGGCCCGCCAGGACGCCGTCCTCGGCGGCACGACCATCCCGGCCGGCAGCCGCGTGATCGCCCTGCTCGGCTCGGCGAACAGGGACCCGGCCCGGTTCCCGCGCCCCGACGCCGTGGACGTGCACCGGCCGGCGGACCGGCACCTCGGGTTCGGCCTCGGCATCCACTACTGCCTCGGCGCGACGCTGGCCCGCGCCGAGCTGGAGATCGGCCTGCGGGCGCTGCTGGACGGCCTGCCGGGCTGGGAGAAGGCGCCCCACCAGGTCGAGTACGCCGACGACATGGTCTTCCACGGCCCCGCCCGCCTCGTCCTCGACCTGCCCACCAGCCCGGAAGGAACGCACCCGTGACATCGCAGACCGACGCAGTCGGCGGCAAGTACGACCAGTTCGCACAGGCCGGCACCACGGAAGCCCTGGGCGGCAACATCCACGCGGGCTACTGGGACGCCGGTGCCGAGCACGTGCCGATGGCCGCCGCGACCGACCGCCTGACCGACCTGGTCGCCGAGCGCCTGGCGCTGCGCCCCGGTCACCGGGTGCTCGACGTGGGCTGTGGCAACGGTTTCCCGGCCGTGCGCATCGCGGAAACGCACGACGTGCACGTCACCGGCATCACGGTGTCGCAGCAGGAGGTCGTCAGGGCGGCCGAGATCGCGGCGGAGTCGGAGGCGCGGGACCGGCTCAGCTTCCGGCTGGCCGACGCCGCCGGCCTGCCGGACGACCTCGGCACTTTCGACGCCGTCTTCGCGATCGAGTCGTTGCTGCACCTGTCCGACCAGGCCGCTGCGCTGACGCGGCTGCGCCGGTTCGTGCGTCCCGGTGGCAGGCTCGTCGTGGCGGACCTGTGCCAGCGCGAACCGTTCACCGGCGCGGGCGAGGCGGTGCTGGCGGGCATGATCCGCACGCTGGAGATCGCCGGCGTCAACAGCGAGCAGCAGCACCGGGCGAACCTGGAGCAGGCGGGCTGGAACCTGCTGGAGCTGCTCGACATCGGCGAGAACGTGCGGCCGAGCTACGAGCAGGCGGCCGCCGCGTTCCGCCGCATCGCCGACCCGGCACCGCCCTTCGCGGCCGCGGACATCATCACGGCCGCGGAGCTCATGGCGGCGTTCGGGGAGAACCCGAGCAGTGGCTACGTCCTGATCACCGCCCAACGGCCGTAGAGGGGGATCCGCCATGACCGCCCAGCTGAGCAAGCCGGCCACCCTGCGTGCCCGGGGAAACGCCGGCCACCTGCACCGCGTCGCCCTGTCCGCCGCGACCCGCCAGGGCGCGCACATGCGCACCGAGGACGTGCGCGCCTGGCTCGCGCAACGCCGCCAGGCCAACGTCCTGCGCGTCGAACGCGTCCCGTTCGCCGAGCTCGACCAGTGGCACTTCGTGCGGTCCACCGGGGATCTCGTGCACGCGAGCGGCCGGTTCTTCGCGATCGAGGGCCTGCACGTGGTGGAGCACGACGGACCGCACGGCGACGGCCCCTACCGCGAGTGGCAGCAGCCGGTCATCAAGCAGCCCGAGGTCGGGATCCTGGGCATCCTGTGCAAGGAGATCGACGGCGTCCTGCACTTCCTGATGCAGGCCAAGATGGAGCCGGGCAACCCCAACCTGGTGCAGCTGTCCCCGACCGTCCAGGCGACGCGCAGCAACTACACCGGGGCGCACGGCGGGTCGAGCGTGAAGCTGCTGGAGCACTTCGCCGACCTCGACCGCGACCAGGTCGTCGTCGACGTCCTGCAGGCCGAGCAGGGCTCGTGGTTCTTCCGCAAGTCCAACCGCAACATGATCGTCGAGACCTCCGCGGAGATCGCCGAGGACGAGGACTTCCGCTGGCTCACCCTCGGGCAGATCGCCGAACTGCTGCACGAGGACGAGACGGTGAACATGAACGCGCGCAGCGTGCTGTCGTGTCTCCCTTACTACGACCCGAATCCGGGCGCACTGCACTCCGACGTCCAGCTGCTGTCCTGGTTCACCGGCGAACGGGCGCGCCACGACGTGCGGACCACGCGCATCCCGCTGGCGTCCGTGCAGGGCTGGAAGCGCGGTCCCGACGCCATCGCGCACGAGGACGGCCGGTACTTCAAGGTCGTGGCGGTCGCCGTGCACGGCAGCAACCGGGAGCGGATCAGCTGGACCCAGCCGCTGCTCCAGTCCGTCGACATGGGCGTCTCGGCGTTCCTGGTGCGCGACTTCGGCGGCGTCCAGCACGTGCTGGTGCACGCCCGCGCCGACGGCGGTTTCCTCGACACCGTCGAACTCGCGCCCACCGTGCAGTGCACGCCGCGCAACTACGAACACCTCCCCGCCGGGGACCGCCCGCCGTTCCTCGACGTGGTGCTGGGGGCCGAGCGATCCCGCATCCGTTACGAGGCAGTGCATTCCGAGGAGGGCGGCCGGTTCCTGAACACCCGCTGCCGCTACCTCACCGTCGAGGCCGACCCCTCGCTGGTGCCGTCCGAGCCGCCCCGCGGCTTCGTCTGGGCCACGCCCGCGCAGCTGACCACGCTGGCGCGGCACGGCCACTACCTCAACGTGGAGGCGCGCACGCTGCTCGCGTGCATGAACGCCGCCTCCGCCTGGCCACGGGGACTGGTGTGACATGAACAGGATCACTGTGCTCGGCGCGACGGGGTTCATCGGCTCCGCGGTGCTGAAGACCCTGGCACGCCAGGAGATCCGCCTGCGTGCCGTGGCACGCAAACCGGCCGAGGTGCCACCAGGCCCCGCCGAGGTCGAGGTGGTGACTGCCGACCTCACCGGCCGCGCCGAGCTAGCGCACGCGGTCGAGGGCTCGGACGCGGTCGTCTACCTGCTCCTCGGCGACGGCGGCTGGCGTGCCGCCGAAGAGGGCTCCGCCGAGCGCGTGAACGTCGGTGTCATGCAGGACCTGCTCGACGTGCTGGGCCGCGACGACGGCGTCCGCCCGGTCGTCGTCTACGGCGGCGCGGCGTCCCAGGTCGGTGTGCCGCAACGGGAACCGCTCGACGGCAGCGAACCGGACAGGCCGGAGACCGCGTACGACCGGCAGAAGCTGCGCGCCGAACTGCTGCTGCGGCGGGCGACGGCCGCCGGGCGGGTGCGGGGCATCAGCCTGCGGCTGCCCACCGTGTTCGGTGAGAGCACGCCGGGCGGTGGTCACGACCGCGGTGTCGTGTCCGCGATGGCGGCCAGGGCGCTCGCCGGGCAGCCGATCACGATGTGGCACGACGGCACCGTGCGCCGCGATCTGGTGCACGTCGACGACATCGCCGACGCGTTCGCCGCGGCACTCGCGCACCCCGATCCGTTGTCCGGCAGGCACTGGCTGCTCGGCGCGGGCCGTGGTGACGCGCTGGGCGACGTGTTCCGGCTCGTCTCCGCCATCACGTCCGAGCACACCGGGGCCCCGCCGGTCGAGGTCACCTCGGTCCAGGCCCCCTCGCACGCCCCCGTGACCGACTTCCGCAGCGTGACCATCGACTCCTCCGCGTTCCGGGCCGTCACCGGCTGGCGCCCGGAGATCCCGCTGGGGGAAGGGATCCACCGCACCATCGCCGCACTCGCCCGAAAGGCTCGCCCATGACCACGCGTGTTTGGGACTACCTGCTCGAATACCAGAACGAACGGCTCGACATCCTCGACGCCGTCGAGATGGTGTTCAACTCCGGGCAGCTCGTGCTCGGGGAGAGCGTGCGCGGGTTCGAGGAGGAGTTCGCCGCCCACCACGGCGCCGGGCACTGCGTCGGTGTCGACAACGGCACGAACGCGATCACGCTCGGGCTGCAGGCGCTGGGCGTCCAGCCGGGCGACGAGGTGATCACGGTGTCGAACACCGCGGCGCCGACCGTCATCGCGATCGACAACGCGGGCGCCACGCCGGTGTTCGTCGACGTCCGCGAGGAGGACTTCCTCATGGACACCACCCAGATCGAAGCGAAGATCACCGATCGCACCCGTTGCCTCGTGCCCGTGCACCTCTACGGGCAGTGCGCCGACATGACGGCCATCCGGGCGATCGCGGACAAGCACGGTCTGAGCGTGCTGGAGGACTGCGCCCAGGCGCACGGTGCCCGTCAGCACGGCAAGATCGCCGGCTCGACCGGTGACGTGGCGGCGTTCTCCTTCTACCCCACCAAGGTGCTCGGCGCCTACGGCGACGGCGGCGCGGTGATCACCCCGCACGACAACGTCGCCGCTCAGTTGCGCCGGCTGCGCTACTACGGCATGGACAAGATCTACTACACGGTCCAGACCCCGGCGCACAACAGCCGCCTCGACGAGGTCCAGGCGGAGATCCTGCGGCGCAAGCTGACCCGGCTCGACACCTACGTCGCCGGACGGCAGGCGGTGGCGCGCCGGTACGAGGAAGGCCTGCAGGACACCGGGCTCAGGCTGCCGGCCACGAACGCGGGCAACGACCACGTCTACTACGTCTACGTGGTCCGGCATCCCCGGCGCGACGACATCATCGAGCGCCTCAAGGCCTACGACATCCACCTCAACATCAGCTACCCGTGGCCCGTGCACACCATGAGCGGTTTCGCGCACCTCGCCGAGCGCACCGGCTCGTTGCCCGTCACCGAGGCGCTGGCGGGCGAGATCTTCTCGCTGCCGATGTACCCCTCGCTGTCGCCCGACCAGCAGGACAAGGTCGTCCACGCGCTGCGCCAAGTGCTGTCCACGCTCTGATCCCCCGTTCGCACCGACCGCAGGAGCCCACATGGAAGTCCGCACGCTCGCAGTCGAAGGGGCGCTGGAGTTCAGCCCGCAGGTGTTCGCCGACGACCGGGGACGCTTCCTCTCCCCGTTCCAGGAGACGGCGTTCGCCGACGCGCACGGCGAACCCCTGTTCCCGGTCAGGCAGACCAACCACAGCGTGTCGAGCCGCGGTGTGGTGCGGGGGATCCACTACACCACCACGCCGCCGGGCTGCGCCAAGTACGTCTACTGCGCGGCCGGGTCGGCGATCGACATCGTGGTCGACATCCGGGTCGGCTCGCCGACGTTCGGCCGGTGGGACGCCGTGCTGATGGACCAGAACCACCACCGCACCATGTACTTCCCGGTCGGCGTGGGGCACGCGTTCGTCGCGCTGGAAGACAACACCGTCATGTCGTACATGGTGTCGAGCAGCTACGTGGCGGCCAACGAGCTCGCCCTCGACGTCCTCGACCCGGCCCTCGGCCTGCCCGTGCCGAAGGACGTCCCGCCGATCCTGTCCGAAAGGGACGGTGTGGCGATCACCCTCGCCCAGGCCCTGGAACAGGGTCTGCTGCCCGACTACGAGCTCTGCCGGCAGCTCGAGCAGGACCTGACGCGCGCGAAGGCCGGCTCGTTCCTCTGACCCCAGACCGACCACGACACGTTCACCCATCAGGAGAAGCACGCCATGACCCAGACCTTGCCCCAGCCGCACGAAGTCGGCGCGCTCTACGACAAGCTGACCCTGAGCGCGATGCGCGACGGCAGCTTCAACACCAACGTGCACATCGGTTACTGGGACTCGCCGGAGTCCACGGCCTCGATCGACGAGGCGATGGACCGGCTGACGGACGTGTTCATCGAGCAGCTCCACGTGGGCGAGTCGTCCCACGTGCTCGACCTGGGCTGCGGTGTCGGCGGTCCCGGCCTGCGGCTCGCGGGCAAGACCGGCGCGCGCGTGACGGGCGTCAGCATCAGCGCGGAGCAGGTCAAGACCGCCAACAAGCTCGCGGCCGAGACGGGCCTCGCCGCCAGGGTCGTCTTCGAGCACGCCGACGCGCTGAAGCTGCCGTTCCAGGACGGGTCGTTCGACGCGGTGATGGCGCTGGAGTCGATCTGCCACATGCCCGACCGCGACCAGGTCTTCCGCGAGATCTTCCGGGTGCTCAAGCCCGGCGGTCGCGTGGTGCTGACCGACGTCTTCGACCGCTACCCGCGCAAGGAGGTCCGCAGCCCCGGCATCGACAAGTTCTGCCGCGACCTCATGTGCACCATGGCCGACATCGACGACTACGTCCCGATGCTGCACCGGGCCGGCCTGCGGCTGCACAGCATCACCGACATCACCGAGCACAGCACGCTGCGCCTGGCCGACGAGATCGAGAAGCTGGGCGGCTTCGAGGAACGGCCCGTGGCGATGGACGAGGGCAACTTCGAGTTCTCCGAGGACGCTTTCAAGCCGTCCGACCTGTCCGGCGCGGACGACTTCGGCTGCCTGCTGGCCGTCGCGGTCCGTCCCTGAAAGCACTGACGCGGCAGGGCGGTGCGACCGCCCTGCCCCCACTCCCACGAAAGGCGTGGACACGATGACCGGCGAGCTCGAGCGGACCGACGTGCTGATCGCGGGTGGCGGCCCGGTCGGGATGGCACTGGCGATCGACCTGGCGTACCGCGGCATCGGCTGCCTGGTGGCTGAGGCCGGTGACGGCACCGTCCGCCACCCCAAGGTGAGCACGATCGGGCCACGCTCGATGGAACTCTTCCGGCGCTGGGGACTCGCGGTCGCGATCCGCGACGCCGGCTGGCCGCCCGACCACCCGCTGGACATCGCGTGGGTCACCAAGATCGGCGGCCACGAGCTGCACCGCTACCGGCGGGGCACGGCCGCGGACCGCCCGGTCTTCCAGCACACCCCCGAACCGGACCAGATCTGCCCGGCGCACTGGCTCAACCCCGTGCTGGCACAGGCGGTCGGCGTGCACCCGGCAGGACCGTTGCGGTTGCGGACGTCGATCAGCGACGTGACGCAGACCGACAACCACGTCCACGCCGTTCTCACCGACCTGGAAACCGGCACGACCAAAACGGTGCGGGCCAAGTACCTCGTGGCCTGCGACGGCGCCTCGTCCCCCATCCGCCAGGCCTGCGGGATCGACGCCCCCGCCCGGTTCCAGCCCCAGATCTTCCGCAACGTGCTGTTCCGCGCCCCCGAACTCAGGGCGCGGCTCGGTGACAAGACCGCACTCGTGCACTTCCTGGTCCGCTCGGCCACGCTGCGCTTCCCGTTGCGCTCCCTGGACGGCGACGCCTTGTTCAACATGGTCGTCGGCGTCGAGGACGAGACGGCTCCCCGCGCCGACGCGCTGTCCCTGATCCGCGACGCGATCGCGTTCGAGACGCCGGTCGAGGTGCTGAGCGACGGCGACTGGCACCTCACCCACCGCGTCGCCGGCCGGTACCGGGACCGCCGGGTGTTCCTCGCCGGCGACGCCGCGCACACCCTGTCGCCGTCCGGCGGTTTCGGCCTCAACACCGGCATCGCCGACGCGGCGGACCTGGGCTGGAAGATCGCCGCCACGCTCGGCGGCTGGGCCGGCCCCGGCCTGCTCGACAGCTACGAGGCAGAACGCCGGCCGATCGCCGAGGAGAGCCTGCGCGCGGCCAACGCGAACCTGCGGCGCACGATGGACCGCCAGGTGCCGCAGGAGATCGACCTGGACGGCCCGGAGGGCGAGCAGGCCCGCAGGGCCATGGCCGAACGGCTCGCGTCGAGCGGCGCGCACCGCGAGTTCGACGCCCCGGAGATCCACTTCGGCCTCCGCTACCGGTCCGCGATCGTCGTCGACGACCCCGGCCAGCCGGTGGACATCACCGTGCCGGACGCGGCCTGGCGGCCCGGTGGTGATCCGGGCAGGCGCGCCGCGCACGCCTGGTGGGACGGCACGACGTCCACGCTCGACCTGTTCGGGCACGGCTTCGTCCTGCTCCAGTTCGGCGGCGACGAAGGACTTCCGCGGTTCGAGGCGGCGTTCGCCGGACGCGGTGTGCCGCTGAGCGTCCACCGCAGCGGCGACGACGAGCTGGCCAAGCTCTACGAGCGGGCCTACGTCCTGGTCCGGCCGGACGGCCACGTGGCGTGGCGGGGCGATCAGCTCCCGGACGACCCGGCCGCTCTCGCCGACACGGTGCGCGGAGCCGCGACGGACGGAATTGGCCGGTGAGGTCGGACGAGTTGCTGAGGACACCTCGGGCCGAGATGCCCGCCGAACCGGCACCCGTCGACTCCATTCCGGCGGTGCTGGTGGCGGGCGGGGTGGCGCCGTTCGTCACCGTGGACCACTTCGGCGGCACCATTCGGGTGGTGTGCGACCCGGACCTCGCCTGTGCCGCGCTCCTGGACGGGAGGCTCGGCAAGGAGGCCGGGGGCGCGGGTGTTCGAACGGGGCGGGCTGGGGCACCGCGGTTCGACGGCGATGGAATCGCTGCACCTGTTCGAGGCCGTCGCACGCTGACGACACGAGGGGCGCGCTCCGCACTGGAGCGCGCCCCTCGTCACTGTTCAGCCGAAACGAAGAAATGAGGGCTTCACGCGCACGCCAACCGCCCGGAACAGGGCCCCTGCACAGCACCCGTGCGCCGCACCTGCCCGAGACCACCACACACCAGAAACGACACGAGGGGCGCACTCCAGACCGGAGCACGCCCCTCGCCACCGTCTAATCAGAGCGAAGAGATGAGGCGCTTCACGCGCACGTCCACCACCGGAACAGGTCCCGCACAGCACCATGCGCCGCACCCACTCGAGACCACCACACGCCAGAAACGACACGAGGGGCGTGCTCCGGCCCGGAGCACGCCCCTCGTCACCGTGTGGTCAGAGCGAGGAGATGAGGCGTTCCACGCGCTCGTCGACAGCCCGGAACGGGTCCTTGCACAGCACCGTGCGCTGCGCCTGGTCGTTCAGCTTCAAGTGCACCCAGTCGACGGTGAAGTCGCGACCGGCGGCCTGCGCGGCGGCGATGAAGTCACCGCGCAGCTTGGCCCGCGTGGTCTGCGGCGGGGTGTCCTTGGCGGCCTCGATCTCGCCGTCGTCGGTCACGCGCTCGACCTGGCCCTTGCGCTGCAGCAGGTCGAACACGCCACGGCCACGGCGGATGTCGTGGTAGGCGAGGTCGAGCTGGGCGATGCGCGGGTTGGACAGGTCCATGTTGTGCTTTTCCATGTACCGGTTCATCAGGCGGTTCTTGATGGCCCAGTCGATCTCGCGGTCGATCTTCGTGAGGTCCTGCGACTCGACGGCGTCGAGCGTGCGGCCCCAGAGTTCGAGGACTCGCTCGGCCATGGGGTCCGGCGAGCGCTTGGCCGTGTGCTCGACGGCCTTCTCGAAGTACTCGCGCTGGATGTCGAGCGCGGAGGCCTCCTTGCCGCCCGCGAGGCGAACGGTGCGGCGACCGGTCAGGTCGTGGGAGATCTCGCGGATGGCGCGGATCGGGTTGTCCAGCGAGAAGTCGCGGAACTGGACGCCCTGCTCGATCATCTCCAGCACCAGGTTCGCGCTGCCGACCTTCAGCAGCGTCGTCACCTCGGACATGTTCGAGTCGCCGACGATGACGTGCAGGCGCCGGTAGCGCTCGGCGTCGGCGTGCGGCTCGTCGCGGGTGTTGATGATCGGGCGGGACCGGGTGGTCGCGGACGACACGCCCTCCCAGATGTGCTCGGCGCGCTGCGAGAGGCAGTACACGGCGCCGCGCGGGGTCTGCAGCACCTTGCCGGCGCCGCAGATGAGCTGGCGGGTGACCAGGAACGGCAGCAGCACGTCCGCGATGCGGGAGAACTCGCCTGCCCGTGCGACCAGGTAGTTCTCGTGGCAGCCGTAGGAGTTGCCCGCCGAGTCGGTGTTGTTCTTGAACAGGAAGATGTCGCCGCCGATGCCCTCGTCGGCGAGCCTGCGCTCGGCGTCGACGAGCAGGTCCTCCAGGATCCGCTCACCGGCCTTGTCGTGCGTGACGAGCTGCGCCAGGTCGTCGCACTCGGCCGTCGCGTACTCCGGGTGGGAGCCGACGTCGAGGTAGAGCCGGGAGCCGTTGCGCAAGAAGACGTTGGAAGAACGTCCCCACGAGACGACGCGGCGGAACAAGTACCGCGCGACCTCGTCCGGGGACAGACGACGCTGCCCGTGGAAGGTGCAGGTCACCCCGAATTCTGTCTCAATGCCGAAGATCCGCCGCTGCATGCCTCAACAGTAGGCGACTCTCAGGCGGAGCAGGGTGATCCGTTCGGGCGGCACGCCGGTTGCGGTTTAGTGTCGGTGGCGTGTGGAAACGGGTCAGCGCTCTCGACAAGAAGCTCATGAGCTCCTCGGCCGGACTACGTCCGAGCAGGCTCGACACGGGTTTGAAGAGGCTTTCGAAAGCCGCCAACCACAGTCTGCTGTGGTTCGTCATCGCGGCGATTCTGGCGACGAGAAAAGGCCCGTACCGGCGTGGTGCGATGAGAGGCCTTGCGGCCATCGCGGGGGCCTCCACCAGCGCGAACCTGGTCGGGAAGTCACTTTTCCCGCGCCGGCGGCCCGCCGCCGATCTGCTCGCGATGCGCCGCCGGCTGTCCAAGCGGCCGACGTCGTCGTCATTCCCGTCCGGTCACTCCGCGTCAGCGGCCGCTTTCGCCACGGCGGTGGCGATGGAATCGCCCAAAGCAGGCGTGGTGATGGCGCCGATCGCCGCCGCCGTCGCCTATTCACGCGTTCACACGGGTGTTCATTGGCCGACGGATGTCGCGGCCGGCGCGGCGGTGGGCGTCGGTGCCGCGTTGCTGACGCGCCGGTGGTGGCCGCTCGGGATGAACGAGCCCGCCTCGGCCTACGAACACGCCGACCTGACGTCGTTGCAGGACGGCGACGGGCTGGTCGTGGTGGTGAACCCGTTCTCGGGCATCGGGCCGGACCCGACGCCGCAGATCACCGAGGAGTGGCCGAAGGCGCAGGTCGTCACGATCGAGGAACTCGACGACCTGCCGGACGCGAAGGCGCTGGGTGTGGCCGGTGGCGACGGGACCGTGGCCGCCGTGGCCTCTATCGCCGCCGAACGCGACCTTCCGCTGGTGCTCATCCCCTCCGGCACGTTGAACCATTTCGCGCGGGACGTGGGCATCACCGGCCTGCACGACACGGCCCAGGCGGTCGCGGACGGCGTGGGCGTGCGGGTGGACATGGCCCAGGTCAACGGGCAGTGGTTCGTGAACACGGCGTCGCTGGGCGGCTACCCGGACATGGTGCGGATCCGCGAGAAGCTGGAGAAGCGCTGGGGCAAGTGGCCCGCGGCGGGCATGGCGTTGTTCCGCGTGCTGCAACGCGCCAAGCCGCTGGACATCACCATCGACGGCGACAAGCACCTCGTCTGGCTGCTGTTCGTGGGCAACGGGCCGTACCGGCCGAAGGGCTTCGCGCCCACGATGCGGCCGCGGCTGAACGACGGGCTGCTCGACGTCCGGTACGTCCGGGCGGACCGGAAGTACTCGCGGACCAGGTTCTTCCTGGGCGCGCTGCTCGGCGCGCTGGAGCACTCGCGCATGTACAAGCACTTCGAGGTGCCCTCGTTGAACGTCGAGGTGCACGGCGCGCCGATCTCGATCGCGACGGACGGCGAGGTGCGCGAGCGGGCCAACCACTTCAAGTTCCGCTCGCGTGCGGCGGCGCTCGGAATCTATCGGCCATAACCGTCAAACGTTCGACATTGTCGAACAGACGCAGCTAGAGTGGGGTGCGTGCCCGGACCCATTCAGTCCATTCAGCGCGCGGCCGAGGTCCTGAAGCTGCTCGCGCACGGCGGCGCGCACCAGTTGAGCGTCGGCGAGATCGCGCGCGCCCTCGACCTGGCGAAACCGACCGTGCACGGCATCCTGCGGACGTTGCAGGAGGTCGGGTTCGTCGAGCAGGAGGTCGAGGGCGGCAAGTACCGCCTGGGCGCCGCGCTGTTCCAGATCGGCACGTCGTACCTCGACGGCAACGAGCTGCGCGCCAAGGCGTTGAACTGGTCGGACACGCTGGCGATGCGGGCGCGCGAGGCGGTGCGCATCGGCGTCATGCACGGCAAGCACGTGCTCGTCGTGCACCACGTGTTCCGCCCGGACAACAGCCGGCAGACGCTCGACACCGGCGCGCTGCTGCCGTGGAACGCGACGGCACTGGGCAAGGCGCTGGTCGCGTTCGGCGACAACTGGCCCGACGGCGACCTGCAGGCCTTCACCCGGCACACGCTCGACCCCGAACAGCTGCACGCCGACATGAACGTGGTCCGCGACCGCGACTGGGCGTACGACCTGCACGAACTCGTCGAGGGCGAGGCGTCGGTCGCCGCGCCGATCCGGGACAGGCGCGGCGTGGTCGTCGGGGCGATCGGCATCTCCGGGCCGGTCGAGCGGCTGTGCGACTCGCCCGACCAGCCGCCGCGCCTCGAGCTCGTGTCCTACGTACGTGAGGCAGCTCGCAGCGTTTCGAGGGAGCTCGGCGGGCTTTCCTGGTAGTACTGTGGAATCGTTCGACATTGTCGAATGGTTCACACAGAGGAGTGTGCACGGTGGCCTACATCGCGGCGATCGACCAGGGCACGACGTCGTCCAGGTGCATCGTGTTCGACCGAGCCGGCGGGATCGTGTCGGTCGCTCAGCGCGAGCACCGCCAGATCTTCCCGAAGCCGGGCTGGGTGGAGCACGACGCGTCCGAGATCTGGACGAACGTGCAGGCCGTCGTGCGCGACGCCCTCTCTCACGCATCTCTCTCGCTCGCTGACATCGCCGCGTTCGGCATCACGAACCAGCGCGAGACGACGGTCGTGTGGGACAAGGCGACCGGCGAGCCCGTGCACAACGCGATCGTCTGGCAGGACACGCGCACGGACGCGTTGATCAGGCAGCTCGGCGACCAGGACAGGTTCCGCGAGCGCTCCGGCCTGCCGCTCGCGACCTACTTCTCCGGCCCGAAGCTGCGGTGGCTGCTCGACAACGTCGACGGCCTGCGCGCACGCGCCGAACGCGGCGAGGTCCTGTTCGGCACCATGGACACCTGGCTGATCTGGAACCTGACCGGCCGCCACGTCACCGACGTCACCAACGCGTCGCGCACCATGCTGATGAACCTGGAGACCCTCGACTGGGACCAGGAGCTGGTGGACGCGATGGACGTCCCGCGCGAGATGCTCCCCGAGATCCGTTCCTCCTCCGAGGTCTACGGCACCTACGAGGGCGTGCCCGTCGCGTCGGCGCTCGGCGACCAGCAGGCCGCGCTGTTCGGCCAGACCTGCTTCGAACCCGGCGAAGGCAAGTGCACCTACGGCACGGGCGCGTTCCTGCTGATCAACACCGGTGACAAGCCGGTGCACTCGCAGAACGGCCTGCTCACGACCGTGGGCTACCGGATCGGCGACCAGCCCGCCGCGTACGCGCTGGAAGGCGCCGTCGCGGTGACGGGCGCGCTGGTGCAGTGGTTCCGCGACAAGATCGGGCTGATCTCGTCGGCGGCCGAGATCGAGACTCTCGCGCGCACGGTGGACGACAACGGCGGCGCGTACTTCGTGCCCGCGTTCTCCGGCCTCTTCGCACCGCACTGGCGCAGCGACGCGCGTGGCGTGATCGCCGGCCTGACGGGCTACATCTCGCGCGGGCACCTCGCACGGGCCGTGCTGGAGGCATCGGCGTGGCAGACGCGTGAGGTCGTGGACGCGATGAACGCCGACGCTGTGAATGCCCACTCGGCAGCGGACCTCACGACGTTGCGCGTCGACGGCGGCATGACGGCGAACAACCTGCTCATGCAGTTCCTGTCGGACGTGCTGGACGTGCCGGTGGTGCGCCCGATCGTGGCCGAGACGACGTGCCTGGGCGCGGCGTACGCGGCCGGTCTCGCGGTGGGCTACTGGAGCAGCACCGACGAACTGAAAGCCAACTGGCACAAGGCGGCCGAGTGGGAGCCGTCGATGGAACCGGCGGCGCGAGCTCGCGGCTACCGGAAGTGGAAGAAGGCGGTCGAGCGGACCGTCGGGTGGATGGACGAGGACGATGACTGATCTTTCTTCTGGCCTTTCGCAGCGTGACAGGGCTCGCGAAGAGCTGCAGCACGGCAAGTTCGACGTCGTCGTGATCGGCGGCGGCATCCTGGGCATCGCGACCTCGTGGGCCGCGGCCCGTTCGGGACTGCGCGTCGCCCTGATCGAGAGCGGCGACTTCGCGGGCGCCACGTCGTCCGCGTCGTCCAAGCTCGTGCACGGCGGCCTGCGCTACCTCGCGATGGGCCCGTCGGCCGTGCCGATGGTGCACGAGAACCACAAGGAACGCCGCGCGCTGGGCGACCACCTGGCCCCGCACCTGGTGCGCCCGCTGCCGTTCCTCGTCCCCGTCTACAAGGGCGGCCCGCACAGCCGGTTCGTGCTGGGTGCGGGCGTCACGTTGTACTCCGCGCTGTCGGGCTTCGGCGACGGCATGGGGAAGGTGCTGTCGGCGCGCAGGGCTGCGGAGTGGGTGCCTGACCTGCGCGCCGACGGTCTGCGCGGTGCCGCGATGTACTACGACCACCAGATGAACGACAGCCGCGTGGCGATCACCGCCGCCCGCGCCGCCGCCGAGGCCGGTGCCGTGCTGCTCAACCACATCTCGGTCGTGGGCCTGCGCAAGACCGGTTCGAAGGTCACGGGCGTGGACCTGAAGGACTCGCTCGGCGAGTTCGGCGTGGACGCGAAGGTCGTCGTGAACGCGACCGGCCCGTGGCTCGACGTGCTGCGGCGCATGGAGGATCCGGCCGCGGACCCGTCGATCCGCCTGTCCAAGGGCTCGCACCTGGTGCTGAAGCAGACCTCGGAGTGGAAGGCCGCGCTGACGATCCCGGTCGACGACGTGCGCGTGTCGTTCGCGATCCCGTGGGAGGGCCACCTCCTGCTCGGCACGACCGACGAGGCCTACGAGGGCGACCCGGCCGCGGTGGCGTGCACCGACGCCGACATCGACCAGATCCTCAGCGAGGCGGGCGTCGCGGTGTCCGGCCTGGACCGTTCGCGGATCGCGTACACGTTCGCGGGCCTGAGGGTGCTGCCCGGCGGTCCCGGCGACACCTCGCACGCCAAGCGCGAGACGGTGATCACCGCGGGCTCCGGCGGCATGATCAGCGTGGCCGGCGGCAAGTGGACGACGTTCCGCAAGATCGGCGCCACCGTCCTGGCCCGCGTGAACTCCGAACTCGGCCGCACGTTCGACGGCCCGCTGGACGGCGTCGCGCTGCCCGGTTCCGCGTCGCCCGACACCGTGGGTTCCGTGCTGGGCCACGCTTTCGACGCACTGCCCGACGACGTGGTCCGCCACCTCGCCACGCACTACGGCACGACGTCGCACGAGGTCGTCGCCCTGGGCCTGGAGAACCCGGCGCTGCTGGAGCGCGTCCACCCGGACGGCCCGGACATCTGGGCTCAGGTCGAGCACGCCCGCCGCACCGAGTGGGCGACCGAAGTGGACGACGTGCTGCGCCGCCGCACCACCGTGATGGTGCGCGGGCTCGACTCGCCCGAGGTGCGGTCGCGGGTGTCGGAACTGCTGGCTTCCTAGAGCGCCATGGCGCGTTCCACGAGGTACTCGGCCAGTTCGGGTTCCGAGTGGAACGCGCTGCGCAGCGCCAGCGTGCCGTCGCAGCCGAGCACGACCTCTTCCCGTGACACCGCACGGTGTTCGAGGTGCAGTCCCTCCAGGTAAGCGTCGATGATCGTCTCGCGCACGGGCGGCAGGTCCGCGACGGCCATCCGTCCCGCCTGCGCGAGTCCCACGAGCAGCTGACCGAGGTCCGCGCCGACCGGGTTCGGGCACTGCCAGGTCACGTCGATCACCACGAACGACTCCGGATCGTCGTGCGGTACCAGCAGGTTCTGCGGGCACGCGTCGTTGTGCCCGTTCGCCTGGGGCAGCGCTTCGAGCCGTGCCAGGAGCCCCGGCATCCGTTCCGCGAGGGCGGAGCAGTGCGGCCGCAGGAACGCGTCCCGCACGAGCCTTCCCTCGTACAGCACCCGCAACGCCCTGCCCGGCGCACCGCCGAACCTGCGCCCCGCCCAACGGCCGAACCCCAGCGCGGCCCGGCGGAACCTCGGCAGGTCCCACTCCACGTCCGCGCAGCGCACGTCCTCCAGCCACAACGCGATCCGGTCGCCGAAGTCGTCCACCCGCAGCACGCGCGGCCGGCGCATCCCCGGTGGCAACACGAAGTCCGACACCAGGAACTCCGCCTCGTCGCGCCACGGGAGCTCGCCCACCACGTCGTTGAACTCGTCCGGGACGTGCGGCCGCCGCAGGACCTTCACGAAGGTCGGCTCCCCCGCCGACACCACCCGGTAGACGGCGGCCGTCGTCACCGCGACCGGGTCGAACGCCACCGGCACCACGCGGGTCAGCGGTACGGATCGGTGATCTCGCCGAGCATCTCCAGCGCCTCGCGCAGCTGGGCCATGCGGCGCTTGCCGATGTGCCGTTCCCACTCCGCCTCGATCCTGGCCATCTCCGCGTTCGCGACGGGGACGGCCTCCTTCGCCTTGTCGGTCACGCGCACCAGCCGCGCCCGGCCGTCCGTGGGGTCGGGCACGCGTTCGACGTAGCCGGCCTTCTCCAGCTGGTCCACCAGGAACCCGGCGGTCTGCTTGGTCACCTGCGCGGCCTCGGCGAGCTCGGTCAGCCGCGTCCCGTCCGACCCCACGCGCATCAGCACCCGCGCCTGCGCCTGGGTGATCTCGAACCCCGCCGCGACGACCGCGGCCAGGATCCGGTTCTCCACCTCGCGGCTCGGGATGAAGAGCAGCAGACCGATGTTCACCCGTTGGCTCCTCTTGTTTTAGTCAGATACTCTGATTAAAGTAGTCAGCCTCTCGAACTAAATCAAGAGGAGGACGGCCATGGACGACACGCAGATGTGGCAGACGATCGACTCCGAACGCGCGGCGACCGCGGACCTGCTCGCCGGACTCACCGACGTCGAGTGGACCTACCCGTCGCTCTGCGAGGGCTGGACGGTGCGCGAGGTCGCCGCCCACCTGTCGCTCGCGCACCGGATCGGCGTCGGCAGGGCGTTCAAGGCGTTCGTCCGGGCTCGCGGCAGCTTCAACCGCATGGTCGACCAGACCGCGCGCGAGGAGGCGCGCAGACCGGCCGCCGAGATCGTCGCGGAACTGCGCGGCGCCGTCGGACACCACCGGCTCGCCCCCGGCCAGACGCTCAAGAACGCGCTGATGGACACCATGGTCCACACCCAGGACATCGCGCTGCCGCTCGGCATCGAACGCCACATGCCTCTCGACGCCGCCGTGGTCGCGGCGGATGACCTGTGGCGGATCGGGTTCCCGTTCCACGCGCGCCGCAGGCTGGCCGGGCACCGGCTCGTCGCCACCGACGCGGACTGGGCCGTCGGCGAGGGCGCCGAGATCAGCGGGCCGATCGAGGCGCTCGTGATGCTGCTCGCCGGGCACACCGCGACGATCCCGCGGCTGACCGGCATCACGGTCTGAGTTCGCGCACCATCCTGCGGCACACGTGGACGCGCTCGAACCGTTGGCGCATCTCGGCTTCCCGCTCGATCCGGGCGTGCAGCAACGCCCCGGCCGGCACCAGCCCGTGCCTCGCGGTGAGCACCGTGCCGAGCTCGTCGGCGGACGCGTGCACGTGCAGGCAGCTCTCCGACTCCGCGAAACCGTTGCGCGCGAACCAGTTCAGCGCGGGCTCGTCCTCACGGGCCCAGGCGTCGAGCGTCCGCACCCCGCACCGCTCCAGCCGCGGCACCGCCTCCACGAGCAGTGCCGTCGCGATCCCCTCGCCCTGGCGGCCGGGATGCACCACCACCGTGTCGATGGTCGCCTCCGAGCCGGGCACCGACACGTCCAGGATTCCGGCCACCTCGTCGCCGTCGAGCGCGACGAGCTCCAGGTCCGTGCGGCGCTTGGCCTGCCAGACGTCGTCGAAGTAGTTCGTCGCGAGGAATCCGAGCACCCGGCACCTCAGCCAGGACGCCTCGTCGGCCGGTTCGTAGTTCCTGATCTCCGGCGGCCGGCCCGGCGTGCCCCTGGACCTGCCCGATGCTCCCAGCAAGCGCACTTCCCCTGGTCGCCCCCGTGCGGCGTCCACCACGTCATCCCCCAGTCCCCTGCCCGCCGGACGTCTCCGGCACGGTCCAGGGTTCCTGATGCCGGGACCGCACGCACTCCTGTTTCGGCGTCACCGGTTACCAGGAACATACTCGGTATGCATACTCAGCAGGCATGTCGGTCAAACACGGTCTGCTCGCCCTCCTGGAGCGCGGGCCCATGCACGGCTACCAGCTGCGGGCGGCGTTCGACTCGGCCACCGGCGGCACGTGGCCGTTGAACATCGGGCAGGTCTACACGACGTTGTCACGCCTCGAGCGCGACGACCTGGTGGCCGCTCTCCCGGAGAACGAGGGCCAGCGGCCCTACGAGATCACCGCGCAGGGCCGGGACGAGCTGAAGAAGTGGTTCGCCACGCCCGTCCAGCGCAGTGACCGCCCACGCGACGAGGTGGCGATCAAGCTCGCCCTAGCCATCACCACGCCGGGCGTAGACGTCGCCAAGGTCGTGATGACTCAGCGCACGGCCACCATGCGCACGTTGCAGGAGCACACGAGGCTCAAGACCCAGCCGACCGACCTGCCGTGGCTGCTAGTGCTCGACGCGATGATCTTCCAGGCCGAGGCCGAACTGCGCTGGCTGGACCACTGCGAGACGAGCCTGCTGCGCAACGAGCCGAAGCCCGCCCCCGAGACCACCGATGTCGAGGTGCCGAGATGACGGTCCTGCTGGTCCCGTCCGCGGCAATGCTGGGCGCGGCCTTCTTCACCCGTTCCCGCCTGCCGATCGAGCGCCGCCCCTAGGCTCACCCCATGACCACCTTCGTCATAGCGCACGGAGGGGGCGACGTCGGCTGGTCGTGGCACCTGGTAGCAGAAGCCCTGCAAGCCAAGGGTCACACCGCAGTCGCCCCAGACCTCCCCATCGAAGACGAGTCAAAAGATTTGACGGACTGGGCAAAAGCACTGACAGACGCCCTACCGTCCACAGAGGACGTAGTGGTGGTGGGGCACTCGTTCGGCGGCTTCGTCGCCCCACTGGCCGCAGCGAGCATCAACGCCAAAGCCCTGGCCTACGTAACGGCAATGCTCCCCGCCCCAGGTGAAGCCCCAGGAGACTGGTGGGACAACACCGGCTACACCGACTCGGGCCTGGAGGACAAGTTCTTCCACGACGTCCCACCAGACCTGGTGGCGGAAGCGCAAAAACGCGGACGCGGCATGTCCGAGAACTCGATGGCCAAGCCGTGGCCGTTGGACGCGATGCCGAACGTGCCCACGCACTTCATCCTGTGCACAGAGGACCGGTTCTTCACCCAGGACTTCATGCGCAAGGTGGTGAAAACCCGCCTCCCCGGCACAGAGCCGGTAGAACTGGCCGCAGGCCACTACGCATCACTGAGCAAACCACAAGAACTAGCAGACCTACTGGCAAACTACGCGAGATAGCAGCCAGCCCAAGCGAAGCCGAAGGCGAGCCGTCCTTCCACAAGGCAAGGGCGGTGGGGTCCCGTCACGAGCCGCACCAAGAGCAAGAGCTGTGGCGCGGCATCTCGCCGCGGTCGAGCGCCGCCCTGAGCACCTGCTGGGGT
>NZ_JBFBAW010000025.1:0-111341 GCF_040682435.1 Lentzea sp. NPDC051208 | reverse complement strand
CTTCGTCTGTCGCAAGAAGAAGAATCGACCAAGGGCTTCACCCATGATCACCCGGGGTCTCACCCAGCCACTCAGAGGTTAAAACTCAAGCTAGGGCGTGTCCCGTAAGTCCGTTCGATGAGAGTCACGGTCGAGAGACCCGGAGGCGGTGCCGCCGCAATGCCCTCATACCGGGCTTATTCGGGCTTTGCGGCCGTGCCGTCTCCGGGGCCCTCGGCCGCGACTATCGCGGACGAGACTTACGGGACACGCCCTAGGGTGCGAGGCATGGCTGAGGTTCTGCTGGAGCACCACGATTCCGTCGCCGTGATCACGATCAACGATCCGGAGCGGCGCAACGCACTGACCATCGACCTGTCGCAGGAGCTCGCGGACAAGGTCGGGGAAGCGGAACGGGACGCCAACGCGCTGGTCATCACGGGCGCGCCGCCGGCGTTCTGCGCCGGCGCGGACCTCACGCAGCTCGGCAACTCCAAGGACGAGGGGCTCAAGCGGATCTACAAGGGCTTTCTCGCCGTGGCCAACGCGAAGATCCCCACGATCGCCGCGGTCAACGGGGCCGCGGTGGGCGCGGGGCTCAACCTCGCGCTGGCCGCGGACGTCCGGATCGCCGGGCCGAAGGCGCGGTTCGACGCGCGGTTCCTGCAGCTCGGCATCCACCCCGGTGGCGGCATGACGTGGATGCTGCAGAGGCTCGTCGGCCCTCAGACCGCCACGGCGATGACCTTGTTCGGGCAGATCCTCGACGCCGACCAGGCCGTTGCGCTCGGACTGGCCTACGCCAGGGCCGAAGACCCACTGTCAGTGGCGAAAGAGCTGGCGAAGGCCTCCGCCGAGGCTCCGGCTGAACTCGTCCGGACCATCAAGGCGACGATGCGGGCGACCGATGCAATGCACGACCACGCGGAAGCGGTCGCGCTCGAGCTGATCCCACAGGTCGCTTCGATCGACACTCCAGAGTTCGCTGCGAGGCTTGCCGCGATGAAGGCTCGGATCAGCGGACGGTAAGTGTTACCTTGGGTAACAGGTATCGAGGGTGACGTCTGCCGCATTCGGGTATCCGCTGGTAGTGCTGTGCTTACCGTTGAGTTAAGGACCCGTTGCGGCAGATGGGACAGTTCGTCTCGCCTGGTGGTACACGGCCCGTCTCGCAGGCGGTCCTGGCGACTACCCTCGTGGTGGGGCACGGCCACCCTTGGAGAGAGGTATCGGCGTAGGAATGAGCACTGAGACCCGCAAGCTGGATCGCGTTGTGATCCGCTTCGCCGGCGACTCCGGTGATGGCATGCAGCTCACCGGAGACCGGTTCACGTCGGAAGCGGCGGCGTTCGGCAACGACCTCGCCACGCAGCCCAACTTCCCCGCCGAGATCCGCGCACCACAGGGGACCCTGCCCGGTGTGTCGTCGTTCCAGCTGCACTTCGCCGACTACGACATCCTGACGCCCGGCGACCGTCCCGACGTTCTCGTCGCGATGAACCCGGCCGCGCTCAAGGCGAACGTCGTCGACCTGCCGGACGGCGGCATCCTCATCGTCAACACCGACGAGTTCTCGAAGCGGAACCTGACGAAGGTCGGGTACGACTCGAACCCGCTCGAGGACGACTCGCTCGAGAGGTTCCAGGTCCACAAGGTCGCCATGGCGACGCTGACCATCGGCGCCCTCGAAGAGACCGGTCTCGGCAAGAAGGACGCCGAACGCGCGAAGAACATGTTCGCGCTCGGCCTGCTGTCGTGGATGTACCACCGGCCGACCGAGGGCACGGAACGGTTCCTGCGCGAGAAGTTCGCGAAGAAGCCGGACATCGCCGAGGCCAACGTCCTGGCCTTCCGCGCCGGCTTCTACTACGGCGAGACGACCGAGGCCTTCGCCGTCACCTACGAGGTGGCGCCCGCGAAGCTCAACGTCGGCACCTACCGCCAGATCACCGGCAACACGGCGACGGCGTACGGCATCGTCGCGGCGGCCCAGCTCGCGAAGCTGCCCGTCGTGCTCGGCACGTACCCGATCACGCCGGCGTCGGACATCCTGCACGAGCTGAGCAAGCACAAGAACTTCGACATCACCACGGTGCAGGCCGAGGACGAGATCGCGGGCATCGGCATCGCCCTCGGCGCGTCCTACGGCGGGGCGATCGGCGTGACGTCGACGTCCGGCCCCGGCATCGCGCTGAAGTCCGAGACCATCGGCCTCGGCGTGATGACCGAACTGCCGCTGCTCGTGATCGACGTGCAGCGCGGTGGCCCGTCCACCGGTCTGCCGACGAAGACCGAGCAGGCCGACCTGCTGCAGGCGATGTTCGGCCGCAACGGCGAGTCGCCGGTGCCGATCGTGGCGCCGCAGTCCCCCTCGGACTGCTTCGACGCCGTGGTCGACGCGACCAGGATCGCGCTGAAGTACCGCACTCCGGTGCTGTTCCTCAGTGACGGCGCGATCGCGAACGGCTCCGAGCCGTGGCTGATCCCCGACGTCGAGACGCTGCCCGACCTCACGGTCGAGTTCGCGACGGACCCGGAGAACTTCCAGCCGTACTCCCGCGACCCGGAGACGCTGGCACGTCCGTGGGCCGTGCCCGGCACTCCTGGCCTGCAGCACCGCATCGGCGGTCTGGAGAAGCAGGACGTCACCGGCAACATCTCGTACGACCCGGAGAACCACGACAAGATGGTTCGCCTGCGCCAGGCCAAGATCGACGGCATCGAGGTGCCGGACGTCGTGGTCGAGGACCCGGACGGCAACGCGAAGGTCCTGGTCGTCGGCTGGGGTTCGTCCTACGGCCCGATCGGCGCCGCGGCACGGCGGGTCCGCAAGCTCGGCCTCCCCGTCGCGCACGCGCACCTGCGGCACCTCAACCCGTTCCCCAAGAACCTGGGTGACGTGCTGAAGTCGTACGAGAAGGTCGTCGTGCCGGAAATGAACCTGGGACAGCTGGCGTTGCTGTTGAGGGCGAAGTACCTGGTGGACGCGATCTCCTACACCAAGGTGCAGGGCCTTCCCTTCAAGGCGGAGGAGCTGCAGGACGTGCTCGCTGACGTGATCAAGGGGGTGTCGGCGTGACCTCGATCGACCTCGGAATCCCGGGACTGACCGGAGTTCCCACCACCGACGAGAAGCAGACGGCCAGGGACTACAAGTCCGACCAGGAAGTCCGCTGGTGCCCCGGCTGTGGCGACTACATCGTGCTCAACACCATGCAGTCGTTCCTGCCGTCGCTGGGTCTCAAGCGCGAGAACATCGTGTTCGTCTCGGGCATCGGGTGCTCGTCCCGCTTCCCGTACTACATGAACACGTACGGCATGCACTCCATCCACGGCCGTGCGCCGGCCATCGCCACGGGTCTCGCCGTGGCGCGGCCGGACCTGAGCGTGTGGGTGGTGACGGGTGACGGTGACGCGCTGTCCATCGGCGGCAACCACCTGATCCACACGCTGCGGCGCAACGTGAACCTCAAGATCCTGCTGTTCAACAACAGGATCTACGGCCTCACCAAGGGCCAGTACTCGCCGACCTCGGAGCCGGGCAAGGTCACCAAGTCGACGCCGATCGGCTCGGTCGACCACCCGTTCAACCCGGTGTCGCTGGCGCTGGGCGCGGAGGCCTCCTTCGTGGGCCGGGCGCTCGACTCGGACAAGGCCGGTCTCACCTCGGTGCTGCGCCAGGCGGCGGAACACCGCGGCTCGGCGCTCGTGGAGATCTACCAGAACTGCCCCATCTTCAACGACGGCGCGTTCGACGTGCTGAAGGACGCGGACGAGGCACAGCGGCGGATCATCCACGTCGTCGACGGCGAGCCGATCAGGTTCGGCCGTGAGGGCGAGTACTGCGTGGTCCGCGAGGGCTTCGGGCTCGCGGTCGCCAAGTCCGCGGACGTGGACGCGAGCGACATCGTCGTGCACGACGCGTCGGACCTGAACCTGTCGTTCGCGCTCTCGCGGCTGTCGACGCAGGACCTCACGCACACCGTCACGGGCGTGTTCCGCCGTGCGGACCGCACGACGTACGACGACGGAGTGCGCGCGCAGGTCAACGAGGCCAAGGCCACCAAGGCCGCGGACCTGAGCAAGCTGTTGCACGGCAAGGACACCTGGACCGTGGTCGGCTGACCCCGGAACAACCGAAAGGCCCCCACCGAACGCGGTGGGGGCCTTTTTGTCGCGGTGATCGATCACGGAGCCGGGCGGAACCCGGCCTTCTCCGCGTCGGCCTCGGTGCGGAACCACACGTCCGCGCGGGTGTCGCCGAAGTTCGCCGAACCCTCGCTGTAGTAACGACGGCCGGTGAGCGTGGCCTTCACCGAGAAGTCCGCGGCCGGCGCGTGACCGTCCGACTTCGGCAGCACCGAGCCGGGACCGAACGGCGAGCGCGGGTTGAAGCCCTCCGGCTGCTGGAAGCGCGTCGGCGCCGGGCCCGCGGGCGTTCCGTTCGGGCGGCCGCCGGTGGACGGCGAGTAGCCGACCGGACGGGGCCGCTGCGGGAGCGACGGCGTGGGCGGGGCCTCCTGCTTCGGCTGCTCGAACGCCGAGAACGCGGGGAAGCTCTGCTGACGCTGCGGCGTGGTGCGCCGGGCCTCGCGGATCGGCAGACCCGCCTCGGTGTGGCGCTGCGGCAGGTCGACGGGCTCCGGCTCCGGCTCCGGCGGGGCGGCGAGCAGCGGCTCGTCGCTCGGCACGAACTTCGGCACGAACGGCTGGTCGTTGCTGGTGTCCGGCAGCTTGCGGGTCTGGCCGAGGGCCGGCAACGGCTCGTCGGCGTCGAGCAGCGGCTCGAACAGCGAACGCGGCTGTTCGGCGACCGGAGCAGGCGCGGCCGGGGCGGGCGGTGCGGCGGGGGTCTCGGTCCCGTGGGAGAACGCGGCACCGACGGCGCGGACCGAACGCTCCTGGGGCTCCTCGGACTCCACCCGCGGCTCGAACGCCGAGAACGGCGCGGGCGGCGGGGCACCGGGGGTCATGAACGGCTGGGAGAACGACCCGGTGTACTCGGGCTCGACGAACTCCTCGAAGACCCGCTCGGGCTCGTGCTGCTCGTACTGCTCGTGCTGCTCGTACTGCTCGTGCTGCTCGCGCGCCGACTCCGGCTCCGGCTCGGACTCCCGCTCGGGCTCCGGCTCGGGCTCCGGCTCGGTGTGCCGCTCCTGCTCCTCGGCCAGCGTCGACTCGAAGACACCGTTGCGCACGCTCGGCGCGTCCAGGTCCACCGGTTCGACGATCGGCTCGATCAGCCCGGTCTGCTCGGCCGGGGACTCCGGCTCCACCTCGGACCGCGGCTCGGTGAACCCGTCCAGCTGGCCGGAGATCTCGTCGCGAAGGCCGGGGTACTCACCGGTGAGGTCGTTGTCCGGCCAGCTGCTCTCCTCGACGGCGATGAACGTCGTCTGCTCGGAGCGGGTGCGGGCGGGCTCGTCCTCCTGCTCGGCGGCCTCGTCGAGGTAGGTCTCGGGCTCGTCCTGCGCCCAGACCTCGCGAGGCTGGTAGATGAAGTCGTCGGACTGCTCGTCGACCTCCGGGCCCGCGGTCGGTACGCGGGCCGGCGCGCCGGGCTCGGCGACCAGGGGCACGTGCGACGTCTGCTCGGACGGGAGCTCGGGCTCCTCGTCGAAGTCCGCGGCCTCCAGCCCGGACTGCGACAGGACCGTGGTCTGCTCGGCCGGCGTCTCGGCGGGGACCTCCCCCGGCCCGAGTCGCTCGAACAGCGAGCGCGGGCGGTCGTCCTCGGCGTCGGCGCGTGCCTTCTGCTCGGCCAGCTGCTCCTCGAAGCGGCGCTGCGCCTCTTCGGGCTCGAGGTACTGGCGGACCTGGGCGGCCGGCTCCTCCTCCGCCTCGGGCTGGGCCTCGAAGGTGGTCGTCTCGAACGACTGCTGCTCGAACGACTCCCGTTCGGACGACTCCCGCTCAGACGACTCCCGCTCGAACGACTCCTGCTCGTACGGCGTGTGCTCGTACGGGGCCTGCTCGTGGGACTCCTGCTCGTGAGACGCCTGCTCGGGCTCCTCGACCACCGGAAGCGGCGGAACGTGGAGCGGCGGCGGAGCGGGAGCCGGCACGGGCTCGCCGAAGTAGGCGGGCGGCTCCTGGTACGGCGCGGGAGCGGGAGGCAGTGCCGGCACGGCCGTGGGCGGCGTCAGCACCTCGTCGCTCAGCGACCGCGGCGGCGGCGCGTCCCACTCGTCGACCACGAAGTCGTCGACGGTGGTGGACGCCGCAACCGGTGCGGCGCTCCGGCGCGCGTCGAGAAGTTGATCATCCAGGTCGGCAATCTGCTTGCGTGCGGGGCGCACCATCACCAACCAGGTGAGCAGTACTCCCGCAACGAAGGACAGCAGGCTCCACAGCCAGACCTGCCCGAAGATGTTCACGGGTAAGCCCCTTCTACGACCACACCGACCACTCACTCGGAAGGGTGAGCACGGCCAAACTACAGTGCCTTCGATGATGCTCCGTCACTACGCCGTTCAGCGCAAATAACGGGCGGAAAGCCCAGCGTAGAGTGGGATTTTGTGCCCCCTCTGACAACCTCGGCCACCACTTCGCCAGAAGTTCACACCCAGGGGCGAGGGCTCACGTACGGCGCACTCGCCTACGTCCTCTGGGGCTTGTTCCCGGCGTACTGGCCACTCCTCGTACCCGCCCAGCCGATCGAGGTGCTCGCACACCGGATCGTCTGGTCGTTCGTCACGCTCGCCATCGTCGTCATGATCCTCCGACGGTGGCGGCCTTTCCTCGAACTATCAGGAAAAGGCTGGCTGATCGTTACCGCAGCGGCCGCGTTGATCACGGTGAACTGGGGCACCTACATCTACGCGGTCAACAGCCACCACGTCGTGGAAGCGGCGCTCGGCTACTTCATCACGCCACTGGTGAGCGTGGCGCTCGGAATGATCTTCCTGAAGGAACGCGTGCGGTTGCCGCAGACCGTAGCGATCGCTGTGGTGATCGTCGCTGTGATCGTCCTCACCGTCGACTACGGCAGGCTGCCGATCATCTCGCTGATCCTGGCCTGCTCGTTCGGCGTCTACGGGCTGCTGAAGAAGAAGGTGCCGCTGGACGCCATCACGAGCCTCACCGCGGAGAGCATCGTGATCGTCCCGTTCGCGCTGGTCTACCTGCTGGTCCTCGGCAGCGCGAACACCTTCACCACCGAAGGCACCGGCCACACGCTGCTGATCCTGAGCACCGGCATCGTCACGGCGATCCCGCTGGTGCTGTTCGGCGCGGGCGCGCAACGGATTCCGCTGATCACGATGGGCATGCTGCAGTACCTCGCTCCGGTGCTGCAGTTCGCCTGGGGCGTGTTCGTCGTGCACGAACCGATGCCGGCCAGCAGGCGGATCGGGTTCGCCCTGGTGTGGCTGGCCCTGGCGATCTTCACGTTCGACGCGCTGAAGAACCGCACGCGGGGACCTTTCGTACTCCATGACGGTACGAAAGGTCCCCGCGTGCGGTCAGCGAGCAGTTAGCGGGAGCGCTCCACTACGTAGGTGGCGAGCTCTTCCAGGGCGTTGCGCGCGGCGCACTCGGGCAGCTTGCCCAGCTCCGTGCGGGCCCGGTCCGCGTAGTCGTCGAGGATCTCGCGGGCCTTGTCCATGCCGGAGGACTTGCGCAGCAGGCCGAGGGCCTCGTCCACCAGCTCGTCCTCGGTGATCGGTCCGGCCAGCAGCTCGGCCAGGCGCGTCTCGGACGGATCGGCCAGCGCGTAGAGCATCGGCAGCGTCTTCACGCCTTCGCGCAGGTCGGTGCCCGGGGTCTTGCCCGACTCGACGGACGGTGACGCGATGTCGATCACGTCGTCGGAGATCTGGAACGCCGCCCCGATCACCTCGGCGTAGCGGCGCAGCGCGTCGGTCTGCTCCTCGGTCGCGTCGGAGAACATGCCGCCGAACCTGGCCGCGGTGGCGATCAGGACGCCGGTCTTCTCCTCGATCACCTTGAGGTAGTGGGAGATCGCGTCCTCGCCGGGCTTCGGGCCGACGGTCTCGCGCATCTGTCCGGTCACCAGGACCGAGAAGGTCTCCGCGATGATCCGCGCCGCGTCCGTACCCAGATCGGCGGTCAGCCGGGACGCGTGGGCGAAGAGGAAGTCGCCCGTCAGGATCGCGATGCTGTTGTCCCACTTGACGTTCGCGGAGACCGCTCCGCGCCGCATGGTCGCCTCGTCCATGACGTCGTCGTGGTAGAGCGTCGCGAGGTGGGTGAGCTCGACCACAGCGGCCGCCGTGATGACCTTTTCCCGGTCCCAGTCGGCGCCGAACTGCGATGCGAGCAGTGTGAAGAGCGGGCGGATGCGCTTCCCGCCCGCCTCCACAAGGTGAAGCGAGGTTTCCGTGACCGGGTGGAACTCGCTCTGCACGACGTCGTGCAGGATGCGCTCCACCTCGGCCAGGCCTTCCTGGACTACCTCGGTGAGCACGGGGTCCACCAACGCGAACCCCGGTCCCTCATGCTCGCTACTGGTCACACCAGCAGACTACGTACACCTAGCTGAGGAAGGAGCCGGTACCCGCCCAATCGAGCACGAAGGTGGGCCACAAACCGAGCACCAAGGTCACCACCGCGCCCAACGTGATCGCGATCGTGGTGAACGCGCCGGGCACCGTCACGGTCGGGCCGTCCGGAGCCGGGTCGCTGAAGTACATCAGCACGATCACCCGCAGGTAGAAGAACGCCGCGACGGCCGAGGCCACCAGGGCGATCACCACGAGCGGCGTCAGGCCGGCTTCGATCGCCGCGCTGAACACGACGAACTTGCCGATGAAGCCGGACGTCAGCGGAATGCCGGCCAGGGCCAGCAACAGGAACGTGAAGGTGGCCGCCACGATCGGCGACCGCTTCGCGAGACCCGCCCATTGCGACAGGTGCGTCGCCTCGCCGTCGGAGTTGCGGACCAGCGACACGATGCCGAACGCGGCGATCGTGGTGAAGCCGTACGCCAGCAGGTAGAACATGGTCGCGCTCACGCCCGGTGCGCCGCCTTCCGGCGTCAGGGCGATGGAGCCGATCAGCAGGAAGCCCGCGTGCGCCACCGAGGAGTACGCGATCATGCGCTTCACGTCGGTCTGGGTGAGGCCGAGGATCGCGCCGATCACCATCGAGACGACCGCGACGCCGTAGAGCACGCCACGCCATTCCCACTGCGTGTTCTCGAACGCCACCGTGAGCACGCGCAGGATGCCGCCGAAGGCAGCGACCTTGGTGCACGCGGCCATGAACGCCGTCACCGGCGTCGGCGCGCCCTGGTACACGTCCGGGGTCCAGGCGTGGAACGGACCGACGGCGGCCTTGAACAGCAGGCCCACCACCAGCAGGCCGAAGCCCGCGAACAGCAGCGTGTCGGAACGGTCCGTGCCGCCGGCGGCGGTCGCGATGGCCGAGAGCTTCACCGAACCCGCGTAGCCGTACAGCAGGGCCACGCCGTAGAGGAAGAACGCGGACGCGAAAGCGCCGAGCAGGAAGTACTTCACGGCCGCTTCCTGCGAGAGCAGGCGACGGCGGCGAGCCAGACCGCACAGCAGGTACAGCGGCAGGGACAGGACTTCCAGCGCGATGAACATCGTCAGCAGGTCGTTCGCCGCGACGAACGTCATCATGCCGCCGAGCGCGAACAGCGTGAGCGGGAAGACCTCGGTCTGCATGCCGGTCTTCGTCGCCTGCGCGCGGTCCTGCACGGTGCCGGGACGGATCGCGGCCTGCGCCACGAACGCGCCACCCGGCTCCACCGAGCGATCGGCGATCAGCAGCACCGAACCGAAGCCCAGCACCAGCAACGTGGCCCACAGGAACAGCGACGGCGAGTCGACCGCGATCGCCCCCGCCAGCGTCGCCACGCCCTGCTCGGGACGCTCCGACGTCGCGTAGAGGATCAGCGAGCCGACGGCACCGACCAGGGTCAGGAGCGTGAGCACGAGCTGCACGGCCCACCGCTGGTGCTTGGGCAGCAACGCTTCCAGCAGCACGCTGATGCACGCCGCACCGAGCACGATCAGCAGCGGCGCGATGGCGCCGTAATGGATCTCCGGCGCCTCGATCTGTTGCGCCTGAGCGACGAGAAGGTTCACGTCACTTGCCTTCCTGCACGGTGACCGGGTCGGTCACGCCGACCTCGGTCAGCGTCGCCCCCACAGTCGGGGTGATGACGTCGAGCACCGGCTGCGGGTAGAACCCGAGCGCCAGCACGATGACAACGAGCGGTGCCAGCACGGCGATCTCGCGCTTGGTGAGGTCGCCGATGGTGGTCTTCTTCTCCGGATCGCCGACGGCACCCGGACCGGCGGCCGCGGCCACGAGCGCGTCGCCGCGCAGCGGGCCGGTCATGATCCGCTGGTAGAGCCACAGCACGTAGAGCGCCGCGAGCACCATGCCGACCGTCGCGATGATCGTGAACACCGGCTGGGTCGGGAACGAGCCGATCAGCACCAGGAACTCCGAGACGAACGAGTTCGTGCCCGGCAGCGACAGCGTGGTGAGACCCGCCAGCAGCAGCATGCCCGCCAGCAGCGGGGCCACCTTCGACATGCCGCCGTAGTCGGCGATCAGCGACGAACCACCGCGCGCGATCACCATGCCGACCACCAGGATCAGCATGCCGGTCGAGATCGAGTGGTTGAGCATGTACGACACCGAGCCCACGCCCGCCTGCGACGTGAACGAGAAGATGCCGAGCGCGATGAAGCCGAAGTGGGCGATCGAGACGTAGGCCAGGAACCGCTTCATGTCGCGCTGACCCGTGGCGAGCAGCGATCCGTAGAGGACACCGGCCACCGCGAGCACGAGCACGAACGGCGCCAGGTTCTTCGACGCCTCCGGGAACATCGGCAGCAGGTAGCGCAGCATGCCGAACGTGCCGACCTTGTCCAGGATGCCGACGACGATCACCGTGACGCCGATGGGCGCCTCGGCCGCGGCGTCGGGCAGCCAGGTGTGGAACGGCACGAGCGGCGCCTTGATCGCGAATGCCAGGAAGAAGCCGAGGAACAGCCAGGTCTGCGTCGTCGAGTCGGCGTCGCGGACCACGGTCACCAGGGTCGCCCAGTCGAACGTGCCCTTGCCCAGCTCGTCCGACGCCATCGCGTAGGCGCCGATCGCGGAGGCCAGCATGATCAGGCCGCCGAGGAACGAGTACAGGAAGAACTTGACCGCCGCGTACTGCCTGCGCGCGCCGCCGTAGCCGCCGATCAGGAAGTACATCGGGATCAGCATGACTTCGAAGAGCACGTAGAACAGGAAGACGTCGGTGGCGGCGAACACCGCGACCGTCACGGCCTCCTGGATGAGGATCAGCGAGAGGTACCCGCCCTGCGAACGGCCGGCGGGCAGCTTCTCCGTCCAGCCGGCACCGATCACCAGCGGGATCAGCAGCGCGATGACCGCGATCATCACCAGCGCGATGCCGTCGATGCCGAACTGCAGCCGCACGCCGAACGCCGGGATCCAGTCCACGCCGCTGGCGAGCTGGATGCGGTCGCCGTCCGGGTCGTAGGCGAACCACAGCAGACCGGCGAGCACGAGCTCGACGAGCGAGAACGCCAGCGCGACGAGCTTGGCCTTCTTGTCGTCCTTGCGCAGGAACGCCACCACCAGCGCGCCGACCAGCGGCACCACCAGCAGTGCGATCAGAACCCAGGTCACGAGAACCTCACCACCAGGAGCGCTCCGAGCACGAAGATCGAGCCCAGCAGCATGGACAGTGCGTAGGAGCGGACGAACCCGGTCTGCAGCCTGCGCAACCGGCCGGAGCTACCGCCGAGCAGCGCCGCGGTCCCGTTGACCAGACCGTCGACGCCCTTCAGGTCGAGGAACACCAGCGCGCGGGTGAGCCAGGTGCCCGGCCGCGCGAAGAGGGCCTCGTTCAGTGCGTTGCCGTAGAGGTCCGCACGGGCCGCGCGCACCGGCCAGGCCACCCGCGCCGGCCGCTCGACCGGCTGCTTGCGGCGGCCGAAGAGCAGGAACGCGAGTCCGGCGCCGAGCAGCGCGAGCACGACGGTCAGGATGCCGACCATGCCGTGCGAGATCACGCCGTGCTCTTCCTTGAGCTCGCCCAGCGAGGGCTCCAGCCAGCCGGCCAGACGTCCGCCGGAGGAGAGGAACCAGCCACCGGCGACCGAGCCGACCGCGAGGATGATCATCGGGATGGTCATCGTCAGCGGGGACTCGTGCGGGTGGTACTCGCGGCCGTCCTCGGACTTCAGTTCCTTCCAGCGGGGCTTGCCCAGGAAGACGAGGATCAGCAGGCGCGTCATGTAGAACGCGGTCAGCGCGGCACCGAGCAGCGCGACCCCGCCGAAGACGTACGGGCGCCAGCCCTCCCCGGTGAACGCCGCCGCGATGATGGCGTCCTTCGAGAAGTAACCCGCGAACGGCGGGATGCCGATCAGCGCGAGGTAGCCGAGCGTCCAGGTGACGAAGGTGATCGGCAGGAACTTGTAGAGCCCGCCCATCCGGCGGATGTTGCCCTCGTCGTTCATGCCGTGCATGACCGAACCGGCACCGAGGAAGAGCCCGGCCTTGAAGAAGCCGTGCGTCAGCAGGTGCATGATGCCCAGCGCGTACCCGATCGGGCCGAGGCCCACCGCGAGGATCATGTAACCGATCTGCGAGACCGTCGAGTACGCCAGGACCTTCTTGAAGTCGTCGTAGGCGCAACCGATGATGCAGCCGATCAGCAGCGTGACCGCACCGATGATCATGACGACCAGGCGGCCGTCCTCGCTCAGGTTGTAGAGCGGGTTGGAGCGGGCGATCAGGTAGACGCCCGCGGTGACCATCGTCGCCGCGTGGATCAGGGCGGACACCGGGGTCGGGCCGGCCATCGCGTCCGGCAACCAGGCCTGGAGCGGGAACTGACCGGACTTGCCGCAGGCACCCAGGAGCAGCAGCAGCGTGATGGCGAGGACCTCGGCCGAGGAGAACTCGCTGACGCGGCTGAAGACCTCGGTGTACTGCGTCGTCCCGAGCCGGTTGAACATCAGGAAGATCGCGATCGCGAGGCCCAGGTCACCGACGCGGTTCATCAGGAAGGCCTTCTTGGCCGCCGATGCCGCTTCCGGCTTGTACTGGTACCAGCCGATCAGCAGGTACGAGGCGAGACCGACGCCCTCCCAGCCGAAGTACAGGGTCACGAAGCCGTTGCCCAGCACCAGCAGGAGCATCGCCGAGACGAAGAGGTTGAGGTAGGCGAAGAACTTCCGCCTGCCTTCCTCGTGCGCCATGTAGCCGATCGAGTAGATGTGGATCAGCGAGCCCACACCGGTGATCAGCAGCACGAACGTCAGCGACAGCGGGTCGATCCGCAGTCCGAACGCGACGGTCAGCGCGTTGACGTCGATCCAGTTGAACAGGTGCAGGTTCTGCACCCGCTCCTCGGGGTTCGAGACGCCGAGCGTGGAGAAGAACAACGCGAGCGCGTAGCCGAACGACGCCAGCAGCGTGGCGCTGCCGAGCAGGTGGCCCCACTTGTCGGCGCGCCTGCCACTGACCAACAGCACCGCCGCACCGAACGCGGGCAGCGCGAGCAACAACCAGGCGAAGCTCGCGACCCCGCTGGCGACAACAGGTTCCGTCACCGGTGACCCCTCAGTACTTCAGCAGGTTCGAGTCGTCGACCGAGGCCGAGCGACGCGTCCGGAAGATGGACATGATGATCGCGAGGCCGACGACGACCTCCGCCGCGGCGACGACCATCACGAAGAACGCCATCACCTGACCGTCGAGCGAGCCGTTGATGCGCGCGAACGTCACGAGGCTCAGGTTGACCGCGTTGAGCATGAGCTCGACGCACATGAAGACCACGATGGCGTTGCGGCGCACCAGGACGCCGACGGCGCCGATGCTGAACAGCAGTGCCGACAGCAGCAGGTAGTACGTGGGAGTCACGACTCACTTCCCTTGAGCGCGTGCGCGTCGGCCACGTGCCCGGTGCCGGCCACGTCGGCGACGTCGTCCGAGAGCGTGGACTTGTCGGTCGCCTCGATGACCTCGAACAGCGACTCCTCCGCCACGGTGCCGTCGGGCAGCAGTGCGGGGGTGGCCACCGAGTTGGCGGTGGCGAAGACGCCGGGGCCGGGCAGCGAGCCGACCCGCGTGCCGTCCTGGAAGCGCTCCTCGACGAGTTCCTTCTGCGTCTTCTTGGCGGGCTTCCCGTCGCGGCCGACGAACGCCAGGATCATCGCGCCGAGCGCGGCGGTGATCAGCAGCGCCGACGTGAGCTCGAACGCGAACAGGTAGTCCGTGAAGAGCTTCTGGCCGATGTTGCCGACGTTGCCGCCGTTGGTGGTGTTCGCCTCGGCCAGACCGCGGGGCTGGACCGAGGTCAGCGCGCGGCCGACGGAGCCGACCAGGATCACGGCGAACCCGATGCCGAGCAACGCGGCCGCGAGGCGCTGGCCCCGGATCACCTCGACGACGGAGTCCGAACTGTCCCGACCGACCATCATCAGCACGAACAGGAACAGCATCATGATCGCGCCGGTGTAGACGATGATCTGCACGAAGCCGAGGAACGGCGCCTGCTGGACCATGTACAGCACACCGAGGCTGAGCATCGTCACGACGAGCCACAGGGCGGAGTGCACCGCGTTGCGCGCGAAGAGCATGCCGAGCGCTCCGGCCAGCGCGAGCGGGCCGAGCACCCAGAACGTGATCGCCTCGCCCGTGGTGACGGTGTCGACCACGCGCTGCACCGGTTCGGGCTGCTGCTGCGCGAGGAAGGTCAGGAGGCTCACTGCCCGGCCTCCTTCGCGAGCTGCGGGCCGTTCACGTAGTAGTCGTTCTCGTTGTTGCCCAGCCGCATCGGGTGCGGCGGCTGCTCCATGCCGGGCAGCAGCGGAGCGAGCAGGTCTTCCTTGGTGAAGATCAGGTCCTGCCGGTTGTCGTCGGCGAGCTCGTACTCGTTCGTCATCGTGAGCGAACGGGTCGGGCACGCCTCGATGCACAGGCCGCAGCCGATGCACCGCAGGTAGTTGATCTGGTAGTCCATGCCGTAGCGCTCACCGGGCGAGTAACGCGCGTCCTCGGTGTTGTCGCCACCCTCGACGAAGATCGCGTCCGCCGGGCAGGCCCACGCGCACAGCTCGCAGCCGACGCACTTCTCCAGCCCGTCCGGGTGCCGGTTCAGCTGGTGACGGCCGTGGAACCGCGGCGCGGTCACCTTCTTGACCTCGGGGTACTCCTCCGTCACCACCTTCTTGAACATGGTGCCGAAGGTGACTCCGAAGCCTTTCAGGGACTCGAACATCCCTACTCAGCCTCCTTACCGGTGGTGACGGCTGCCTTGTCCGCGGGGATGTTGGCGACCTTGACCTTGCGCTTGGGCGCGGCCTTGGGAACGACGAGGTCGAGCGGCGGCACGGGGAAGCCGGAACCCGCGAGCGGAACGCCCTTGGTGTCCTGGACCTTCTTGTCCGGCAGCAGGAACGAGACCAGCAGCACGAGGCCGACGATCACGCCCAGCGCGATGAGCCGCTGCGCCGTGGAGAGCTGCTGGATCGCGCCGGTGCGGATGACCGCGACGGCCATGATCCAGATGAGGCTGGTCGGGACCAGCACCTTCCAGCCCAGGCGCATGAACTGGTCGTAGCGCATGCGGGGAAGCGTGCCGCGCAGCCAGATGAAGATGAACAGGAAGCCCAGCGTCTTGATGATGAACCAGAGCAGGCCCCACCAGCCGGTGTTCATGAACTCGCCGCTCCACGGGGCGTGGTAGCCGCCGAGGAAGAGCGTGGTCGCGAGCGCCGAGACGGTGACCATGTTGACGTACTCGGCGAGGAAGAACAGCGCGAACTTCAGCGAGCTGTACTCCGTGTGGAAACCACCGACGAGCTCCGACTCGGCCTCGGGGAGGTCGAACGGGGCGCGGTTGGTCTCGCCGACCATCGACACGACGTAGATCGCGAAGCTGGGGAAGAGCAGCAGACCGAACCAGCCGGGCGCGAACCCGAGCACGGTGGTCGCCTGCGCGCCGACGATGTCACCGGTCGACATCGAGCCGGTGAACATGATCACCGCGACGATCGACAGGCCCATCGCGATCTCGTAGGAGATCACCTGCGCGGCCGACCGCAGCGCGCCGAGCAGCGGGTACGGCGAGCCGGAGGCCCAGCCGGACAGCACGATGCCGTAGACGCCGATCGAGGAGCAGGCCAGCACCACGAGCACGCCGACCGGGAGGTCGACGAGCTGCAGCGCGGTCTGCTCGCCGAACAGGTTGACCTCACCCGCGAGCGGGATCACCGAGAACGCGAGGAACGCGGGGATGCAGGAGATCACCGGCGCGAGGAAGAACACCCACTTGTCCGCGAGGACGGGGCGGATGTCCTCCTTGAACGCGAGCTTCAGACCGTCCGCGAGCGACTGCAGCCAGCCGTTCGGGCCGACCCGGTTGGGGCCGGGACGGTGCTGCATCCGCGCGACGACCTTGCGCTCCCAGTTGATCATGAACAGGGTCATGACCACGAGGAACGCGAAGATCGCGACGACCTTGACCAGGATGAGCCAGACCGGGTCGTCCGCGAGGAGCTTGGCGGTCTCACCGATCTCCGCCGCGTGGAAGTGCTGGGTCATGACGTTCCTCCGCTGACGGAGACGATCGAGCCGTGGCCCGCGCCGAGAGTGGCCCGGACGGTCACGTCACCCGAGTTGGTGGGCAGCCAGATGACGCCCTCGGGCAGGTCGTCGGTCTCGACCGGGAGCGTGATCGCGCCACGCTCGGTGGAGACCGTCACGTACCCGCCGGACTCGAGGCCGAACTGCTGGGCGGTGGTCTCCGCGATCTTCGCGACGACCGGGCGGGCCGTGCCGGCGAGGTGCGGCTCGTCCACCTGCAGCGAGCCGTTGCCGATCAGGCGGTGCCACGTGGCGAGCACGGCCTTGCCGGGACCGGCCGGGGACACCAGCGGCGCGGCGACGTTGAGCGAGGAACCGCTCGGCGTGCCCTCGCCCAGGCGTGCCAGGTCGGCGGCCGAGGCGGCGGGCGTCTGCGTGAACAGGTCCGCGTCCATCTCCACCGCGAGGGTGTCGAGCACGCGGCAGTCCGGCAGGGCGCTGGTGCCGTCGAGGGTCGTGCCGAACTCGCGGCGGCGGCCCTCCCAGTTGAGGTAGCTGCCGGACTTCTCGACCGCCGGGGCGATCGGGAGCACGACGTCCGCGTGCGCGGTGACCGCGCTCGGCCGCAACTCCAGGCTCACGATGAAACCGGCCGCCGCCAGCGCCTTCTCCGCGAGCCGCGGGTCCGGCAGGTCGAACGGGTCGACGCCGCCGATCAGCAGACCGGACAGCTCGCCGTTCGCGGCGGCTTCGAGGATGCCCGTGGTGTCGCGGCCGGGCGTCGCGGGCAGCGAGCCCTCCTCGACACCCCAGGTGCGCTCGACCTCGGTGCGCGCGGCGGCGTTCGCGACGTGGCGGCCGCCGGGCAGCAGGTTCGGCGTGGCACCGACCGCGAGCGCGCCGCGCTCACCGGCACGGCGGGGAATCCACGCGACCTGGGCGCCCGTGCGCTCGGCCAGGCGGGCGACCGCGGTGAACGCGCCGGGGATGGCGGCGGCGCGTTCGCCGACCAGGATCACCGCACCGGGCTTGGACAGCAGCTCGACGACGTCGGAAGCGTGCTCCGGCAACGCGTTGATGGCGTTCGCCTCGGCACCGGGCACGCAGGCGAGCAGCGTGCCGAACGTCTTCTCCACGGCCGGGGTCGTGAACTGGCCGAGGTGGAAGACCTTCGTGGCGCCGTTGCGAGCGGCCTTGCGCAGGCGCAGGAAGACGATCGGCGCTTCCTCCTCGGGCTCGAACGCGACCAGCAACGCGGCCGGTGCCTTCTCGATGCCCTGGAAGGTGACGCCGTTGTCCGGGTTCGTGAACACCGTGGTACCGGACAGGAACTCCAGCTCCTCGGCGCTGTGCGGCCGGGCGCGGAAGTCGATGTCGTTGGTGTGCAACGCGATCCGGGCGAACTTCGAGTACGCGTAGGCGTCCTCGACGGTCAGCCGGCCACCGGTGAGGACACCGACGCCGTGCGCGTCCCGTGCCGCCGCCAGACCGGCCGCCGCGACCTGCAGCGCCTCGGTCCAGGACGACTCGCGCAGCTCGCCGCTCTCCTTGTCGCGCACCAGCGGCCGCTTGATGCGGTCGTCGGCGGTGGCGTAGCGGAAGGCGAACCGGCCCTTGTCGCAGATCCACTCCTCGTTGACCTGCGGGTCGTCGCCGGCGAGCTTGCGCTGCACCTTGCCGCGCCGCCAGTCGGTGCGCTCGGCACAACCGGAGGAGCAGTGCTCGCAGATGCTCGGCGTCGACACGAGGTCGAACGGCCGGGCGCGGAAGCGGTAGGCCGCCGACGTGAGAGCGCCGACCGGGCAGATCTGGATGGTGTTGCCGGAGAAGTACGACTGGAACGGCTTCTCCGGCGCCGTGCCGATCTGCTGCAGCGCACCGCGCTCCAGCAGCTCGATGAACGGGTCGCCGGCGATCTGCGCGGAGAACCGGGTGCAGCGCTGGCAGAGCACGCAGCGCTCGCGGTCGAGCAGCACCTGCGTCGAGATGTTGATCGGCTTCGGGAACGTCCGCTTGTGCTCGTGGAAGCGGGAGTCGCTGCGGCCGTGGGCGATCGCCTGGTTCTGCAGCGGGCACTCACCGCCCTTGTCGCAGATCGGGCAGTCCAGCGGGTGGTTGATGAGCAGCAGCTCCATCACACCCTGCTGGGCCTTGTCCGCGACCGGCGAGGTCAGCTGGGTCTTCACGACCATGCCGTCCGCGACCGTCATCGTGCAGGAGGCCTGCGGCTTCGGCATCGGCCGGCCGCCCATCTCGACCTCGACGAGGCACTGGCGGCAGGCGCCCGCGGGCTCCAGCAGCGGGTGGTCGCAGAAGCGCGGGATGACCGTGCCGAGGCGCTCGGCCGTGCGGATCAGCAGCTCACCCTTGGGCGCGACGACCTCGACGCCGTCGATGACGAGCTTCACGTGCCCTTCGGGGACGACGAGCTCGGCGGTGGGCTTGTCAGGCGCGATGGTCATGCGTTCGCTCCAGCCAGGACCTTGGAGTTCTGGTCGCACAGCGCCAGGAACTCGTCCTTGAAGTACTTGATGCCACTGGTGATCGGGCTGACAGCACCGTCACCGAGCGCGCAGAACGAGCGGCCGAGGATGTTGTCGCAGACGTCGAGCAACGTGTCGATGTCGCTCGCCGTCCCGTTGCCGGCCACCATCCGCTGCAGGATCTGCACGAGCCAGTACGTGCCCTCGCGGCACGGCGTGCACTTGCCGCACGACTCGTGCTTGTAGAACTCCGTCCACTTCATGACGGCCCACGGCACGGACACGGTCTCGTTGAAGATCTGCAGGGCGGTGGTGCCCAGCATGGAGCCGGCCTCGGCGGCACCTTCGAAGTCCAGCGGCACGTCGAGGTGCTCCGCGGTGAACAGCGGGGTGGACGAGCCGCCCGGCGTCCAGAACTTCAGCGGGATGCCGTCCTTCATGCCGCCGGCCATGTCCAGCAGCTGCCGGAGCGTGGTGCCCATCGGCGCCTCGTACTGGCCGGGCCGCGTGACGTGGCCGGACAGCGAGTAGATCTTCGGACCGGGCGACCGGTCGCGACCCATCTCGCGGAACCAGTCGGCGCCACCGTTGACGATGAAGGGGACCGACGCGATGGTCTCCACGTTGTTCACGACGGTGGGCGACGCGTAGAGGCCCGAGGTCGCGGGGAACGGCGGCTTGAGCCGCGGCTGACCGCGGCGGCCCTCCAGCGAGTCGAGCAGCGCGGTCTCCTCGCCGCAGATGTACGCGCCGGCGCCGGCGTGGATCACGACGTCGAGGTCGAACCCGCTGCCGAGGATGTTCTTGCCCAGGTAGCCCTTGGCGTACGCCTCGCGCACCGCCGCGTTGAGGCGGCGGATGCAGTGCAGGACCTCACCGCGGACGTAGATCGCCGCGAAGTTCGCGCGGATCGCGTACGACGTGATGATCACGCCCTCGATCAGCGAGTGCGGGTCCGCCATCATCAGCGGGATGTCCTTGCAGGTGCCGGGCTCACCCTCGTCGGCGTTGATGACGAGGTAGTGCGGCTTGCCGTCGCCCTGCGGGATGAAGCCCCACTTCATGCCGGTGGGGAACCCCGCGCCGCCGCGGCCGCGCAGTCCGGAGTCCTTGCACTGCTGGATGAGCTGGTCCGGGTGGGCCTTCAGCGCCTTGGGCAGGGCGGTGTAGCCACCGGTGCGCTCGTAGGTCTCGATGGTCCAGGACTTGGGCTCGGTCCAGCGCTTGGTGAGAACAGGAGTCAGCGGGTCAACCATTGTTTTCCCTACTTCTTTTCCGGCAGGGCGGGGAACTCGGCGTTGGACGGCGTGTTCGGCGCGTCCCAGCCGCGTTCCTTGGCGATCTGCGCACCGGCCAGCGTCTCCGGCGCCGCCGACGGGCCGTCGAGGTCGGCGTCGCGACCCTCGAAGAACCCGGCGAGCTGGAGCTCGGCCTGCTTGAAGTCGGTGAGCGGGGCACCGCGCGTCGGGGCGGGCTTCTCCCCCGACTGCAACGCCTTCACGAGTCCCAGGGCCTTGTCCGGCGTCTGGTTGTCGTAGAACTCGTAGTTCACCTGGAGCACCGGGCCGAGGTCGCACGCGGCGAGGCACTCGGCGTGCTCCAGCGTGATCGAGCCCGGCGTGCCCGGCTCGCCCGCGGTCTCCTCGTGGCCCACGCCGAGGTGGCTCTTGAGCGTCGAGTAGATCTCGTCGCCGCCGAGCGCCGCGCACAGCGTGTTCGTGCACACGCTGACGAGGTGCTCACCGCAGGGACGGCGCTTGTACATCGTGTAGAACGTCGCGACCGCGCTGACCTCGGCCTCGCTCAGGTCGAGCTGCCCGGCGCAGAACCGGATGCCGTCCTGGGAGACGTAGCCCTCGACCGACTGCACGAGGTGCAGCATCGGGAGCAGCGCGCTGCGGGCCTGCGGGTAGCGGGCGATGATCGCCTGCGCCCTGTCCACAGTCGACTGGTCGAAAGCGGTTTCCTGTGCCTGAGTCATCGGTCGCAACCACCCATCACGGGGTCGATCGAGGCGACGGACGCGATGACGTCGGCGACCATGCCGCCCTCGCACATCGCGGGCATCGACTGGAGGTTCACGAAGCTTGGTTCGCGCAGGTGCACGCGCATCGGCCTGGTGCCGCCGTCGGAGACCACGTGGTAGCCCAGCTCGCCGCGCGGCGACTCGACCGGCACGTACACCTGGCCCGGCGGAACCTTGAAGCCCTCGGTCACCAGCTTGAAGTGGTGGATCAGGGACTCCATGGACTGGCCCATGATCTTGCGGACGTGCTCGAGCGAGTTGCCCATGCCGTCGCTGCCGATCGTGAGCTGCGCCGGCCACGCGATCTTCGCGTCCTCGACCATCACCGGACCGGTGGGCAGGGTCTTCACGACCTGCTTGATGATCCGCAGCGACTGGTGCATCTCCTCCAGGCGCAGCAGGTACCGCGCGAAGCAGTCCGCCGCGTTCGAGGTCGGCACTTCGAACTGGTAGTTCTCGTAGCCGCTGTACGGCTCGATCTTGCGCAGGTCCCAGGCGAGGCCGGCGGAGCGCAGGATCGGGCCGGTGATGCCGAGCGCGAGGCACGCGTCGACGGGCAGGTAACCCACGCCCGCGAGGCGGTTGCGCCAGATCGGCTGACCGGTGAGCAGCTTGTCGTAGTCCGGCAGCCGCTTTTCCATGATCTTGACGAAGCCGGTGATCTTCTCGACCGCGTCGGCCGGGAGGTCCTGCGCGAGGCCGCCGGGACGGATGAACGCGTGGTTCATCCGCAGGCCGGTGAGGTGCTCCAGCAGGTGCAGGGCCTCTTCGCGCTCGCGGAAGCCGGAGGTCATGCCGGTGAGGGCACCGAGCTCCATGCCGCCGGTGGCGAGCGCGACGAGGTGCGAGCTGATGCGGTTGATCTCCATCAGCAGCACGCGGATCGCCTGCGCCTTGTCCGGCACCGTGACGCCGAGCAGCTTCTCGACGGCCATGCAGTACGCGGCTTCGTGGTGCAGCGGCGCGAGGTAGTCCGTGCGCGTCACGAACGTGACGCCCTGGACCCAGTTCCGGTACTCGACGTTCTTCTCGATACCGGTGTGCAAGTAGCCGATCACGCTGCGGGCGTGGGTGACCGTCTCGCCCTCGAGCTCCAGGACCAGGCGGAGCACGCCGTGGGTCGAGGGGTGCTGCGGGCCGAGGTTCATGACGATGCGCTCGTCGTGGACCGCGTCCGCGAGCACCTCGTCCCAGTCGCCGCCGGTCACCGTGTAGACGGTGCCCTCGGTGGTCTTCCGGGAGTCCGCGATCTCGGGAGTCTCGGTGCGGGTGTTGACGTCGTCCGTGCTGTCGCTGCCGGTCGCGCTGGTGTTCGTCCCGGTGGTGACGTCGGAAAGCCGCTCGGTCATGAGTAGGACCGCCTCTGGTCCGGCGGAGGAATCTCCGCGCCCTTGTACTCCACCGGGATGCCGCCCAGCGGGTAGTCCTTGCGCTGGGGGTGTCCGTCCCAGTCGTCCGGCATGAGGATGCGGGTCAGTCCGGGGTGACCGTCGTAGACGATCCCGAACATGTCCCAGGTCTCGCGCTCCTGCCAGTCCGCCGTCGGGTAGACCCCGACGAGACTCGGCACGTGCGGGTGCTCGACGTCGACGGCGACTTCCAGCCGGATGCGGCGGCGGTACGTCATCGACGTGAGGTGCGTGACCGAGTGCAGGCGCTGCGGCACGTCGGCGCCGTAGTCCACACCGGACACCGAGCTGCAGAGCTCGAAGCGCAGCGACGGGGTGTCGCGGCAGATGCGCGCCACCTCCAGCAGCGTCTCCGGCCGGAGGTAGAAGGTGATCTCGCCGCGGTCGACCGTCACCTGCTGCACCGTGTCGGCGGGCAGGCCCTTCTCCGCGATCGAGGCGAACAGCTCGTCCGCGACCTCGTCGAACCAGCCGCCGAACGGGCGCTCGGACGGAGCGGCCACGTGGGCGGGCAGGCGCAGGCCACCGAAGCCGGACGTGTCACCGGAGCCGGTGACACCGAAGAGGCCCTGGCGCTCCTTGCCCGCGAGGATCGGCGCTTTCGCCTTCGCCTCGTCCGGGTTGGTCTTCTCGAGATCCTCTCCCGCGCGGTTGACGCTGGAGTGCTCTCCCCCTGGCTCGGTCACTTCTTCCTCGCAAAACGCTCGGAGGACGGGATGAGATCGGTGCGGTAGCCCGAGTCGGCGAGTGCCTTGGCGCGCACGGCGTTCAGCGGCTCGTCCATGATCTTGGCGTGGATCTTGAGGATCGCGTCCATCAGCATCTCCGGCCGCGGCGGGCAGCCCGGCAGGTACATGTCGACGGGCACGACGTGGTCGACGCCCTGCACCACCGCGTAGTTGTTGAACATGCCGCCAGTGCTGGCGCACACGCCCATGGCCAGCACCCAGCGCGGCTCGGGCATCTGGTCGTAGATCTGCCGCAGCACCGGCGCCATCTTGTTGGTGACGCGGCCGGCCACGATCATCAGGTCCGCCTGGCGCGGTGAGGCCCGGAAGACCTCCATGCCGAAGCGGGCCAGGTCGTACCGCGGACCACCCGTCGTCATCATCTCGATGGCGCAGCAGGCCAGGCCGAAGGTGGCAGGCCAGAGCGAGGACTTGCGGGTCCAGTTGACCAGCTTCTCGACGCTGACCAGCAGGATGCCGTTCGGGAGCTTCTCCTCGAGACCCATGACTTCCTCAGTTCCAGTCGAGGCCGCCGCGACGCCACACGTAGACGTACGCGAAGCCGACCGTGGCGACGAACAGGACGATCTCCACCAGCCCGAACAGGCCGAGCTTGTCGGCCGCTACGGCGAACGGGTAGAGGAAGACCATTTCGATGTCGAACAAGATGAACAGCATCGCCGTCAGGTAGTAGGCGACGGGCATGCGCCCACCACCCACGACCGGCTGCGGGCTCGGCTCGATGCCGCACTCGTACGCGTCGAGCTTCGCCTTGTTGTAGCGGCGCGGTCCGATGTAGGGAGCCGCGGTCACCGAGAACAGTGCGAACGCTCCGGCGAGCGCGAACATCAATACGAGGGGGAGGTAAGGGTCAAGCACGCTCCGTCGTCCTTTCCTCGCGGTCGCCCGCACCCTAAGGGTGTTGTTCTACGACACGTTTGTTAGGCGAACCTAACAAACGCTTGTGAAACAGTTCACAAGCTTGATCACACTGTTGTGAAGTGATTCACAAGCTCGATCGCCAGTGTAGAACGCCTGTAAATGACCTGGATCACAGGGTCTGACCTGCGCGTTTAACTTGCCCGACACATGCGAAACGGCACCGGCTCGTATTGAGCCGGTGCCGTCACCTATTCGGAGTAATTTACGCGCTGGGAGCGAGCTTCGTGGCGGCCACGATCAGGCGGTCCATTGAGTCCCCGTCCTTGGGGTCGTAGAGGCCCGCCAGTAGCTTGAGCACGAGTTTCATCAGGCGTTTCCGCGGCATTCCGTACTTCGTTGCGGTCCGCATGATCGCCGGGTTACCGATGAGCTTGGAGAAGACGTTCCCGAGCCGGTAGTAACTGCCGAGCGCTTCCTCGATGCGGACCGGGTAGCCGTGCAACGCCCGTTCACGGTTGACGCCGGTGCGCGCGAGCGCCTGGACGATCGACTCGGACGCGATCTTGGCCGACTCCATGGCGTAGCCGATGCCCTCGCCGTTGAACGGGTTGACCATGCCGCCGGCGTCGCCGACGAGCACCATGCCCGCCCGGTAGTGCGGCTTGCGGTTGAGCCCCATGGGCAGCGCCGCGCCACCGATCCGGCTGGTCGCGTTCTCCTCGCGGAAGCCCCACTCCTCCGGCGTGCCGTCCAGCCAGCTGCGCAGGAGCTGCCGGTAGTCGGTGGTGCCGTAGGCCTTCGACGTGCTGAGAATGCCCAGGCCGACGTTCACGCTGCCGTCGCCCATGCCGAAGATCCAGCCGTAGCCGGGCAGCAGCTGCCCGTCCGGCGCCCACAGCTCGAGGTGCGACTCGAGGTAGTCGTCCTTGGTGCGCGGGCTGTTGTAGTAGCGGCGGACCGCCACGCCCATCGGCTTGTCGTCGTCCTTCTGGAGGCCGATGCTCAGGGCGAGGCGTGCTGACACACCGTCACACCCGACGACGATGGGGGCTTTGTAGGTGACCGGGTTCTTTTCCGGTCCCTGCTTCGCCTCTACACCCACGACCCGGCCGTTCTCGACGATGGCCTTGGTGACCGTCGTGTGCTCGTGCATGCGCGCACCGGCCGCCTTGGCGGCGTTCGCGAGCATCTCGTCGAAGTCCAGGCGAGGACGCACGACGCCGTAGTTCGGGAAGGTGGCCAGGTCCGGCCAGTCCAGTTCCATCGTCACGCCGCCGCCCACGACGCGGAGGCCCTTGTTGTGGAGCCAGCCGTTGCTCTCGCGGGTGTCGATGCCCAGGTCGATGAGCTGCTTGACGCCCCGGGGCGTGAGGCCGTCGCCGCAGACCTTCTCCCTCGGGAAGGTGCTCTTCTCCAGGAGGAGGACGTCGAGGCCCGCCCTGGCGAGGTAGGTGGCCGCGGTCGAGCCCGCCGGTCCAGCACCCACCACGATGACGTCGGCGTCCTCGTTGATCCCGCGCCTGCTCATCCAGACTCCCTAACGTGTGCCGTGACTCCTCCGCGACTCTAACCGTCGCTCGCCGAGACCAGAGCTGCCAGCCGCTCCCGCCATTCCGGCACGCGGGGCCCTCCCGTACCGCATGACAGTACGAAAGGGCCCCGCGTGCCTTTGAAGATCGCGAGTTGTCCACATGTTGATCAGTGCTGCTTGAGCTGTGCCGCCGTGTGTTGATGATTGGTCAGATGGTGAAGAAGCGGTCCATCGACTACGCGGTGCTGAGCGACTGGTTCGAAGACGGCGTCGCGACCCGTCGTGACCTGCTGGGTCTCGGCTTCAGCGGCAACACCCTGGCTCACAAGTGCCGCCCAGGAGGCGGCTGGACACGTCTGTTCCTCGGCGTGTACCTGCTCACCGGCGGATCGCCAAGCCGCAGACAACTGGTTCGGGGTGCACTGCTGAGAGCAGGTCCGCTTACGTTTCTGACCGGGTTGGAGGCCGTGCGGCTCCACGGCGTCCGGCGCACTCCGGACGATCAGCGAATCCACGTCCTGGTCCCTCACGGGCGCCGGGTGACCAGCCAGGGTTCCATGCTCGTCGAACGCACGAATCGTCCGTGGACGGGCACCATGATCAACGGTTTTCCAGTGGCCGCCCTCAACCGCGCGCTCGTCGACGCAGCTCGGCGGGAGTCCCGTCTCGACGTGATCCGAGCCTTCATCGCGGACGCCGTGCAGAAACAGCTCTGCTCCGCCGAGGACGTCGCGGCCGAGTTGCGGGATCTCCGGTTGGGCGGCACGGCTCTGCCTCGGCGTGTGCTGGAGGAGATCAGCGACGGCGTCCGGTCCGCGGCGGAAGCGTGGTCACGTTCGTTGATCAGGCACTCCGCTCTGCCCGCGCCTACGTGGAACGTCTTGATCCGGTCAGCTACCGGATGTCAGCTGGCCATCGTCGACGCCTGGTGGGAGGAAGTCGGGCTGGCGTGGCAGATCGACTCGGTAGAGTTCCACCTCTCCCCGAACGATTACGCACACACGATGGCTCAACATTCCGCGCTGCTCGCCAACGGCGTGATGACCGTGCACACCGTTCCCTCGCGTCTGAAGAAAGAGCCCGCGAAGGTCCTGGCAGAGCTGCGTGGCGCCTACAGCGTGGCGGCACAGCGTCCACGCCCGAACGTCAGCGCGACGCTGTGGCGGCCTGTTTGAGCGGCACGTGGGGCGCTCTCGTACTGCATGTCGGTACGGGAGGGCCCCGCGTGAGGTAACGGCAGAGAGGTCAGGCGATTGGGGCGGAGGGGGCGGAGGGGGCGGAGGGGGCGGAGGGGGCGGGCTTCGGCTTGGTCGCGCGGTGCAGGGCCACCATGCCGCCGGTCAGGTTGAACCAGGCCACGTCCTCCCAGCCCGCCTGCGAGATGAGCTCGCCGAGCGTGCGCTGGTCCGGCCAGGTCGCCATCGACTCCGACAGGTACGAGTAGGCGGCGGGGTTCGAGGACACGAACTTCGCGATGAGCGGGAGCAGTTTGAGCAGGTAGCGCATGTAGACGACGCGGAACGGCTTCCAGACCGGCGTCGAGACCTCGCAGATGACCATGCGGCCGCCCGGCTTGGTCACACGGGCCATTTCGCGTAGGGCCACGACGGTGTCGTTGAAGTTGCGGATGCCGAAGGACACCGTGACGGCGTCGAAGGAGTCGTCCTTGAAGGGCAGGCGCAGGGCGTCCGCGGCCACCTTCGGGACTCGGCGGTGGGCGCCGGAGGCGAGCATGCCGACGGAGAAGTCCGCGGCGACGCACCAGGCGCCGGACGCGGCGTACTCGACGGTGGAGACCGCGGTGCCCGCGGCCAGGTCGAGGACCTTCTCGCCGGGGCGGGCGTCGAGGACGCGCCTGCTCCACTCCCGCCAGCGGCGGTCGAAGCCCAGCGTCATGACCGAGTTCGTGCGGTCGTAGCCCTTGGCCACGCCGTCGAACATCTCGGCTACCTCGCGGGGGTTCTTGTCCAGGCCGGCTCGCGACATGACTAGAGACTAAGTCAGCGTCGCTGAGATCTTGTTCAGGGCACCTTCAAGGCGGTGAGCATGCCGTCGACCGCCGCGTGCCACGGGTACTCCTCGGCGCGGGCCCGCGCCGCTTCTCGGGAACCCGATTCCAGCAGGTGACGGGCCGCTGAGGCGAAGGCGGGAGCGTCGTCGGAGACGGCCGCGCCGCAGGACGGCTGGACGATCTCCTTCAGCGCGCTGCTCCGGCTCACGACGACCGGGGTGCCGCTGGCCAGGGCCTCCAGGGCGGCCAGGCCGAACGTCTCGTGCGGGCCCGGCGCGAGCGACAGGTCCGCCGAGGCGAGCAGGGAGGCCACGTCGAGGCGTGAGTTCACGAAGCCCAGGAACGTCACCGGCAGGCCCGCCGCGCGCTTCTCGAGGAACGAGCGGCGCGGGCCGTCGCCGGCGATCACCAGGCGTGCGGAGTGGCCCTGTTCGTGGAGTTCGGCCAGGGTGTCGACGGAGCGTTCGACGTGCTTCTCCGGCGACAGGCGTCCACAGTGGATGAGCAGATTTTCCTCGCCCTGCAACAGGTCGTGACGCAGCGAGGCGGAGTGGCGCGTGGGGGTGAAGGTGGCCAGGTCGACGCCCAGCGGTACCTGGGTGACGTTCGTGGCACCGATGCGGTCGAACTCCTCGCGGGCGAACGCCGTCGTGCAGACGACGGTGTCGTAGGAGGCGGCCATGCGGCGGTTCGCCCAGTCGGCGCCGCGTTCGGCCGGGGTGGCGGGCAGCACGAACCGGAGCAGGCGGTCCAGGCGTTCGTGGGAGATCACGACGTTCGGGATGCCGCGTTCGCTCGCCCACGCGCCCATGCCGCGCAACGTGAGCCGGTCGGAGACCTCCAGGCGTTCGGGCTCGAGGTGTTCCATCAACGACTTCACCCGCCACGGGTCCACCACCCGGTAGCCGCCGGTGTACGGGACCTTGACCGCGGGCAGCGTGATCCGGCGCACGCCGCCGGGCAGTTCCTCGTCGGCGTGGCGGTCGCCCGGTACGACGAGCACCACCTCGTGGCCTTCCTGCGCGTACCCGGTGCCGAGGTGGTGCAGCGCCGTGCGGAGGCCGCCCGACTTGGGGCCGTAGAAGTTGGCGAGCTGAACGATCCTCAAGCGGCCGCCTGGTGAGTGAGTCCGATGACTGCTGCGTAGTGGCCCATCAGCTGGTCGCAGATGGCGGGCCAGGTGCGGGTGAGCACCGACTTGCGAGCCGCGAGGCCGAACCGCTTGCGCAGCATCGGGTCTCGCAGCAGGTCCACGTACTGGGCGATGTCCTCCTCGAAGAGGTACCCGGTGCGGCCGTGCCTGACCAGGTCCCGTGGGCCGCCCGCGTTCGGTGCCAGCACCGGCAGGCCGGTCGCCAGCGCCTCCTGCACGGCCTGGCAGAACGTCTCGTGCGGGCCCGTGTGGATGAAGACGTCCAACGACGCGTAGGCCTCCGCGAGCTCCTGCCCGGTGCGGAAGCCCAGGAACTCCGCGTTCGGCATGTCCTTCTCGAGCTGCTCGCGGTCAGGCCCGTCCCCCACGATCCGCAGCTTCACGCCCGGCAGGTCGTGCAGCTCCTTGAGCCGGTTGACCTGCTTCTCCGGCGCAAGACGGCCGACGTACCCGATGGTCAGCTCGTCGTTGTGCCTCGGACGGGGGTGGAAGAGGTCGATGTCCACGCCCCTGCCCCACCGGTGCACGCGCGGGACGCCGTGCTGTTCCAGCGCCTCCACCGCCGAACTGGACGGGGCGAGCGTGCGGTCGGCGAGCGAGTGGAGGCGTCTGGTCCAGCGCCACGCGGCGCGTTTGGTGAGGCCCAGGCCGTAGTTGCCCGCGAAACCGGCCACATCGGTCTGGTAGACCGCGACGGTGGGCACGTCGAGCTTGCGCGCGGCTCTGAGGCCGTACGCGCCGAGCACGAACGGCGACGCGAGGTGGACCACGTCGGGCTGGAAGTCGGCGAGGGCGTGGAGCACTCTCGGGCTCGGCACGCCGATGGGAAGACTCGTCACCATGGGCACGTCGACGGAGGAGACTCTGACGACAGGCGTGCCGTGGTGCTCGTCGGCACCCGCGCCCGGCGCAACGACCATCGCCTGATGGCCGTTGCGGCGCAGGTGCTCCAGGACCCGGAGCACCGAGTTGGTGACCCCGTTCACCTGGGGCAGGAAGCTCTCGGTCACGATCGCTACGCGCACAGGGACACCATGAGGTGCCCGCATGAAGTCCGCGTGACCTGAGATTTGACGCGGACGGAACACCTCACGTCGTGGCCAGGTGATCGTCGATTCGTCATCTCCGCTTGGGTTGCCGGACATCCGGCGCGGTGAAACTAGGCCAGCATGACCGTCTTGTCGTCCCGCCCCGCGCACCCGGTAGAGCCCGGCCTGGTGTCCATCGCGCTGGAAGTGGCCGGTCGCCTGGCGAACGACGCCTCGGACGTCATCATGGCCACCGCCGGCCGCGGCGTGCGTCCCGACTCCGGCGAGTCACCGTTCGACTGGGTCACCGACACCGACCGCACCCTGGAACGCCACACCCGGCGCGTGCTCACCGCCGAGTTCCCCACGATCCCCGTGTTCTGTGAGAACTCCGACCCGGACGTCCCCGGCGACTCGGAGTTCCGCTGGGTCGTCGACCCCGTCGACGGCACCGCGAACTACACGGCGGGCATGCCCTGGTGTGCCTACAGCCTCGCCCTGGTGGACCGCTGGGGCCCCGTCGTCGGCGTCGTCGCCGACCCGTACCGCGCGCAGATCTACGCCGCCGCGCGTGGCCGTGGCATGCGTGCGAACGGCACGCCCGTGCGCCTGACCGAACGCCAAGGCGACTCTCTCGTCGTGTGCACCGAGATGACACGTTCCGGCCCGTGGCCGGGCATGGGCGAGTTCATCTCCACAGCAGCGATAGCAGGCACAGGCGTGCGCGTTCTCGGTTCAAAAGCGCTCGCCGTCGCACAGGTGGCGTTGGGCCACGTCGCAGCTGCCGTGCTGCACGGCTATCACGAATGGGACGTCGCCGGAGCGGTGTCACTGGCCGTGGAGTCGGGTGCGATCGTGCTCGACCGACGCGGTGAGGGCGCCCAACTACCCGTGGACGGCCTGCTCGTCGCCGCTCCTGAAGCGGCGGACGAGGTGCTGGGCTGGTGGCAGTCGGCGCTTCAGGCCGAGAGCTGAGGGAGCTGCTTCTCCAGCACTTCGAGGTGCGTGCGCGCCTCGTCCAGCTCGGGGTGGTCGAACATCTGCAGCGCCACGCGCCCGACCTCGTTCTCGAACTGGTGGAAGTCGTGCGAGGCCTTGAGCAGCCGCTGGTAGACCGGGTGCTGCTGGTCGACCGCGCCGAGCGCCCGCCCGAGCTGCGCGATGCCGCGCACGTCGTCGAGCTCCTTCACGAGCTGCTCGCTGATCCGCTGCAGCCAGTCCTTGGCCGCCGACTGCGGCACGGTCTGCACCGCCGCCGCGACCCTGCGCGTGGACGCGGCACAGCGTTCGACCAGGTCGGACCACATGTCGTAGGGCTGCTGCGGGATCGGCGGGTGCATCGGCCTCGGCATCTGCCGCGGCCGCTGGACGGAGCGGCGGATGAAGCCGACGCCGGTGCCGAGGACCGCGCCGGGGATGGCGCCGGTCATGAAGGCGACCACGAGGATCGCGAGGATCGTGATGAGGGGCGAGGACGGCGGTTTGTCGCTCGGAACCGCCAGGTCGATGACCGTGACGAAGGCGCCCATCAGCAGGGTGCCGATTGCGGCACCCCAGAGCGCTGTGCGGACGACGATCCCCATGCCAGCGATCGTGCCATGCTCACGAATATTCGTGGGGCTTATTCGTAACGTGCTAATATAGACGTGTCGGTTCCAGTAGGAGCCGGAAGTGGACCCGGTTCACCGTCCGGACGGTCGGTTGCCGGGTTTCGCGCTTTCTGGGCACTGGTCAAGCCTCACCACCGCGTCGAGCATCGACTGGACCCGTTGCCGCCAGTCGCCTCCCGCTCCGAAGCACCACGCGAGCGCGTCACTCGCCCACAGAACCGGATCTTCCGCCGGCCGCAGGTGCTCGTAGGTGAACGGCTCGTCCACCTTCTCCAGGGCTGCCGCGAGCGTCTGCCTGTCACGCAGGTCCTGGTGTGCACAGCTTTCGATCGCCAACCGAGTGACACCGAGTTCGTGCAGCCATGCCGCCGCAGCCGACAAGCAAAGCTGACGCGCGCGGATGTCGTCCGAGTCCCGAACGGTCCACACAGCCGCCCGCATGCCCATTTCGCGCAGCCTGGAGACGATCTCTCGCCTGCGTGAGTCACTTTCCTTCTTGAAGTGCACGCGACGTTGGCCAGGCCTGACCAGCCGACGCAACGCAGAACGGACCGCGTCCAGCTCGCGCGGTCGGACTACGACCGCGACAACGAGGTAGGTCGCACCTCGACGCGACTCGTCCAGAAATCCATGCCACATGGACCATATGGTCTCAAAGGAGTAACGAGCTACTCCGATCAGGCGTCGAAGTCGACCGTCACGCACTCGCTGGTCGGCAGCGCCTGACAGGTCAGCACGAACCCGGCCGCCACCTCGGACTCGTCGAGCGCGTAGTTGCGCCGCATCTCGACGCTGCCCTCGGTCACCAAGGCCCGGCACGTGCCGCAGACCCCGCCCTTGCAGGCGAACGGCAGGTCGGCGCGGACGCGCTGGGCGGCGTCGAGGATCGGCTCGTCCGCCGGCAACGGCAGCGTGGTCGACTTGCCGTCCAGCACGACCGTGACCGAAGCGGCGGCGTCGATGACGGCCTCCGCACGGCGCGGCGGGGGCGGCGGTTCGTCCACGTAGAAGAGTTCGTGGTGCACGCGGTCGGTGGGCACGCCGCGATCGCGCAGCACGGCCGTGGCGTCCTGCACCATCTCGTAGGGGCCGCACAGCCACCACTCGTCGATGGCGTCGAACGGGACGACGCTGCCGAACAGGGCTGTCAGCTTGGCGGCGGTCAGGCGGCCGGTGAACAGCTCGACGTCGCGCGGTTCGCGGGACAGGACGTGGATGAGCTGGAACGTGGCCGGGTAGCGGTCCTTCAGGTCGGCCAGTTCGTCGGCGAACATCACGGTGTTGGTGCTGCGGTTGCCGTACATCAGGGTCACGCGGGCGCCGGTGGCGAGGACCGTGGCGGCGATCGACAGGGCCGGGGTGATGCCGGAGCCGGCGACGACCAGGCCGTGGTGCGTGCCCGTGCCGGACGGGGTGAACTTGCCCAGCGGCGGCAGGACTTCCAGCACGTCACCGGGGGCGACGCTGTCCACCAGCCAGGTCGAGAACTGGCCGCCGTCGACGCGGCGCACGCCGATTCGCGGAGCAGCGCCCGCCGGCGCGCAGATCGAGTACGAGCGGCGTTCGTCGCCCTGGCGCAGGGTCAGGTACTGGCCGGCCGCGAACGCGAACTCGTCCGAGAGATCGGCGGGCACGTCGAAGGTGACGGCCACGGCGTCGTCGCAGAGGCGGTCGACGCGGGCGACGGTGAGCTTGTGGAAGGCGGCTCGGCGCGACGACAACTCAGATCTCCTTGACGTGCTCGAACGGTTCGGCGCACGCGTGGCAGCGGCGCAGGGCCTTGCACGCGGTCGAGCCGAACCGAGAAATCTCCGAGGTGTTCAGCGAACCGCACTGCGGGCACGCGACCTGGCGTGACGGCGGCACGAGGTTCAGCGGCACCGGGCCCGCGACCGCGGGACCGATGCGGGACGGCGGCGCGATGCCGGCAGCGGCCAGCTTCGAACGGCCCTCCTCGCTGATCCAGTCCGTGGTCCAGGCCGGGGACAGCGACACGCGCACCTCGACCTCGGCGTAGCCCGCGCCGGCGAGTGATCGGCGCAGGTCGGCGCCCATCTCGTCGATCGCGGGGCAGCCGGAGTAGGTCGGGGTGATGGTGACGACGACGCGACCGTCCTCTTCGGAGACGTCGCGGAGCACGCCGAGGTCGGCGAGCGTGAGGACCGGGAGTTCCGGGTCCCGCACGGCCGACGCGACCTCCAGTGCCGTCGTCACCAGACCGCTCCCGGCAGCGAGCGGTGCAGGTGCTGCATCTCGGCGAGCAGGTAGCCCATGGCCTCGGTGTGCACGCCGTCGCGGCCCGCCATGCCCGCCACACGGGCGGCGCGGGTGTCGGTCGGACGCGTGAGACCGGCGGCGCTCAGCACCGCCTCCAGCACACCGTCCACTTCGGACCGAAGCGAAGCCGGGTCGACCGCGACACCGGCCAGCGCCGTCTCGACCGGGTGCGTCGCGAACAGTTCGTCCACGAACGGCCACACGCGCTCGAGCCCGGCCTGCATGCGGCGGTGCGACTCGTCGGTGCCGTCGCCGAGGCGAACGGTCCACTGGGCGGCGTGGTCGCGGTGGTAGGCCAGCTCTTTGAGGCCCTTCTCGGCGATCGCGGCGAGCACCGGGTCGGCCGAGCCGCGCAGGCGTGAGAACAGCGCGAGACGCCACGACGAGAACACCAGCAGACGCGCGATGGTCGTCGCGAAGTCGCCGCCGGGGCCGGGACCGCAGTCGATCTCGGCCAGGTGGACGTTGCGGAACTCGCGTTCGTCGCGCAGGTACGCCAGGGCGTCCTCGTCACGGCCGAGCACCTCACCGGCGCGCGTCAGCAGCATGCGGGCCTGGCCGAGCAGGTCCAGCGCGATGTTGGCGAGGGCGATGTCCTCTTCCAGCTCGGGAGCGCGCGAGCACCACTCCGAGAGCCGCTGCGAGAAGATCAACGCGTCGTCGCCGAGCATCAGGCAGTACGCGGCGAGAGCTTCGCGATCGACGCCCGCGGGGAACTCGCGGTTGACGCCGGAAAGGGCCTCCGAAAAGCCCGTTCCGAACGCCCAATGCGCGTCCTCGCCACCGAGCAAGGACTCGTAAGCGTTGTCGAAGCTCATAGGTGCGGCACGTCCTCGGGAATCGCGTAGAACGTCGGGTGCCGGTAGACCTTGTCCCCCGCGGGCGCGAAGAACGGGTCCTTCTCGTCCGGCGAGGACGCGGTGATCTCCGTCGCGGGCACGACCCAGATCGACACGCCCTCGTTGCGACGCGTGTAGACGTCACGGGCGTTGCGCAGCGCCATCTCGGCGTCCGGCGCGTGCAGCGAACCGACGTGCACGTGGTTCAGCCCGCGCTTGCCGCGCACGAAGACTTCCCACAGCGGCCAAGACGTGCTCACGCGGCACCTTCCTTACGTGCGTGCTTCGCGGCGTGCGCGGCCGCGGCTTCACGGACCCACGCACCGTCCTCGTGCGCCTTGCGGCGGTGGGCGATGCGCTGCTCGTTGCAGACGCCGCCACCCTTCACGACCTGCCAGAACTCGTCCCAGTCCGGCTGACCGAAGTCGTACTCGCCGCGGTCGGCGTTCCACTTGAGCTCGGGGTCCGGGAAAGTCACGCCGAGCGCCTCGGCCTGCGGCACGCTCATGTTCACGAACTTCTGCCGCAGCTCGTCGTTGGTGTCGCGCTTGATCCGCCACGCCATGGACTGCTCGGTGTTCGTGGACTCCGCATCCGGCGGGCCGAACATCATCAGCGCCGGCCACCACCAGCGGTTCACCGAGTCCTGGACCATGTCGCGCTGCTGCTGGGTGCCGCGCATCATCGTCATCAGGAGCTCGTAGCCCTGACGCTGGTGGAACGACTCTTCCTTGCAGATGCGGATCATGGCGCGCGCGTACGGCCCATAGGACGTGCGGCACAGCGGCACCTGGTTGCAGATCGCGGCACCGTCGACCAGCCAGCCGATCACGCCGACGTCGGCGAACGTGAGCGTCGGGTAGTTGAAGATCGACGAGTACTTCTGGCGGCCCTCGATGAGCTTGGTCGTCAGGTCCTCGCGGTCGGCGCCAAGTGTCTCGGTCGCCGAGTACAGGTACAGGCCGTGCCCGGCCTCGTCCTGCACCTTGGCCAACAGGATCGCCTTGCGCCGCAACGAGGGCGCGCGACTGATCCAGTTGCCCTCCGGCTGCATCCCGATGATCTCGGAGTGCGCGTGCTGGGCGATCTGCCTGATCAGGGTCTTGCGGTAGCCGTCGGGCATCCAGTCGCGCGGTTCGATGCGCGCCTCGGACTGCACAGTGCGCTCGAAGCGCAGCTCCAGGTCATCCGCCATACCCCGATGTTACACCCGAGTGCCGAATCTGCGTAGAACTGTCACAACCGCGGCGATGACGATCCAGACGGACACGAGGAAGGTTCCGACGGGAAGCAGGCTGAGCACCGCCGTCCGGCCGGCGACGCGCGTGAGTTCGGGGTTGGTCTGGTCGTACTCGACCCGCACGTTGTCCCCGACGCTGAGCCCTGCCGGGTAGAGCACGCCCTGTGACGGGATGATCACGCGCCCGTCCGGTGTGGCGTAGCGCACAACGGTCCGGTTGAAGGACACGGAGTCGACCTGCGCGACCGCCTGTCCCATCGACCGTTCGATCGCAACGTCGTCACGCCAGCAGGCAATGGGCAGAAGCACGCACACGAGCGTGATCACGCCACCGACGACGAACAATGCTTTGCAGACCGCACGGCGGACGCGTACACCGCGGGGCGTCTTGGTCACTGCGTCGTCCACCACAACTGAGAAGTCTAGAGCCGGGCGGATGCCGCGCTTTCAGGTTGATGTCCATACAGTCGAAGCGTGACCTCAGCACCGACATCGCGAGCACGGCAGCGAATCCGCGTCCGGTCGAAGCGGGACACCGCCGGTGACCTGCTCGGACTGCTGCCGACCCCGGAGCACGCCCTGGCCTGGGTCCGCGATGGTTCCGGCCTGGTCGGCTGGGGAGAGGCAGCTCGTCTGGAGGTCAGCGGCCCGGACCGGTTCGCACAGGCCGACAAGTGGTGGCAGGAGTTCTGCGCACATCTCGACGTGGACGACGAACTGGGCGTGCCGGGCAGCGGCCCGGTGGCGTTCGTCTCGATGGCCTTCGCCGACTCACCGGGCAACTCGGTGCTGATCGTGCCCGAGGTCGTAGTCGGACGACGCAACGGCGAGCAGTGGATCACCACGATCGGCGCCTCAGACCCGGCGCCGTACGTCGAGCCTCTCTCGCGCCCGTCCTCGGTGCGTTACGCGAACGGACAACTGCCGGTCACGCAGTACCGCGAAGCCGTGCGCGAGGCCGTCGTACGGATGCGCGCGGGCGACCTGGACAAGGTGGTGCTGGCACACGACCTGGTGGCACTGACGGACAAGCCGCTGGATCAACGGTTCGTGCTGCAGGGCTTGGCGCGGCGCTACCCGGAGTGCTGGGCCTACGCCGTCGACGGACTGGTCGGCGCGACGCCCGAGTTGCTGCTGCGCAGGACCGGTTCGGTCGTGGACTCGCGGGTGCTGGCCGGCACCACCTGGCCGCACGACGGGATTTCGAACGAGGAGCTCGCCGCGGCGCTTATGTCGTCAGAGAAGAACCTCGAAGAGCACGACTACGCGGTCCGCTCTCTCGCGGACACCCTGCGGCCGTTCTGCGCGACCATGTCGGTCGAGGGGCCTTCCGTGCTGAGGCTGCCCAACGTCTCGCACCTGTCTTCCGATGTGATCGGGACCCTTGAGTCGTCCACCTCGTTGCTGCATCTCGGCGAGGCCGTGCATCCGACCGCCGCCGTGGGCGGGACGCCTCGGCTGGACGCGACGTGGTTGATCTCGCAGCTGGAGGGGATGGATCGCGGGCGGTATGCCGGGCCGGTCGGGTGGATCGACGGGAACGGCGACGGTGAGCTCGGGATCGCTTTGCGCTGTGCGCAGATTTCCGGGTCGACGGCTCGGTTGTTCGCCGGGTGCGGGTTGGTGGCCGACTCTGATCCTGATATCGAGGTGCAGGAAGCGCACGCCAAGATGCGGCCTATGCGTGAGGCCCTTGAAGGGCTTTAGCCACGAACTCCGCCTTGCCCTTCGTGTACGCCTCACGGTCGTGACCGGTTTGGTCGGCTAGTTGGCGTTTCAGGTCTTCGTAGGCCTGGGCGAGGGTTGCGTTGTTTCTCAGGGCGTCGCGGAAGCGGATCTGGTCGGTCCACCTCTGGTGGCCTGCCTGGATCAGGTGCAGGTGGGCTTCTCGGTGTTGTCCTGCCTGGTCCGGTTTGACGTAGAAGCGTCGCCACGGGCGGTTGTCGAGTTCCGGGGGCACGTAGGCCCAGCCGTGGGCGGCCAAACTCGCGGAGGCCTGCTCGGCGACGGTGTCCAGGTCGGACACCGAGGCCATCACGTCGACGATCGGTTTGGCCGCGAGGCCGGGGACGGCCGTCGACCCGATGTGCTCGACCCCGTCGACCAGCCATGGCGCGAGGATCCGCTTGAGCTACTCGCCTTCCGTCTTCGCTCGGGCCGCCCAACGAGGGTCGTGCGGACGAACTTCTGCCCGCTCGTAGGCCCATGCCGGGGCGTCCTCGCTCAACCGTGCGGCCCTCCGCTGACATAGATGACCTGCCCGGTCACGTAGTCCGCGTCCTCCGCCGCGAAGAACAACACGGCACGTGCGATGTCGTGTGGCGTGCCGACGCGGCCGCGCGGGATCGACTTCCGTTGCACCTCGACGTGTTCGTCGAGGGTGCGGCCCGCACGGGCGGCGGACACCTTGGTCATCTCGGTCACCACCACGCCGGGGCCGATCGCGTTCACGGTGATGCCGAACGGGGCGAGGTCGAGGGCCGTGGCTCGGGTGAATCCCTCCAGGCCCGCCTTGGCGGCGACGTAGTTGGCGCGGTCGTCGTCCACCAGCGCGGAGATGCTGGAGATGTTGACGATGCGGCCCCAGCCGGCGTCGCGCATGGCCGGGGCGGTGGCCTTGAGCATCAGGAAGCTGCCGCGCAGGTGCGTGTTCATCACGGCGTCCCAGTCGGACAGCGGCATGTCGAGGACCATGTTGTCCCTGGCGAAGCCGGCGTTGTTGACCAGGATTCCTACCGGGCCCAGCTTCGCGGTCACCTCGTCCACGGCCTGGGTCACGGCGTCGGGGTCGCTGATGTCGGCCTGCACCGCGAGGGCTGTTCCGCCGGACTCGGTGATCTGGGCGGCGACGGCGTGTGCGCGGTCGTTGAGGTCGACCACGGCCACGTGATGGCCGAGGGCGGCTAGAGCTTTTGCTGTTCCGGCGCCGATTCCGGAGCCGGCGCCGGTGACGAGCGCGACACGAGGGTTCACTCGTTGATCGTGCTCGTCACCGGGCGTTGTGCGCTACCGACTTACTTCGTCAGCCGCCGATCACCGGCGGTGCGACCATCCGGTCGTCGTCGAAGTACTCGTCCGTGGGCACGAGGTAGTTCGACTTGTGTTCCTTGTCTTCCTCGCCGTTGCCCGCACCAGCGCCCGCACCGCCCGCACCGACAGGGCCCGTTGCACCGGCCCGGCCCGCGGATGCCGCACTGCCACCACCACGCGCGGCCCCCTCCGGACCGTGAGCAACTACAGCGGCACCACCGGGATTGGAGGGCCCGAAGCTGCCGCGCCCTGCCGCCGAACCGGCGCCTCCAGCACTTCCCGCACCGAATCCGCCTGCGCCGCGACCGCCGCCGCCTGCGCCACCGGCGATTGGTGCACCACGGCCTCCTCCGCCGGAACCGTTTCCGCCACGGCCGGCAGCGCGCGGGTCGTTCGGCCTGAGGCCAGGTGGGATCGGGCCGGGACCGGGCATGAACGGCTTGCGGTCGTTCGGGTTGCCGCCGTTGGGAAGCTGGTTGTTCCCCTGCGGGTTGGGCTGGGTGACCGGCGGAGCGGCCCACGAGGTGTTGGTGGTGCCGTTGTTCAGTCCGGGGCTGCCCAGGTTGCTGATGCCGGGAGTGCCGATACCTGGAGTGCCGACAGCCGGGTTGCCGATACCGGGGTTTCCGAACTGGGCAGGCGAGTTCACGGAGTTGGTGGTGTGCGCGTACGTCGTGCTGCTCATCGTCGTGACGCCCTGGTCGCCATTGGGCAACTGCGGGGCTTCCTCGAACGTGGGCATCCCCGCAGCCGCTGCGGCGAGCGAGTTGTCACGCTCCTGCATGACCCGCTCGGCCTCCTGCTTGGCGGCCTGCGACTTCTCCCGCTGCGCCATCATCTCGAACGGCGCGGCCACCATCTTGAACGGGTTCATGCTGGTGGCGGCTTCGCGCAGCATCTCGCCCGGGTTGTACGGCACTTCCTTGGGGAACTTGTTCTTCGTCGACTCCGCGGCCTCGACCTGCCGGTTGATCACACCGCTTGTGGCCGAGAACGACGAGGAAAGCTGGTCGGTGAAGTTTCCGACCTTCGTCAGTGCTTGGGAGGCCGCCGCGCCCGCAGAACCCGTCCAGCCAGCGCGCAGACCGTTGACCACGGTGTTGAGCCCGACGGCGACGTCCACCAGATCGTTTGAGATCGACTTCCACTCGGCTGCGATCTCACCCGCCGAGCCCGGATCGTTACCGTCCATCGCCTGCTTGTGCATGGCAGAGTGGCTGTGTCCCGGATAGTTTGCGTTCGGGTGCGGAATCTGCGGCCTCTCGTGCGGCATCGGTCATCCCCTCAAGACTGAACAGATCAGATCAAGGCAGCTTGGCGGCGACAAAATCAGCCGACTTCTGGGCAAGCTCACAAGCTTTCGCGGAATTGCGATTGGCAACGTCCGCGTTTGCGACCACCTGCACACTGGACGAGTCGGTTACTGAGATCACCACGTCGCAAAGCCCGCTGTCCTCTTTTGGCCTGGCGATGAAACCGTCGTACTTCCCAACCTTCAGCGGAGTCTTGTTACTGGTTTTGTAATTGAGGCTCTCCGCACCGATCGTCGTGTTCAGGGCGACTGTAAGGCCGCCGGAGTCGTTGCTCTCCCACTCGCAGGTGTCCGCACCAGCGGCCCTTCGTGGCTCTGGTGAGCCGAGCCCGAGACCACTTGCCTCAGTTCCAGTTACCAGTTCACAGGGCTTGAGGCCTACGAGTGCTCCGTCGCCCGACGAACTCGATGACGTAGTCGTCTGCGTCTCAGAGGTGGTGACGGGCTTGGCGTCGCCGTCGGTAACACCGCTACTGCACGCCGTGGCGAACAAGGCGAGTCCCGCTATGACGATACGCGTGCGGTTCATTGACTTCCTGTCAGAGTTGCTTAAACGTGCCGGACGTGCCCTCTTCCACGTTCCGGTAAGACTTGCGGCTCTTGTCCAACTGGGCCTTAAGTTCACGGATTGCCTCGATCAGGTCGGGAATCACCTTTTCGCCGGCCACCTCGCCGATCTTTTTGTTGAAGTTTCCGACTTCTTCTGCATAACCGCCGCCCAGCGGAGTCTTGCTGCCAAGAATCCTCGATCGTCGGTGCATCTTGGCTAGCACGGTCTCGAAGTCATTCAGCTTCTTGATCGCTGTGTCGACGGCCTCCGGATCGTGTTGGAGTGCGCCCGCCTCGGAGGCGGCTTGCACCGACTTGGCCGCAGCCATGATCGTACTGACGCCGCCGGTCATGATGCCCATCAAGGGGCCGCCGAACTGTGCGTAGTAGCGCTCCAAGGCATAGGCCTGGGCGCTTTCCTGTGCGCTGCTCTCACCGGTCACAGGTTCACTCCCCCACGTGCACTGCGATCTATCGTTTGACCGTAAAGCAAGTTGGCCGGGGAGCGGATCAGTACGACTACTTACACCCGTTTGAACTAAGGAACAGCACCCGATCCAGGGCTGTACGTCACGAGCCGTGCAACCCACCGAAGCGGCTTGCACGGCTCGTTGAAAGAGCGAGTTACTTGTGGGCGTCCAGCAGTTCGTGCGTCAGCTTGATCTTGGCGCGCGACTTCGGCTCCGCGGTGACCGACAGCGTCTTCGACGCCACGTCGGCCGAACGGCCGGGGGCCTCGGCCGGCTTGCCCTTGGTGAACAGCCACGTCTGGAAGAGCTGGTCGAGCTGCTGACCGGAGACCCGCTCCGCCAGGGCGATGAACTCCTCGACGGTGGCGTCCGAGTACTTCTTCTCCGCGACCCAGGTCTTCAGGATCTCGAAGAACTTCTCGTCGCCGACGGCCACGCGCAGGGCGTGGACGGCCAGCGCACCGCGGTCGTAGACGGCGCCGTCGAACACGTTCGCCGCACCGGGGTCGCCGGGCAGGACGTTCCAGAACTCGCTGTCTGCCGGGTACGAGTCGTAGGTGAAGTCGGCGTTCTCCTGCGCCGTGCCCTCACCGACGTGCTCCGACCACAGGAACTCGGCGTAGGAGGCGAAGCCCTCGTTCAGCCAGATGTCCTTCCAGTGGTGGACGGACACGGAGTCGCCGAACCACTGGTGGGCGATCTCGTGCGCGACGACGTAGGTGTTGGCGCCGCGGCGGAAGAACGCGTCGTCGTAGTTCGAGCGGGTCTGGTTCTCCAGCGCGTAGCCGAGGTCCGGCGTCACGACGCCGCCCTGCGCTTCGAACGGGTACGGGCCGAAGTTGTCCGCCAGGAACTCGGTGACCTCGGGCGTGCGCTCGATGCTCGCCTTGGCCGCGTCGGTGTGCTCGCCGAGGCGCTCGGAGTAGGCGTTCAGGACGGGCTGGCCGTTGGGCGCGGTGGACTGGCGGATCTCGAACTGGCCGATCGACAGGAACGTCAGGTACGTCGCCTGCGGCTTGGTGCTGCGCCAGTTCCAGCGGGTGTAGCCGTTGATCTGGCCGGTCTGGCCGACGAACGTGCCGTTCGAGATCGCCTCGACGCCGGTCGGGACGGCGACGTTGACGTCGAAGGTGGCCTTGTCGGTCGGGTGGTCGTTGGCCGGGTACCACCACGCCGAGATCTCCGGCTCGCCGATGGCCAGGGCGCCGTCGGGGGTCTTCGTCCAGGCCGTGTAGCCGTTGCGGTCCTTCACGGTGGACGGCGAGTCGGCGTACGTGACGACGATCGTCAGGTCCTGGCCCTTGCGGACGCCGCCGCGCGGGGTGAGCGTGAGCTCGCCGTCGTCGGAGACGAACGAGGCCGGCGCGTTGTTGACCCGGACCGACTTCACCCTGAGCAGGAAGTCCAGGTTGAACTGCGTGAGGTCCTGCGTGGCCTTGGCCAGGATCGTCGTCGTGCCCGAGAGCTGGTCGCCGTTCGGGTTGTAGTTGAGCCTGATGTCGTAGTGGGAGACGTCGTACCCGCCGTTCCCGTAGGTCGGGAAGTACGGGTCGCCGACGCCGGGAGCGCCCGGAGACGCCGCCAGCGCCGCTCCCGCGAAGAGCGTCATCGCGGCCGCGGACGCCACCGCGGCCGTCGCCTTGGTTCTGATCGACATGCGGCGGACGCTAACCAGACGATCAAGAACCAGCCACCGACTTACGTATGTTTCCTATCTGGTGAAAGCGTTTGACACAGTCGCCTTCAGACGCTGGTGCAGCGTGCGCAGTTCGTCGCGTTTTGCCTGCACTTCGACCACTTGGAGGCCCTTCGGTGCCGCAATCGCGCTACGGAACGCCTCCTGATCGTCCACTGTGGAGTGCGCAATTCGGTAGCCCGCGCACAAAGCGCTCAGGTCAGTTCCGTGCGGAGTGCCGAAAATCCGTTCGAAACTTCCGCCGTACTCCGGAGCGCCCTGTTCCAGCAACGAGAAGATCCCGCCCCCGTCGTCGTTGAGGACGACGATCGTGAGGTCCGGCAGGCGGTCGGCGAGCAGGCCGTTGCTGTCGTGCAGGAACGTCAGGTCGCCCATCAGCGCGTACGCGGGGCCCCCGTGCTGCCAGGCGAGCCCGATGGCCGTGGAAACGCTCCCGTCGATGCCCGCGGCACCGCGGTTGGCGTGCACGACGACGTCCGAGCGGCGTTCGGACGCGAAGTCGACGTCGCGGATCGGGTTGGACGAGCCCACGAACAGCAGCGAACCGGACGGCATCGCCTGCATCAGGTCGCGCGCGACGTGCAGGCCGGTCGGCCACGGCGCGGCGTCCAGCAGGTCGTCGACGGCCACGCTGACGCTCTTCACCGCGCTCTGCCACGCCTGCAGCCACTCGCCGTCGGTCGCGGCAGGCTCGGGCAGCCAGGTGGAGGCTCGCGTGGCGGTGAACGGGACGTCCGGCCACTGGGCCTGGTCACCCACGGCGTGCACGATTGGAGTCGCTCCAAGCACCGCCTGCTGACCCCTCGACAGGGTGACGCGACCGACGACGAGCACCGCGTCGGGCCGCAGGTGCTCCGGCAGGCCCGCGTTGAGCAGCAACGACCCGTGTCGCAGGCCACCGGGCGCGGTCGGCTCGGCGATCACCGGCCAGCCGAGCCGCGAGGCCTTCAGCAGCCGTTCCGGGCGGTCGTCCCCGAGCAGCACCAGCGTGCGGGCGGGCAGCGAGGAGGGCCTGGTCTCGACGGTGAACGTGCGATCCGTCTCCGTCCACGCGCCGCGATCCGAGGAGGGCCACAACTCGTCGGACGGCGTCAGAGGCGGCCGGAAAGGCACGTTGACGTGCGACGGGCCGTCCGTGGCGATGGCGCGGCAGATCAACGACCGCGTCACGGCCTCATCGGCGCCTTCCGGCATGTGCAGCGTCGGGATGCCGAGGACGTCGTGCTGGTTGATCGTCTGGCTGGAGCCGGTGCGGTAGAGGTCGACCGGACGGTCCGCGGTCAGCGCGATCAGCGGCACGTTCGTCAGCTGCGCCTCGACGACCGCGGGGTGCAGGTTCACGACGGCGGTGCCGCTCGTGCACGTCACCACGGCCGGCTCACCGGTCTTCGCGAGGCCCAGAGCGAGGAATCCGCCGCTGCGCTCGTCGATGCGCACGTGCACCGTGAGCAGGCCTTTCTGCTCGGCCTGGTGCAGCGCGAACGACAGCGGGGCGTTGCGCGAACCGGGGCACAGGACGGCGTGACGCACGCCGTTGCGCACCAGTTCGTCGACGATCACCCTCGCCTGCGTCGTGGACGGGTTCATCCCCCAATTGTCACCGGACCGCGCTGAGAGGTCACCCGCTGGTCTCAGGAGCGAAAGGCCAGTGCCGCGACCGGCAGCCTTTGCCCCGTATTTCGGCGGTCAGACGGGTGCATCGCGGTGCCGGCCCCACGTCCTCATCCTGGTTGGATTCGGGCGTGGGGCCGGTGCCGCGAGGCGCCCTGCTGAACGCCGGAAGGCGCGGCGAAGGTTGCCGGTCGCGGCACTAGAGTCTGGTCCGTGGCAGATCAGGAGCTCTTCGACCCGTCGTTGTGGAAGCCGATCGAGGGCTTCGACTTCACCGACATCACGTACCACCGCGCGCTCGACCAGGGCACCGTCCGCATCGCGTTCAACCGGCCCGAGGTGCGCAACGCGTTCCGGCCGCACACGGTGGACGAGCTGTACCGGGCACTGGACCACGCGCGGATGTCGTCCGACGTCGGATGCGTGCTGCTGACCGGCAACGGGCCGAGCCCCAAGGACGGCGGCTGGGCCTTCTGCAGTGGCGGTGACCAGCGAATTCGTGGCCGCAGCGGCTACCAGTACGCCTCCGGTGAGACGGCCGAGAGCGTCGACCCGGCGCGCGCGGGCCGGTTGCACATCCTGGAGTGCCAGCGGCTGATCAGGTTCATGCCGAAGGTCGTCATCGCGGTCGTGCCCGGCTGGGCCGCGGGCGGCGGGCACAGCCTGCACGTGGTGTGCGACCTCACGATCGCGAGCGCCGAGCACGCCAAGTTCAAGCAGACCGACGCGGACGTCGGCTCGTTCGACGGCGGCTACGGGTCGGCCTACCTCGCCCGGCAGGTCGGGCAGAAGTTCGCCCGCGAGATCTTCTTCCTCGGCCGCACGTACTCGGCCGAGGACATGTACAAGATGGGCGCGGTCAACGAGGTCGTGCCGCACGCCGAGCTGGAGACCACGGCGCTGCGGTGGGCGCGCGAGATCAACGGCAAGTCGCCGACCGCCCAGCGGATGCTGAAGTACGCGTTCAACCTGATCGACGACGGTCTCGTGGGACAGCAGATCTTCGCCGGCGAGACGACGCGGCTCGCGTACATGACCGACGAGGCGGTCGAGGGCCGCGACTCGTTCCTGGAGAAGCGCGCCCCGGACTGGTCGAACTACCCGTACTACTTCTGAGCAGGTGCCCATGCTCGACGAACTGCGCGCGGCCCTGGCCGGTGGCGAACCCCTGGTCGACGGCCCGCTCGACGGCTGGGAGAAGCGGGCCGTCCTCGGTGTGCCGACCTCCGGGTCGACCGGCGAGCCGAAGACGGTGCTGCTCGACGCGGACGCCCTGACGACGTCCGCGGAGGCCACCCACGAGCGGCTGGGCGGGCCCGGCACGTGGCTGCTGGCGTTGCCGACCGGCCACATCGCCGGCGCGCAGGTGCTGGTGCGGTCGATCGTCGCCGGCACCACGCCCGGCGTGCTCGACATGTCGAAGGGCTTCCGCGCCATGGGTTTCGCACAGGCCGCGCGACCGGTGCTGGCCCAGCCTGGACGCCACTACACGGCGCTCGTGCCGACCCAGCTCTCCCGGCTCGTCGTGGGCGAGGGGCCGGGCCTGGAGGCGCTGCGGCAGTTCGACGGCGTGCTGATCGGCGGGGCGGCCACCCCGCCGACGCTGTTGCAGCAGGCGCGCGCTCTGGGCGTGCAGGTCGTCACGACGTACGGCATGAGCGAGACGTCCGGCGGGTGCGTGTACGACGGCGAACCGCTGCGGGACGTCTCGTTGCGCACCGACGACCTGATCGAGATCAGCGGGCCGGTGCTGGCGCTGGGCTATCGCGGCAACCCGGAGCCGTTCGGCGAGTGGTTCCGCACCGGCGATCTCGGACGGCTGCGCGACGGGCGGCTGGAGGTGCTGGGACGCGCGGACGACGTGATCGTCACGGGCGGCGAGAAGGTGCCGCCGGTGCTGGTGGAACGGGCTCTGGCGACCGTCGAGGGCGTGCTGGAGGCGTGTGTGGTCGGCGTGCCGGACGACGAGTGGGGCCAGGTCGTGGCCGCTGTCGTCGTCGCGCGCGGGGCGGAGCCGTCGGTCGACGAGTTGAGGGCCGTGGTGGTCGAGGCCGTGGGACGGGCGGCGGCGCCGAAGCTGGTGCGGTTCGTGCACGAGCTGCCGTTGCGCGGGCCCGGCAAAGTCGACCGAACGGCTGTTGTCGCGTCTTTTAGGTGAACCTTTACCGCTGAGGACAACCCTCGCCGCGAAGCGTGCGGAAACCCTAGCCGCGCGCGTTAGCGATGGGGGTTTCTTCATGCGCTACCTGATACCGCTGGTCGCGGGCGCCGCTCTGGTGGCCGGACTGGCGTCTCCCGCCCAGGCGGCCCCTGCCTCGAACGAGTGGACCGCCGACGTCAGCGGCCGCGCCGTCACGTGGGGCGGTTCCCCGCGCACGGGCCTGATCGAGCTCGGCTCGCACAGACTCGCCCAGCCCGCCAACGCGGTCACGGCGGCGGTGACCGGCGATGGTGTCGTCGACGTGCGCGGCCTGCGTGCGGACGGTCAGTGGACCGAGTGGCTGGAGGCGCCGGCGACGTTGCCGGTGACCACGTCCACCATCGAGACCCGCGTGGTTTTGAGCAGTGGCAAGGCATCGCGGGTGAAGCTGACCGCGAAGCAGGTGCCCGCGACCGTGGCCGCGGACGACGTCTCCGTTGCGGCGGCTGGACGTTCGTACCGCGTGTACGCGACGCGAGAGGGCCTCGTCGGTGGCACCACGGCGAACGGGCACGTGATCCGTTCGCGCGACCACTTCGTGGCACTGCCGTCGCGGCGTGGCCTGGCGGCCAAGAACTCCGGCAACTACAGCGTGCAGGTGTGCGCGTCGAACGGCCGTTGTGAATGGGCGCCCGTGTGGGACGTCGGCCCGTGGAACACCAAGGACGACTACTGGAACCCGTCCGCGACCCGTGAGATGTGGAAGGACCTGCCGCAGGGCAAGCCCCAGGCGCAGGCCGCGTACGAGAACAACTACAACGGCGGCAAGGACCAGTTCGGGCGCGAGGTCGCCAACCCGGCGGGCATCGACCTCGCCGACGGCACGTTCTGGGACGGCCTCAAGCTGACCACGAACTCCTGGGTGACCGTGACGTACCTGTGGACCGGCTCCGGTCCTGTCGGGACGGTCCGCACGTCCGACGCCGCCGGCACGGTGAACGTCCGCAGCGGCGCCACCTCCACGGCGTCGCAGGTCGGCGTCGCCGCGAACTACGCGCAGGTCAGGGTGACCTGCCAGCTCACCGGCCAGTCGGTGACGGGCACGCAGGGCACCTCGAACGTCTGGTACCGCATCGCGTCCGGCAAGCACATCGCGAAGGCGTACGTGGCGGGCGTCTCAGGCGCCACTGCCTGCTGATACACCCCTTGGCGGGTCCTCAGGAGCCATACCGGAGGATGTGGGCATGGCCTCAGTCGTCCAGTGGATCCAGGGGACCCGCCCGCGCACGCTGCCGAACTCGATCGCACCGGTGGTCGTGGGAGCCGCTGCGGCGCACCACATCGACGAGTTCAACGTGCTCTACACGGTGCTCGCGCTGATCGTCTCGGTCGCGTTCCAGGTCGGCGTGAACTTCGCGAACGACTACTCCGACGGCATCCGCGGCACGGACGACAACCGGGTGGGGCCGTTCCGCCTGACCGGGTCGGGTGCGGCCGAGGCGTCGAAGGTGCGGCTGGCGGCGTTCATCTCGCTCGGCGTGGGCGCGCTGGCCGGTGTCGTGCTGGTGGTGTTGTCCGGGTACTGGTGGCTGCTCGCGTTCGGTGCCGTGTGCATCGCGGGGGCGTGGTTCTACACGGGCGGCAAGCGTCCGTACGGCTACGCGGGCCTCGGCGAGATCGCGGTGTTCCTCTTCTTCGGCCCGGCCGCGGTGCTGGGCACGCTGTACGTGCAGACCGGCGAGATCACCGGCATCGGCATCGGGGCGTCCATCGCGATGGGGTCGATCTCGGCCGCGGTGCTGGTGGCGAACAACCTGCGCGACATCCCGACGGACGCCGTGTCGGGCAAGCGGACCCTGGCCGTGGTGCTGGGCGACAAGGACACGCGCAGGCTGTACTTGGCACTGGTGGCCGTGCCGTTCCTGATCGCGCTGGGCATGGTCGTGCGGGTGCCGTACGCGTTGCTCGGGTTCCTCGCGGCGCCGGTGCTGCTGCCCGCCGTGCGGCGGGTGGCCGCCGGGCGTGGTGGCCGTGACCTGATCCCGGTGCTGCAGTTCACCGGGATCGCGATGCTGGCCTGGGCCGTGCTGGTCAGCGCCGGTCTGGTGCTGGACTGACGGTGAACCGTTGCACCGCAACGACCACCGACCAAACTGACGAAGCACTACCGGCCGGACGCGCGGCGGCGTCGGGCTCGCGCGATGTGGACCCACATGGCGACCACTCCCACCGGGATGTAGATCACCTGCCAGACGATGATCTCCATGGTCGTCGTGGCGTCCAACCGCCCCGCCACAGCCCACGCCACGAAGGCGGACACCACCGCGCCGAGGAGGGTGGCCGGCACGGGGTGCCTGACGGCCCACGCGTCCATCGCTGCCGAACGCTCGGCATCCCGCTTCGCGGCCTCCGGGCCACGGATCTTCCTGCCCAGCTCGCGACCGAATCGCAGGGCCCCCATGATGTTTCTCCTCTCGGCGCTGCGAGAGGGTTAACCGGAACCGCGGTCCGCCAACCGCTCCCGATCCGATGCGCCCCGTCCGGTCACGTCTCCCCGACGACCTGACGTAGCACTACCAGGTATCACCAGGCGTCCTCGGTGAACTGCACGGGCTCGTCGTCGTCCGTTCGCGCGGGCCTGCGCGGGGGTGGCGGCGGGGCCGTCTCGCCCTTGATCAGCTCGTCCAGCCGGACGCGGTCGGCGTCGAGTGCCTGGCGCACCAGCGGATCGTGGGCCGCCTCGCCGGTGAGGACCTGCCGCCAGCTCAGGCCGGCGCCGCGCGCGATGCGGTCCGCGAGCTGACGCATCGCCGGTGAGGCCTCGCTGGACTTGGCGAACTGCATGACCCTGCGGATGTCCTCAGTGGACGGTTCCTTGCCCTTGAGGCCCTGCTGGGCGGTCCGCATCGCGCGGTCCGCCTCGGCGACCGCGTTCTTCAAGAAGTCCTCCGCCGCGAGAACGTCCGGTGTTCGCCAGGCCGACATCACCACTTGTCCTCCGTGAAGATGTCGGGGTCGAGCTGGTCACCGTCGTCCCCGTCCCTGCGCGGCCGCTGCGCCTCCATGATCTCCTCGGCGGTCATGCCCTCCTGCAGCATCTGGAACGCCTGCTTCATCTTGTTGACGTTCTCCTGCTGCATGGCCTGCACGTCGGGGTCCTGCGCGGCCTTGCCGGAGACGACGTCCTCCCAGGTGAACTCGCCCGCGTCCACCTTGCGCTTCAACGCTTTGAGCTGTTCGGGCGCGTCCCGTTCCTGCGCGGCCCGTTCGACCTGCTGGGCGATCGCCTTGAAGTCGACGGGCGGGACGGGCGGCAGCGGCGTTTCCTTGAGGCGGTTCGCGAGGTCCTGCGCCTCCTTGAAGCGCGCGTCGACCTGCGCCTCGGCCGCTCGCAGCTCCGCGGACTTCCAGCTGTCGTTCGGGGTGGTCATCTCAGTTCTCCCTCGCGAAGAGCCCGCGCTGGATCGGCCTGGCGTCACCGCGGATGTCACTCACCTCGTTGCGCTGAGCGAGGGTGCGCCACTGCCGGAAGTCTACTTCGGACAGACCCAGCTGCTGCGCCGTTTCGTAGTTCTCGCCGACGAAGTGCAGCACGGCCTGCTCGCCGAGGACGCCGATGATCTCGAACTCCGCACCCCGGTACGTGCAGAGCGTGCGGACCAGTTGAAGGTCCTCGACGACCGCGTCCGGCACCTCGAGGAACTGGACGCCGCCCTCCTCGGTGAAGTCCGGCGGCGCGGGCTGCCCGGCGAGCGGGTGCAGGAGGACCGATCCGGGTGCGGGCCCGAAGTCGATGTCGAAGTCCTGGCCCCGGTACTTGCCGATCAGTCCACGGCGGACGGTCGGCCGGTGCGGAACCGGTGCCTGCCAGTACTTCCCGGGACCGAAGCCGACGTCACCGGTCGGGATCCAGCCGGTCTGCCGGTTGACGTACTTGCCGACGCTGCGGCCGGTGCCGTCCGGTTCGAAGCGCCAGAGTTCCGTGCCCGCCGGGAGTTCCGCGAGCTCCATGACGTACTCGGGGACGGGGTTGGCGCTCGGCGTGTATCCCGTGCCGGTGAACGGGAGCGGGTAGACGCGGGTGGTGCCCATCTTCTGCGCGCCGTCGAGCGTCGGGCCGCCGAAGCTCGTGTCGAAGAGCTCGGTGGTGTGGGCCAGGAAGCGCAGCAGGTACTGCGTGCCCTTCGGCCAGTCCGCGACCTTGTCGACGCCGAAGACCTCCGCGAACTGGTCGGAGGTGCCCTGCGGGAAGTCCTGACCGCGCGTCACGAACCCGGCGGCCCGGTGCGGCTCGAACTTGCCGGGCACCACGACGTTGCCCAGGTAGAGCTGCGCGATCGCGGGGTGGACGATCTTCTGCAGGATCGTCTCCGGCCCGATGCCGGCCGCCTTGCGCACGGCCTGAGGGGTGCTCATCCCGCGTTCTTCTCCTTCCACCGCGCCAGGAAATCGGTGCGGTCGACCTGCACGTCAGTGAGCTCGCCGACGTCGAGCGTGGCCGTGTAGCCGTTGTACTGGTCGCCTTCGAGCCCGTTCTGCGCGGCCCACACGTACTCGCCGCCCGCGTACCCGGCCTCGGCCTTGCCGTTGTCAGTCCTGATGACGTTGAACGGCTGCCCGCGCCAGGTGGCCTTCATCGTCTCGCGGTACCAGGCGTCGAGGTCCGCGACGGCCACGGTCTTGAGCTCGCGGTTGCCGTACGTCTGGAACCCTTCGGCGTTGGCGTAGGTGACACCCGGGATCTTGCGGATCCAGACGTCGTCCCCCTCGCTGCCCGCGAAGTAGACCTCGCCGCGGTACTCGGCCATCTCCTGGGAGTAGTAGGTCATCAGAGCTTCGTCCAGCCGAACTTGCGGTCGTACACGGCGTGCAGTTTCTCAGTTCCGTCCGCGTTGACCTGCCAGATCTCGGCACGATCGGGCAACGGTGTGCCGCCGTCGACGCGCCACTCCGGCATGCCGCCCATCGTGTACCCGGTGCCGGTGAACGGGTCGTAGCCGTCGTAGACCTTGGCCGACCCGCCGGCCGCCGCCATCTGCTTCTGCGACGCCTCGTAGTGCGCCTGCTCCTGCGGCGACTGGTACGCGCCCTCCGGCTGCGGTCCGACCAGGTTGTAGTCGGGCACGTCCTTCTTCGGCCCGCCGAACGGCACGTTGTGCGCGCCCGCGTTCTGGTCGGTGACCTCGTAGCGGAGCTGCATCGCGTTCGGCGCGCCCTCGGGGATGGGCGTCCAGCCCTTGCCCTTGTCGTCGAGCGCGAGGCCGTCCCGCAGGCCCTGCGGGGTGTTGACGTCGACCACGTCCTGGCCGCGGGCGACCGAGCCGCCCATCTGGTTCTGCCAGGTCTCCTTCTGGCTGCCGGGGGCGTGCGGCTGGTCGGGCAGGTAGGTGCTGAGGGCGCTCTGGTTGAGGGCCTTGGTGACGATGTCGCCGGTGTCGACTTTGATCTGGTTGCGGACGTCGGCCACGTGCTGGGCCTCGTCCGCGCTCAGGTCGGTGGACAGCTTCTGGCTCAGCTCGACGTAGCGGTCGCGGTCGGCCGGGTTGGGCAGGATCTGGTCCAGCTGGTGCTGGTAGCCCTGGCCCTGCGCGGCCATCGCGGCGGCGTCGAAGTGGCCCTTGAGGTCCGGGCCGGTGGGCGGCGGCGTGCTGCCGCCGTCACCGTTGCCGTTCTGTCCGGGGGTGGCGTCGTCGTTGCCGGGCTTGGGGTCGGTGTCGTTCCCGGCCGGGGTGTTGTCCTGGCCGGGCTGGGGGTCGGCGGGCCTGACGTCTTCGGCGCCGCTCGTGTCGGTGTCGTGGGGCTTGGTGTCTTCGGGACGCGTATCGGTGTCGTGTGGCTTGGCGTCGCCGTCGTGGGGCTTCGGGTCGCTGTCGTGCGGCTTGGTGTCCGTCGACCCGTTGGGCGCGGTGTCGTGGGGACGCGTGCCGCCGTCGGCCGGAGTGCCGCCGTCGTGGGGACGCTGGGACGACGAGTCGGTCGGCGTGGTGCCGGACGGCGCCGAGTGGTCCGCGCCCGCCGTGGGGCTCGGGTGGCCGGGAGGCGAAGGCAATCCGCCACCGGCCGAAGCGCCCCCGTCGTGGGGACGCGAGGGCGACGAGTCGGACGGCGTGGTGCCGGACGGCGCCGAGTGGTCCGCGCCCGCCGTGGGGCTCGGGTGGCCGGGAGGCGACGGCAGGCCGCCGCCCGCGCTCGGAGCCGGGTGGCCGGGAGGCGACGGGAGACCGCCTCCGGTGTTGGTGGGAGGCGGGGCCGTTGCCGTGCCGGAGCTGGCGCTCGGGTGTTCAGGGGGCGTCGGAAGCCCGCCGCCTGCGCCACCGGGCGTCGGGTGGGTGCCGGGGGCGCCCGAGTTGGGCGGGGTCGGCAAGCCCGCACCGCCTGGGTGCGTTCCCGCAGAACCCGGGGTCGGGTGCGTGCCGGAGCCCGGAGTCGTGTGCGAGCCCGCGCCTGGGGTCGGGTGCGTGCCCGCGGCACCTGGGTGGCTGCCCGAGGTGCCGGGGCCGGACGGCGGCGTGGGCAGGCCCGAGCCGGGGCGGGTGCCGGCGGGCGGCGTTCCCTGGTTGGGCGGGGTGGGGAGGCCTGAGCCGTGGCCGGGAGGCGTGGGCAGGCCGGTGGGCTTGGGGGTGCCGGTCGGGCTGCCCGCGCTGGGAAACGCCGGGACGCCACCCGCGCCGGGACGGGAGCCTGAGCTCCTGGTCTGGTCGCCGCCGCCCGCACCGGGGGCCATCGGGGCGCCCATCGGCATCGCGCCGCCCATGGGGGTCTGGTGGGACGACGGCGGCGCCGCGGCGGGGGCCGCGCCTGCCGCGTGCGTGGTGTCCGGGCGGATCGGGGCACCCGGCGAGCCGGAGTGGCCGCCGGACGGAGCGCCGCCCGAACCGGAGCCGGGCATGGCGGTCGGAGCGCCACCGCCGCCTCCGCCCAGCGAAGGTGGTGCCGACGCGGCAGGGCCCGCCGCGGTCGCCGCGTGGGTGGTGGTGGGAGCGTCCGCGGAGGTGGGCAGGGTCGGCGGGGCGGCTACCGGGGCGCCGCCGGGTGCGACCGCGGAGACGGCGGCGGGTTTGGTGTCCTCCGTGCCGCCGGGCGGGGTGTAGATCTCGCGGACCTTCGAGCCGATGTCGTTGCCGCGGTCGGCGATCTCGGTGGCCGACTCCTTGATGGACGAGAAGTCGTCGTGGATGTCGTTCACGGCGTTGCGGACGTCGCGGCCCGCCTCGGCCACCTCCTGGGTGGCGTTCATCGCCTCGGCCAGGGAGTCGGCGTCCTTCAGCTTGCCGATGGCGGAGAAGACGCGGCCGACGGCGTCGAAGAGCGCCTTCACGTCGGAGATCAGCTTCTGGACCGTGTCGATGATGTCCATGACGCGCCGGTAGATCTGGTACGCGTTCCAGACCATCTCGGCGGCCTTGATCCAGCCGGCCACCGGGATCCAGACGGTGGCGGCGGCTTCGAGCAGCTTGTTGACCAGGTAGTCCAGCAGGCGAGCGGCTTGCTTGCCGAGGGCCTCGGCGCCGGACGCGACGGTGTCGAAGCCCTTCGCGATCAGCTGGGCCACGCCCATCTCGGCGAGGAGTCCGGCCTTCCAGCCGAGCGCGATGTACCTCTCGTGGGCGCGGGCCGCGTCGCCGTCCCAGTGGTCGCGCACCTTGCCCACGGCGTCGGTGAGGTTGTACGAGACGTCGTTCATGGCGTTGCCGACCATGCGCCACGCGTCGCCGTCGGCACGGATCTTCGACCAGTCGCCGGTGATCGGCGTGATGATCGCTGCGACCAGGCTTTCGCCGGTCACCGCCTCGAACACCCAGTTCACCGCCTGGACGCCCCAGCCCTGGTCGCGCAGGACGTCGTTGAGCGACGCCGTGTCGACCTCGGGCTGCTTGAGGGACGCGGCGACCGGGCGCGGGGACTGGTAGGCCGTCGTCACTTCAGCAACCCGTCGAAGATGCGCCGCTGAGCGGCGTCGATGTCGTCGTAGACCTTCGCCGTCGCGTCCACCGCCGTGGCCGCGCCCTCGAGCTTCGACTTGCCGAAGTCGAGCGACTCGTCGAACAGGGCCCGCACGACGTCCACACCTGGCTGCAGCAACGAGAGCAGGCCCGTGAAGCCCGCCTTGTCGCACGCCGTGGCGTGGACGTACTTGCGGATCGTCTCGAACTCTTTGGCCTCGGTGCGCAGGTACTCGGCGTACGCGCGCAACTCGGCCGCGTCGGTGAACAGCGACGACACAGCGTCCCCCCTGCGGACTCAGGTGCTCAGGTCACGCTGTGACGCACAGCTCTCGTCACCAGTTCCCCGTGCGGTGGAAGTTGTTCAGGCGTTCGAGGCACGGGGCGAGGTGCATGCCCTGTGCCGATACCCATGTGTCGTCGTAGTAGGTGTTCGCGTAACGCTCGCCACCGTCGCACAGCAGGGTCACCACACTCCCGCGAGTGCGAGACTGCCGCATCTCGGCCACGATCTGGAACGCTCCCCAGAGATTCGTCCCGGTGGACCCGCCGACCCGGCGGCCGAGCAGGTCCTCGACGTACCGGATCGTCGCGACGGACGCCGCGTCCGGCACCTTGATCATCCGGTCGATGACCTCGCCGATGAACGACGGTTCCACCCGCGGCCGGCCGATGCCCTCGATGCCGGAGCCCCTCGTCGCGACCAGGTCGCGGTTGCCGTCGCGCCACGCGTCGAAGAAGACCGAGTGCTCGGGGTCGACGACGGCCAGGCGCGTGTTCAGCTTCTGGTAGTGGATGTACCGGCCGATCGTGGCGGACGTGCCGCCCGTGCCCGCGCCGACGACGATCCAGTCGGGCTCCGGCGACGGCTCCAGCCTCATCTGCTCGAAGATCGACTCGGCGATGTTGTTGTTGCCCCGCCAGTCCGTCGCGCGCTCGGCGTGCGTGAACTGGTCCATGAAGTGGCCGCCGAGCTCGGCGGCCAGCCGGCGCGACTCGTCGTAGAGCGCCGAAGGCTCGTCGATGAAGTGGCACCTGCCGCCCTGGCGCTCGATCAGCGCGACCTTCTCCGCCGAGGTCGAGCGGGGCATCACCGCGATGAACGGCAGCCCCAGCAGCCGCGCGAAGTACGCCTCGGACACCGCCGTCGAACCGGAGGAGGCCTCGATCACGGGCGTGCCACCGGTGATCCAGCCGTTGCAGATCGCGTAGAGGAACAACGAGCGCGCCAACCGGTGCTTCAACGACCCGGTCGGGTGCGTCGACTCGTCCTTCAGGTAGAGGTCGATGCCCCACTCGAGCGGCAACGGGTAGCGCAGGAGGTGCGTGTCAGCGCTGCGGTTCGCGTCCGCCTCGATGATCCCGACGGCCTCGCACACCCAGTGCCTGGTCCTGCTGCAAACGCGGTCAACGGAGGTACTCACAGCGGCACGATAACCGCGCGAACGGCCTACGCCCGAGTGAGAGGACCTTCGTCACCACGCAGTTCGGAGCGCAGCTTGTCGCGCTCGGCCTTGCGCGCCGCCTGGTGCTCGCCCAGGCCCACCGCCACCCGCTGCCGCAACCCCTTGAAGATGAACAGCGAAGCCGGCAACGCCACGACCACGCCCACGGCGAGGGCGGGGAGCAAAGGAACCTTGACCAACATGAGCGCGCCCATCACCACGGCCACGAGGCCGAGGCGGGCGAGGACGTAGAGCGTCACATCACGAGCGAGCACCCGTTCAGGTTACGTCGCCTTCTTCGTCTCCGGTGTTCGGGCGCCCCTCGAACCTCGTGGAGAGCACCACGGTCGTACGCGTGCGGGCCACGCCGGGGATGCGCCGCAACCGCCCGAGAGCACGCTCCAGGTCGTCCACCGTCGACACCCTGACCTTCACGATGAACGACTCGTCGCCCGCGACCCGGTAGCAGGACTCGACCTCGTGCAGCTCGGCCAGCGCGACCGCGACCTCGTTGTCGTCCGCGATGTCGGTCGGATGGATGCCGATGAGCGCGGTCACGCCCAGACCGACCGCGCTGGGGTCGACAACGGCGTGGTAGCCGACGATCACACCGCTGGACTCGAGCTTCCCGACCCGCTCGTGCACGGCGGACGCGGACAGGCCGACCTGCCTGCCGAGGTCGGCGTACGTGGCCCGTCCGTTGGCCCGCAGGGCGGCGATGATCTGCCGATCAAGAGCATCCACCCGCGACACCCTATGCCTCACGCGTACACGCACGTAGCAGCGGTCACAGAAGCCGCGAGTCCCCGCCAACCGCCCACCCGCACAAGCCGCAGGTTCGCGCCGGGCACCCGGCCATACAAAGCCGCGAGTCCGCGCTGGCTACCCGGCCACGTGGGCTGCGAGTTCGCGTCGGTCGCCGCCGTCTGCGGAGCAGCGGCCATCAAACACTGTCCGGTTCGCCCCGCTCGTCCCTTACTACCTCTTTACCAAACAACAAGCGTTCGAGTACCTGATGGGTCAGATGCCACGATCAGACCGGAACGTCTGATCTGAGGAGGACGAGTGACTGCAGCCACCGAGCGGCTCTTGACGCCTGGGGAAGTCGCCAATCTGTTCCGGGTCGACCCGAAGACCGTGACCCGATGGGCCACCGCAGGTCGCATCGGCTCGATCCGCACCCCTGGAGGACATCGCAGGTTCCGTGAGACCGAGGTGAAGGCTCTGCTGTCGGAGCTCACGACCGAGGCAACTGAACCCGTTCGCCACTGAAACCGTATTACTCCTGTGCCGCGGGTAATCTCGTGGCAAAGGGAGGTGGCGACACGATGATCTACCTGCTGGCGGTGATCGGTGCGCTCACCGTGGCTGTGCTCGTGTGGCGAGCGTTCGCCCCGCAGCACTCGGAGTACACCCCAGGCCGCAAGGTGATCGCGCCCGACGACGACCCGGAGTTCCTGCGCAAGCTCGACGAGCAGCGCAAGCGCGACGAGTGAACGGAAAAGGGGCCCTGGTTCCAGGACCCCTTTCCGCCACTGTCGAGAACCCGTTCAGGAGTGCGGGAAGTCGTCCGCGACCACCGCGGCGAGTTCCAGCAAGGCCAGACGGGTCTCCGGCGCGAGCTGGTCCAGCGCGATCTCGGCGCCCTCTTCGAGGTGCGCGTCGAACGGCAGGCGGACCACGGCACGGCATCGCTGCTGGAAGTGCGCGGCGAGCTTGTCGAGGTCGACCTTGCCCGACTTCGGGCGCACCGAGTTGATCACGCAGACGGACTTCGCGACCAGGTCGCGGTAGCCGTGCGCCTCCAGCCAGTCGAGCGTGGCCGCCGACGTCTGCGCGCCGTCGACCGAGCCGGACGACACCAGGACCAGCGAGTCCGCCTCGTCCAGCACGCCCTTCATGGCGGAGTGCATCAAGCCGGTGCCGCAGTCGGTCAGCACGATGTTGTAGAAGTGCTCCAGCAACGCCACCGTGCGCCGGTAGTCGTCCTCGCTGAACGCCTCCGACACGGCCGGGTCCTGCTCGGACGCCAGCACCTCGAGCCGTGCGGGTGACTGCGAGGTGTACGCGCGCACGTCGCTGTACTTCGTGATCCGCGGGGCGTCGCGCAGCAGGTGACGCACGGTCGCCGTGGTCTCCCGCGGGATCTTCAACGCCAGCGTGCCGCGGTCGGGGTTCGCGTCGACGGCGACCACGCGGTCACCGCGCAGCGACGAGAACGTCGAGCCGAGCGTGGTGGTCGTCGTGGTCTTGCCGACACCGCCCTTGAGGGACAGCATCGCGATCTTGTAGCACCCGCGCAGCGGCTGGTTGATCCGCGCGATCAGCTCACGGCGCCGCACGTCGGCCGGGCTCTCGCCGAGGTTGATGGCACCGCCGGTGATCGAGTGCAGGGACTTGCGCCAGCCGGACGTCGGCGGACGCTTCTCCTTCTTGATCAGCTGCTGCGACGAGACGTCCTGCGCCTGCGAGCGGTACTGCTGCTGCGGGAAGTTGTTCGGGTACTGCTGGCCGGCGAAGTGGCCGTACTGCGCGGTGTTGTCGGGGCCGGCGCCCACCGGATGAGCACCCGACTGGCCGCCACCCACCTGGTACGCACCGGACTGCGAACCGGGCACCGGGTACGGACCCGACGCGTTGCCCGGCACCTGGTACGGGCCGGAGGCGCTGCCCGGCACCGGATACGGGCCGGAGGCGTTGCCGGGCGCCTGGTACGCGCCGGACTGGCCGGCCAGGTTGTACGGGCCTGATTGGCCGCCGCTGACGTGCTGCGGGCCGGACTGCTGCGGGTCGAGGTAGGCCGCCGCCTGCGGGTCGACGTACTGCGGGCCGGAGCCCTGTTCCTCACCCGGTGGTTGCCATGTCACCGCTGTGGCCCTCCCTGAGCAAGAGGGACCGAGACTTCCCCGACCCCCAGGTTGCGACGGTACGCAACCGGCAACGGTTCCATCGACCTGGGGGCTAACTCGTTAGAGACCTGCGTACGAATGCAACCCGGTGGTGACCAAGTTGATGAAGAACAGGTTGAACACGTTCAGGGCGAAGCCCACGATGTTGATCCAAGCGGCCCCACGGCCACGCCATCCGGCCGTCGCGCGCGCGTGCAGATACGCCGCGTAGACCACCCACGAGACGAACGCGACCGTCTCCTTCGGGTCCCAGCCCCAGAACCGGCCCCACGCCGCTTCCGCCCAGATCGCCCCGAGGATGATCCCGGCCGTGAACAGCGGGAACGCCAGCACGGTGGTCCGGTAGGACATCCGGTCGAGCACGTCGGCGGACGGCAGCTTCGGGAAGCGGTCGGAGTTGGTGTCCTTGAGCAGGTAGAGGATCGACGTCACGCCGGGGATCAGCAGCATGCCGGACGAGATCGAGATCACCGAGACGTGGATCACCAGCCAGTACGACCGCAGCGCCGGCTGGACGGGCGCGGCCTCGGCGTAGAGCACAGTGCCACCGAGGAACAGCAGGGTCAGGATCGGCGGCAGCACGAACACGCCGAGACGGCGGATCGGGAACTTCACCATCAGCACGATCCACGTCACCACGGCCGCGAGGCACAGCAGCGACATGTACTCGTACATGTTGCCCCAGGGCGCGCGCCCGGCCGACAGACCGCGCATGACCAGCGAGCCGAGGTGCAGCACCGCGCCGAGGACCGTCATCGCGGCGCCCATGCGGCCGATGCGCTCGGACCTGGTCAGCTCGCTCTTCGGCGCGTCGGTGAGGACGTCCGGCCCACCGGCTCCGACCAGCGCCTTGCGCGGCGCGCGGGCGAAGGCCTGCTCCACCGCGTAGAGCAGGACCGCGAAGAGGTAGACACCCAGCGCGCTGCGGTACAGCCAGTCGCTGTAGGTCGCGAGGGTCTCGTCAACCGGCATCAGGACTTCTCCTCGTTCAGCACCGCGCGGGCCAGCCGCGTGAACTCCTCGCCGTATCCTGCCTGGTCAGTGCGGGCGAGCCCGCCGACCTCAACCAAAGTACGCCCGTCCTCGAGACGAGTCGCACGCACCCACACCCTGCGGCGCTTGACGGTCAGCGAGACCCCCAGGCCGAGGATGATCAAGATGGCGAACGCCAGCACGTAACCCTGGGTCGGGTCGTGCGACACCTGCAACGAAACCCAGTCGTTCACGGCGTCGAAGCGCACCTTCGTACCGTCGTCGAGCACGATCTCCTCGCCCAGAGCGAGGTTCTTGCGCGCGACCTTCGCCAGCCGCCCCTGCTCGACCATCTTCTGGTCGATCGAGAAGATCGACTGGCCGCGCCCGTCGTCCACGCCGAGATCACCGCGGTACACGTCGACGGCGACCATCGGGTTGTTCAACGCCGGGAACTTCGAGTTCAGGATGCTGCCGTGCAGCAACGGCGTCGGCGCCAGCAGGCCCGTCACCGCGATCTGGTTCTTGCGCCGCGTCTCCGAGTCCGTGACGCCGGGCGGGTCGAACTTCGTGGTGCCCTCAGAGGCCAGCGTGAGCTGGTCGGTCGGCAGCCACTGGATGCCCTGCGTGCGCTTCTCGCCGTTCGGGAACGTCACCGTGAACGTCGGCGTGTACCCGTGGCCGAGCAGGTAGAGCCGGTCGCCTTCGGTGCGCAGCGGGTGGTTGACCTGCAGCGTGTACGGCTTCCACGTGTTCGACTCGAGGTCCGCGCCCGACTGGTAGCGGATGTCCGCCTGGTAACCGACGGGCTGACCGTTGTCGAGGTACTCGGCGGAGAACTTGCCGATCTCGACGCAGAACGGGGTGAGGTCCGTGCCGTCGACCCGCAGGCCCGGACGGAACTGGTCGTAGTTGAAGATGCCGCCGTTGCAGAACTGGCCGCCGTCGGCCTGGACGATGACCTGGCCCTCGTAGTTGAACATCTTGCCCAGCGCGAACGACACCAGCAGGCCCAGCAGCGCGAAGTGGAAGACCAGGTTGCCGGTCTCGCGCAGGAACCCGCGCTCCGCGCTGACCGTGTCCTCGCCGGTCTCCATCCGCCAGCCGCGCATGGCCTTCTTCGCCCGCGCAAGGGCCTCGTCCGGCGTCACGTCGAGCTCGGCCTGCGCGTGGTGCGGCATGCGCGAGAGGTTGCGCGGCGTCAGCACGGGCTTCGCGCGCATCTGCTTGAAGTACTCGAACGTGCGGGGAAGCAGACACCCGACGAGAGACGTGAACAGCAGCAGGTAGATCGCCGCGAACCACGGCGTCGCGTACACCTCGAAGAACCCGAGCTTGAGCAGCAACTGCCCCCACCAGCCGCGCTGGGCGACGTACTCGTCGACCTTCGCCGCGTTCAGCGACAGCTGCGGCAGCAACGCACCGGGCATCGCCGCGAGCGCGAGCAGGAACAGCAGGGTCAGCGCGGTCCTCATCGAGGTGAGCCCGCGCCACGTGTTGCGGAGGAAGGCGATCACTAGAGCGGCAGCCTCACGACGTCGACGAACGAGTAGCGCAGCCACCCGACGAACTCACCCCAGAGCCCGGTGACCAGCGCGATCCCGACTCCGATCAGCAGTACGCCACCGAAGATCTGCACCTGCCGGGCGTGCGTGCGCAGCCACTTCGTCACACCCAGCGCCCACCGCGCACCGAGCGCGAGGACCACGAACGGCAACCCGAGCCCCAGGCAGTACGCGAGCACCAGAACAGCCCCGCGCACAGTCGACGACCCGACCTCGGTGCTCCGCGCGACGGCGAGCACCCCGGCCAGCGTCGGCCCGAGACAGGGCGCCCACCCGAGCGCGAACACGGCCCCGAGCAAAGGCGCCCCGAGCAGCCCGGCGTTGGGCTTGGTGTGGAACCGCACGTCCTTCTGCAGCGCCGGAACGAACCCGATGAACACCAGTCCCATCAGGATCGTGACGACCCCACCGATGCGCTGGAACAGATCAGCGTTGAGCAACAGCAGGTCCGAAGCGCCGAGAATGGCCATCGAGGCCAGCGCGAAGACGACGGTGAACCCGAGCACGAACAGCAACGAGGCACCGGCCACCCGCCACCGCCCCTGCCGAGCCGGCTCGTTGGCCTCGACCCGAGGCGCCTCAGCACCGACCAGCCCAGCGAGGTAAGCCAAGTACCCGGGCACGAGCGGCACCACGCAAGGCGACGCGAACGAGACAAATCCCGCGAGCAAAGCAACCCCGGTGGCCAGCAGCAACGGCCCGGAGATCGCCAGATCGGTGGGGTTCACAGACCTCAGAGTAGGTAGTTGCCCAGATCACGCGACCACCGGCATGGCTTTGACCCAACACAAGGCTTGGGCCGAAAATACCGACAGTTGCCGCTTGTGGGTGACATCACGGTTGCTTAGCGTCAACACATGCAACGTTCCCGGCTGCTCCTCCCAGCGCTGACCATGTCAGCACTGGCACTGTTCGCGCAGGTACCGGCCGGCGGCGCTGCCCCGGCGATGGAATGGCGGGAAGTCTTCAACGAAGACGGCTCCATCACCCAGGCACTAACCCCGAAGGCCCCAGCGGAGAAGTCGACGGACTTCCACGCCCTGGCCGCAGCGGACGTGGTCCCGGTACAGGTGACCGGCGACTCATCAGACCGCTTCGACCTCGTCTTCGTAGGCGACGGCTACACAGCCGAAGACCTGGCAACCTACGCCGCGAACGTGAAGAGCAAGTGGGAAGAACTCTCAGCAGTAGAGCCCTTCGCCACCTACAAGCAGTACTTCAACGTCTGGCAGATCAACGTGGTCTCCGCAGAGTCGGGCGTGGACCACGACCCGACAAAGGGCCTGCTGAAGAACACCGCCCTGGACATGGGCTTCTGGTGCCAAGGCCGAGACGCGAACACAGAACGCCTCCTCTGCGTGAACGAGACCAAGGCAAAGGAATTCGCAGCCCTGGCCCCCCAGTCGGACCAGGTGATCGCCCTGGGCAACACCGCGAAGTACGGCGGCGCAGGCGGCTCAGTGGCAACCGCCTCAGGCTCAAACGCACAAGCGGGCCAAATCACAATCCACGAGCTGGGCCACTCGATCGGCGGCCTGGCAGACGAGTACGACTACCCGTACGCCAACTACACGGGCACCGAACCACGAGAAGTCAACGTGACCATGGACCCCACCGGCGCAAAGTGGGGGGAATACCTGGGCCAGCCTTCCCCGGACGGCGGCGTGATCGCCCCGGTGGAGGGCGCCCGCTACTACAAAACGGGCCTCTACCGCCCCACAGCAAACTCGATCATGCGAACCCTGGGCAAGCAGTTCAACTCGATCGGCCGAGACGCCATGATCAAGGCCTTCAAGGCGAAAATCCCATCGCTGAACGAACCGGCAGTCCCGCCCACCGGTAGTAACTAGCAGCCAGCCCACAGCGAAGCCGAAGGCGAGCCGTCCTTCCACAAGGCAAGGGCGGTGGGGTCCCATCACGAGTCGCGCCATAGCACTTGCTGCACCTGAAGAAGGGTGTCAAGCGGACACGCTTTTCGTCCGCTTGACACCCCTCCTCAGGTGTGGCCCGCTCTTGGCCCGGCTCGTGACGGGACCCCACCGCCAACGCGCACCGCTAAGCAACCGGCAGCCGCCCAACCCAACAGGCGTGCCATCAACCCGCGCACGGCGCCACCCCCCGATCAGATTGCCGGGGGTCTGGGGGCAGCGCCCCCCAGAGAAAGCACGCAACAGGAACAGGCCGCCCGCAACCAAGGGAACAAAGCAAAACGGCCCCCGAAGCAAAAGCTCCAGGGGCCGTCCAGCTCAACAACTAGCGGTAATCCCGCCCGAAGTCGTAGTCGTCCAACGGCACCGCAGCACCAGTCCCAGTCCCGAAGACGTCAGGCGTGTAGTACCCGTCGTCGTAAGAAGGAATGGCGTAGGCAGCAGCCCGCGCCTCCTCGGTCGGCTGGACCTGGATGTTGCGGTAGCGGTTGATACCCGTACCAGCCGGGATCAACTTACCGATGATCACGTTCTCCTTGAGACCGATCAGCTTGTCAGAACGCCCGTTGATGGCAGCGTCCGTCAAAACGCGAGTGGTCTCCTGGAACGAGGCGGCAGACAGCCACGAGTCGGTGGCCAAAGACGCCTTCGTGATACCCATCAGCACCGGACGGCCGGCAGCCGGCTCGCCACCTTCGGCGACGACGGCGCGGTTGCCCGACTCGAAGTCCGCACGCTCGACCAGCGAACCCGGCAGGAACTCGGTCGCTCCGGAGTCGATGATCGTGACCCGGCGGAGCATCTGCCGGACGATGACCTCGATGTGCTTGTCGTGGATCGCCACACCCTGGGCGCGGTAGACCTTCTGCACTTCCTGAACGAGGTGCAGCTGGGCTTCGCGCGGGCCCATGACACGCAGGACCTCGTGCGGGTCCGGCGTACCTTCCAGCAGCTGCTGGCCGACGGACACGTGGTCGCCGTCCTGCAGCGGGCCGGTGGCCGTGTTGGCGAGACGCTGACGCTTGGACAGCTTCTCGAACACGATCTCCTCGGAGCCGTCGTCCGGGATCAGCGTGATCTTCCAGAAGCGGTCGCCGTCCTCGATGCGGACGCGGCCGTCGACGTCGGCGATCGGCGCCTTGCCCTTCGGGACGCGGGCCTCGAAGAGCTCCTGGACACGGGGCAGACCGGTCGTGATGTCGTCACCGGCCACACCACCCTGGTGGAACGTACGCATCGTCAGCTGCGTGCCGGGCTCACCGATCGACTGGGCGGCGACGATGCCGACGGCCTCGCCGACGTCGACCAGCTGGCCGGTGGCCATCGAGCGGCCGTAGCAGGACGCGCACACGCCGACCGCGGACTCGCAGGTCAGCACCGAGCGCACCTTCACGCGGAGGATGCCGGCCTCGACCAGCGACGCGAGCGCCGGGTCGCCGAGGTCGTCGCCGCGGTTCAGGACCAGGTTGCCCTGGGCGTCGGTGATGTCGTCCGCGACGGTGCGCGCGTAGACCGAGGTCTGCGCGAACTCGTGCATGCCGACCTTGTCGCCCAGCTGCTCGCCGACGGTCATCTGCACACCACGGGTGGTGCCGCAGTCGACCTCGCGGATGATGACGTCCTGCGAGACGTCCACCAGACGACGGGTCAGGTAACCCGAGTCGGCGGTGCGCAGCGCGGTGTCGGCCAGACCCTTACGGGCACCGTGCGTCGCGATGAAGTACTCCAGCACCGACAAGCCCTCGCGGAACGAGTTCTTGATCGGGCGCGGGATGTACTCACCCTTCGGGTTGGTGACGAGACCACGCATACCCGCGAGCGAACGGACCTGCGTCATGTTGCCGGCGGCGCCGGACTGCACGATGACGCGGATCGAGTTGTCCTCGGGGAAGTTGTCTTCCATGATCTCGTGGACCTGCTCGGTGGCCTTCGTCCACACCTTGACCAGCTCGGAGTTGCGCTCCTCGTGGGAGAGCTGGCCGCGCTGGTAGCGCTTCTCGACGGCGTCCGCGAGGCGCTCGTGCTCCTCGAGGATGTCCTGCTTCGCCGCCGGGACGAGGACGTCCGAGATCGCGACCGTGACACCGGAGCGGGTGGCCCAGTGGAAACCGGCGTCCTTCAGCTTGTCCAGCGTCCGGGCGACGGTGACCATCGGGTACCGCTCGGCGAGGTCGTTGATGATCACGGCCTGCCGCTTCTTGGGCATGACCTCGTTGATGAAGGCGTAGTCCTGCGGCAGGATCTCGTTGAACAGCACGCGACCCAGCGTCGTCTCCGCGAGCCACGGCTGACCGGGCTCCCAGCCTTCGGGCTCCTGGCCCTTGGGCGGGTTCTTGTCGGAGACGCGGATCTTCACCATCGCCTGCAGGCCCAGGACCTTGCGGTCGAACGCCATCAGGGCCTCGGCGGGCGACGAGTACGAGTGACCCTCGCCGATGTCGCCGACCTTGTGCCGGGTCAGGTGGTACAGACCCGTCACCATGTCCAGACGCGGCATGGCCAGCGGCTTGCCGGACGCCGGGGACAGGATGTTGTTCGACGACAGCATCAGGACGCGGGCCTCGGCCTGCGCCTCGGCGGACAGCGGCAGGTGGACTGCCATCTGGTCACCGTCGAAGTCGGCGTTGAACGCTTCACAGACCAGCGGGTGCAGCTGGATGGCCTTGCCCTCGACCAGCTGGGGCTCGAAGGCCTGGATGCCGAGGCGGTGCAGCGTGGGTGCGCGGTTGAGCAGCACCGGGTGCTCGGTGATGACCTCTTCCAGCACGTCCCACACGGCCGGGCGCGCACGCTCGACCATCCGCTTGGCGGACTTGATGTTCTGCGCGTGGTTGAGGTCGACGAGCCGCTTCATCACGAACGGCTTGAAGAGCTCCAGGGCCATCTGCTTGGGCAGACCGCACTGGTGCAGCTTGAGCTGCGGGCCGACCACGATGACCGAACGGCCGGAGTAGTCGACGCGCTTGCCGAGCAGGTTCTGGCGGAACCGGCCCTGCTTGCCCTTCAGCAGGTCGGACAGCGACTTCAGGGGCCGGTTGCCCGGACCCGTCACCGGACGACCACGGCGGCCGTTGTCGAACAGCGCGTCGACGGCCTCCTGCAGCATCCGCTTCTCGTTGTTGACGATGATCTCGGGCGCGCCGAGGTCGATCAGTCGCTTGAGGCGGTTGTTGCGGTTGATCACGCGGCGGTACAGGTCGTTCAGGTCGGACGTCGCGAAACGGCCACCGTCGAGCTGCACCATCGGGCGCAGGTCCGGCGGGATGACCGGGACGCAGTCCAGGACCATGCCCTGCGGGTTGTTGCGGGTCGCCTGGAAGGCGGCAACGACCTTGAGGCGCTTGAGCGCACGCAGCTTCTTCTGGCCCTTGCCGCTGCGGATGGTCTCGCGCAGGATCTCGGACTCGGCGTCGACGTCGTAGTCACCCAGGAGCTTCTGGATGGCCTCCGCGCCCATGGCACCGGTGAAGTAGTCGCCGTAGCGGTCGTAGAGCTCGCGGTAGAGCAGCTCGTCCGCGATCAGCTGGGCCTTGTCCAGCTTGGTGAACGTGGACCAGATCTCGTCGAGGCGGTCCAGCTCGCGCTGGGCGCGGTCGCGGAGCTGGCGCATCTCACGTTCGCCACCCTCCTTGACCTTGCGGCGCACGTCGGACTTGGCACCCTCGGCCTCGAGCTCGGCCAGGTCGGCCTCGAGCTTCTGGGCGCGGGCCTCCACGTCGGCGTCGCGGCGGTTCTCGACGCGCTTGCGCTCGACCTGCATCTCGCTCTCGAGCGTCGGCAGGTCGTTGTGGCGCAGCTCGGCGTTCACGCCCACGATGACGTAGGCGGCGAAGTAAATGATCTTCTCGAGGTCCTTGGGGGCCAGGTCGAGCAAGTAGCCCAACCGGCTGGGGACGCCCTTGAAGTACCAGATGTGCGTGACCGGAGCGGCGAGCTCGATGTGGCCCATGCGCTCACGACGCACCTTCGCACGGGTCACCTCGACGCCGCAGCGCTCACAGATGATGCCCTTGAAGCGCACGCGCTTGTACTTGCCGCAGTAGCACTCCCAGTCCCGGGTGGGACCGAAGATCTTCTCGCAGAACAAGCCGTCCTTCTCAGGCTTGAGCGTGCGGTAGTTGATGGTCTCGGGCTTCTTGACCTCGCCAAAAGACCACTGGCGGATGTCGTCCGCGGTCGCGAGACCGATGCGGAGCTCATCGAAGAAGTTGACGTCGAGCACGTCTACTCTCTTCCCCTTTTTATATCGGTGGCAAAGGAGCTGGTCGGAGGGCCGGCGAGAGGGACGCGGGAGGCATCCCTCTCACCGACCGGCGAGGTGACTAGTTGACGACGTCGTCCACGGAGGGCGACTCGGACCTCGACAGGTTGATGCCGAGGTTCGCGGCCGCGCGCTCCAGGTCTTCGTCGTCGCCGTCGCGCATCTCGATCGCGGCACCGTCCGAAGACAGCACCTCGACGTTGAGGCAGAGCGACTGCAGCTCCTTGAGCAGCACCTTGAAGGACTCCGGGATACCGGGTTCCGGGATGTTCTCGCCCTTGACGATGGCCTCGTAGACCTTCACGCGGCCGAGCACGTCGTCGGACTTGATGGTGAGAAGTTCCTGCAGGGTGTATGCGGCGCCGTACGCCTGCATCGCCCAGCACTCCATCTCACCGAAACGCTGACCACCGAACTGCGCCTTACCACCCAGCGGCTGCTGCGTGATCATCGAGTACGGGCCGGTCGAACGCGCGTGGATCTTGTCGTCCACCAGGTGCAGCAGCTTCAGGATGTACATGTAGCCGACCGACACGGGGAACGGGTACGGCTCGCCGGAGCGGCCGTCGAAGAGCTGCGCCTTCCCGTTCTCCTTGACCATGCGCTCGCCGTCGCGGTTCGGGATCGTCGAGCCGAGCAGGCCCGTGATCTCCTCTTCCTTCGCGCCGTCGAACACGGGGGTCGCGGTCTTGGTGCCGGGCTCGACATCCATCAGGTCCTCGGACAGGTTCTTCGCCCAGTCCGGGTCCCCGTTGATGCTCCAGCCCTGCTTGGCGATCCACCCGAGGTGGGTCTCCAGCACCTGGCCGATGTTCATACGCCGCGGCACACCGTGCGTGTTCAGGATGATGTCGACCGGCGTGCCGTCCTCGAGGAACGGCATGTCCTCCGCGGGGAGGATCTTGCCGATGACGCCCTTGTTGCCGTGGCGGCCGGCGAGCTTGTCGCCGTCCTGGATCTTGCGCTTCTGGGCCACGTAGACGCGGACGAGCTCGTTCACGCCCGGAGGCAGCTCGTCGTCGTCCTCACGCGAGAAGACGCGGATGCCGATGACCTTGCCGTACTCACCGTGCGGCACCTTCAGCGACGTGTCGCGCACCTCGCGCGCCTTCTCACCGAAGATCGCGCGGAGCAGGCGCTCCTCGGGCGTCAGCTCGGTCTCGCCCTTGGGCGTGACCTTGCCGACGAGGATGTCGCCGGGCTGGACCTCGGCACCGATGCGGATGATGCCGCGCTCGTCCAGGTCGGCCAGGACCTCTTCGGAGACGTTCGGGATGTCCCGGGTGATCTCCTCGGCGCCGAGCTTCGTGTCGCGGGCGTCGATCTCGTGCTCCTCGATGTGGATCGAGGTGAGAACGTCGTCCTGCACGAGGCGCTGCGACAGGATGATCGCGTCCTCGTAGTTGTGGCCTTCCCACGGCATGATCGCCACGAGCAGGTTCTTGCCGAGCGCCATCTCGGCGTTCTCGGTGCAAGGACCGTCGGCCAGGACCTGACCCGCCTCGATCCGGTCGCCCTCGTTCACGATGGGCTTCTGGTTGATGCAGGTGCCCTGGTTCGAGCGACGGAACTTGTGCAGCGCGTAGGTGTTGCGCGCACCGTCGTCGGCCATGACGGTGATGTAGTCGGCGGAGACCTCCTCGACCACACCCGTCTTCTTCGCGACGACGACGTCACCGGCGTCGACCGCGGCACGCAGCTCCATGCCGGTGCCGACGAGCGGCGACTCGGAGCGGAGCAGCGGGACGGCCTGACGCTGCATGTTCGCACCCATCAGGGCGCGGTTCGCGTCGTCGTGCTCGAGGAACGGGATCATGGCGGTCGCGGCCGACACCATCTGGCGCGGCGAGACGTCCATGTAGTCGACGTCGGTCGGGTCGATGAACTCGACCTCGCCGCCCTTCTTGCGGACCAGGACGCGGTCGTCGGTGAAGTTGCCCTCGTCGTCGACCGGCGAGTTCGCCTGCGCCTTGACGAAGCGGTCTTCCTCGTCCGCGGTCAGGTAGTCGATCTGGTCGGTGACCCGGCCGTCGACGACCTTGCGGTACGGCGTCTCGATGAAGCCGAACGGGTTGACCCGCGCGTAGCTCGAGAGCGAACCGATCAGGCCGATGTTCGGGCCTTCCGGCGTCTCGATCGGGCACATGCGGCCGTAGTGCGACGGGTGGACGTCGCGGACCTCCATGCCGGCGCGCTCACGGGACAGACCACCGGGACCCAGAGCCGACAGGCGGCGCTTGTGGGTCAGACCCGCGAGCGGGTTCGTCTGGTCCATGAACTGCGACAGCTGCGAGGTGCCGAAGAACTCCTTGATCGCCGCCACGACGGGACGGATGTTGATCAGGGTCTGCGGCGTGATGGCCTCGACGTCCTGCGTGGTCATGCGCTCGCGGACGACGCGCTCCATGCGGGACAGACCGACGCGGATCTGGTTCTGGATCAGCTCGCCGACGGTGCGCAGACGACGGTTGCCGAAGTGGTCGATGTCGTCGACCTCGACGGGCACGTCGCCACCTGCGGCGGCGTCCATCATCGTCTCACCCGCGTGCAGGCGAACGAGGTACTCGATCGTCGTGACGATGTCGTCCTCGGTGAGGACACCGGTGTTGATGTCGGTGTCCAGGCCCAGCTTCTTGTTGACCTTGTAACGGCCAACCTTCGCCAGGTCGTAGCGCTTGTCCTTGAAGAACAGGTTCTCCAGCAGGGCCTGCGCCGACTCCTTCGTCGGCGGCTCGCCCGGACGCAGCTTGCGGTAGATGTCGAGCAACGCCTCGTCGGTACCCGCGGTGTGGTCCTTCTCGAGCGTGGTCAGCAACGTCTCGCTGAACGCGAACCGCTCGCGAATCTGCTCCGTGCTCCAGCCCAGAGCCTTCAACAGCACCGTCACCGGCTGGCGACGCTTCCGGTCGATGCGGACACCGACGGTGTCGCGCTTGTCGACGTCGAACTCCAGCCAAGCACCCCGGGACGGGATGATCTTGACGCTGAAGACGTCCTTGTCGGTCGTCTTGTCGACCGCGGTGTCGTAGTACACACCGGGCGAGCGCACGAGCTGGGAGACCACCACGCGCTCGGTGCCGTTGATGATGAACGTGCCCTTGTTCGTCATCATCGGGAAGTCACCCATGAACACCGTCTGGCTCTTGATCTCGCCAGTGGTGTGGTTGGTGAACTCCGCCGTGACGAACAACGGTGCCGCGTACGTCATGTCCTTGTCCTTGCACTCTTCGGTCGAGGCCTTGACCTCGTCGAAGCGCGGGTCGGAGAAGGACAGTGACATGGAGCCGGAGAAGTCCTCGATCGGCGAGATCTCGTTGAGGACCTCTTCGAGGCCGCCCGTCGGAGTCTCGTCGCCGGCGTCGACGCGGCGCTGGAACCACGCCTCGTCGCCGGTCAGCCACTCAAAGGACTGGATCTGCAGGTCAAGCAGGTTGGGCGTCGAAAGCGGCTCGTTAATCTTCGCGAACGAAACCCGCTTCGGCGCTCCAGGGATCCCCGACGTGGAGTTGGTCGCAGCAGTGGCCTTGGTCGCGCGAGAGATCGCCAAGATGCGTCCTTCCAGGGACAAATAGCTGGCTAGAGCGAACTAGCACGGCTGTCAAGGGTGCGGCGCTGCTCGACTAATCCACGCTCTCGGCGAAGGGCAAGCGGAAAATGGGCAGCGCAAAGGGGCAGTCTAGCCACGCGCACGGCGACTGTCGAGAGGCACCTGGAAGGACCCTCCTCTTGCTCACCGACAGAGTGACCCTGCATGAGCGCCCAGTCAAGATGTTGCGCCTCGATCCACCCTCTGGATGGAGCGCTGTTTACTTGAAGTCACCCATTTGACCTGCACAAACACGTGTGCGGCCGTTTTGGTGGGAAGTTGACGGCCTCAAGTGGACTTACAGAGGGCCACGAGATTTGTGTGACCGAGATCACGCGTGTCGGGGCTGGCGGAGGACGTGTCCACGGTGCATCTGGGGCTCCTGTGACGTCCTCGCAGCGAAGTTGATCTTAGGGGACGGAGATCAGGTACCCGACACCGGGCCGGGCCAAACGATCAGCTGCGGCCGGGGCGGCGGGCGTTCCGGAGGGAGGGTGCCGGGATCGGGGCGGGACGGCGGCAGCCGGGCAGCCGCAGGCGGGCCGAGAGGGTGCCTGCAAAGCCGTGCGCGCGAGCTAGGTCGTGCGCACGAGAGCAAGCCATGCGCGCGAGCCACGGCGTGCGCGCGAGAGCAGCGCCGTGCGCGCAAGCAGAGACGCACGGCGGCCGACCCTGAACGCGAGAAGCGACGGGCGTGCGTCCTCGGGCGTCAGCAGCCCTGGAGTTGGCGGTTCTGGTCCGCCGTGGCCCCGAACATCTCCATGTTGTCGATCTTCCACCGGTCGCCGTCTTCGACCGCGCTCACGCGGAGCATGGCGGTGCCCCCGCCCGACTGGTTGTCGGTGGTGCGGGTGGTGACCTGGTCGGCGAACACGAGCACGGTGGCGCGGTCGCCCTTGAGCGACGACACGGCTGATGACACCACACGGACGGTCACGACGAGCTTCTGCTGCGGCGCGACCTCCTTCACCGGGCCGAACACGGCGTTGTACTGGCACAGGGCCTTGCCGGTGAGCAGTTCCCTGGCGGCCTTCTCGGTCGACTCGACGTCGGCGAAGTTGTACGAGAACGACTTCTCCACGGCCTCGCGGACCTGGCCGTTGACCTCCGAGGTGGTGACCGAGTCGACCAGGGCGGCGTCGTAGGACACCGAGCGCGACTTCACCAGGAAGAACGTGCCCAGGCCGCCCAGCAGCACCGCGACCACGAGCAGCGCGACCGGGAGCACCCAGCCGTCCTTCAGGCCGGCCTTCCCGGTGACCGGCTCGGCGGAGGCGGGCTCCTCGGAGGCGGGCTCCTTCGGGGCGGCCGGCTTCATCACGAGCGACTTGATGGGCGGCGGCGTCCACTCGACGGCCTTCGGCGCCTTGAGGTCCGCCTCCTCGGCCACCGGCTCGGGCACGGCCTCCGGCGTCACGTCCTCCACCGCGGGCTCAGCAGCGGGCTCCACCGCGGGCTCTGCGGACGACGCGCGCCGGTTCAGGCCGGCGACCTTGGGACGGCCTCCGGCGGGCGGCGTGGGGATGGGGCGGCGGCGGGAAGGGGGCACGTGCACTCGTTCCAATCAGCTCTGGCCGGATCAGACGCCTGACCGCAGCGGGCCCAGCTGGCTCAGCTTCCAGCCGTCCTCGGTGCGGGTGAGCTTGGTCAGGTACCGGTTGATCTTGGTGACCTTCTGGCCGCCGTCGGGCGTCACGGTGCTCTCGACCACGGCGATCATCGACGCGCTGCCGGAGCGGTCGTCCAGCTCGGTGATCGCGGCGTCCAGCACCTTCGACGTCGTCACGGACTTGGCGTCGACCAGCTGCTTCTTGCGCGAGTCCTTGTCCTTGTCGATCTCGGCGCGCAGGTCTCCGGTGGACGAGTTGAGCCAGCGCTGCAGGTCCTCGTCGACCTTCTTGTAGTCGAGGGTCAGGAAGTTCGTGACGCCGACCTGGCCGGACCGCAGGGCCTCGTCGCGCACCGCGGCGAACTCCGACTCGGACGAGTGCGCCGCCGAGTACCAGGCCACGCCCGAGTACGCGGCGAAGCCGAACGTCAGCACCGCCAGGACGACGGCGGTCACCGTGAAGATCCGCACTACTTCTTCCCCTCCGGCAAGCCCAGCAGCTGGCCCAGCGACGTCAGCAACGGCACCTCCGGCCCCGCGGTCTGCCCCGTCGGCTCCTGGCCGGGCTGCGTCGTCGCGTTGCCGACCGGCGTGGTCGGCGTTCCACCATATGGCGCATTCTGCGAGCCTCGCACCGAGGTCGCAGACCCGCGCGCGAGAGCGCAGTACGCCTGCGTGTTCAGCGGCGCGGCAGAGGTGTCGCCACCGGGACGAATCGTCGTGCCCTCGTACCCGACGGTGCACGGCATCGGGTCGAACACGTTCAGGGCCAGCCCGAAGTGCGCCGACCCGTCGCCCGGCGCCACGGAGAACCCGCCACCGACGGCGATGGGGTACGTCACCGCGATCTGCTCCAGACCATCACGCCTGGTCACGAGGATGTTCGACGTGGTCAGCAGGTTCGCGAAGACCACCCCGAGGTTCGGCCCGCTCTCCTTGAGCAACGCCGACACCTGCTCGGACGCCGGCGGCACGGCCACGATCAACCGCCGCAGGTCGCCGTCGGAGGCCTTGAGCTGCTCGGCGAGCAACCGCAGGTCTCCGCTGAACGACCGGATGGCGCCACCGGAAGCGGCCTGCGTGGCCAGCACGATCCGCCCGTCCTGCAGCAGCCGCGTGGTCTGCGGCAGGTGTTCGCGAGCCGCGGCCGTGAACGCCGCGGTGTTGTCGATCAGCACCTGCAGGTCGCCACCGGTCCCGCTGAACGCCGTGTGCAGCTCGTCGACCACGGTCTTCAGGGAGTCCGTCGGCACCGAGGAGGCGAAGGCGTCCAGGTTGGACAGCAACCCGTCGACCGGCGGAGGCGTGCGGGTCGCCGACCTCGGGATGACCGACCCGGCCTCCAGGTACGGCGCGCCGTCGCTCTTCGGCCGCAGGTCCACGTACTGCTCGCCCACGGCCGACCGGTTGGCCACGACGGCCTCGGTCGCGGACGGCACACGTGGCGCGTCGGCGTCCAGCTCCAGGTCGACCTCGATGCCGTCGGAGGTCAGCCGCAGCTGCCCGACCCGCCCGATGGTCACGCCGCGGTAGGTCACCTCGGCGTTGGTGAAGATGCCACCCGAATCAGCGAGCTGCATCGTCACGACCGTCGGCGACGACTTGAACAGACCGACGTAGGTGGCGCTGACGTACGAGATGCCCAGCAGCGCGACCAGCACGAACGCGCCGATCTTGAGCTTCGTCGACCGCAGGATCACTTGCGACCACCTCCCAGCAGCCCGCCGAGCAGGTCGCCCAGCCCGGACCCGGTGCCCTGCCCGGGGTTCGGCAGCGGGATGTTCGGCATCGGCAGCGGCGTGCCCTGCGACGGGATCAGCGAGTCGATCGGCGACTGCCGCGACCTGCCGAGGTTGTCGAGCACCGTGCCGAGGTTCAGGTCGAGGTCGATGAACGCGTTGGTGTAGTCGCCCTTGATGCCGTCGACCGCCTCGTCCGGGAACGGGTAGGTCAGCAGCAGCTCCAGCGACTTCGGCAGGTTCTGCCCCGACTCGACGAGCTTCGTGAGCGTCGGCTGCAACGCCTTCAGGTCCGCCACGATGTCGTCACGGCTCCTGTTGATCGTGTCCGTGGCGACGTCGGAGAGCTTGTCCAGCGACTGCAGCAACGTCACGAGCTGCGTGCGCTGCTCGGCAAGCACCTTCAGGCCGGGCTCCAGGTCCGTCAGCGCGACCGCGATCTTGTCGCGCTGCTGCGCCAGAGTGCCCGCCAGCCGGTTCATCGAGTCGAGCGCGCGGACGATCTCCGCCTTGTGCTTGTCGAGCTCCCCGACGAACGTGTTGAGGTTGCCCAGCAACGAGCGGATCTCCTGCTCGTTGCCCTCCATCGCCGCGTTGAGCTCCTTGGTGATGTTCTGCAGCTGCGCGACACCACCGCCGTTGAGCAGCATCGACAACGCTCCGAAGACCTCTTCGACCTCGGGGTTGCGGTTGGTCCTGTCCAACGGGATCACGGCGTTGTCGGCGAGCTTGCCTGCCGCGTCCTTGGGCTTGCCCAGCTCGACGAACTTCTCGCCGAGCAACGCGGACTGGCGCAGCTTCGCGAACGCGTTCGCCGGGAGCTGCACGTCGCCGTTGACCAGCATGGTCACCTCGGCGGTCCAGCCGTCGGCACCCAGGTCGATCTTCTCGACCCGCCCGACCGGTACGTCGTTGACCTTCACGCCCGCCTGCGGCACCAGGTCGAGAACGTCCTTGAACTGCGCCTTGACCCGGTACGGGTGATCACCGACGTCGGCACCACCCGGCAACGGCATGTTGTAGACGCCGTCGAACCCGCCCGAGCCGCAGCCCGAGACCAGCAACAACGCCGTCAGTCCTACGACCAGCTTCCTCACTGCGGCACCCCCGCGAGCGGCAGGGGCAACGGCAGCTTGCCCGCGTTGAGGTCGCTGAGGACCTCGGCCGGCGGCTTCAGCGGCACCACGCCGGTCAGGATCGGTTCCAGCTGCTTGCAGGTGTTCGCCAGCACCGGCGGCACGTTGTTCGGCGTCGCCTGCTGGATCAGCTTGCAGATCAGCACGATCGGCGGCTGGTTCAGCTCGTTGATGTTCGCGCGGGTGTCGAGCGTGCCGGACGCCGCGTTGTAGGAGTTCTGCAGGTTGCCCAGGGCCAGCGGGGCGACGTCGAGCGTCTCCGCCAGCGCGGCCCGCTGGTTCACCAGCACCTGCGTGATCGAGGCGAGCTTGTCCACGTTGGACTTGAGCACCTCGCGGTTGTCCTTGATGAACCCCTGCACCAGCCCCAGCGCGGTCGCGAGCTCCGAGAGCGCGGCACCGAGGTCGCCGCGTTCGTCGGCGAGCATCTTGGACACGTCCGCGAGCTGCTTGTTGAAGTCGCGCACCTGGCTGTCGTTCGCGGCCAGCATGGCGGTGAACTTCTGCAGGTTGTCCACGGTGGCGAACAGGTCCTCTTTGGACCCGGACAGGGTCCGGGTGGCCTGGCCGAGGTTCTTCAGCGTGTCGTTGAGCGCCTGGCCGTTGCCTTCGAGGTTGCGCGCCGCCGAGTTCAGCAGGTCCGCCAGCGCCCCGTCGGCGTTCGCGCCGTTGGGCCCCAGCGCGGTCGTGAGCTTGTCGAGCGACGAGTACAGCTCGTCCAGCTCGACCGGCGTCGCGGTGCGCTCGCGCGGGATCACGGCGTCCTCGCCCAGCGTCGGCCCGCCGGTGTAGGCGGGCGCGAGCTGCACGTACCGGTCGCTGACCACGCTCGGCGAGACCACGACGGCCTGCGCATTCTCCGGCACCCGCACGTCGCGGTCGACGGTGAAGACGACCTTCACGGTCTTGCCCTCGGGCGTGACCTCGTCGATCGTGCCGACCTTCACGCCGAGGATCCGCACGTCCCCGCCGGGGTAGACGCCGACGGCCGCCGCGAAGTGCGCGGTGACCTTGCGGCCGTTCATCCCGTTGAAGACCCACCAGAGCCCTGCCGTCACGACGAGCGCGAGGACGCACGCGATCGCGATGAACCGGCCGACCTTGCTGTGAGCTGCTGTAGTCATCGCTGCACCCCCGGAGGCAGGCAGCCTTCCTCGTTGAACCCGACGACACCGAGGTTCACCGAGGGCGGCAGCAGACCGCAGATGTAGGTGTCGAACCAGCGACCGTTGCCCAGGGTGTTCGCGAACACCCGGTAGAACGGCGCCATCAGCGCGAGGCTGCGGTCGAGGTTCTCCTGGTTGCGCTCCAGGATCGTGGTGACCCTGCCGAGCTGTTCCAGCGCCGGCTTGAGCTGGTTCTGGTTGTCGTTCACCAGACCGCTGAGCTCACGGGACAGGTTCCGCGTGCCGGTCAGCAGCGCGCTGATCGCCTCGCGGCGCTTGCGCAGCTCACCGAGCAGGAGGTTGCCGTCCGACAGCAGCTTCTCGAACTCGGCGTTGCGGTCGGCCAGCGTCTTCGTCAGCTGCCGGGTGTTGTCCAGCAACTTCGCCAGCTGCTCGTCGCGCGAGGAGATCGTCTTGGACAACGCGGACAGGCCGTCCAGCGCGCCCCGGACGTGCTCCGGCGAGTTCTTGAAGGTGTCCGAGAGGACCGTGAAGCTGTCCGCGAGCTGCTTGGTGTCGATCTGGCCGACGGTCGTCGCGAGTCCGTTGAACGCCTCGTTCACGTCGTACGGCGCGAGCGTGCGTTCCTTGGGGATCGGGTTGCCGGGCGACAGCGGCTGGGTGCCCTGCGGGTCCAGTGCCAGGAACTTCTGCCCCAGCAACGTCTTGATGCGGATCATCGCGGTCGTCCGGTCGCCCACCCAGGCGTCCTTGACCTTGAACGTCACCCGCACCCGGTCGCCGTTGAGCCTGACCTTGGTGACCTTGCCGACCTTCACGCCGGCGACGCGGACCTCGTTGCCCGGCACCAGCCCCGCGGCCTCGCTGAAGTCCGCGGCGTAGCTCGTGCCGCCGCCGACGATCGGCAGGTCGTCGGAGTAGAACGCGGCCAGCAGCAGCAGGGCGATCAGCGTCAGGCTGATCGCGCCGGTCCTGATCGGGTTGCTCGTCCTCATCGGCGGCACCTCTGCTGTGTCACCGGCAACGCCGTGATCGGGATCGGGTTGTTGATGACCGGCGGCACGGCGATCTGGCCGCTGGCCTCGCACAGGTAGAAGTTGAACCACGAACCGTAGGTCGCGGTCCGCGTGATCGTCTCCAGCTTGTTGGGCAGGCGCTGCAACATGCGGTCGACGAGCACCTCGTTGTCGCCCAGCGTCTTCGAGACGATGCCGAGCTGCGCGATGTCGTTCTTCAGCGGCTCGCGGCCCTGCTCCAGCAGGCCGGAGGTGGCCTGGGTCAGGTCGCCGAGCGCGGTGATCGCCTCACCGATCGGCTGGCGGTCCTGGGCGAGCCCGGAGACCAGCGTCTGCAACGTGATCACGAGGTTGTTGAAGTCCTCGTCGCGCGAGTTCACGGTCTCCAGCGCGGTGTTGAGGTTGTCGACGACCTCGCCGATCACCTTGTCCTTGCTCGCCAGCGTGCTGGTCAGCGAGGCCGTGTGCTGCAGCAGGCTGTCGATCGTGCTGCCTTCTCCCTGCAGCACCTGGATGATCTCGAACGACAGCTTGTTCACGTCGTCCGGCGACAGGGCCTGGAAGAGCGGCTTGAAGCCGTTGAACAGCACGGTGAGGTCGAGCGCGGCCTTCGTGCGCTCCAGCGGGATCGTGCCGCCCTCGGGCAGCACCGCCTTGGTGTCACCGGTACCGGACTCGAGCGCGATGTACCGCTGCCCCACCAGGTTGCGGTACTTGATCGTCGCGGTCACCGCCTCGGGCAGCTTGCGGTCGCCGTCGATCGAGAACTCCACCTCGGCGGTCTTGCGGTCGACCACCTTGATCCCGTCGACCTGCCCGACGCGGACGCCGGCGATGCGGATGTCGTCACCCTCGTTCAGCGCGGTGACGTCGGTGAACTGGGCCTTGTACTCGGTGGCACTGGCCAGGTTCACGTTGGCGATGGTGACCGCGAGCAACGACGTGGCGAGGATCGTGACCACCGCGAAGGCGATCAGCTTGAGCAGCGGGGCCAGCAGTCCCTTCACTTGACGGTCACCTCCGTTCCGCGGACCAGTGGCCCGAGCAGGAGGCTCGACCAGCCGGGCATGTCCTGGGGTTCGACGCCGATGCGCGGTCCGAAGAGCGCCGCGATCAACCTGGCCTCCTCGGGCGAGTTGGCGAGCCGCAGCACGTCGGCGGACTGCGGCACGGTCACGTTGCCCGCGGTGGCGGGCGGCAGCACTCCGTCGTTCGCGACGCGCGCGGGCGGCGGCGAGCTCGACCCGTCCTGCACCGGCCCCTCCGGCGGGTACTGCGGGAACGGGTTCGGCCGCGGGATCAGGTCGTAGCAACGCGGTCCGCGCTTGTCCCGGTACTCGGGCTCGTCGAGGTTCGGCTTGTACTTGCCGCGGTTCTGCGTGATCTCCAGCGTGATGTGCAGGCCCGGCTCGTTGGTGCCCTCGCCGAACGCCTTGCTGATGATCGGCTCGAACTCCGTGAGCCCCTTGAGCAGGCACGGGTACTCGGGCGCGTACTTCGCGAGCAGCTCCAGCGTCGGGCGGCTGGTGTCGGCGAGCGAGATGATGTTGTTCTTGTTGACCGTGACGAAGCTGGTGACGTCCTGCGACGTCGTGGTCAGCGAGCCGTAGAGCGCGAGCAGGTTCTCCCGCTGGTCGACCACGGTCTTGGTCGTCGTGGTCATGTCGTTGAGCGCCTGCAACAGGTCCGGCGCGGCGTCGGAGTAGACGTTCGCGACGTCCGCGAGCTTGGAGATGTTCTCCTTCAGCGCGGGCAGCTGCGGGTTGAGCTCACCGAGGTAGGAGTCGAGCGACACCAGGGTCTCGCCGAGCGGCTTGCCCCGACCGTCGAGCGCCTGCGACAACGCGGTGAGCGTCGTGGCGAGCTTCTCCGGCTGGATCGCCTGCAGCACCGGCATCAGGTTGTCGAGCACGCGTTCGAGCTCGATGGCGCTGCTCGTCCGGTCCTGCTCGATGACGGCGCCCTGGGTGATGGCCGCGCTCTTCTGCTGCGGCAGCACGAGGTTCACGTACCGCTCGCCGAACAACGTCTTGGGCAGCAGGCGCGCGCTGACGTTGGCGGGGATCTGCTCGACCTTGTCCGGCAGCAGCGCGAGTTCCAGCTCGGCACCGTCACCGCGGGTGCGGACGGCCTTCACCGAGCCGACGATCAGCCCGCGCACCTTGACGTCGCTCGCGGTCTGCAGCTGGTTGCCGATGTGGTCGGTCTTGAGCGTGACCTTCACGTAGTCGCCGAAGGCGTCCTTGTAGAGCGCCACCGTGAGCGACAGGAACATGGCGATCGCGAGGAGAAAGGCGATTCCCAGCACGCGTTTCCTCATCCGGCGATCCTCACCGTCGTCGTCGCGCCCCAGATCGCGAGGCTCAGGAAGAAGTCGAGCAGTGCCGTCGTGACGATCGCGGTCCGCACCGCGCGCCCGACCGCCACCCCGACGCCGGCCGGACCGCCGGACGCGCGGTAGCCGTAGTAGCAGTGGGTCATGATGATCACGACCGCGAAGACCAGCACCTTGCCGAACGACCAGAGCACGTCGATCGGCGGTAGGAACAGGTTGAAGTAGTGGTCGTACGTACCGGCTGACTGCCCGTAGAACTCCACGGTGATCGTGCGAGCGGCCAGATAACTGGTCAGCAGCCCGATCACGTACAGCGGGATGATCGCGACGAACCCGGCGATGATCCTCGTGGTGACCAGGAACGGCAGGCTGGGGATGCCCATGACCTCCAGCGCGTCGATCTCCTCGGAGATCCGCATGGCACCCAGCTGCGCCGTGAACCCGGACCCGACGGTCGCCGACAACGCCAGCCCGGCCACGAGCGGCGCGATCTCGCGCGTGTTGAAGTAGGCCGACACGAACCCGGCGAAGGCACTGGTGCCGATCTGGTTGAGCGCCGTGAAGCCCTGAAGACCCACGACGGTGCCCGTGAACACGGACAACCCGACCATCACGCCGATCGTGCCGCCGATGACCGCGAGCGCTCCCGACCCGAAGCTGACCTCGGCCAGCAGCCGCATCGTCTCCTTGGAGTACCGCTTGAGCGCGCGGGGCGTCCACGCCAGCGCCTTGATGTAGAACGACAGCTGGTCGCCGAACCCGTCGAGGGTGGACAGCACCTTGTTCGCCATCAGCTCCCCTTCGCGGGCACGACCTGCAGGTAGATCGTGGTGAGGACGAAGTTGACGAAGAACAGCAGCAGGAACGTGATGACCACGGCCTGGTTCACCGCGTCACCCACGCCCTTGGGCCCGCCGGCCGGGTTGAGGCCCCGGTAAGCAGCGACGATGCCCGCAATGAACCCGAAGATCAGCGCCTTGAGCTCACTGATCCACAGGTCGGGCAGCTGGGCCAGCGCGCTGAAGCTCGCGAGGTAGGCGCCCGGCGTGCCGTCCTGCATGATCACGTTGAAGAAGTAGCCGCCCATCACACCGACGACGCTCACCATGCCGTTGAGCAGCACGGACACCAGCATCGCCGCCAGCACCCTGGGCACCACGAGCCGATGGATCGGCGAGACGCCGAGCACCTCCATCGCGTCGATCTCCTCGCGGATCTTCCGCGCCCCGAGGTCCGCGCAGATGGCCGAGCCACCGGCCCCGGCGATCAGCAGCGCCGTCACGATCGGACTGGCCTGCTGGATGATCGCCAGCACGCTGGCCGCACCCGTGAACGACTGCGCGCCGATCTGCCGCGTCAACGACCCCAGCTGCAACGCGATGACCGCGCCGAACGGAATCGACACGAGCGCCGTAGGCAGCACCGTCACGCTGACGATGAACCAGCTCTGCTGGATGAACTCGCGAAGCTGGAACGGCCGCCGGAACGTCGTGCGCACGACGTCGATCCCGAGCTGGCACAACTTCCCGGTCTCCCGCAGCGCGCCGGCGCCGGGGAACGAGGTCTGCGTGCTCACAGCACACCACCGTGCCGAGGCCACGGGCTGGGCGTGGGCGCCGCAGCAGGAGCCCCGGCGTGCACGCCGTACCGCAGCTGCTCCTCGGCCGTGAGGCTCTCGATGATCCCCTGCTGAGCCTGGTGCGGCAGCTGGTGGATGATCGTCATGACCCGGTCCTTGCGCCGCCGGACAGCATCCCGGAACGGCAGCCCCGGCGTCGGCTCGATCTGCGGGATGATCCCCCGGACGTCCTCGGACGTGGAGCCGTCCGAGTGCCCGGCGTCCGCATGGGCCTGCTCGGCCGCCATCGTGGCCGTGTCCTTCTCCTCGGACATGCCGATGGGCCCGAGCCGCCGCCCGTTGAGGAACTGCTCGACAACAGGCTCGTCACTGGTCAGCAGCACTTCGCGCGGCCCGAACATGACGAGCTCGCGCCGGAACAACATCCCCAGGTTGTCCGGCACGGTACGAGCAATGTTGATGTTGTGCGTGACGATCAGGATGGTCGCGTCGATCTGGGCGTTCAGGTCGATCAGCAACTGACTGAGGTACGCGGTGCGCACCGGGTCCAACCCGGAGTCGGGTTCGTCGCACAGAATGATCTCGGGGTCGAGCACCAGCGCACGGGCAAGACCAGCCCGCTTGCGCATACCGCCGGAGATCTCACCGGGCAGCTTCTTCTCCGCCCCGACGAGACCGACCATCTCCATCTTCTCGAGGACGATCCGCCGAACCTCGGCCTCGGTCTTGCGAGTGTGCTCCCGAAGCGGAAACGCGATGTTGTCGTACAGGTTCATCGACCCGAACAACGCGCCGTCCTGGAACAGCACGCCGAACATCTTCCGAATCTCGTACAACCGGTGCTCAGAGCACCGAACCAGATCCGTCCCGTTGATGATGATCTTGCCCTGCTCAGGCTTGAGCAGCCCCACCAACGACTTCAGGAACACGCTCTTGCCGGTACCGGACGGCCCGAGCATCACGCTGACCTCACCCGGCGGCAACGTGAGCGTGACGTCCTGCCAGATGGTCTGCTTGCCGAAGGACTTGGTCAAACCCTCGACGACCACCTCGACGCCCATCCGCACCTCCGCACACGCCCGAGGACGCCGCAGCGATCGGCGTCACACCTGGGCAACGAGTTCGTTCGCGGCAGGTTACTCACCAGTTGGCCTAACGGCGGTTGCGTTCAGATAACGCCACAGAGCGTGACCTCGCAAAACGGTCACCAACACCTGGACCCATTGCCTGACAACCGGCATTTTCGAGACCGCTGTGACTCCAAACACACAACGACCCGCGAGGCCGAAGGCGAGCCGTCCGTGCTGAACGGGCTGAGCAGTGGGACCCCTGATCAGATTGCCAGGGGCCCTGGGGGCAGCACGCAACGCAACCAGGCCGCCCGCAAACCAGCCCACAACAGCCGCGCCCCAGAAACACAAAAACGGGCGCACACCCCCAAAGGGGTGCACGCCCGTTCAAGCACTACAAGGCAGAACGCCAGCCCCCGAGGGGGCTGAGATCACTTGACGGTGATCTTGGCGCCGGCAGCCTCGAGCTTCTCCTTGGCGGCGTCGGCGACGTCCTTGGCCACGCCCTCGAGGATCGCCTTCGGAGCGGACTCGACGAGCTCCTTGGCCTCCTTCAGGCCCAGGCCCGAGACGACCTCGCGGACGACCTTGATGACCTGGATCTTCTTGTCGCCGGCGGACTCGAGAACGACGTTGAACTCGCTCTGCTCCTCGGCCTCGTCAGCGCCACCGGCGGCGGGGCCGGCAGCGGCGGCAACGGCGACGGGCGCCGCGGCGGTGACCTCGAAGGTCGTCTCGAACTGCTTCACGAACTCGGACAGCTCGAGGAGGGTCATCTCCTTGAACGCGTCGAGCAGCTCTTCGGTGCTGAGCTTCGCCATGATCGGCGGTCCTTTCTAATCTCCCGCGCGAAAGCGTCGGGCGTGTCTTTGGGTGATCAGCTTTCGGCGGGAGCGTCGGCCTCGGCGGCGGGAGCCGCAGCGGCCTTCTTCTCCTGCAGGGCAGCGGCCAAGCGAGCGACCTGGGAAGCCGGGGCGTTGAACAGACCCGCGGCCTTGGCCAGGTTGCCCTTCATCGCGCCCGCGAGCTTCGCGAGCAGCACCTCACGGGTTTCGAGGTCCGCGATAGCGGTGACCTCGTCAACCGAGAGCGGGCGGCCATCCATGTAGCCGCCCTTGATGATCAGGGCCTTGTTGTCCTTCGCGAAGTCGCGGATCGCCTTGGCGGCGTCGACGGGCTCGCCCTCGACGAACGCGATGGCGGTCGGACCGGAAAGAAGGGCCTCGAGGCCCTCCACACCGGCGTCCGCAGCGGCCAGCTTGACCAGCGTGTTCTTCGCGACGGTGTACTTGGTGCCCGCGCCGAGAGCGCGACGCAGCGTGGTGAGCTGCGCCATGGAGAGGCCACGGTACTCGGTGACAACCGCTGCTGAGCTGGTGCGGAACTGGTCCGCAAGCTCAGCGACCGCCGTAACCTTCGTGGGCTTCGCCATGATCGCCTCCTCTCTGGGCTGGGATTAGACCGCCGGCCTGGAGAAGGTCCCGAAACAACAAAAACGCCCTCGCGCACAAGCAGCACGGGGCGTCACGCAAGAACTGAGCCTCGTCCTCCCTGCGCGGGCCGCCCGTGTTGCAACGGGGCCTTCGTTCTCCTCGCGGAGAAAACCTGCGGTCTTCGGTAGAACCATCCAAAACAGTACTCGACTGTGTCCTGCCGCTCCAAATCGGCATGATGTGACGTGTGACCGACGAGCCCGGCAAGGACCTCGCACCCCGCCAGCCGCCTGCCCCGCAGCCACCCGCCCCGCCGGTGGACCCGGAGCAGCTGCGGCAGTTCCAGGAGTTCCAACGGTTCCAGGAGTTCCAGCGCTACCAGGAGGCGACGGGCCAGGCCCCGCAGGCCCCGAAGCAGCCCGGCGGCAAGCGCTGGTGGCTCGCGGTGCTCGGCAGCGGCATCTTCTGGCGCGCGCTCTTCTTCCTCCTCGTCGTCTTCTCCGCGGTCTGGGCCTACAACCACTTCTTCGGCGTGGACGACCCCGGTGACATCGCGCAGGACAGCGGCGGCGTGACCGGCGCGGCGCAGGGCCTCACCGCGCCGGCCGGGCTGCAGGGCACCGTCGGCATGTTCTACAAGCACGTGTCGTTCGCCGACACGACACGCGCCTGCACGCTCTTCCTGCGCGACGACACCCGCCAGAAGTTCGCGAACGCTTACGGCGCAAGCGATTGCGCCGCTGCGGTCAAGGACCTGAAGACCAAGGTCACCAGCGTCGACAGGTACCAGCAGGTGCTGTTCCCGCCGGACATGCTCAAGACGCCGACGACCACCAAGGTCACCATCGACTCCTGCGCACTGACCGTCGAGGGCGGCCCGCGCCTGGGCTTGTTCGTCGTGGAGAAGGTCGGCGCCGGTTGGGTCATCACCGACTGGTCGCCCAGCACCTGTGGTTGATTGGGGTGCATGGCAAACGCACTGGGGGGTGCCCAGCCCCGACAAGGTCGAGTACATGGCGGACGCCGCCGAACTAGGCCGTGACTACAAGCACCAGCTCCTCGTCTCGCTCGACCTGAGGCCCGGCGACACGGTCCTCGACCTCGGCTGCGGCCCCGGCACGGACCTGCCGGTGATGGCCGACGCGGTCACGACGTCCGGCCGCGTCATCGGCGTCGACGTGGACCCGGTGATGGTGGCGGCGGCGAGCAGCCTGCTCAACTACTACCCGCAGGTGGAGGTCCGCCAGGGAGACGCCCACGCGCTTCCCGTGGACGACGGCACCGCCGACCGCGCTCGCATGGACCGCGTTGCAGCACGTCGAGAACCCGTCCGGCGTCCTCGCCGAGCTCCACCGGGCCCTGAAGCCGGGCGGCCTGCTGCGCATCGCCGAACCCGACTGGGACGCCCTGATCGTCGACGGCGACCTGGAGATGAACAGGGCGTTCAACCGGTTCGTCTGCTCGACCATGGTCCGCAACGCCACGATCGGCCGCCGGCTCGGGCGCCTCGCGCGGGAGGCGGGCTTCGAGGTCGAGGACGTCCGCGCGGCGACGACGGTGCTGCGCGACTTCGCCAGGGCGGACTACACCCTCGCCCTCACCCGCAACACGGAACGAGCGATCCGCGCGGGCGCCATCGAGCGCGAGGACGGTGAGCGCTGGCTGACCGATTTGCGCGACGGTGGCTTCCAGGCCTCGGTGACGATCTTCCTGCTGTCAGCCCGCAAGCCCTTGTGACCCCACGCCCAATGACTCGACGGCGCGGGCGAGGCTCTCCTGCCCGCGCCCGGCGTCGACCTGCTGGTCGACGAGCGCCTTGAGCGAGTCGAGCGCCGCGAACGGAACGCCCTGCGCCGCGGCCGCGCGGATGAGCATGGCCAGCCCCGTCTGGTTCATCGCCAGGCTCGACTCCGCGTTGCCGTAGCTCGCGCCGTCGATCTCCGCCGCGAACGTGGAGAGCGCGGGGTGCAGGTCCGTCAGCCAGGACAACAACATCGGCGTGAGCTCGGTGGTCTTGATGCCGTTGGTCCGCGCCAGTGCCGCCGCGTGCAGGAAGCCGCCGATCAGGCCGTACATCCCGACGAGGATCGCCACGTCGTACCCGGAGGCGCGGCCCGCGTCGGCACCCAGGAACGTGACCTTTCCCAGCAGCGCCAACTGCTTCTGCCAACGCTCGGACACGGCCGGGGAGCCGCTGTAGATGATCGACGACGCGTCGGTGCCGATCGTCTGGGGCACCGCGTACACGGCGCCGTGCAGGTAATCGGCTCCGTTCGCCTCGGCCCAGCCGGCCAGTTCACGAGCCTCGTCCGGAGTACCGGAGGTGAGGTTCACCAGCGCCCGTCCGCGCACGTCCACACCGCTGAGAACCCGTTGTGCCGCTGCGTGGTCGAGCACGGCCACGATCACGAGCCCACTGGCCGCGATCGCCTCCGCCGCGGTCCCGGCGACGACGGCACCGGGCACCTTGAGTTCGGAAGCCTTTGCGGCAGAACGGTTCCAGACCGTCACGGGGTGGCCCTCCCGCAGGAACGCCTCCGCCAGCGCGCGTCCGAGGTTGCCGAGACCCAGCACGGTGATCGCTTCAGATGTCATACGTTCAGCCTCGCCGCACGTGATCAACTCGACCAGTGACCGGAATGACCCCTTTCGCCAAATTCCTGCCATAGGCTGGATCGCATGAGCGCTGGATCAGTCGCCCTGGTCGTGCCCAGCGACTTCGGCGTCGCGGACCTCTACGAGCTGGGCATTCCCGCCGCCGTCTTCGGCACGCCGCAGCCGGACCTCGCCGATCCCTGGTACGAGTTGTGGTTGTGCGGCACCGGAAACCGCAGTCGCGACACCGTGCCGGGCTTCACCCTCAACAGCGCTCATGGGCTGGAAGACATCGTGCACGCGGACACCGTCATCGTGTCGTGGGTGCCGGACGAGGTCTTCGAGGAGAACGCGCCCGTCCCGCCCGAGCTGATCTCCGCGCTGCGCAGGGCGCACGACAACGGCGCGCGCATCGTGTCGGCGTGCGTGGGCGCGTACGCACTGGCCGAAGCCGGTCTGCTCGACGGGAAGAAGGCCACCGCGCACTGGATGCACACCGCGCTGCTGGCCGAGCGCTACCCGAACATCCAGGTCGACGCCTCGAAGCTCTACATCGACGAGGGTGACGTGCTGACCAGCGCGGGCATGAGCGCCGGCCTCGACCTCTGCCTGCACCTGGTCCGCCGCGACCTGGGCGCCCACGTCGCCAACCAGCTCGCCCGCCGGATGGTGGTTCCCGGCCACCGCCCCGGCAACCTGGGCCAGTACGTCGACCTCTCCGTCCCGGCCAGCGACGAGGAGGGCCTGACCCCGGTGCTCGACTGGGCCCGCGCTCGCCTGGACGAGCCGCTGACCATCGAGACCCTGGCCCGCCGAGCCTCGATGAGCCCGCGGACCTTCTACCGCAAGCTCCACGCCACCACCGGCACGACGCCGCTGCAGTGGCTGCTCAACGAACGCATCACGCGGGCGCAGGCGTTGCTGGAGTCCACCGACCTGTCCGTGGAGAAGATCGCGGCCCTGAGCGGTATCGGCACGGCGAACAACCTCCGCCACCACTTCCTGAAGCAGGTGGGGCGCTCGCCGAGCGACTACCGGCAGGCGTTTCCCCGGCACCAGTCCTGACATGCGAAAAGGCCCCCGGCGAACCGGGGGCCTTTTCAAGAGCTAGCTACCGAACCGGAGAGGCTCAGGCCTCGTCCGACAGCATGTTGCGCGTGCGGTTCGGGTCGACCGGGATGCCAGGGCCCATCGTCGTGGAGACGGTGACCTTCTTGACGTACCGGCCCTTGGCCGCGGACGGCTTGGCGCGGAGGATCTCGTCCAGCGCGGCCGCGTAGTTCTCGACCAGCTTCTCGGAGTCGAACGACACCTTGCCGATGACGAAGTGCAGGTTGGCCTGCTTGTCAACGCGGAAGTTGATCTTTCCGCCCTTGATCTCGTTGACGGCCTTCGAGACGTCGGGGGTGACGGTGCCGGTCTTGGGGTTCGGCATCAGGCCACGCGGGCCGAGGATGCGGGCGATGCGACCGACCTTGGCCATCTGGTCGGGGGTCGCGATCGCGGCGTCGAAGTCGAGCCAGCCACCCTGAATGCGCTCGATCAGGTCCTCGGAGCCGACAGCGTCCGCACCGGCGGCCTCGGCCTCAGCGGCCTTGTCACCGGTTGCGAAGACGATCACGCGGGCGGTCTTGCCCGTACCGTGCGGCAGATTCACGGTGCCGCGGACCATCTGGTCGGCCTTGCGAGGGTCGACGCCGAGGCGAATCGCGACCTCGACAGTGGCGTCGAGCTTCACCTTGGACGTTTCCTTGGCGAGCTTGGCGGCCTCCAGCGGCGAGTACAGCCGCTCCCGGTCCACCAGCTCTGCGGAGGCCTTGTAGGCCTTGCTGCGCTTCATTCTCTGTCCTTACCGTGGATCAGTTCGTGGTGATTGAGCCGCGCTCGGCTCTCCCACGCTTGCTAGAAAGAGGGTGTGGTCAGCCTTCGACCGTGATGCCCATGGAACGGGCGGTGCCGGCGATGATCTTCGCCGCCTGGTCGATGTCGTTCGCGTTCAGGTCGACCATCTTGACCTGCGCGATGCTGCGCACCTGCTCCATGGTCACCTTGGCGACTTTGACGCGGTGGGGCTCGCCGCTGCCCTTGTCGACACCAGCGGCGGCGAGGATGAGTCGCGCGGCCGGAGGGGTCTTCAGCTTGAAGTCGAACGAGCGGTCTTCGTACACGGAGATCTCAACCGGCACGACCTGACCGCGCTGCGACTCGGTCGCGGCGTTGTAGGCCTTGCAGAACTCCATGATGTTGACGCCGTGCTGACCCAGCGCGGGACCAACGGGAGGCGCCGGGTTGGCGGCACCAGCCTTGATCTGCAGCTTGATGATCGCTGACAGCTTCTTCTTCTTGGGAGGCATTGTCCGTACTTCCTGTTATTGCAGTGTCCGCGCGCGGCTCTGCCAGCCGCAGCGTGGCCGATCGGTCTTCCGGTCAGGGAAAACCGCTCAGATCTTGGAGACCTGGCTGAACGACAGCTCGACCGGCGTTTCCCGGCCGAAGATCGACACCAGGACCTTCAGCTTCTGGCCGTCCGCGTTGACCTCGCTGATCGTGGCGGGCAGCGTGGCGAACGGGCCGTCCATGACCGTGACCGACTCGCCGACCTCGAAGTCGACCTCGATGGTCGGCTTCGACACGGTGGTGGAAGCGGTCTTCTTGCCCTCGGCCGGCTTCTGCTCCTGCTGCGGGAGCAGGAACTTCAGCACCTCGTCGATCGTGAGGGGCGAGGGCTTCGAGGTGGCTCCGACGAACCCGGTCACGCCCGGCGTGTTGCGGACGGCGCTCCAGGACGCGTCGGTGAGCTCCATGCGGACCAGGATGTAGCCGGGCAGCACCTTGCGCTGCACCAGCTTGCGCTGGCCGTTCTTGATCTCGGTGACCTCTTCGGTCGGCACCTCGACCTGGAAGATGTAGTCCTCCATGTCGAGCGTGTGGATACGAGTCTCGAGGTTCGCCTTGACCTTGTTCTCGTAGCCGGCGTACGAGTGCACGACGTACCAGTCGCCGGGCGCGCGGCGCAGGGCCTGACGCAGCTCTTCGGCGGGGTCTTCGGGCTCTTCGTCGATCGGCGTCTCGTCGATCGCGAGAACGTCGGCGTCCTCTTCGGACTCGTCCGCGGTGTCCGCGTCCTCGGAGTCCACAGCCTCCGACTCGACCGTCTCGTCGACCGCGATGTCCTCGGACACCTCGTCGTCGATGAGGTCGGTCTTCTCCTGGGCGTCGACGCCGTTATCGGAGGTCACTGTGGATCTCGCTTCCTGATTGCAGCGGCAGCTGTCCGGCTCAGCCGAACAACTCGAAAACAGCCGCGCCGAAGCCGAGGTCGAGAGCCCACACCAGCGCAACCATGAAGACCACGAACACCAGCACGACGCCGGTGTAGGTGACGAGCTGCTTGCGCGTCGGCCAGATCACCTTGCGGAGTTCGCCGATGACCTCGCGGATGTAGCGGAAGAACCGCCCGATCAGCGAGGGACGCTTCTCCTGTCCTTCACGGGTCTTGGTCGGGCGACCCTTCTTCGCGTCCTCGTCCGAGGAGTCGGACTTGGCGACGCTCTTCTTCGACTCAGCGCTGCTGCCGTCCTTGCGGGCGGCCGGGCGAGAGGAGGCACGACGCTCACGTCGCGCCGCAGCAGTGGACGGCCGGACAGCGCCTTCGCGCTCCTCCGGCTGGTCCTGCTCGCGGCCCTCGACCATGCCGTGCCTCCACTCCACCCATGACGCGCTTCGACAGCAGGGGCGACAGGACTTGAACCTGCAACCTGCGGTTTTGGAGACCGCTGCTCTGCCAGTTGAGCTACACCCCTTTGAGATCCCGAGTGGGATCCCCTGGCCAAGCAGGAAGTGTACGGTAACCTGCCCCGTCCATTCCAACCAGACCGCTCAAGCACTTGCCGAGCGGCCTGTCGCACAGCCTACCCATATGCGAGCCGAGAACACGAATCAGGGTCGTGCAACTGCGGTGCCACACCGGCTCGAATCTCCCGTGAACACCGCAAACACCACCGGACCGCGTCGCCCGGTGGTGTTCTTGATCACAAGATCAGCCGACCCGCACGCGCGCGAAGGCACCCGTCAACACCGACTTGCCGTCAAAAGCCGCGTTGATGTTGACCTTCACAGTTCCGTCCTCGAAGGCCTTGGTGACCTTCGCGGTCACCTCGACGAGCGCGCCCTCGTCGTCGTTGGGCACCACGACGGGCCGGCCGAAGCGGCAGCCGTACTCGACGATCGCGCCGGGGTCGCCGAGCCACTCCGTGACGATCCGCGAGGCCACGGCCATGGTCAGCATGCCGTGCGCGATCACGTCCGGCAGGCCGACGTCCTTCGCGGTCTTCTCGTTCCAGTGGATCGGGTTGAAGTCCAGCGAGGCGCCCGCGTAGCGCACCAGGTCGTCGCGCCTGAGGCGCACGGACAGCGCCGGCAGTTCGGTGCCAACCTCGTACGTCACGCGTCTTCTCCCCTCACGACGAGCATCGACTTGGCGGTGGTGACGGGCTCGCCGCCGACCGTGCTGATCTCCGTCCGCACGGTCACCATGTCGTTGCCCATGCGGGACGTGATGGCGTCGATGTGCGCCACGCACACGAGCTGGTCGCCCGCGGTGATGGGCCGGTGGTGGACGAAGTTCTGGTCGCCGTGCACGACGCGGCTGTAGTCGAGCTGCAGCTCCGGGTCGAACATGACCGTCTCGTTGGTCTTCATCGACACGACGATCGCGAACGTCGGCGGCGCGATGACGTCCCTGTGCCCCAACGCCTTCGCGGCTTCGGCGTCGCGGTAGGCCGGGCTGGTCGCGCCGATGGCGTCGGCGAACTCGCGGATCTTCTCGCGGCTCACGTCGTAGGGCTGCGACGGCGGATAACTACGTCCGGTGAAAGCGGGGTCGAGAGGCACCGAAGGAGCCTATATGCGACGAGGCCCGCCCCACGGTGTGGGACGGGCCTCGTCGAAGACTGGTTACGCGCTCAGCGGGTTTCCTTGTGCGCGCGGTGCGTCTTGCAGTTCGGGCAGAACTTCTTGATCTCCAGGCGGTCCGGGTCGTTGCGCCGGTTCTTCCTGGTGATGTAGTTCCGGTGCTTGCACTCCTCGCACGCGAGGGTGATCTTGGGGCGTACGTCGGTTGCAGCCACGGTCCTTGCCTTCCTGAGAGCACACGGGCCCCGAACACCCAGTACGGGCTTACCGCCTGGCGGGGATCTTGTGAAGTAGCGGTGGCCGGACTTGAACCGGCGACACAGCGATTATGAGCCGCTTGCTCTACCAACTGAGCTACACCGCTTTGACACAACCTTCAACACAACTACAAGCCGCAGCGCTCAGCACTGCGGCCAGTAGTGGAGCCCCTTTACGGAATCGAACCGTAGACCTTCTCCTTACCATGGAGACGCTCTGCCGACTGAGCTAAAGGGGCTTGCTCTTTCGTTCTTGCCGAGCGAGGAGAACTCTACAACACGCGGCAACCAAGAACGAAATCCGGGGGTCCTCTTAGTGGACCAAGGTGAGCACCGTCTCATCGCGAGCACCCCTGACCTGCACCGTTCGGGCTCGCAGCCAGGCCTCGAAGCGATCTTCGGACAGCGGCCGGGAGATCAGGTAGCCCTGAGCGACGTCGCAGCCCATGCCCACCAGCTGGTCGCGCGCGGCGTCGTCCTCGACGCCCTCCGCCACGACCACGAGACCGAGCGAGTGGCCGAGCTCCACGATCGACCGGACCACGGCCATGTCGCCGAGGTCCGTGCCCATGCCGAGCACGAACGACTTGTCGATCTTCACCTCGTCCACCGGCAGCTGGCGCAGGTAGGCCAGCGACGAGTAGCCGGTGCCGAAGTCGTCGACCGCCAGCACGACGCCGATCGCGTGCAGGCGCCGCAGCACCGGCAAAGCGCGCTCGGGATCGGCCATGACGCCCGACTCGGTGAGCTCGAAGGTCAGCAGACCCGACGGCACGTCGTGGCGCTCCAGGGCGGCCTCGACGCGGTTCGGGAAGTCCTCGTCGCCCAGCGTCCGCACGGAGAGGTTCACCGCGATGGACATCCGCAGGCCGCGGTCGAGCCAGCGGCGCACGCGTTCCAGCGCGCGGTCCATCACGAAGTCCGTCAGCACGTCCACGAGACCGGTGGCCTCGACGGCCGGCACGAACTCGTCCGGGTCGACGCGGCCGAACTCCGGATGTGTCCAGCGCACCAACGCTTCCGCGCCCACGACCTGACGTGAGGGCAGGGCGACCTTCGGCTGGTAGTGCACCGAGATCTGCCCGGTCTCGACGGCCTGGCGGAACTGCGTCACGAGCTGGAAGCGGCGCAGGAACAGGTGGCCCATCGACGGCGCGTAGGCCTTCACGGGCGTGCCCTCGGACGTCGCACGCACGGCGACATCGGCCCGCTGCAGCAACACGTCGGGGTCCGGGTCCTCGGTCTCGGAGTCCGCTTTGGACGCGTACCCCACGACCGCGGAGGCCTCGACGGTCAGGCGGTCGACCGGGTACGGCACGGAAAGCCCGGCGCGCAACCGTTCCGCGGTCTCGTGGGCGGTCTCAGCGCGCTCGTCGTCGAGGTACGCGGCGAACGCGCCACCCTCCAGGCGCGCCAGCGGCACGTCCGCTCCGAGGGCGTCGCGCAGCCGGCGTCCGGCGGCCACGACCATGCGGTTGCCCCAGGCCTGGCCCAGCGCGTCGGAGACCGTCGACAGGATGTCGAGGTCGATGCGCAGCACCACTGCCTTCTGGGACTCGCGCAACGGCTCCGCGCACGCCTCGCGGAGGCCCGCGCGGTTCAGCAGGCCGGTCAGCGGGTCGTGGTAGGCGTCGTGGCGCAGGCGGGCGAGCAGGCGGCGGTTGTCGACGGCCGTCGCGAGGTGTGAGGCCAGCGTGCGCAGCAGCTGGATGTCCGCCTTGCCGAAACCGCGCCAGCGCGAGAGCCGGTCGTGCGCCTCGACGGCACCGAGCAGCTGGGTCGCGCCGCGCAACGGGACGACCAGGGCTTCCTGCGCGTCGCGGCGCAGCAGTGCCTCGGTGACGTCCTCGGTCGCGTCGGCCACGCGGTAGTAGCGGACGTGCGTGCCCGGCAACTGAAGTACGGGGTCTTCGCGCACGGCACGGGGGTCCGTCGCGGTCATCTCGTCGGGCAGCGGTTCGCCGGCGACGAGGGTGATCATGGCTTCCTGCGGGTCGGTGCGCAGGCGCAGCACGACCCTGTTCGCGTTGAGCTGCTCGCGGATGCGTTCCGCGATGAGCTGCCACTCGTCCTCTTCGACGCCCGAGGTGAGGTCGTCGTCGGGCTGGCGCGGGCCGGTGCCGTGTTGTCCCGACCTCGCGACGCGGAGGCTGACCTCGCTCAACGCCTCCAGGTCGCGCTGTTCGCGCAGCAGCCCGGAGTAGGCGAAGTAGGTGGCCACGATGCCCGCGAGCACCAGGATGATCAGGGCGGCGCCCCACGGCGTGGTGGCGACGATCTGGTAGCCGACGAGGCCGGCCGAGGTGTTCAGCAGCGCGACGACCAGCGTCTGCAGCACGAGACGGACGCTGTTGCCCACGCGCATCGACTTGCCCATGAGACGCAACGCGCAGAGGCCCAGCACGCTCGCGAGAAGCGGCACGGTGATCGTGCCGACGAAAGCTCCGGCCCAGAACGGACCGCCCGCGCCGATCATCCGGTTCACGGCCTCCGCAGCGGCGAACGCCACGGAGATCTCCATGAACATGAGGCCCGCGTTGTAGACGGCCCGGTCGAGGATGCGCCTGCCGAGCAACGTTCCCACGCCGGCGACCACGTGCGCGGCGAGCACGATCTCGAACGGGGCAACCAGCAGGCCCAGGACCAGCGGGATCTCGGTGAAGGAGATCGTCCACGCGACGCCGCTGCGGACGTCGACGTTGATCGCGAGCTGTTCCGCCAGCAGGAAGCCGACGACGAGAAGGGGGCCGATCCAGAAGAGGGAGGTGGTCTCCTTCTCCGGGAGCCAGGCCGCGACCATGCCCGCGCAGGCGACGCCGGCCACCAGGAGGGTGACGGCGAACGCGCTGAACGCGCGGTTGGTCGACTTGGCCGACCAGGCGGCCGAGTCCGACACGGGGGCCGACGCTCGGTCGGACATCCAGCCTCCTCGTCGGCCTGGGTGGGGGACCTCTAGGCGTGACTGAGGGGTCCCGCACTTCGCGATCAGGACCCCTCCAGGGGCACCAATGTACCCCGCTCGGGGGACGAAATGGCAGGTCGAGCACCCCTAGTGACTTTGATTCACCCAGACGTGACTACACGTTCAGCTGTCCCCGGAGCACCGTCACGGCCTGCCCCGAGAGCAGTACGCGATCTTGGGCGAGGGTCGTCCTGACGAACCCCCCGCGCGGCGACGCCTGCTCCGCCAGCAGGTCAGCGCGCTGAAGCCGAGACACCCAATAGGACGCAAGGGTGCAGTGGGCCGATCCGGTGACGGGGTCCTCCGGGATGCCGACGGCCGGGTAGAAGCACCGGCTGACGATGTCCGCGTCGCCGTCTCCGACCGCCGTCACGATTACTCCGCGTGACTGGATTTGTGCCAGTGCTTGGACGTCGGGTCGCAAGGAACGGACTTCCGCCGCGCTTTCCAACTCGATCAGGAAGTCGAACCGCCCGCGCGACACGGACTTGATCGTCGCATGTGGCAGCGCTTCCGCTAGACCGATTGGCGGGTCAGTCAACTCTGGGGGGTCCGCCGGGAAGTCCATCCGGATCCACCCATCGTCATTTGCGCATGTGAGCACCCCACTACGCGTGGTGAACGCCTGCTCTCCGCCCAGCACGTGCGCGGTGGCGAGGGTGGCATGCCCGCAGAGGTCGACCTCGACCTCCGGCGTGAACCAGCGGAGGTGGTTGTCCGGGGTGACGAAGGCCGTCTCGGCGTGCTTCATCTCGGCGGCGACGTGCTGCATCCAGGCGTCGTCGCGCGGTTCGGTGAGGAGCACGACTCCGGCGGGGTTGCCCGCGAAGGGCTTGCTGGTGAACGAGTCCACGACGTAGATCTCCACCCGACCGACCCTGCCATGGTCAGATGGGGTGTGAGCGAGATCTTCTCCTACCGCGAGACCGACCCCGACTCCCTGCTCCCGACCTGGGGCCCCCTGCGCACGCACGGCCTGACCTGGCAGCCGGGCTGGGACCTGCCGGCGTTGCTCGACGAGTGGGACGCCCGCCTCACCGGCCTGGACGACCCGGACACCGCGGCGATCGTGCAGCTGCCCAGCCACGAGACGGGCGACGCGCGGACGTTGATCGACCGGGGATTCGCGCCGCTCACGGTGGTGGCCGAACGCCTCGCCGGCCGTTCGCCGGCGCCGAGGCCGTCCGGCGTGAGCATCCGCGCCGCCACGGCCGCGGACCTGGACGCCGCCGTCGAACTGAACCTGCACACCGTCCGGTACGACGCCCAGTTCGGTCTGGTGACCGAGCGCCCGAACACCGTCGAACACCTGCGCACGGCGCTGGCCGAGGTGCTCGGCCGCGATCACGAGGCGATGTGGCTGGCGCTCAGCGGCGACACGCCCGTCGGCATGATCTACGTCGACATGCCGCGGGAGGCGGGATGGATGGAGAAGTACGCGTCGGCGCGGCCGTTCGCCTACCTCGGTCATCTCGGCGTGCGGCCGGATGTGCGGGGCACGGGTGCGGGCAGCGCTCTGGCAGCTCACGCGCACGGCATCCTGGACGCGGCCGGAGTGGCATCGACCCTGCTGCACCACGCGTTGCCGAACCCGCGCTCGACGCCGTTCTGGTACTCGCAGGGCTACCGGCCACGCTGGACGCTGTGGGTTCGCCGCCCCGCGCTGCGCTCTTCCTCCGGCGTGTCGGCGCAACCCGATCGGCCTAGTGAGACATGATCTACCCGTTCACACAAGCGAAGAACCCGAACGAACCCGTACTTGTGGAACGAATCCGGACTCTATTCCGACAAAGGGGATAGCGGATTCGGACACCACACCTGGGGGGTCGAGATGGAACTCAGCGGTAGAGCGAGAGCGATGCTGCGGGCTGTCGCCGCAGGACGTGCCGAGGTGACCGGCGGCACGGAGCCCGACCTGTACGTCGACGGGCTGCCCTGTTGCGACCGCATGGCGACGCACGACCTCGTGCACGCGGGACTGCTGCGCCCTTCGCAGCCGACGAGCTTCGGCCTTCGCGTCTGCGCGGAACTGACCGACGACGGCCGGGCGGCACTCGCCGCGATTTGATCCGCGTGTTGATCGCCCAGTGATCGAACATCTGTTCGACATGGGGTAGGCTCCGCGCTGAGGCCGGCACGCAAGAGAGAGGAAGCTCTTGCGCGCCGGCTTCAACCTTTTTGCTCAGGCCACCTTCTGCGCCGTGGCCACGTTCATGCGGTTCCACAGGTTGATCGCGCCGATGGCGATCACGAGACCGGCGAGCTGCTCCTCGGTGTAGTGCTTCGCCGCCTCGTCCCACACTTCGTCGCTCACATGAACGTGCGTGATCTGCTCCGCGAGCGCGAACCCCGCCTTCTCGGCGGCGGTGTAGTACGGCACGTCCCGCCACCCCGCGACGGCGTAGACCTTCTCGTCCGCCACCTTCGCCTCACGCAGCAGCTTGGTGTGGTAGTCGATGCACGTGCCGCAGCCGTTCATGATGCTGACGCGCAGGCAGATCAACTCGACGTAGTCCTTGTCCAGACCCGTCTTCCCGGCTGCCTCCGACAGGTCCAGCAGGGCCTTCATCGCGCCGGGCACGGACATGATCGGGTTGGCGATCCTCATCTTCGTTCTCCTTCGTCGTCTTCCTGCTTGGTCGACCCGGAGGGCGACGAAGGTGTGACAGGTCGTCCGAAGATTTTTTCTAGGCGCTGATCCCCTGGCCCAGTCCGCCGTCGACGGCGAGTTCGGCACCGGTCGTGAAGGTGGCGTCGAACCCCAGGAAGAGCACCGCGTCCGCGACCTCGTCCATCGTGCCGTGGCGCTTGAGCGGTGTGATGCGGTCGCCCAGCTCCTTGAACTCCTGCAGCACCTCAGGCGGCGCACCGACGACACCCATGGACGGGGTGTCGATGAAGCCGGGACTGACGACGTTGACCCTGATCCCGCGCGGGGCCAGTTCCGCGGCGAACCCCCGCGCGAAGGACCGCACGGCCGCCTTGGCCGCCGCGTACAGGGTCAGCCCCTCCGCGCCCTGCTCCGTGGCGACACTCGTCGTGAAGACGATCGCGCCGCCCTCCTTGATGAGCGGAGCCAGCTGCTGCGCGGTGAAGAACGCACCCTTGGTGTTGATGTCGAACGTGCGGTCGTAGTCGCGCTCGGTGGCGTCGGGGAACGGGGTCAGCGTCGAGTAGCCGACGTTGATGAAGAGCAGGTCGATCTCCTGCAACCGTTCCCGCACTTCGGTTCCGAGCTTGACGATGTCGTCGAGGTTCGCCGCGTCCGACGCGACGGCGTGCGCCTTGATGCCCTCGGCCTTCTCCGTGCTGCGCCCCGTGAGCAGCACCTCGGCGCCACCCTCGATCAGCTTGTCGACCGTCGCCCGGCCCATGCCGTGCGTGCCGCCGGTGACAACGGCCTTCTTCCCCAGGTACTTCACTTCCGGATCTCCTCGATGACACTCGCGATGCTGTGCGCGCCGTGGCCGTTGCGCTGGGCGCGTTCGAACAGGTCGTGCAGGGCCTGCGGGATGGTGGTGTCGAGGCCCTGTTCGCGGTTGGCCTCGGTGAGCATGCGCAGTCCAGCAACGTTGATGTCCAACGCGGACACCTCGGTCTCGTACTGCCTGGTCTGCGTCTCCTCCCCCATCTCGGGCAGGAGGGTGCTCATCTCGTTCAACCAGCTCATGGCCATCGGCGTGAACCGCTGCGGCGCGATGCCCTCGCTGCCCATCAAGGCGACCGCCTGCAGGTAGCCGCCGAACGTGGCCCACATGAGGCCGAGCAGGGCCAGGTCGTAGAGCGCGGCGAGCCCAGCGTCCTCACCGACGTACACCGGCTCGCCGAAGGCCTGCAGCACGTGGTGGTTCTCGCTGCCGCCGAAGAAGATCTTCGCCTGCGGCGTGCCGATCTGCTGCGGCACAGCCATGATCACGCCGTCGACGTACTCGACACCGTTGGTCTTCGCCCACTGCGCGGTGGCACGGGCCTGCTCCGGCGTGCCGGACGTCAGGTTGACGAGCGTCTTGATCTCGTTGGTGAGCAAGGGTTGTTGAACGTCGTACGTGGACAGGCAGGTGACGACGACGTCGCTCTTGAACGCTTCTTCCAGAGTGGCAACACTTCTGGTGTTCGGCACTGTCTTGGGAGTGCGGTTCCACACGGTCACTTCGTAGCCCTGGCCGACCAGGGCCTTCGCCAGCGCGTTGCCCATCCGGCCGAGGCCGAGCACGCTCACGGTTTTCTTGTTCCCCATGCCGTGAATGCTCGTTCCGACACTGGCGGATCGACAAGTACCTACTATTTTGTCAGGTACCCACTTTTTGGTAAGGATCCAGCATGAAGCCACGGCAGTATTCGTGCGGTCTCGACGCGGCGATCGACGTGATCGGTGGCCGGTGGAAGGCGCTGATCCTCTGGGCGCTGCACCACGGCCCCATGCGCACGGGCGAGCTGCGCAGGTCGGTGTCCGGCATCAGCGAGAAGATGCTGATCCAGGTGCTGCGCGAGATGGAGGCCGACGAGATCGTGCACCGCGAGGTGTTCCACGAGGTCCCGCCCCGCGTCGAGTACTCGCTGACACCGCTCGGAGCACGGCTGAACGAGGCGCTGGACGCGCTGGGCAACTGGGGCGAGGAGAACATGCGCGCGATCGCTCGCCGCCGCGGTGTCGAGCCCGCGCCGAGGCATTGACGCAGACGCCGCCGACTAGCGGTCGAGGTACACGACAGTCGCGTCGTCGGAAATCTTCTTGCGCGGCCATTCGACGGCCTTGGCGTCTTCCTTTTCGACCGCGCATTCTGCGGATGAGGTCGTCCGGCCCGTTCGCCGCCATCAGTTCGAGCGCCTGACGCCAATCGAAGAGATTGAACAGGTCGACCGCCCGCGCGGCCCCGTCGGACAGGATCGCGACGCGCCGCACGTCCTGCAACGGCACCTCACCCGTCAACGCGTGCGCCACGTCCGCGACCTTCGCACCGGCCGTGCGCTTCGTCTGCGTGTCAGTGACCACGAGCAACTCGCTCTTGGTGTCGACCACGACCGTGGCGTCCCCGAGCACGAGGTACCGCAGCACGTCGTCCTTCGTCTGCACCATCGCGATCGCCACGCTGGGCGAGTCCGGATGATCGAGGTCGCAGGTGCCGGAGTGCAGCTCAGCGGCCTCTTCGACGGCCTTCGCGAGCGCCACGCCAGGTTCGAGGTGCGCGAACCGCAGGATCTCCCCGGAGAGCTGGTCGGCGAACCAGCCGACACCGTGCTCGCACCCGGTCTCGGGCTTCGCCGTCACCCCGTCGAGCACGGCGAGCAGGTTCGGGCCGACCAACGCCCGGTCCTCGCTCGGCGCCGTCGTTCTGCCGGCTTCCGTCGCCATCTGCGCACGCACTGAGAGCCCCCTCGGTCCGGTACGACGATGGGCCCCTGACCAGTCCGGTCAGAGGCCCATCGGTCTTGCGTGGCGGGTAGAGGATTCGAACCTCTGTAGCTTTCGCGACGGATTTACAGTCCGCTCCCATTGGCCGCTCGGGCAACCCGCCCCACACCGCCGTAACGGTGCGGGCAGAACAATACATAACCCCTTCGGGAGGCCCCAAATCGGGGTCCCCCAGTAGCATCGACGCTGGCTGTGATCCCGAGATCGTTGAGGAGTGAAGTCGTGGCGGACCCGTCGTTCGACGTGGTGAGCAAGGTGGACCGGCAGGAGGTCGACAACGCGCTCAACCAGGCCTCGAAGGAGCTGAGTACCCGCTTCGACTTCCGCGGGACCAACACCACAGTGGCCTGGGCCGGCGAGGAGGCGATCACCTTCACCTCCGAGACCGAGGAGCGCTGCAAGGCGGCGATCGACGTCTTCCAGGAGAAGCTGGTCAAGCGCAACATCTCGATGAAGGCGTTCGAGGTGGGTGAGCCCGCGATCTCCGGAAAGGTGTTCAAGGTCACGGGAAACCTCGTGCAGGGCATCACGTCCGAGAAGGCCAAGGAGATCGCCAAGAAGATCCGCGACGAGGCGCCCAAGGGCGTGCAGGCGCAGATCCAGGGCGACCAGCTGCGGGTGTCCGGCAAGAAGAAGGACCACCTGCAGGACGTCATCGCCCTGCTGAAGAACTCCGACTTCGGCATCGCCCTCCAGTTCACCAACTACCGGTGAAGGGCATCGTCCTCGCCGGTGGCAGTGGGTCGCGCCTGCACCCGATCACGCAGGCCGTCTCCAAGCAGCTGCTGCCGGTGTACGACAAGCCGATGATCTACTACCCGCTGTCGGTGCTGATGCTGGCCGGCATTCGCGAGGTGTTGATCATCTCCACGCCGACCGACTTACCGCTGTTCCGGCGGTTGCTCGGCGACGGGTCGCAGTGGGGCATGGCCTTCTCCTACGCGGAGCAGGCCGCGCCCAACGGGCTCGCGGAGGCGTTCCTCATCGGCGCGGACTTCGTCGGTGACGACGACGTGGCGCTGGTGCTGGGCGACAACATCTTCTACGGCCAGGGCTTCTCCACCACGCTGCAGCACCACGCGTCCTCTTTGGACGGCTGCGTGCTGTTCGGCTACCAGGTGAAAGACCCCGAGCGGTACGGCGTGGGCGAGGTCGACGCGACGGGCAAGCTGTTGTCCATCGAGGAGAAGCCCGCGAAGCCGAAGTCGAACCGGGCGATCACCGGGCTCTACTTCTACGACAACGGTGTGCTCGACATCGCGCGGCAGCTCACGCCGTCGCCGCGGGGTGAGCTGGAGATCACCGACGTCAACCTCGCCTACCTGCGCGAGGGCCGGGCGCAGCTCGTGGACCTGAGCCGCGGGTTCGCGTGGCTCGACACCGGCACGCACGACTCGCTGCTCGAGGCCGGGCAGTTCGTGCAGGTGCTGGAGCACCGGACCGGCGTGCGCATCGCGTGTCCCGAGGAGATCGCGCTGCGCATGGGCTTCATCTCCGCGCAGGAGTGCTACGCGCTCGGCGAGAAGCTCGGCAAGTCCGGGTACGGCGAGTACCTCATGGCCGTGGCGACGGCAGGGCGTTAACCGGCCCTGCGCGCCATCTCCTCGAGCCTGCGGATGCGGTCGGCGATCGGCGGGTGGGTCGAGAACCACTTCGTGAGCTGTTCCCCCGAACGGAACGGGTTCGCGATCATCAAGTGGCTCTGCGACACCACCTGCGGCTCCGGTGCGAGCGGCGCCGCCCGCGTCCCCAGCTCGATCTTGCGCAGCGCTGAGGCCAGGGCCAGCGGGTCGCCGGTGAGCTCCGAGCCCGACTGGTCGGCCTGGAACTCGCGCGAGCGGCTCACGGCCAGGCGCACGACGGTCGCGGCGATCGGGCCGAGCAGCGCGATCAGCAGCAGTCCGAGCGGGCCGGGGCCGTCGTCGTCGGAGTCGCCGCCGCCGAAGATCCCGGCGAACAGGGCCAGGTTGGCGAGCATCGTGATCACGCCGGCCAGTGCTCCGGCCACGCAGCTGATCAGGATGTCGCGGTTGTAGACGTGCGCGAGCTCGTGGCCGATCACGGCGCGCAGCTCGCGTTCGTCGAGCAGGTCGAGGATGCCCGTGGTGCAGCACACAGCGGCGTTGCGCGGGTTGCGGCCCGTGGCGAACGCGTTCGGCGCGATCGTCGGGCTCAGGAAGAGCCTGGGCATGGGCTGGCGCGCCTTCTGCGACAGCTCACGCACGATGGCGTAGAGCACTGGTTGCTCCACTTGCGACACGGGCACCGCCCGCATCGCACGCAGCGCGATCCTGTCCGAGTTGAAGTACGCGTAGGCGTTCACGCCCAAGGCCAACACCAGGCCGATGACCAGTGCCGTCCGGCCGAACAGGCTGCTGACCAGCACGATCAGAGCGCTCATCCCGCCGAGCAACACGGCCGTCTTCAACCCGTTGAAGTGCTTGTGCACGGTTTTCGCCTCCGGGTTTCACGTCCTACCCCTCAACGAACCAGGCCGCCGTCCGGTTCCGGTGGCGGTTTCGGGCGCGGCCTCCGCGGCCGGGTCGAGCGGAGGCGGTGTCGGCACCTTCTCGACCCATGTGGACAGCACGTCCCGTTCGTGGACGAGCTCCGCGACGGCACCCTCGCCGTCGATCGAGCCCGTGCCCGGATAGCCGAACTCCGGCGCCCAGTGCAGGGCGTCGAACGGGCAGACCTCGACGCAGATGCCGCAGTAGAGACACTGGCCGTAGTCGATCGCGAACCGGTCGAGCACGTTGCGGCTGCGCGGGCGGGCGCTGCCGGGCTGCTGCTCGACCTCGGTGTGCGACGTGATGTGGATGCACCAGTCAGGACACTCGCGCGCGCAGATCATGCAGACCGTGCAGTTGGCCTCCAGCAGCGCGATGACGCCCCTCGTGCGCGGTGGAAGGTTCGTCACGACGTGCTCTCCTCTTCACGGCGCGGGCCCCAGGACGGGTCCGGAACGCCAGGTGGTGCGGTGCGGCGGCGGCTCGGGGCGCTCGTGTTGTCCTCGCCGGGCTCCAGCGCGCCCGGCCAGGGGCGTACGACGCGAGAAGCCAGCACGAAGTCCTTGCGCAGCGGGTGGCCCTGGAAGCTGTCCGGGAGCAGCAGGTGTTCAGGCTTGCCGTCGACCGTGACGCCGAACATCTCCGCGGCCTCGCGCTCGTGCCACTGCGCACCCTTCCAGAGGTGCGCCACGCTCGGCAGCGCGTCGGTCTCGGTGATCTCGGTCCGCAGCATCACGCCCTCGCGCGTCTGCGGGTTGATCACGTGCAGGAACACCGCGTGGCGCTGACCCGCGGCACCCGGCCGGCCCGCGTCCTCGACGCCGAGCCAGTCGAACATCACGTAGCCGTCGGCGTGGTGGGCCGTGGCCGTGGCGAGCCAGCCGGCGAGCTCCACGTGGTGGACGGTCTGACCGAAGGCGGTCTTGGGGGTCGTCATGCGTTCACCAGCTTGTGCAGTGCCTTCAGGCCTTCGAGCAGTGCTTCGGGCCGCGGCGGGCAACCGGGAACGGCGACGTGGACCGGCAGGGCCTGGTCGATTCCCTTGGTGACGCTGTAGGAATCCCAGTACGGACCGCCGGTGTTGCTGCAGGCGCCCACGGAGATCACGTAGCGGGGTTCGGGCATGGCCTCGTAACTGCGGAGGACAGCGGGCAACATGACGTCCGTGACCGTGCCGGAGACAACGAGAACGTGCGCCTCGCCCGCGCCGTCGACCGGCGTGACGCCGAGGTCGGGAAGGCGGTCGAGAGCTGCCATCACTTCGACCCCACAGCAGGCGAGTCCGAGTTCGAGCACGGTGACCTGGTAGGTGGTGCCCCATTCCAGGCGAGCGGAAGCCGTCACAACTGGCGAGGGTAATACTTGGGGGCCCGCCGGCTTGCGCCTGGCGGACCCCCACCCCCCAATGATTCCCCCCGGAATCGGCTCCCACGCGTGGTCGCCGCAGATAGTTTTGTACACCGCGAGATTGGTGTCCAGGGATTTGCCGACAGGATCTGCAGATAATTTGTCGGCGAAATGCGGTCAAGTTCAGTTCAACTGATCGACAGAACACAGGAGAGGACCCGATGTCCGGCTCGTCCCAGTTGGTGCTCCCCACCAGCACCTCGCTGCACCGTTTGCTGAACATGCCCGGTGCACTACTGGATACCACGATGGACCAGCTCAGGACCCTCCTCACGGTGCACGAGACCCGTTCGGCCCTACGCGCGGCGCGGGCGTTGGGACGCGAGCAGTCGAGCGTGCAGAAGCAGCTCGACACGTTGAACAGGAACTTCCTGGAACTGTGCGGCGAAGCGCTCGTGGTGAAGCAGGGCCGGGGAAAAGACGTGCTGTTCACGCCGACCGGTGAGTCACTCGTCGAATTGGCGCGGGAGACGCTCGCGGAGTGGCTGGACGGAATTCACGAGTGCCGCCGCAAGCTCGGCACGACCGTCACCGTCGGCACGACGCGATACATGCTCGACACGCTCGCGAAGGCGTGGCACCACGTGGCGGACGAGTTCCAGGAGCGCGACGTGGACCTCAAGGTCGTGCACATCCGCACCAAGGACATCTGGACGAAGCTGGAGACGCAGGAGGTCGACGTCGTCTGCGGCAGCGTCGTGACGCGGGCCGGCCAGGGCTGGGAGCGCCCCGAGTTCGAGGTGATCCAGTGGCGGCGGGGCGGCCTCGCCCTGCTGACGAACCTGCCGGAGACGGTCGTCGGGGACCGCGTGCGCGTGCCCGCGTTGCGGTCGGTGCCGCTGGTCGTGCCGGGCGCCGGGTTGATCGCGGAGTTCCTGCGCGGCTGGTTCGGCCCCGACTACCGGCAGGGGCTCGACATCGCCGCGGAGATCGACGAGATCCAGTACGGCATCTCCCTGCTCCGCTCCAACCTCGTCAAGGGCGCGATGATCGTGACGTCCGGCCTCGGGGTGGTGGCGGCGAACAACGAGCTGCGCGAGGGAAGCGGCCTGCGCGTGGTGCAACTCGTCGACGATTCGCTGGAACGGCTCGTGGGCGTGTTCGCGCGCACCGACGCGCTGGCGAAGCACCCGGCGGACCACCCGCTGAAGCTCCTGTGGGCCGCGTTCGAGCGGGAGGCTCCGCCTCTGTGAGACGCCTGGTGGCTCCGGCCGTGACCCCAGGCGAAAACAGAAGCGCCCCGGTCGTGACCGGGGCGCTTCTGTCGTTTCCTGCCTACTTCTTCGCGGGTGTCATGGCGTCGTGCTCAGGCCTGCGTTGCTCGACGTTCGGACGATGTTGGGCCTTGGCCATCTTGGCCAGCCAACTCGTCGCCTCCGAGCGGATCTTCTCCAGCTCGTCGTCGCGTGCCTGTTGCTCGTTCATCGGCCACTCCCTGCGTTCGGGGATCGCGTTCGATGGGAGCACTACCGGGCGTGTGCCCGCTAGGGCCGCCATGCTTGTGGGTGAACCTGTTTGACAGCATCGTCCGCCGATAGGTTTCCCGCACCCCGACACGGCGTATTCCGCTCCTTTAGTACCCCAGGTACCCGCCGCCGAGGTTCATGGAGACCAGACCTGGGTGGTTGTGGAAGCCGCCATAGCGCGCGTAGGTGTAGCGAACGCCCGCGATGATGTTGTCGACCGGCGCGAGGATGTTGTCGTACCCGGCCAGCTTGTACGCGCGGAACGTCGGGTCGATGCACTGCATCAGGCCCTTGGACGGCGTGCCGCGCAGCGCGTTGGAGTCCCAGTTGTTGACGGCGTTGGGGTTGCCGTTCGACTCCTTCATGATGATCGTGTAGATCTCGTCGACGGAGCCGTTGTCGATGTTGGTGCCGTTGGCCTGCAGGATCTTGATGGCTTCCTTGATCCAGCCCTCGACCTCGCGCTGCTTGGCGGGCTTGCGCATCTCGATCTGACGCTCGGCCTCGGCCTTGGCGGCCGCCTCGCGCTGGGCGTGCGCGTCCGCGGCGACCTTCGTGGCCTGCTGGAACGTCTGCTGCGCGTACATCTGCTGGAACTGCAGGAGACGGCCGACCTGGCTGCCGGGGTTCACGTCGTGAACCGTCTGGATGGTCTTGGCCTGCTGGTCGGGAAGAGCACCCAGCTCGGCCGCACCCGCGGCGAGTTCGGTCGAAGGGCCGCTGGTGGCGGCGTTGGCGATGGCCGCGGTGCCGGCGGCGACACCTGCGGCGACGACGATCGCGCTCACACGGTGGGCAAGCGGAACCTTGTCGTCCTCGACGCGGTGAGCGCCGGGCTTGACTTCTTGTCTGGGCACGACCGTGTACACGGTTCGGCCATCGGCCTTGCTGTGCCGGGCCAAGGGGGAGCCTCCTGCGTCGGGGAGCTTGGCCACCGGGCTGTCTCGGCGGGGGATTCCGAGCCGGACTCAGGACCCTGAGTACTAGGGCTCCTGTGTCCTGCCGGTGACCAAACCGTTATCGGCGGGCGAGAACGTAACCTCGCGTCACGAGCGCAGGCAAGCTTGAGCGCCCGTTCGGTGACTCTCGTCACGTTCCGATGAGCTGGGCTATCCGTTGCTGACAGACAGTCAACTAGCCGCGTGAGTCCTGCGTAAGTTCATCGTGGCCTCCTGACGAACTGGCGGAGCTGTCTGTTAGTTCGTTGCTAGTCCGGCTCTCGTTATTGGGTACGTCCACGACCACGCGATCGAGTGATGCCGTCACGCTTCGTAGTGGGTGTTGGGGTGCGGGGTGCTGACCTGCGGGGACTTGATCGCTGGACAGCGTTTTTCTGGTCTGACGAGGGGTACGGAGAAGCCGCCCGTCCGGTTCACCCGATGTCGTGGGTTAACGGTTGCGCTTCTGCTCGAGCGCCTTGAGAACCCAGTCCGGGCTGTCGCCGGGGCTGTCGTTGAACGCGATCGCGGCTTGGGGCTGACGCCGGTGCACCTCGTTGACGACGACCTGGAAGAGCTCCAGCAGACCGGGTCCCTTGCGGATGCCGCCACCGATCAGGACGCAGTCGTACTTCCTGGATTCGAGCTTCTCGACGAGCTTGGCCTGGGCGCGGCCGTCCAGTTCCGCGTAGTCGATGAGGAAGAGGTCCTCGGCCAGGCCCAGCTCGGCGAACGCCCTGCTGGCCTGCTCGATGCCGGCGGCGACCGGCGCGGGGTCGAAGCCGGGGATTGTGTGGGGGTCGAAGCCGATCGCGAGGATGTTGGGCACTCGTCCGAAGTTACTGCGGCCACCGGATGTTGAGGCTTCGCGCAGGCAGACAACTGAAGCGACAGCCCGCTCGGGCCCGAACAAGTTCGGGGCATGATCGAAGGCCTCACGCTCGCTGACCTGGGAAGACGCCCAGCCGTCAGCCGACCTCCTCAATGCCGTCGAGGCCGTCGACAAGATCGGCGAGAACTACACGGCGGAGGACACCCTCACCGAGCTGATCGACCCTTACGCGGACCTGGAACGAGGCAGCCTCGCGGCCATCGTAACGTTGCCCGGCTATCGGAACCGTGGCGTTGCGAGCGCTCTGCTTGGCCGTGCGCTTCGGGCGGCCTCCGAGCAGGGTTATGACCGCGCGCTGCTCAGCGTGGACTCAGAGAACTCGACTGGGGCGTTCGGCATCTTCGAGCGGGCCGGTTTCACCTCGACGATGCGCTTCGTGCGGTGGGAACTAGAAGGCTGAGGCCGTTCAGGTGCGAGGAAGCCTGACGAGCTAGTACAGGTCGAAGCCAACGTCGAGGTTGAGCTCGCCCAGCCTGCGCATCAGGCCGGACGTGAGAGTGAAGCCGCCTTCGTGTCGTCGCCAGTGAAGACTCCGCAGAAGACGTCGATCTGGGCCCTGTCTCTGAGTGCGTCGATCTCACGCCTGTGCGCGTCGACGAACGTGACCAGTTCTGCGATGTGTTCGTCGAGTGGGTCTGTGCGCTGCGCCCGGCTGCCAAGAGACCAGTAGGCGCTGGTCCGACGAAGGCTGTCGAGGCGCCGTGGACTCACCAGGTCGCCGATGTCATAGCTCCTGGTGGGTTCGCCAAGGGCGGCAACGAGGTCCGGCAGCGCCAGCGACTCGCTGAACACTCTCAGCGACGCCTTGTACTCGTGCTGTTCCTGGCCGGTCACAGCACCCCCCTCACCACCCGACGGACTGATCGAATCAGACCAGGTCAGCACAGCTCCGTCACCCGATCGAGCAAATCTATGGTGATGGGAGTAGACATTGTCCGTCTGGCGTGTGTAGTGTTCTCCTTGTTGGACGAGAGAGAACATGACACGGGAGATGACGAACTACCCGTGAAGCAAGTGCAAGACGGTCAGGCGCGCCTGAGTTCGTAGTTCCAGGGCTTGAGGCTCGCGACCAAGGGAAGTCGGCAGGGCAAGACCGGACGCAGTGCAAGACCCCGGAGCCGACGACCGCGTGATCAGCAAGTGGCAGTTCCGAAGTTGAAGTCGCAAGTGCAAGTAGCAGTTCGAAGTTGAAATCGCAGTTGCAAGTGCAAGACGGTCAGATGTGCCGGAGCCGATCAGTAGAAGGGGTTCTGGCAGGTGACCAGGGGCGGTCGGTGAGGTGAATCCGGCATGTGCAAGAGGTCCGGTGCCGACAGCCACGTGAGAGAAGAAAAGTCAGTACTCAGAGGAGAAGGGAAGGGTTGCACACCATCGGATCGCCCGCCTTCGGCTGAACTCGGCCGGACGGGTACCGCGGTTCCATCAGATTGGAAGGTGGTCTTCGGTTACGCACACGCGATCCCCGCAGCGCCCGCTTGCAGTACGGGGCATGCGGAAAGAGGATGCCGATCTCACGGTCGGCTAGGTGGAAGTGAAACCCAACAACCCTTGGGGCCCCGGTGCTACTGCACCGGGGCCCCTCGTGATGCGGAGGCGCGATGACCCCAGACAGCAATGAGAACGAACCGCAGACAGCAGCGGAGAAGTTCGACGACGAGCACTACCCCGCCTACACGATGGGCCGGGCCGCGGAGTTGCTCGGTACGACGGCGAACTTCCTGCGCAGCCTCGACGAGGCGAATCTCATCGAGCCCCAGCGCTCAGCCGGCGGGCACCGCCGGTACAGCCGCCACCAACTGCGTCTGGCAGCCCGCGTGCGTGCATTGGTCGATCAGGGCACGGGATTGGATGCGGCGTGCCGCATCATCACCCTGGAAGACCAGCTCGAGGAAGCTCAGGCACTCAACGCCAAGCTCACGCCCCCGCCGGCATCCGACGATCCGTATCCGCCGCTGCAAAGCGTGTGAGTCGTTCAAGAGTCGGGACGCGACGCGAGACTGATCTGCGCGCTGGCGAAGGCTGGTTCAGCCTTTACTGAGCGCAGATCAAGCCCGCGGGCCAATCGGCCTCGGCATTCCACGTACTTCGATGCGCTGCACCGACAGGTCGTATCGCTGCAGCGATACGCCGGCCACGGCTTGCAGGACAGCTCCAACGACAAGATCGACGGAACGGCATGCGTCGGTCAGCGACGGAGCCGTCCAGAGCCCGGAACATGAGTCTGCGCTGGTGAAGACCCCATCTAGAGCCTTCGACCAGCGCAGACGAGAACCGCGAAGAGTGACCGATCAGTCCCGGAGTTCCATCGTGCAGCACTTCGGGCCGCCGCCCGACTTGCGCAGCTCCGAGATGTCCACGAACACGGGCTCGAACCCGCGCCGCGCCACCTGCTCGGCGAGATGCGTGGCCTCCACCGGCATGACGACGTGCTTGCCGTCGGACACCGCGTTCAGGCCGAGGCACACGGCGTCGTCGTCGTTGGCGATGACGGCGTCCGGGAAGAGGCGGCGCAGGACCTGCTGGGATCCCGGAGAGAAGGCCTCCGGGTAGTAGGCGACCAGGGGTGACGGGGACTGGTCGTCGAGCATGAACAAGGCCACGTCGAGGTGGTAGAAGCGCGGGTCGACCAACTGCAGGGACACGACCGGGACGCCGAGGACCTCCTGGGCCTCCGAGTGTGCGCCGGGGTCCGTGCGGAAGCCGGTGCCGGCGAGGAGCAGGGAGCCGGTCCAGGTGAAGTCGCCCTCTGCCTCGTTCACGGCGGTGGGCATGACTACGGACTTGTAGCCCGATGACAGGAACCAGCGGCGGAAGTGGTCGGCTTCGGCCGAGCGCTGGGAGGCCCTGAACCTCGAGCCGAGGACTCGGCCGTCGATGACGGTGCCGCTGTTGGCCGAGAAGACCATGTCGGGGAGGCCGGGGACCGGGTCGATCACCTGCACGTCGTGGCCCAGGCGTTCGTAGGTCTCCTTGAGCGCGGTCCACTGCTCCACGGCCAGCGTTGTGCTGGTGGGCTTCGTGGGATCCATCCACGGGTTGATGGCGTACTCCACCGTGAAGTACGTCGGCGGGCACATGAGGTACCGACGGGTCGTCGGCATGCGCGTCGGCGCGAGGGGTGCGGCGATGTCGAGCGTGATCGGCTCGCCGGGCCCGGAGATGGATACGGTCATGGATCGAAATGTAAAGGGCGGTTAGACCATCGATCAACGCCGCGACATTGCGTTAACTAGGGCAGAATGTTGCGTGTGGACAGCATCGACCAGCGAATCATTTCGTGCCTCATGGCCAACGCCCGTTCCAGCTACGCGGAGATCGGGAAGGAGGTGGGTCTGAGTGCTCCCGCGGTGAAGCGGCGGGTCGACAAGCTGCTGGACACGGGGGTGCTGCGGGGGTTCACGGCGGTGGTGGACCCGGAGGCGCTGGGGTGGGGCACCGAGGCCTTCGTCGAGGTGCACTGCAAGGGCAACGTCGCGCCGCACGACATCCAGCACCGGCTGGAGCCGATGGCCGAGGTCAGCGCGGCCTACACGGTGTCCGGGGCCGCGGACGCGATCGTGCACCTGCGGGCCGCGGACATCCACCACCTGGAGACCGCGCTGGAGCGGCTCAGGGCCGTCGAGATCATCGACCGGACCGTGTCGACGGTTGTGCTGTCCCGGCTCCTGGACCGGCCGATCGCGCCCTAGCTTGAGTTTTAACCTGTTCGGCGGGGTCTCGGGTTGGTGGACTTCTTCTTGTTGCCGTGCTGGGGTTTCTGTTTGTTGGTGCTGGTG